>NZ_CP064653.1:685511-1371022 GCF_015711015.1 Methylomonas sp. LL1
GCCTTTTCAAGTAATCATCGCCATATAATGCCTGGGCCAATGCCTGAACCTCGGTTCTGAGTAATTTGTAATAGGGGTTGCCATGCGCGTAATTGAGCCGATATTGCAATTTGCCTTGTTTGATGGAATGAATGATTTCTTGTTCGGAAAGGCCAAACTCCTTGCACGCGTTATTGAGGCTTAGAGTTGATCCTTGTTTAGTCCAGGCGGAGTCTGTCATCGGTTTGGTTTAGGATGGTCACAGAATTCGGAAAAAATAGTACGTTAAGCCTTTAGGGCAGGAATGCAATAGCTCGAATGGCGTAACCGTTTTTCTTTCGCGGCCTTATCCATTGACAGCGTCCTTCAAGGCCTTGCCCGGTTTAAAGCTCGGCACGGTCGCCGCCGCTATGGTTATTTCGGCGCCGGTTTGCGGATTACGGCCTTTTCTTTCGCCACGGTGTTTAATCTCAAACGTGCCAAAACCCACCAGGGCTACGCTATTGCCCAGTTTCAGGGTGTTTTCGATGCTATCGATCAATCCGTCCAAGGCTTTGCCGGCATCGGCCTTGGTCAGATTGGCGTGTTGGGCGATGCTATCGATCAATTCGGATTTGTTCATGAGGACTCCTTTGGGTTAAAAACAGGGGATTATGACACTGACTCCAGCCGACATTGATCGCCAGTCCAGGCCCGGTTTGCCATTATGCCGCCAACGGGCCTGGGATTCGTGGCCCAGCGCATCGTTTTCATTCTGTTCGGCGAAAAAAATCCGGCACGCGGCCGGATATGAGAAGGATACTACGCGCATACCAAGCTAAACCTGCCATCGGGTAGGTTGGGTACTATCGAGAAACGGGCTGAAAGGATTAGTTGCCGCCTTTGAAGCTGATTTCCAAGGCGTGTAAAGCGTTGACGCAGTTGGGCGTGGATTGCAGGTCGGGCGTGTTGTAGCACACTCTATTTTGTTGACGGGCCTCTTGAATATTGGCAACGAACCAGGCGACCGATTTGGCGTCTTCGTTGGTTTCGCCGGCAATGCTGCTGTTGAACATCGCCAAGCCGGCCAAGGCCAGCGCAAGGATGGACATTGAGGTAACCACGGATTTTTTCATGCTTTCATTCCTTAAAAAATGGATTTGAACTTACCCTGTTACGTTCCCCCCAACGAACGAGCGTGTTTAATTTATCAGAACGGTTTTGGCGCCAAAATGCGGTGCATTGCCGCGCGGCGGGTTGTCGCAGCGCTGAATGCGGAAAAAATGTATGACGTTTCCGGCGTGACGCGGGGCAAGCAATGGGTGGTGCTGATCTGCGAACCGAAGGCCTTGGCATGGCGGTGAGGACGCAAAAATCGGGGCGGCGGGTGACGAATTTGGTAAATCGATTAAATTCGATACGCTGACCTTGAGCAAAAGTCTAAACTTTGCAATTTTGTGAAGGTCATTGCGTTCAAAGTGGCATAACCGATTCAGTTCTTCTTACTTCACTAAACCTGGAGAGGCCACCGTGAACACTTTGACCAAATTGGCATTGGGAATAATGGGGCAACTGCGTCCCGGACCCGTTCGGGGGAAATCGAAGGAATCGATCGCGCTGCCTCCACTAGAGAAAGCGGGTGGGCTCCCGCTGATGGAGGCGTTGCTAAAACGCCGTTCAGCGCGTGGGTTTGCTCCTGATGCTTTGCCGTTGCAGCTACTTTCCGACTTGTTGTGGGCGGCTTATGGCGTTAATAGGCCAGATGGAGGGCGTACCGCGCCTTCGGCTTTAAACGCGCAGGAGATCGATGTTTATGTCGCATTGCCTGAGGGCGCCTATCTGTACGATGCTCACGGACATGCTCTCGACCTGATGGTGAAACAAGACCTGAGACGCATCACGGGTTATCAAGACTTTGTCGATGAAGCCCCGCTAGATTTGGTTTATATTGCGGATTATCGGCGCCTGGCGATGGTGCCGGTCACTCAGCGGGAATCATATGCTTCTGCAGCGGCAGGTGCCATTGCGCAAAATGTCTATTTATTTTCCGCGAGCGCCGGGTTGTCTACGGTCATCCGGGCATGGATAGACCGTGCCGCCATCGCGGAGGCATTGGAATTGTCCCATGATCAACAAGTATTGTTGGCGCAGACGGTGGGTTTCCCTAAAAGATAGTTGGATGTTAGTTTGAGGACGGCATCTATACCGAAAAATGATTCGAGGTATTCGTATGAGCGATGTGCTTCCTATTGATCAGCTACGCGCGGAAAGCGCGCGGTTCGGCACCCAACCTTATCTGTTGACCCAGGGCGGCGACGGCCGACCCCATGCGGTAGCCGTGTCGATCGAATGGCAGGGAGACCGCATTCTGACGAGCGCCGGCACGCGCAGCACTGCCAATGTCGCGGCTCGCCCATTGGTCAGCTTGCTGTGGCCGTCGATCGAGGCCGTGGGTTACAGTCTCATTGTCGACGGTGAAGGATGCGTGATCGGCAGCGGTTCCGAAGTGATCGTCAGCGTCACGCCGACGCGCGGTGTGCTTCATCGCCCTGGCATATCGGCTGACTCCGCAGCGCGAGGATGCGGTTCGGACTGCATCCCTTTGCTCGGCTGAAATAAGAAATTATACGGGGTCGGAATCGTGGTGTGGTTCTGGTAAAAGTTTGAACTCAGAGAGCACCTCATCAAGCTTGTCATGCCTGTAGCAAATTGTTGGGCGCTGCCGCCGCATAGGACCAACAGCCTAGGCATGAAGACTATCGGTTTTTATATCTTCGGAAGTTGCCACAGCTTTGGAATCGTAATCGACAGTCGCTTCTTGTATGTCGCATGGCTTTTGTGATGGTGACTATGCAAATATGGAAGGACATGTTTTCTATATTCAGCGGCGCCGTTTGCTGTTGGCAAAATACCAAAAATCGCGCAAGAGAATTGAATCCTTCCTGGCCTGCCTGACCCAGCGTGGCAGTCAATAAACTCGGATTTGTCCTCGCTTACCTTTAGGTACGACTACAATCCCGGATGGGCTAATAGGGTAGCGTTGCCGATCAATCGTGGGGTCATAGCCGATCACAGTGCCCGGTTCGATGAGATTATATCGGCCAATGATGGCACGACGAAGACGGGAGCCACTGCCTATGAAGTTGTAGTCCATGATGATGCAATCTTCAATATCGACGTCGCGCTCGATCATTACCTCATGCCGGATCACCGAATTACGAATATTGCCCCCATTGATAATGGTCCCTCCGCCAATAATGCTGTTTCGAATTTCACCGCTAATGATCCTGGCTTCCGGCCCGAAATAGTGATCAGAATAAATGGGCCAATCGGGATTGAAGGTATCGAACCGAGGCTCCAGTCCAAGCAGGTCCATATGGGCTGTATGATAGGCATCAAGGTTGCCAACATCGCGCCAATAAGAGGGTTCTTCATAAGTTTTTACGCCTGGGATCCGGTTGGAGGTGAAATCATAAGTGCAGACCTTGTGCGTGCGAATCAGTCTGGGTAGTACATCATGGCCGAAATCTTTTTCTCCTCGAGCATGAGCTTCTTCCAAAGCATCAATGAGCACATGGGTCTTAAACAGGTAATTACCCATTGAGGAAAAACAGTGTTGCGGATCGCCAGGAATAGGCTTGGGTTGCGCTGGTTTTTCCTGAAAATCAATGATTCGGAACGAACTATCATGAGTGATGATGCCAAAGTTGTGACCCTGATCCAATGGCACAGGCAAGGCTGCCACCGTCATATCGGCCTCATGGTCCAAATGAAACTGAACCATTTGGTTAATATCCATGCGATAGATGTGATCGGCTCCAAAGACTGCCACTATGTCGGGGCGGTGATGTTCTATCAACCCCAGGTTCTGATAGACGGCGTCAGCAGTGCCCTGGAACCATTCCGGGCCACCGCGCATCTGGGCAGGCACGACAGTAACGAAGTGATCCGCAATGATATTCGTAACCGACCATGCCCGTCGTATGTGCTCGATCAGTGATTGGGATTTGTACTGAACCAGTAAATAGATCGAGTGGATTTCGGAATTAACTAGATTGCTGAGCACAAAATCGACGATGCGGTACCGTCCGCCGAAAGGAACTGCTGGCTTGGAACGCTCTGCCGTAAGCGGGTTCAGACGAGTGCCTTCGCCACCGGCCAATACTACTGCAAGTACTCTCGGGTTTGCCATCTTGCTCTCCGATTCTAAAGCCAAATACTCTCAATGAGAAAACACCTTTGGATCGCCTTTTAACATCGTTTCTTCGCGAGGTGATCCCGGTTGCTTAGCTGAACTGAATTACATCGTGTCGAGACTTCTGATAATCCAGATTCAGGATCGAATCATCGTAAGAATCATCTTGAATTGCTTCAGCGCCTTAAGACTGTGCGGTTGCTGCGCGGGTATGAGAATCATATCCCCTCCATGCAAGTGATTGGGTATACCTGCGATGCTGACTTCCGCTTCGCCTTCGAACACCTGCACCAGGGCGTCGAAGGGCGCCGTATGTTCGCTCAGGCCTTGTCCTTCGTCGAAAGCGAAGATGGTCACGTTACCCGTTGGCTTTTTGACAATTTCGCGGCTGACGATTGAGCCGTCCTGGTAGTTGACCAACTCGCTGACCCTGGCGATTTCGGCGCCATTGAGTCCTTTGGCCTTGGGTGTGTTTTCTGCTTGCATAATTCACCTTTTCAATCTGTTGTACTAAAGAGACAGAAGCCCGATATTTTCGAGATTTGTTGTCACGAGTGAAGTGATGGCTTATTCCATCAGTTTAAAAAAATCTTTAGGTGCGCCACAGATCGGACAAGACCAGTCATCGGGTATGTCGGCCCAAAGGGTTCCGGGAGCAAGGCCGCTATCGGGATCGCCCTTTGCTTCATCATAGATATGTTCGCATTCCCTGCACTGATACTTTTTAAAATTGGCCATGATGATTCTCCAGAATGGATTAGTAACTTGAGTAGATGAAGCAGTCCACGGCAATGCTTTGGATACCCAAAAGAAAAAAGGATAGCTTCGCCTTCATCTTTCGAGTGCCTCGGTTACTCGCTGCTTAAGCATGGGGAGCAACTCCTTCTCGAACCAAGGATTTCGGCTAAGCCAAATATTATTTCGCGGACTTGGATGCGGAAGGGGGATTATCTCGGTCCAATGGGATTGCCAGCCTCGAACCGTCTCGGTAAGTGACGCGCGTGCTTCGCCGATGTGATACGCCTGTGCATACTGCCCAACGACCAACGTCACTTCAAGATGGTGCAGGTGACCGAGAAGTTGGTCGCGCCATGCCGCCGCGCATTCAGACCGTGGAGGAAGGTCACCGGATTTACCCGTGCCGGGAAAACAAAGGCCCATTGGTAGAAAAGACTTCGCGCGTCACCCCCATCCACTCACGCAAACGCTTACCACTGGCATCATCGAAAGGCACACCGGATTCATGAACTTTTCTGCCGGGTGCTTGACTGGCAATCAACACTCTAGCCAGCGGATGTATCTGTAGAATGGGTCGGGGGCCGTGCGGCAGATATGCTGCGCAAATACAGCAGTCTTGCACCTCGGTTAGCAAAGATTCAAATGCGCTCATGGGTGACGTTCCTCACGACAGGCGAACAAACCATAGCGGTACATTTGTTGTTCTCTCCAGCTAACGGAAAAG
The DNA here is from genome assembly GCF_015711015.1 of Methylomonas sp. LL1. Lineage (NCBI taxonomy): Bacteria > Pseudomonadati > Pseudomonadota > Gammaproteobacteria > Methylococcales > Methylococcaceae > Methylomonas > Methylomonas sp. LL1. Next base: position 691,127 of record NZ_CP064653.1, read on the forward strand.
CCAGGCATTTTCCTGGATCACTATCGCTTGGTTATGCTCTTCGTCCTTAGCTGCATAGACGAGCGTGACGATACCCTTGTCCAGTTCTTGTTTTAAGAGCCGGATTTGCTCGTGATTGTCCTTGAGTTCAACGAGATACCGATCCTGGAATTCTTCCCACCTGCCAGGATCATGGTCAAACCATTTCCGCAGTTCGGTGCTGGGAGCGATATCTTTCAGCCATAAATCAATACCTGCTTTTTCCTTTGTTAAACCACGCGGCCAGAGCCTATCCACGAGAATGCGCCGGCCGTCATGCTGGTCCGGCAATTCGTATACCCTTTTAATCTTGATGCTATGGTTTTCTGGCTGTTGCATTTGTGAATTGGATTCGCCGGTTGATTTAAAAGAGTAATCACGAGGTATGGTGCAGTGGCATATTTGAAAATTACCAGGCCAAGCACTAACCATTTAATCTTTAAAGATAATCGTGAGCAAAACAACCGAATCAACGACTGCTTTAACTGAGTGCGGATCATCGGGCATTAAATAAAGTAGCTGGCCGGATGCCAATAGTTGAGTAGTTCCTATTGCAACGCACTCAATTTCCCCGGTTAGACAATGAATCACACACGGCCCTGATACTTTGTGATCAGCAAATTCTTTGCCTGCCGGAAGAACCAGGCGAACCATTTCCATTTCATCTGTTTTCACAATGACTTTAGTTTTTTCGTTTGGTACGTCTTGCGCCCAAGTTGCCAAGTCAACAATTTCACCTGGTGATGCGTGATGCGTGGCCATGAATATTTCCTCATAAGTTTAAATTTATCAGACACAAGCTAATGCACATCCAGCCAGCCTTTGATGGATGCGATTGCCAACGGTATGGCGCCAAACAGGATAAATACCAGATCACCGGGCAGACGTAGCCATTCGATCAGGCGCGACCTTTCGCTGCCGATGTAATCAAGGCTGCGCGCATGCCAGTATCCATGCTGAACGACATCCCAAACTTGCAACACGCCACTGGGGAACAAGCTCATGATTAACATCAGAGCCAGGCCAACATTGGAGCCCCAAAATCCGACCCTTACGTATTTCTCGATGTCGACCCAGCGCAAATCGGAGCTGGTCTGGCGCAACACGAATACCATCAGTGCCAGTGCCAGCATGCCGAATACCCCCATCATCGCGGCATGGCCATGGTTGGGTGTCAGTTGGGTTCCGACTTCATAATAGCTGACGATAGGCAGGTTGATTAGAAAGCCGAAGATGCCGGCACCGACGAAATTCCAGAAGCCGACGGCCATCAAGAAATAGAACGTCCATTTATGCGGTATGGCTACCGGTTTGCCGCAGACGTCGCAGTCAGCGCGTGTGGTGCGCACGAAATCCCAGGCGTCCAGAGTCAGCAGCGTCAAGGGCACTACTTCCAGTACCGAGACCATTGCCGACAGCGCCATGTTGACGCTGCTCTGGCCGGTAAAATACCAGTGATGGCCGGTACCAATCAGGCCGCCGACGAAATAGAGGATGGCGTCGAGGTAAATCACTCGAAGCGCAACGTTGCGCTGGGTAAGACCCAGTTGATAAAACAGCAGCGCCACCAGCGTGGTGGCAAAGAATTCAAAGAAACCTTCGACCCATAAATGAATGATCCAGAAGCGCCAGGTATCGACCACTGTGAAGTTGGTCTTTGCGCCGAAGAAGAGTGCCGGGATGTAGAACAGCGGAATCGCCAAGGAAGCTAGCAGGAACAGCCTGACTAAAGGTTTCGCTTCTGAGTCGTTCAGGGTATCAGGCTGTAGCAACTTAAATAAAAGCGTAAACCACGCCAGCAGACCGGCGATAAGCAGGTACTGCCACAGACGGCCGAGCTCCAGGTATTCCCAACCCTGGTTGCCAAGCCAGAACCACCATTGATCCAGCATTTGTGAAATCCCCGCCCACTCGCCTAACAGGCTACCGCCTATGACCACGGCGAAAGCACCGAACAGCAGATGAACCCAGCCCGCGAACCAGCGAGGTTCATCATTGCGCAGTGAACGACCGAGAAACAAGGCTGCGGCGACAAAAGCGGTGGCAATCCAGAAAACCGCGGTTTGTAGATGCCAGGTGCGCATCAGATTGCTGGGAAATAGCTTCTCCAGCTCAAGGCCGTAAAAACTGCCTGGATCGGCGCGATAGTGCGCCGTTGCACCGCCCACCAAGGTCTGAGCAAGAAACAGCAGCGCCACCACCACGAAAAATTTCACCAGTGCTAGTTGACCGGCACTGGCTTGCCCAGGCAACAGATGAGGATGTACATGATGTCCTGTGCTAATCCAGCCAAGATAATCGAATTTTCCAAACATCAGAAGTACGATTCCAATACCGGCCAGCAGCACGATAAGGCTCAACGCACTCCATAACAGCGCACCGGGAACGGGCATATTCCCGACGCTGGGGTCGTATGGAAAATTGTTGGTGTAGGAGTAGTTCTCGCCGGGGCGGTTGGCCACCGAGGCCCAGGCAGTCCATGTGATGAAGGCGGTAAACTGGCGCAGTTCAGTCGGATCGCTGATCAATCCACGTTTGAGTCCGCCATTCCGTTCAGGATTCAGGAAATAATCCGTCCAATAAGCGATCTGCTTACGATAGGCGGATGTCTCCGGCACGGTCAGACGCAACGTTGCGCTGGCGGCATCATAATGATTGGTCTTTAGCTCGACTGCGGTTTGTGCATACACGGCGGCCAATTGGCCGGGCGTGAGTGAGGAAAGTGGCTGTTGGTATTGCTGCTGGGCAATGATAGTGGCGGTGTTCTCGCCGATTCGGTGCAATGCCTCGGCCGAATAATCTGGCCCCAAGTATGCGCCATGACCCCAGATACTGCCGTTGTTCATCAACCCGTATTTGAGAAAGATAGCCTGGCCTTCTTTGATTTCGTCACCGGAAAACAGGCGAACACCTTGTGCATCAACGATTTGGGCCGGAATCGGCGGAGCATTGCGATAGGCCAGCGATGTTATGACGATCAGGCCTGCAAAGCCCAGCACCATCACGATCAGCACCGTGCGCAGCCACCAGGGAGACAAATCAGGAGTTTTTGTCATTAAGGGCTGCGCGGCAACATTCATGGTGTTTCAGCTTTCATCAGTAACCTGAAAACTCTTCCGTGCGGATGTTGTCTTCATCGACACCCGCTTCGCTCAACATATCACGCATCGCTTTTACCATTGGGGCAGGACCGTCTATGTAAAAAATGGGCAGCGTCAGATCGTCGATGAACTTCAGCAGCATGGCTTTATTGATAAACCCGGTTTCGCCATGCCATTCGCGACTGGACTTTTCCATCTCGGCCATAGTGCCGACAAAGGTATAATTGGGGTTGTTGGCGTGTGCTGTGGACAAATTGTCCAGAAAGGCCGCATCTTCCGGTCTTCGATTAGCATAAAAGACAAGGATTCGGTGCGAAACCCGATCATGCAAGGCTTGCAGCACAATGCTTCTTACCGGTGTAACGCCTATACCGCCGGTAAGAAAAACCGCCGGAACACTGGCATTGTTATGTAGGGTGAACGAGCCATAAGGTCCATCTAACATCACCTCGGTGCCGGGCTGCAGGGTTTTTAATACCCGCTTAAATGCCGTATCACGCATACGGGCCGCAAAAATAAGGTCGTCTTCGTAAGGCGCGCTGGCAAACGAAAACGCTCGCGTATTGCCTTCGGCATCTGTTTCAGCGGGATTTATCAGCGTCAGGCTGCCGAATTGACCTGCTTTGAAGGTAAAATCCGCAGGCTTCTCAAAATGAAACGCCATAGTTCCTTCAGCAATTTCGCGGTTGCATTTCAGTTTGACGGTGTATCTGGACATGGCGAACTCCCCTGACTTTTGTTAAAAAGCACAAAAAATAGCCGCAAGTACATGCTATACGGGCTGACGGACATTGAACACATCGGCGTAGATATTCTTCACCGCTGTTCCTGCCTCTCTTTTAGTGACACGCATCAGTTCCGGATGCCCGCCGCCAATTTTTCAGACTGGGAAGGCAATGTCGTGAGCACGCCTTGTCGCACAACCAGAGGGGACATCGTCCCCGGAATCCAGTAGCTCTTTGGGATACAAACCGCCTCATACCGTTACCGGTTCGGCTACATGAACTCCCGCAAAAAGTTGCACATTGCCGCTAGCCAAATTCGCGATTGTGATTCTAGGTCACTATAGAAACCCATTTAATATAAGACAAACGATTTTTATTGGAATTTAATATCGGCAAATCAAATGATAAAGCTGACATTCCGCATTCCCATGCAATATTTTGATAAAAAAATCCGGGGTCATATAGGTCTTGTAATCAAGCATCGATAGCTAAACTGACCGGCGGCTATTGAATCAGCTGCTGTCAATACCACTAAAACGGGGCAGCCCGCTTTTGGCCGGCTGCCGCCGATGGACAGTGACATATTTCAGTTGCAAATAATCCCGGTTTGAACGCCCGTCAGTTGTATTTAATTCCGGTCGAGAAATGCGCTGATTGCTGGTTTATGGGTTTTTGATTGCAGGTCGCAACACATAAGCACCGTGGGCATGAGTCATGCCAGTAGGACCCCTCGAAATGAAACCCCAACCAGTACGAACCCTACTGAGGCAATGGTGACTAGAATGACTCTGTGCGCCATTGCAGGAAGGGTTGATGCACTGAGATTTGGAATGACACGAAACCGGGCGTCTAGCGCGGTGAGGATGGTGACGATTAGCAAGGTGAGCTTAAGCGCGATAAGCTTGCCCTGCAGAGAGTTCATGGTAATCCAGCTGGAGAAATCGGGTTCTAACAGGTGGGCCATCCACAGACCCGAGACAACTTGAACAAACAAAGCCGGCATACCGATGCGTTCGAACCCTGCTTCGAAATCGAGCAATATCTTTGGATCTTGTGCTGCCAATGCGCGAGGAAGAACTGTGAAAGCCAGCACCAAGTGCCCGCCAGTCCATACAGTTGCAGCCAGAATGTGGGCTAAGAGTACGTAGCTGTACATAGGTGCGGCCTAATAAAATATTATTCAGACCGACCTAAACTACGTTTTTTCCTGTTCGATTGTCAAGAATCGCGCTTAAACGGCATAACCGACGGCCTATTCGCAAAGGATAGCAATGGCCGTTTCACGACTCATAAACTCCTCTCATCATGCTTCACTTCACAATAACTAGCTCTTTCCAATCCGTCGTATAGCGCTTCGAAATCCGCTCCGCCTTGGGCTTCCAGCTCTTGTCAATGCCCGTAGCGGCGAGGGCAATAGCCTTCGGATAGCGCCGATTGATCCGGTCCATGGCTTGCATCAACTCGCGGTTTTCCGCCGGCAAGTCGCTATCGGCCAGGTCGAATAAATCCAACTGAGCCGGCGCCGTTGCCGGCTGGATGGCGCTCAATTGCACTCCGGCTTTTTTGTAGCCGTAGCCGGGCTTGTAAATCGCTTCGAGGAGGCGGTTGGCCGTGGCGACGATGACGCGGCTGTCCTGGGTGCCAGCGTCGAGCTTGGCGCTGGCCGCGCGCTGGTATTGCGGCTCGTTGGGGTTGAACGGATTGGTGCGGATGAACACCGTGATGCAACCTGTGACAGAGCGCTGCTTCCTGAGCTTTTCCGCCGCGCGCGAGCCGAACTCGGCCAGCGCCGCCGACAGTTCCCTGTATGCGGTCAGCTTGCGGCTGAAACTGCGCGAGCAGACGATTTGTTGCTTGTTCGGTGCTATCTCCTCCAACTCCAGGCAAGAAATGCCGTTCAATTCCAACACCGTGCGGGACACGACGACGCTGAATTGCGCTTGAATGCGCTCGGGCGGCTGGCTGGCCAAGTCCCAAACGGAATTGATGCCAAGCTGTTCCAGGCGCGCGGCGATCTTGCGGCCAATGCCCCACACCTCGCCGACCGGCACGATCTTCATCAGCTTTTCCCTCCGCACCGGGTCGGACAAGTCCAGCACGCCGCCGGTTTTTTTCCACTTCTTGGCCGCGAAATTCGCCAGCTTGGCCAGGGTTTTGGTCGGCCCCAGGCCCACGCTTACCGGAATGCCGGTCGCGCGAAACACGGCCTGCTTGATGCGCTGGCCGTAGGCTATCGGGTTTTGCTGGCACGGGTAAACGCCGGACAAGTCCAGAAAGGCCTCGTCGATGGAATACACCTCCAGGCTGGGTGCGAATTCTTCCAAGGTGGCCATGACGCGGGAAGACATGTCGGCATAGAGCGCGTAGTTGGACGAAAACAGCCGGATGTCGTGTTGGTCGACCAAATGCCGTATCTGGAACAGCGGCACGCCCATCTTGATGCCAAGGTCCTTCACTTCCTGGCTACGGGCCACGACACAACCATCGTTGTTGCTGAGCACGGCCACCGGCTGGCCGATCAAGTCGGGCCTGAATACCCGTTCACAGCTCACGTAAAAATTGTTGCAATCGACCAGGGCCAAGCGCCGTTGCATCAAACGGGATGAATGACGTTGGTCACCACGCCCCAGACCAGCATATCCAGCTCGTCGTTTAGCTCGATGTCGGGGTAAGCCGGGTTCTCGGCTTTCAGCTTCCATTGTCCGTTTTCCGAAGCCAGGCGCTTGACCGTCAGTTCACCGTTCAAGGCGCAAATGACGATCTTGCCCGCTGCGGGCTCGATAGAGCGATCGACGACCAGAATGTCGTTGGGGTGAATGCCAGCGCCGAGCATCGATTCGCCTTGGGCGCGCACGAAGAAGGTGGCAGCGGGTTTTTGTACCAGCAGCTCGTTCAAGTCCAGGGTCTTGTCGACGTAGTCGTCCGCCGGCGACGGGAAGCCTGCCGCGACCTTGCCGCCGAACAAAGGCAGCCGCAACGGTTTGGGGTGGCTGGCCGGCCTGCAAATCCAAGCGGGCAACAGCGCGTTCAAGGGTTTCTTGGGTTTGGGGAAGCGGACAAGCGGCATAGGGGTAACCGGTGAAAATCAGGGTTTGGGTAAAGGTTACCAATGAAATAATAAAAGTTCTAGTATTGTTCTTTTAATGGCGCTATGCTATTTTTAATAAAAACCAAACAAGAACTATAACCATGGATGCCTTGACCCGAAAACAACGCGAGATCCTCGATTTTTTGCTGCAGAACCAAGATGCCTTCGCGCATCCGCCCTCGTTGCAAGAGCTGTGCACGGCGCTGGGCTTGAAGTCGCGCGGTTCCTTGCATTTACTGATGCAAGGCTTGGTCGAGGCCGGCTTGGTCGAACCATTCGACCGCAAGCACCGCGGCGTCCGGCTGACCGAAAAGGCTTTGGACATCGGCAAACACCGGCAAACCTCGCCGCATTCAGTGCGTTACGTCGGCAAGATTGCCGCCGGTAGGCCCATCGAGGCGATAGCCGACGAGCGCTACATGGTGATTCCGGACGAACTCAAAACCGAAAACCCTTGTTACATCCTGAAGGTACAAGGCGATTCGATGATCGAGGCCGGCATCTACGATGGCGACTGGGTCGTCATCGAACAACGTTGCCATGCCCGCAACGGCGAGATCGTGGTGGCCCTGGTCGACAAGGCCGAAGCTACCTTGAAATACATCGAGCAATACCCGCACGAAACCCTGCTCATCCCCGCCAACTCCAAGATGGAAGCCATGCGCTACAAGCCGCAGCAGGTGGAAATCCAAGGCGTATTGGTGGGCCAGATGCGCAGCTACAAGCGTCCACACTAGATAAGGAGCACACCATGAACCGTCCACTCGTCCACATGCGTGACCAAAAAGCCAGCTTGATAGCGATGGAGAAATACCGCAGGCAACAGACCATTCAAGCCGGTTTGGAGAACTTCCTGATGGTGATCAGTATTTGGGTGATGGCGTTTGTGGCGTTGGGGTGAGGGGTAAAGCAGAGCAGGCGTGCGAATATTCAATTCAAAAACAAGGCATTCATACGATTTGCCAAAAAATCAGGAATAGACGATTCAAGCCTCTGTAAGGCAGTCAGTGATGCCGAAAAGGGATTACTGGATGCTGATTTAGGCGGCGGCGTCATTCAACAACGTGTCGTCCGTAGCGGTGGTGGTAAATCGAGCGGATTTCGCACCCTGATCTTGTTCCGCATCGGTTCACTGGCGTTTTTGTGCATGGTTTTGCCAAAAATGAATAAGCCACCATAGATGAACTGGTTGCTTTGCGGAAATTGGCGGCTGTCATGCTGGAGTATGACGAAGCAGCATTAAACTGCGCATTGGCAAATAAGACATTGATAGAGGTGAGCTGCAATGAAAAAACAATACCGTAGCCGTTTGATGGCCTCCGTGCATGAAACCGCTGAGGGTCTGCATGAGGCGGGCATCATGGATAAGCGTACTATGCGGGAATTTGACGAAATGTGCCTAACGCCTGTCAAACCTTTGCAGCCGGAAGAAATTCGCGCGTTGCGGCAGCGTGAACAGGCAAGCCAAGCCGTCTTTGCTCGTCACCTGAACGTTACGACCGGCCTGGTTAGCCAATGGGAGCGTGGAGAAAAACATCCAAAAGGCGCATCACTGAAGCTTTTGTCCCTCGTCGCCAAAAAAGGACTGGAGGCGATAGCGTAAAACCAATGCCTGGTTTCAAATAGCCAACTTCAGCAAAGAACGAATAATCTTCATCGTTTCCAAACTTCTCGTAACCACCCGCCGAATCCTGATAATCTCACCGGCCACAACATCTTGGTTTTGCTAGACATCAGACCGGATCATGACAATCAGTGATCTGTCGATTCATAGTAAAATCGCCTAGATTTTTATTTGGTTGGATTCATCGTGAAAAGAAAAGCAAGAAAAATTCAGATACCACAAGAGGCAGAATTGGCCATACAGCGTGGTAATAAAGTTGAAGCGGCCCGCTTGATACGGATCAAGAATGGTATCAGCCTGCTTGATGCACAACGGACGGTCGAGTCGGTTGCAAGCAAACACAAAGACGGTCATCAACTGGAACAATCTCCGTTGGATTCCAGGTCGATGAGCCATACTCAAGTCTTGTTTCCGTTAATTATTGCATTAGTGGCGGTTTATCCCTTTCTGTATCAATCGCTAGCAGTCCTAGTGGCTGGAGACATGGATGGGCGCTGCGTTGACTCGCCTCTTGCCATTTGCCAGTTGTGGCCGACCGTGGGTAATGCCTTATTTGGTGCGTCGAATGCTTATCTAGGCTATGTATTGCTCATGGGCTTGATTGCCTCCACGCTGATTGGACTGGCGTACCGGTTGTATAAGAGATAGTTGCCTTCGATCTCACGGCCTGGTTTTATGATTGGAGAAAAGATTAAATGGCGGTTAATCCACATTAGCCGCCACAGGTTTTAACAATCGTCGCCTTCAACCTCCACGGGTTGAAGAACCTACAATGTGAATTCAATGCGCCGACGGCAATTCTGGACTACGCCAAGCTTCCAATACAAATTCGGCCACTTCGGTGACGAACAAGCGAATCAATTGAAAACCAGCGACCAGCAAAATCGCTGCAGAAAACAGCATGGTCAAAGCCACGAGTAAAACTTTCATAGCGCACTCCATCAAATCCAACAGGTTATCGATGGGGTGCATTGTTTCAGTTTTTACTGGAATATCAAGTCGATACGCTGCAACAAGTTGTTGCGAGCCAATAGCGATAGCTTGAAAACTCAAGACCTTGGCGAATGTAGTTCAGGTGAAATATTTTTTATAAACAAGCCGACTGTCGACGCTCACTTTGGCAGTTTCACGAAGCCCTGGTCATCCAAGAGAAAGAACGGGTTGTAACAGACTTCCCAGAGAAAACCATCGGGATCGGCAAAGTAACCTCGGAAACCACCCCAGGGTGCTTTTTCTGCAGTTCGAATCAAACGACCTCCCGCAGCCATTGCTTCCCGCAAGGTCGTTTCAACGTCGCTTTCGGAAGCCACGTTGTGTGCAATAGTAAAACCCGGAAATCCCGAGCCCTCGGACGAGACATTGGCATCGTCAGCCAAGGATTCGCGACCAAATAAGGCAAAGGCAATGCAGCCAACTTGAAAGAAGGCGACAGCTGTCTGACTGCTCGGCGATTCGGTCCAGCCCAACGCACGATAGAAGCGGCGACTGCGTTCGAGATCAGCAACCCCCAAGGTGACAAAGCTGATGGTCTGTTTCATGACGCTTTACCTCTCCAAGCTATAGAATCCTTTCGCCATAGAATATTCTCAATCGGTTAATTCAGTTGCATCCATAATGGTACATATTCCAGCCTAAATCAGCTATCCATTCCGAATCAAACCCTCATCGATTCCGATACGATTACGCCAGTAGCGAACTGGCTGAAGCCTTCAGTGAAACTGTCACGATATACGGTGACGGCGCGCGTGTGCAGGCCATAATGCGAATGAACCCCGAGCAAGCCTCGAAAAAGCCAATGTGCAGGCAGCCCCGATTCTACATTCGGGGAAAGCTAATACGCCTGGGGGAATTAAGCAAATGAAGATCCCAGGTGCTGCACCGGGGTAGTCGCGACAGCATGTACACAAGGAATAGAGGTTGACGGGGTGAATCTAGTGTTTGGCTGAGCTTGCGACTTAATATGGGTGCTTGTTTTCTGAGGGGCGACCAGTCCAGGTACCTGATGAAATCCATGGCCTGCCTCTAAATCCGCTTTTGCGTATTGGCCAACAGCACGTTGACGGCATAGACCACGACAAAAACGCCCACCGGGACGGCTTGTGGCGGAATCGGAAACGGTAAGGTCAAGCTGACCAGCAATAGATACAGCGCGCCCAGAATCAAATAAAGACTGTAGCGATGCGCCATGGGGCTGGGGTAATCGAAATTGGTCTGGCTGATCTTGCGCCGCACCAATCCGTCGACGACAAACGGCAGCAAGGCAGCCACCAGGTACGGCAACCAGATGCAGGCCGTCGTCAGGCGCTTGAACATTTGAAAGATCGTGTCCCAGAGCACGTTGAGCCGGCTTTCGATAAAGGGAAACAAATCGTTGCGTCCCACATCCTCGAAACCTTTGGACATCTGGCGTTCGCGCTCGGTCGGGATGAAGTAGCGGAATACGTTTTCTCGGATGCCGGTGGTGACAAACAAGCGATCAAACCAGCGCTGCGCGGTATGTCTGATCTGAGATTCTTTTGCAGCGCCAAAATAGCCGATCATCATCCGGTCTTCGGCGCGCTGCAGTTCACGCGTCCAGCGGTCCGACACAAAACTGGCCACCAGGATCACTTCCAGTAGCCAAAGCATCAGGCTGAACAGCAGATTGCGCGTCATGAGCTCGCGCCCTGACGATCTTCGGCCGAACGCAGTATCGGCAAACGCCCTTTGACAATCCGGCCGCCGGATAACTTGGCGATGTAATGCAAGTCAGGCAGTTGTCCGAGTAACTGCGGGGCAAACAAATCACCTTCTTCTTCCATTAGCCGTTCGCCGACATTGCCGGAAAACACCGTAGGATTAGTCGCGCTAGTGGCTACGCCTTGGGTGCGCATGATGTATTTCAAGCGGGTTTTTGGCAGATTGTCGGTGATGTACTGCTGGGTCTCGCTGTCCATGATCCTCAGCGCGATCAGGTTGTTGACGTTACCCAGCACTTGCCGGGCTTTGTCCTGGGAACCGGTACGGGCGGCAAAATCGGCAAAGGTCTGGGTGGCGATGAACAGGCGAATCTTGGCACCGCGGCCTTTGTTCAACACCTGAATGAAGGGGTCGTTAATGACTTCGGCCGCCTCGTCGACAAACACATTCACCGGTCGGTCCGTGACGCCGTAGTTGTAGCGATCACCGGCTACGGCCGCCAAATCGGCCAACAGAATCGAGCCAATGGCGCTGCCCACCATGCCATCCGATAACGAGTCCAGACCGATATAAGCGACCTGGGCTTTTTCAATGATGTGGCCGGTATTGGTGATCGGCCTAAGATCGTCAATATCATGAGGGTTAGGGGAGAGCAGGGGGCCTAAAGAGCCCGAGGTCAGCATGTTCATGATCGGAATCAAGGAGGCGACCATCTTGCTGAAGTGCGCCCGGTCGTGTTCGAACAAGGACAATAGGCCTTCCAAATCCAAATTGGGCAGTTGGTACTGCACGACCTCCCGATAAAACCGAACCAAACCTACCGCTTTGGAATCGATGTCCTTGGCGTTTTTCAGGTAAGGCCGCGCCTCTTGCCGCCAATGCCCCAGATTGTTGTCGAAATAGCGTTCCAGGGCCTGAATCACCAACGTCGAAGGGCCGCCTTCCAGATAACGGCGCAGCTTAACCAGGGTAGGGCGCTCCTCAATCACCATCAAACCCTGAATCACGTTATCCAACGATTTTTGGCCAAAGGCTTTGAACGGATCGTTACTGCTTTCGCTGGGCGAAATGGCGCTGATACGGCTGGCGATTTCCGAAGGTCGGTTGAAATTGTGCAAGGGATCGAGTCGGACGCTGTCTTCCGGAAACGCCGGGTGGAAATACACGAAACGATCCGGTCGCTTGGCCAAGGCGCAAGCCCGTTTGGCAGAGGCCATCAAATCTTTGTCGCCTTTAGGATCGATGATGATCACCGCTTCGCCGCGCAACACGGCTTGCGTCACCAACACGTCAAAGGCGCGAGTTTTGCCGGCGCCGGTAGTACCGACCAGCAGCGTATGGCCGGCGGTATGCTGCAAAGGCTGGCGGATATCGCTTTCGGAGACTTCCAGGCCGTGTATCCAGGCCGAGCCCATGCGTTGATGATCGCTAGGTATCAAAGTCGAGACATCGCGTTTCAAAATCTCGTAGGCCAATTGCGCGTGCTTTTGCACCCAATCGAATCCCCAGCCGAACCACAAGGCTTCGGGATGCTGTTTCACCATCGCTACCAGCTTCTCGGCATCCAGGTATTGGAACCGAAACTGCCGCAACAGGCGTTTGCGGTACCAAAGATTCAACGCCGGCGACAACCGCCAACACGCCATCACGCCGCACGCCGTCATCAACCAATCGAAGGGCTCACGCGGCAAGCCCGACCAACGACTAGTCCAATATGCCAATCCGGCACCGCCCAACCAACCCGAGATGGCATACACCTCGAAGATCGGCCGCCAGGGAAACTGGTAATCGTAATCGGATTTCATGGGGTACGCCGCAGTTGTAAACAGGTACCGACACTTCGGAAATCACCATGACTGCCGAGTTCACGCATTAACTGCGTGCGGGTCAAGCCGGGTGTATTACTCAGAAAAGTCGCTATCGCCTGTTCGTCCACATCAAGCCATGCCGAGTCATCCCCAGGGGCTGGCGTTCGCGTCGGTGTTTGTTGCAATTCCTCCATCCAAGTTTTGATGGCTTGCCGGTAATGCTGTTTTTTGTCAGCTTTGGCTTTGGATGACTTGGCCGTCACGTGTTCTGGATTGTCGGGAGACCATGCAGCAGGCGTTGGCGGATGGATTCCCGGCGTGCTGGCCGATGGCGCTGAGGGCTTTAGGGTATTTTTCGGCGTGCGTTCGGCCTTCTGTTCCGGTGTCTGTACCGAAGATTCTGATTCGAGCGTTTGAGGCCGATGGGCATCGGGCGTGGTCGTGGTCGCCAACAACTGTTTGAACATGCCGCTCGGTTCACTGGCGAGGAGTACCCCACGGATTTGCTGGATCTCTCTGACTTTACGCATGGGCGAAAGCACATCGGTCACCAACCAACCTTTTTCCTCCAGAGTGCGAATAAACTGGTTGGCTTCCAGCTTAAGCGCATCGGGCGTTCTGGGAAAACTCAACAAGCACTGTTGCTGTACGTCCAAAATATCCGTGCCCCAGCGCCACTGTTCGGCGGTGACGATAGCGGCCAGTTGAATCAGCCAGTGTCCTGCTTGACCTTGCGATGCCAGCCAGTGTCGGGCAACGTCACTTTGATCCGGCGCAGGATTTTGAGATGAAATCGATGCTGCCTCTGCGTCAATCGTGCTGTCCGAACCGCTATTTGAAGCGTTTGGCTGTTGATCGATTCTATCCGCCAAGACTTGACCCGCATGATCGTGTAGCCCACGGTCTCTGTCAGCGTCGGCATCCATCGCCAACATGGCGGCTAAATCCACCGGGATGATCGGCTCAGCCCGTTGCGCAACATTCGGTTCAGCGCTCGCTGTTTGGATTACGCTGTCAGGTGTCTTCGTTTTTCGTCGTTTGCCTCCACTGGTATCGGCAGCCGATTGGCTGGTGGATTGGGAGGGGGCGTTGGCTGGGTTGGCAGGTGCAGACTCCGACACCTCACTGACTTCGATGCCATCCACCGCTACCGGCGGTTCCCCGCTGTACACCAGTTCAATCGAAGCCAGACGTAACATGAACAAGCTGCCGTTCAGGGTTTCGGTTTGCATGCGCCAATAGCGAAACCGTCCGCCGTTCGGCAAGGTTTTGGGAATAGCCAGTCCGCGTTCGATCAAAATATCGGCCAAGGTATCTTCATCGCGGGGAATGCCGGGGATGTGATCCTTGTCCAGCAGGGCCAGCATGTCTTTGACGGCGCTGCGCCAGACGATATGGAGACCCTCCTGGAAACGCCAGATGCGGGCGCCTTTTTCGTTGGCTAGCCATTGACCGGATTTGACCAGTCGACGCATCGCATCGCACAGGTAGCGTTCGATCGGCATGCCCATGGCCGATTCCAGGCCGTGGTAGTGGGCTTTCAAATCCCGTTCCACACTCCTGCAATCCGCGGCCATGACCAGTGCGTAGCATTTCGAGCCACGATCCAGACCGTGAATGGTTTCCAGCATGGCCTGCATGATGTCCGGACCGGGTGCCAGAATGTAGGCGCGTGCCTCACGGGTCAATACGCGTTCGATGACCAGGGCCGAGAACTGTTCATGGCGCTTGTGACGATGCTCTCGCCAGCGTAAGAAATAACGATCGATGTGATGCTGCGCAGCCCAATCGGTCAGGTTTTCATCACAAGGATTCCAGGTATGTTCACCCAGTCTATCCGTCACGGCGATGTCCGATACCGGTTTGCCGATGTCATGCAATAAACCGGCAAAACAGACCGCCAGTCGCCAGCGCGGTTCCAACGCTTTACGTGCCTTCGGCGTAACATCGGTGGCAAACAGACAGTCCTGGGAGGCCAACGTTGCCCAGTGCGCGACTTCCAATCCATGCCGAAACAAACCGCCGGCACCGCGATGGTGATGCGATTCCGACGCCGGCAGCAGATGGCTGAAGGCCGCATAACGCGCGATCACCGGCAGCACGATGCTTTGAAACAGGGATTCCGGACAGGCCAAGGCCTGCTCAATAGACTGGATCAACTCGGTTTGTGTGCCGAGAATACGGGCCACCGGTGCAGCCGGTAAGCCTTTCATGAACGGCGGATAGCGCGGTATCTCTTCCTCCGGGCTGGCTGGATTTAACTCAGGCGCAGGTTTGCCGGCAACGAAGAAACGTTGCAGCCAAGGAATCGAGAACGGTGAACGCGTGGTTTTCATGACTCGCTATCATGCCAGTCATTTTTTTGAGTCAATCTTCGAAAAACGCATAATTATCGAGTTTTCGCAATCGAGCCCAAAAAAATAGTGCTTACTGTGTCGAGTCTTCTTACTGTTTTGGAGACGACATGAACATGCGCATCGCCCCGTTTGCCGCCATCTTGCCCACCTTGCTCAGCGTGAGTTGTAACACCTTACCAACGCCGTCTGCTCAAGTCGGCGAAACCGTCATCGAATCCCTGATTCCCGCCACAGCATCCGAGGCTTGGCGTCTGGATATCACCCGGCAACCCAGTCGTTTGGGAGGCTCGGTATTGTGTGGATCGTCCATCGAACATGTGGTCAGGCTGGAGGATCCGGTCTTGTCGATAGCCACCGAGGCCACCGTCGAGGGAGAGAACCGCGATGAGCTCTCGGTTACACCCGACCCTCAGGCGGTAGAGCGCGCCTGGCGCAAATACTGCCATCACCAGCTCGATCTGACTGCAGCCGAGCGCGAATGGATCGAGAAACCCCCACTGCCGCCGACCGATCCAACCCGGCATTGTGATCCGCGTAGTTTGAAAAAGTGAGGTGGCTATGACTCAACCAACTGCGACCTCACTGACCAATCTGACCGAACGCTTCCAGTTGCTGACGGAGCGCAAAAAAGCCCAACCACGACGTGTTGAGCCGCTAGACACTCTGCCCAGTTGGCCTGCCGGCATGCGCGGCACGCCAAATGCCTGTTTGCGCAGTGCCTTGTTTGCCGGTGTGCAGGGCAATGAACGGATAGCGTACAAAAAGCGCACCTTGCTGGCGGCTGTCGATGGCATCGAAGTCCGTTATCTGGGGGTTCAATTGAATCAGTCCGACCTGGATGTCTGGATGCAGATCGTGCATCTGTCCAGAACACAATTGCCGGGCTTTAGCGTGACCTTCAGTGCCCATGCCTTGCTGACGGCGCTGGGTCGCTCGACCGGCAAAAGTCAGCACGAATGGCTAAAAGAATCCATGGCGCGTTTGGGCGGTGCCTTCGTCGAAATCACCTACCACGGCCGACAGACCTTTGGTGAAAAGGGCTTTTTGCGCTACCACCGCGACGAGTCGACTCAGCGCTATGTGGTGGAACTGACCGAGTCGATGTTACGCCTGTTCGAAGACGGTTACACCCATATCGAATTCGAACAACGGCAGCAATTGCGGAAACAGCCACTGGCGTTATGGCTGCATGGCTTCCTGTCGTCGCATGCCGCACCGTATCCGTTGAAACTGCAAACGCTTTACCAACTCAGCGGCAGTAGCACCCAAAATCCCCGTGACTTCAAGCTGCGGATGCGCAAAGCCTTGCAGGCCTTGGTCACTATCCGGGCTATTGAGCGCTTTGAAATAGATGAGGATGTCGTCAAGGTCCAAAAACAACCCACACCAGCACAAAAACGGCATCTCGAGCTCAGGCAACATTAACCAAAATGGCACGGCATTCGACTGACGCACTTTTAGCCCGGTCGATGCCACCCCGACACGGCATTCGGCTGACGGGCACACGGCATTCGACTGACAGAGGCACGGCATTCGGCTAACAAGGTAACGGCATTCGACTGACACCCCACGGCATTCGGCTAACGCAAAGCACGGCATTCGACTGACAAAACACACGGCATTCGACTGACGCTCGGCTCATTTTTTCGAATCGCTGTAGGCCTTGTCCGGAGTGGGCTGCAGCGATTTTTAACGGCACGAAAAAACGGGTGCTAATCTATTTATAATCTTTTTTTAATCTATATAAGGGGCTACGCCCCTGTGGATAACTTCGGGCCAACATGGCATCCGCAACAGATTGCCGATCAATCCAGGGCTTCCCTCAGTCCACGCCGACAGCGATGAAAGGCATCTCGGAACTTGCCCAATAAATCGACTTGTTTGCGCAGGTCGGCAAACTCGTTCTCGAATTCCTCTACCAGTGCGGCTTCCCAATCGGGCTCTTTTTTCAGAACCTGCTGCAAGGGATAGCGGTAGCCTTTGCCCTTTTTGAGGTATTGCGTCACCGGTTTGGTTTGCCCATCGATCGACAGCGAGGCAATCAAAAACCACTCGATGGTGAAAGAATAAGCGCTCTCTCGGCGCCGGATTCGGACACCCAGTCGGCCGCGTTGAGACGCCGGATATTTTTTGCGTTCCTGGCTGACTCGCCGCCAATAATCATCGACCAGCATACGTGCCTGACCATGCAGACCTTCAACGTTGGCGGCCAGCCACTCGATGACGCGCTCATCGGCATATGCCATGCGATCGTTCGATTCGGTGATCGGATTCATGTCAAAAACCTCTTCTTAACCACAGGTTTTTTCGCTGCAAAAACCTAGTGACTTTTTTGGGAAAAATTACGTGTTCAGAGCAAGTCAAAATCCGAGTCAAAAGCCTAGCCAGTTTTTTTAACGAAACGTCTCATCGAATCAACGACTTGTCAGGCCTTGAGGCGACTCTAATCGTCAGTCATTTCCCTGTATGAACATTGGACGAAAAACCCTGTATAGGGCGGCCATGATCTCGCCGGTCCTCGGTTAGCCTCGCCAGATCAGGCATACCAAGGCGATCGTCACGCCAATGTCACTAGGTTTTTTCATCGTAATCTTGCGCCTGCGCGCTGAATTTTAATCAGCTGCGACTGACGGCCTGCCGTGAGAAGTCGATGTTTTCGCGGTTTTCGTTGATTCAAGCGGTTAAGACACAATTTTTTTGCCACAACTTGCGAAAACTTAAAAATTAGCGAGTTTTCGCAAACTACCGAATCAGGGGTGTAGTGGACAATTCGGCTATGAGCCCAAAAAACGTCCTGCTTCCATTCCTGATCGTTCTGTCGCTGCCGACCTCGATGGTCTGCGGGGATGAGGCGGTGCAGTCGCCCACTATGTCGTATTTCGAAGACAAGCAGCGCGGCTGGTTTTGGTATGAGGTGTTTCCAGAGCCAGTTGTAAAAACCAAACCCGAAATTCAAGCCCATCAGCAAAAGCCCAATCCCGAAATCAAATCGCCGACTGTCGATCAAAACGACGACAAATTAGCTGCGCAGCCTTCTGCAGAACCCCAGCCACTGTCCTCGGCCTGGTTGAAGCAAAACCTGGAGAATTACCTGAACCAGGCCATCGACGATCCCAGTCCCGTGAATGTCGCAGCGTTTTATTACCTGCAACGGGTGATGATGGACAAAGCCGAGCGCTTTACCAACGCCGCCCGTTACGTGGTGATGTCCGATCCGCAACTCGATGAAACCGTGCGCCGACCGGTGGCAACTTATGCGGCCAATGAAGCCAATCATCAGGCCGGCGTGGTGGCCGAACGCGCCTTGAAAACGATTGCTGCGCAAGCCGGCATTTTGTTTTTCTTCCGGTCCGATTGCCCTTATTGCCATGTGCAGGCACCAATTCTGGCCATGCTGGAAAACGCCTACGGTTTCAAAATCTATCCAGTGTCGCTGGATGGTTTACCGATGCCGAACGGCTTTTTCAGTCAGTTCAAACGGGATAACGGTCAGGCTGCAATGTTGGGTGTTGAGCAAACCCCGGCACTGTTTCTGATGAAACCGCCTAAGCAAATCGTACCGTTGGCGCAAGGTGCGTTGTCGTTGGAAGAACTCACTGGTCGGATTCTGCTGGCGGCCAAGGAAGCCGGTTGGATCGATGCATCCCAATACCAAACCACCCAGGGCATTCGTAACACACCGATGTTATTACCGGTCGCCGGCAGCATCAGCCCTGCGGTCACTCAAGATCCACTGTCACTGATCCAGGCATTGCAACGCAGTGCGCATTTGGGGAGTACGCCATGATTTCGTTTTCATTGTCTTTGCGGTATCGCCAGGTTGTCGTGTTGATTCTGTTGGTCGAGAGCTCCGTTCCAGCCTATGCCGACTTGCAACAGGAAATGGACAGCATGTTCGGCACCATGACCAATTTCACGGCCCCGACCGCGCATTTGGGGCAACGCCGTGGCGTGATTACCGGTGGAAGTTTGGTCGCGCGGAACGGTATCACCAATACCAATCTGGTTTCATTCGTGCCGCCGTCGTTCAGCGCCGGCTGCGGAGGCATCGATTTGTTTGCCGGCAGTTTCAGCTTCATCAACTTCAACCAATTCGTGCAATTGATGCGCAACGTGGCCGGCAATGCGGCGGGCTATGCGTTTCAACTGGCCGTCGGTGCCATGTGTCCCTGGTGCGCGTCAGTAATGACCGACCTGCAAAAGAAAATCCAGGAGATGAATCAGATGTTCAGCAACTCCTGCCGTTTGGCTCAAGGCCTAGTCAACGATACGGTCAAAGCCTTCGACCTGCAAAGCAAAACCAATCTGTCCAATGCCTCGTTTACCCAAGGTATTTCGGATGTGTTTTCCAGTTGGACCAATTCCAGCACCTTGGGCGATCCAGTACAGCAAATTAAGCAGAACGACCCTACCGACATGACCAAGATCATTCAGGGCAATCTGGTGTGGCGAGCTTTGGTCAATCAGAACGTCGGCGGCTGGTTCCGGTTTGGCGGTAACAGTTTGCTGGAAGCGGCGATGAGCATTTCCGGTACGGTGATCGTTGATGCGCCGCAAACTGCGCCTGACGGCAAAGGCGAGAACAATGCCATCAGCGCGCCGCCACCGGTGTTGCGAATCAAGGATTTGATGTACGGCAACGAGGCCGGTAACAGTTATCAAACCGTGCGCATGTACACCTGTAGTGATGGTCACGATGCCGATCAGTGTCTCAAACCCATTGTCCAAAACGTCAATCTGGTCGGCTTAAAACAACGGGTAATGGATATCCTGTTGGGTTCGGCTAATACCGGCAACGGCTTAATTTACAAATTCTCGACCAACAGCGGCCAAATCACCGATAGCGAAAAAGCCTTCATGCAAACCGTGCCGGATGCCATCGGCGGCATGATCCACAACTTGGCGCGGGAAGATGCCGGCATTGCCAAGCTGTGGGCTGAAGAAGCCGCGCCGGTGATTGCCTTGGAACTGGCACAACTGATCGTCAACGATTTACTCAATGCCGTGCAAGCGGCCGCGCACATGAATGACCACGCCTACGCCAAATTGCTGATGGATGCCTTGAAGGATGCAAGGGAGCAGGTCCAGGATGAATACGTGACCATCGCCGGTCGCTACGGTAATCCACAAACCTTGATGGCGTTTTACCAGCAGTTGATGACCACCGTGAAGCCGAAACACTACGGCACCGTGGCGCAGTTGCCAGCTACCGGGACGGCTTGGCCAAGTCCTTAAACGCTCATTACTTCCGTCTCCACACTATGCATCTCACCCACGTTGTTTAAAAGGCAGGTCGTCCATGTTTGAAATCTTCTCCGTGGGCGATTCCGCCTATTTGCAAGCCGTCCTCAATGCCATCGCGATGATTTCCGGGACCGGTGATTACCGCACCGCGGCGGCCGTCGGCGGCTTGATCGGCGTCATCATCGTGATGCTCAGGGCGTTGTTGCAATGGGATGGCCGAGGCATTCGTTATCAGGATTTATTGCTGGCCTACGTGTTGTGGTTGATGCTGTATGCGCCGTCGGTGCGGGTGTCGATCGAGGATGCCTATACCGGCAGCGTCGTGGTGGTCGACAATGTACCCTTGGGGCCGGCGGTCGTGGGTAGCGTGATGTCGAACATGGGCTATCGCACGACACGGCTGTTCGAACAGGGCTTTGGCACACCGTCGATGACCGGCAATGGCTTTGCCGACAGTTTGCAGACCTTGACGGCGGTGCGGAAGAATTTGTTGTCGCGGGTGAATTTAGGCGCGGCCAACGTGCCGACTGCCGGCAGCGACATGGAAACCTCGTTTGCCAATTACGTGCGCGAATGCACCTTGACCGGTGTCGATCTGAACCAGAAATCGGTGGATGCCATTTTGCGGGATGCCGATCCGTTGAATGCGATAAGGTTTGATTCCGACATCTACATGACCCAAATCTATGTCGGCGGCCAACCGCAAACCAAAACCTGCACGGATGCCTGGGCCGATTTGAGCGTGGTGGCCACCGGTAATTTCGCGACGGCGCTGGAAGGGTTGTTGCAACCGACCTTGGCTGTGCCGGCGGCGGCCGATACGGTGCCGAAAATCCAGGATGCCTTCGATGCTCTGGCAGGGCCCGGTGTGGTCGATGCCGCCGATTACATGCTGATGTCGGCGATCCTGCCGATGTTTGAGAAAGGCGTCATCGGCCGGCATGAAGACGGCTTGCATTGGAATAAGGCGGCGATGGTCGAACAAGCCATTCAGCAACGCAATACCCAATGGGCGGCCGAACAAACCCTGTTTGCCAAGATCGTGCGTCCGATGATGGCGTTTATCGAAGGTTTGAGTTATGCCATCGCACCGATCATGGCGTTTGTGGTGATGCTGGGCAGTGTTGGTATTCGGATGAATATCGGTTACTTCTCAATGTTGCTGTGGATCCAGTTGTGGATGCCGATTTTGGCAGTGATTAATTTGTTCATCCAGATGTCGGCCGCCGGCAAAATGGCGGCGCTGACCTCAGCCACCTACAACCTGCCGTCGATGATGGGCATTTACCAGTTGGACATGGAGTTGCAGCAATGGTTGTCGATTGGTGGCATGCTGGCCGCGTCGACGCCGGCCATTACCTTGATGCTGATCTACCGTGGGGCAGTGACAGCCACGCATTTCCTGGGGCGCATGGATGGCGGCGATTATGTGAACGAGAAAATTGCCACGCCTGATGTGATCAGCCCGGCGCCGGTATTGAATGCCCAATCGCAGCATCAATACAGTCCGTTATCGGCAGTTACGCAAACAGGCGTCGACAAAGTGCTACCCACATTTACCGCCGGCAAGGACATGAGTGCGGCGGTATCATCGGCTTACTCTGCATCCGAGCAAGCCACCAGTAACTTCATGCACAGCGTATCGTCGACGGCATCGAAATCGGCCAGCATCACCAGCGATGCATTTGATAGTCGTTCCTTGGGCAATCAAATTGCCAGCAGTTCCAGTTATACCGACGCCTATAATCGTCAGTTCGGTGAAGCCTTTGCCAAGAAGCATGCCGATACCGGTATTTCCGCGGATCACTTTTCGGCACTAGTGGCCGGTAGTGCAAATGCCGGCGGCAAGACCTCAAACGATAAATTGAGTGCAGCGATTTCGGGACGGCTCCAGAATGACTTTAAAGTTAGTCAGGACAAGTCCGACGCCATTGCCGCTGATATCAGTCAAACCGTCAACGACAGTCAGGGCTATCAGGCCGGCTTGGCGAAAAGCCTGACACTGGATGCGCAAACCGGCACCCGAAACGTCGCCTCAATGGGACTGCAAAGTCAATCGTTGTCCTCATTGCAACACAGCGCAACCGACGCCATTTCCGCCAGCAAATCCTATCAACAAACCCTATCGGCCCAACAACGCTTCGGGACACAAGCCAGTTTCGGTGCGGCAGAAACAGGTAACAAAATCGCCCATGACCCCGGCCTGATGGAACGCCTGGATCGGACGCTGGATCAATACGGCTTGCGGGGCGATACGCAACGGCTGGCATCGCAATGGAAAGCGGCGGGTTGGATCAGCGATGCCGATCAGGCCTATGCCGCCGCTGGTATGTCGTTATTGACCGGTTTTTCGTCTCCCAGTTACCGCACTCTGGATGATCAACAATCGCACCAGGCGCAAATCTCGGGTTATCAACTGTTGGGCGATGCCTTTAATGCACCGCAGGCCGATCAAAGCTGGAATGCCAGCCGGAACGAATCCCTGAAAGCCAATGCTCCGGAAACTGGCAGGGTTCAAGCCGCCGTCGAACAGGCCAATCTCAAAGGCCCACGCGCTGATACCGAATCATTGGGTCAGCGTGCTCAGGCACAGATTCGTTCAACGACGGGGAAAATTGCCGGTGGCGAAGCCCGTATCGAAGCTCAACATGATCGTAATCTGGCTGAGCGCGAACAAAATTCAAGAGAAGGCTTTGGGCAATTGGCGAATGTCAAAGCGGAGCATTTTAGGCTATCGATCGCGGCAGCGGCCAATGACACGCCTTCGGCAGCGGAGGCCTCCTATAATTTTCTGGGGGGCAGCCTATACAATACCGCTAAGACATTAGAAGCAGTCGGTATGGTGGGTAAAGAGCACATAAATCAATTCGTTGCTCATGCGCGCGCAGCACATGAAAATGGCGAAAACGTATGGGATGCTATTAAAACTGCAGCATCACAATCCTACCCTGGGTTTACCGAAGTGTCTCAAGTTTGGGCTGATCAAAGGGTAAATGAAGTAGCGGATAAGTTGACGCCAAACCAACAGGCTTACTATAAAGCAGCTATGTTTGAAGCCTTTGCTGGAATTGCCGTTGGTGGTGACGATAACGGCAGTATGGGTGAGGCAAGACAACGCTTAATGGATGAAGAAGACCCTTCCGATGGAGATAATATAGCGAAATTATTAAGACAGGCCGCTGGTCAAAATAGACCGGATTTAATCGATCAAATAAGTAACTTAAATCGTGCACGTGGGCGAATTAATTATTGAGTATGGATTACTTGCCTTTTGTTCGAAGAATTTGTAAAACACCTACGACGAACCAGCGCAACATCATGATTCCTGAAAAAAGAAGCAAATAGTCGATTAGATTAGGGTTTTCGTTCGCTAACACCAGGGATATCAAAACTAAAGCAGCCCAATAGTAGTTAATTTCGTGAGACAGTTTGGCGGCTATATACTCAACACACTGAACGATTAGCTCTGTTGCAGCAATAATGCCTAATATAATGGTACCGATTGTCCCAACAAAATTGAATTCTTCCGGCACCTTTAACCAGTCACTGATGAGCCAAATTAATCCAAAGCATAATGTCATCATCATTAAGCTTTTAAAAGCATCAAAAGACAGAGTTTTTGGCTGAAAGCGTTCAAAAAATCGTTGTAACCCACTCGGAAACTTCACAAAGGTCGCACCGCAAAATGGACAGATCGATCGAAGGGGTTGGCCATAATACGTCACCACTCTGGGCACCATGGTTCGATTACATTCGAGGCAATTGACCGTGGCATGATGGCCAGCAAATACCGAATTTACGGAATCAGTTTGGTAAGGCTTACTTGACAGTCGTAAGCGACGGGAGTGCGATGAAAACGAGGGCATTGATGGTCTCCAACCTTGCTTAACAGGATTATCGTACTGCGAACAGACTGAGTTGCCAAGTTAACTTTAACTCATTGGGATTGCTAGCCATTGACTTTGAAGTTCTTTGGCACTTTCTCAACTTTAATCTCGATAGCAGCCCCTCAAATTTCTTGAATTTTTAGGAAATGGCAGACAAGATCCGGCCAATTGCTGACTGCCGCACTTTTTAAGTCATTGGCAGGTAAAAGCCCTAGACCAGCCATTCAACGGTTGAGCAGAGCGGCGGGCTGCTCGAACGAATGGTTTTGCTTTTCACTCCTGACAGATAAATGGGGAATTCATTTAGGCGCACAGTCCAGAATGATCTTCCATATATCCTTTGGATTGCTCGTCAATATTCCCTTATTACACCTACTACATTTACGCCCTTCATCGAAGGGACTTATTTCATAGCAATGGGTACATATTCTCGTTTTGTCAAAGAAAATTTCTAGTTTTTTCACTGCAATATCCCAAGATGATCCGTCAAAATCACGGTCTATTGGCCAACTTCGATATGGCTCAAGGAATTTTGATATGGCCAACTGAGCTTTCTTGATACAAGCCCTCTCATTACTCAATTCGCGCTGATAAGCCTCCTCAGCCTCTTTCTTTTGGGTTATAACTGCCTGGTACTGCTTCGCCTCAAGGTCAAGATTGGCGTAGCGTTGTTTTTTCTCACGGTAATCATTTTCAAGACAGGTAATATCCGATTTTAATTTGCTCAGTTTTTCCTGCATTTCTTTCTCAACGGAATCGAAATCACGAATTCCATAGAGAACTTTCAGGCTTGCCCTAGTTTCGTTCAACTGGGAAGTTAGCTCATCAATTTCCTTGCGTAGAGAGACGCGCTCGGCAGTCTGGTTTCTAAGTTCTTCCTTCTGCCTCTCCAAATCTCCAATTTGCGTTATCAATAGGCGGTATTGTGTTTCTTTCTCTTGCAAGTGTTCGTCGATTTCAGCCAAGGATTGCTGCCGTTGTCGCAACTGCTTGTCGAGTTCAGAGACTTCAGGTGCTTTCCGAACGGCGAGCAATTCATAGAGCCGTTTGAGCATAAATTCAGTATCGTACCTCAGAGAGAGCTGACCGTATGGCAATTTTTCAAGAGTCATTAAACCACTTGGCTGGAGATTGCCCTGAACCAGCCGATCTGTATATTTGTCGGAAAGCCACGGGTACTTTTCTTTGTAATCCCGGTATGTATCGTTTGTGATGATGCTGCGATTTTGATGGTTTGCATCATGTAGAATGACACCATCAGCACGGGTGGCACCGATCACACGATAGAACCTTTCAGGATGATCCTTTAGCATATTCTCAATGCTTGCCGCTTCCGCCTCCTTCCCGTTGTCGCCCATGGAGTGTGTGATCGAAGCATCAAATACGCAATAGAAGTCATCGCCGTTTTCAAGGAGAGCAACAAGAACCGTAAGCAGCGGTTGGATGGATACCTCTTTTGGATGTGCCTGACTGTACCACCAGCAAACATTCATTGCATCGATTACATACGTCTTATTCATGATGTCATATCCTTTAGTTATGCCTTTAACTTAACAATAAGTGACTGCCGGGTTATTTTGAGAGGGTTGATTGAACGGAATCCCCTTGAAAACGTAGGCGCGTTTCCTGGCACCGGGATGTGGGTAATCGTAATAAACCGGCATGCCTGCGAGCCTAATGAGGCTTCTCGCCATCTGCTGCATGACACTTCCAATGTCGCCCTCACATTCGAATGTCCGATTCACTGAGCCGAATCCTTTTATCGATAGTGTCCGCCATGCTTTGCCATCAAATACACACGCGTCGATGTAGCGGGTTCCATTTGCCCCCGGCTTGAGGCGGCAATCGCCAATGGAAAGAAAATTTTGCCCGCAATTGTTTGCATATCCATAGACGGTCCCCGACAGTGTAATGATTGTTTGCTGCATTGTACGCCTCCAAAAAGTTGAAATGCCTGCTATATGATGTTAATAATATGTAAAAATTCATTATTTAAAATCGTAACATCGAAAATAGGATATATCAATAGATATGAATTCAAAGCCAAAGCCAATTCAGATAAGGCTGCCTCAAGACCTTGAGGACTCACTGCGGTATGTGGCATACAAGACTAGGAGCACCTTGAATTCCGTGGTGATCGAGTGCTTGAAAGAATACCTACCGACTGTAAGTCAACTGGATCTAGCCGTCTACGACGGCATGAGCCATTTCTATCAATCGGAGGACCAGCTCTGTAGGGACGCGAATGGGCATCTAGGTCGCTATCAAAAAGCTGTTCAGCTTCAACTCGAACTAGTCATGCAGCTGGCGAGCTTACTGAACGCACAGGCCATCCATGCAAGTAACATGAGGGACGGACTACTAAATGGTGCCAAGCTAAAGGTGCCAGAGAACTGCGATGGGACGATTCCTGACATGCGAACTAAGAGAGGAATCTCTTCCGACGTCCTAAACTACATGGATGCGTCAAATCTGCTCAAGAGTGAAACAGCAATTCGCAAATGCCGTAAAGAGATGGCTCGCCACCAATATGATGCCGCCGGTGAATGGGAGCAAGTCAAGGAACTGCTTCGGAGGCTAGATCAAAACAGTCAGGCACCTACTGATCCTCCTAATTGCTAAGTGGCGTTCACCTCAGCTTGAACAGCGGATGTTCTGGGAACTCCTTTTTTACCGTTCCATCATCAGCGCTTTAGTTACCCAATGCCGATGATGAAGCTAACACGAGCATAACGAGAATATTCGCTATACGCTGCAATCCGGCCGATCACAGCTAATTGATGAACTTCCGCTCTGGGTCGTTAGCGACTGAAATCCCGATGTTGAATTACAACTTTTGACTGTCTGGTACGTAGACGAACATATCGATGATAGTCTGTGAGATCACCAGACCATACAGACTGGTTTGCTGAAATGCAATTCCAAAGCTCGATTTACTTCAACATAAGCGCCGTGTTAGCGGAACCATGGCTTTTTGCTTCTTCTAGGTCGCATAACTGGCAAACTGGCAGAAATTTGCTCTGGTAGATAATCAGAAAGTTATGCCGGCAACGGGGACAATATTTCAGGGCAACCTCACCCTTACGCAGGCCTCGCGCCAATATCCAGGCTTCATTGAAATTGGCCGGCCGGATTTTGCCATAGGGTCTTTCGACAGCGATATGCTCTTTGAAGGTTTTCTGGAAATAGTCCCAGGCAAATAGGATGGCAGGCACATCAAATTGCGATTGGGTGTTGACTTGACTGGCGGCCTGGTAAATTGACAGGAATACAGTCAGGTATAGAAACGATTCGCGGGATGACGGGATGGTTGAGACTATCGGTAGTTGCCCGGACGGTGGTCGATGCAGATGAATGGCATAGTGGATATTCTTGAGTTCGTGCTGGCTAATGGTTTTGATCTGCTCTCTGACGAATGATGTTCTTAGATTGCGTTTCAGCAATTGATAGGCAAGATAATGATCCCTGAGCCGGTCTTCGTAGGTATACCAAGTGCTCATGCGGCATTCCCAGAACCGGTGATTAACATGAGCAAGTCACGCGCCTGGTATTCACAAGCCAGTTTGTCATCCGCCGGTTGTTCGCTCAGCAGATAGCGACTCCAATAGTTGGCATTGAAACGCGGGGTAAACGCCACGCATTCGCGCCGAGCGATTTCTCGGATCTTCTGAACGGGTAATTTTTTCAGGATGGCCACGGCTTCTGGCGTCAAGCCCAAACTAAACATGGCTTTTTGTTCCTGACCGGCCAATACCATTTCCCGTGCCAACATCAAATAATCTAATTGCAGTTGATAGAGACTTTCCTCCATATCAAATTACCTGCCTGACGTGGTCGGCGATGGCCATGACGCTTTGTCCGTAGGCGACAGCGGCTTCCACATTGTTCCAACTATAGTAGCGGCCAATGCCTAAGGCCAAATCGTGCGGAGCCGACCGAATCGCTGTGGTTAACAGTTCGGCGCCGATTTGCACATTGGTCATCGGATCCAGTAATTGCGCCGGTGTGCTCACTCGGTGACCATGCCAGCGCAAATTGATTTGCATCAACCCCACATCGATCAGACGATTGCCTTCGTCGAGCGATTGTTTGAGCAAGGCCTGGGCCTCTCGCCGCGATGCAGGCATCAAGGCTTTTCCTGATTTATTCAGCGCCCAGGGCCAGGGTTTAACCGATGCAGGATCGGCATCGTTGGCGGATTCTTTTAATGCCACCGCATACAGAATGTAGGGGTCCAGTTGGTGCTGTTTGGCAATCCGCCACCAAAGGGTGTTTTGTAGTTTCTGCGCGGGGATAACCGCATGTGCCTGCTTGCTGCCGCCATTGGCTAAACAAGAGGTACTGGCGAATAGAACGCTCAGCAAAATCGGTAGTGGACAGAGACGTTTCCGATTGACGGCGCAAAACCATCGGATTCCGGATTTCAAATCGACATTGTGCATGGCAGCGTTGACTCGTAAGGTTGAACCGAGTCTACTGAAAAATTCAATGCTGTACGTGTTCGAAAAAGGCCCATTTTGAGCCTAATTACTGAAGCTTATTCCCGCTAAAGAAATAATTCGTTGGCAGTACAGTCGGTTACAGATTGTCAATCACTTTTATTGCTCAATCACGGACTGCGACCTTGCCACGCCTTGTCTCGCAAGGCTTTGCGCGGAAAGTGACCCAAAAACACCCACTTTGCGCGCGTGACGCTTACAACGCTAACCTCGTAGCATGGCCCCATGTCGTTATCAACCAGGGAGCATTGCATGGCTACGTTAGAAGAAGATCTGACCCATCTGAATTTTCAGTATTTGCTGCTATTCAGAGAATGTGCCCGCAGCAACGTCATGGAAGCCGCTTGGCGGTTTGGTGTTGATGCGGAAGTGGTCAGCCGAGTGGCAGATCTATCACTGGAAATCCTCAAAGAACAGGCGGCGATCAATCGCGCCGTCATCAGCTTGTTGCCGCTAGGCCATCATCCTGTTTCAGCCGCATCTTATGCGGCCTTGCTCGTCCATGATTCATTGGATCAGGGTGGGCATCATGAATAACGGTGGCTTCGTCGACTTGTCGCATTTTGGTGTCGAACTGATGTTGGCTAAAAATCTGTTCAATCTGGGCGCCCGAACGCCGATCGTTTGCGCTCTTTGCGGTATCAAACGGAAAGCGGCGAACCGGATTTACTGGCTTGCGCACCGGCAAGCACCCATCAAAGGCATGCTGCCATGGGATCCGCAATGGATTGAGCGATCGACCGTCAATAATCTGCATGCTTCGATTTTCTTGGGATTGATTCACGATTATGTGCCTGAGCATTACGATGGCATCGCGTATGGGCAGCAGTTTTGCGATGCATATGCGTTGTACTGCCGCATCGTCGCCCATAATCCAAAGCCCAGCCATCGAGAGTCAGCATCAGAACACCATAGAGTGCTGGACATCAATCGGGCATGGCAACTGACGCAACAATTGCGTGCCTCCACCTTGCGTTTTGTGACGTGCCTGACGTGTCATGCCCGGCACTTGTGCCTCCATCAAGTTACTCAACGGCCTATCCATTGTCCAGTTTGCCAAACCCAAACAGGCATTAGGCGTCGGCAATCTCGTGTTTTGCGAACATTTTCACAAAATGCGCACAAAACTTCGGCGATATGTCTTGGCCGCTACTAACGACCAAGGAGAGTCTTTATGTACTTATTCGTTCAATCTATCAATGCTCGAACAAGACTGGATGCGGCGGAAGGAAAAAATTTAGCCCATCTGGCGCGAGAATGCTTTTTCAATCATCAACCCTTAACCCTCGATTTTGTGAATGTTGGGCAAGTGTCGCAGGCTTTTTGCCAGGCGCTATTGTGCCCCTTAACGAACGAATTCGGCGCCGACTTTTTGAGTCAATGGCTGCAGCTAAAAAACCTGTCAGCCGAAGTCAATGGCGTCATGCGGTCTGCCCTCGGCGAACTGGATGACTATTTCGCTGGCTTGGAGCGCGCACAGGCTCAGGCCACTGATCAGGAAATCGTGTCATTGAACAGTCTATGGCTTATCAAAGCTCGCGAGCTTTGCCGCGATAAACCGTTATGCGCCAGATACATATTGGGCATTACTGATCAGGATTTGCGCCAAGCCATCGGACGCTTGTCGCTGGAAGATATTGAGCATATTGCCCAGTCTGGCTGGTTATGCTTTGCGCCCAGGATGCCGAATCATTTGTTTACGCAGCTCAATACCAAACAGCGTAACGGTATTGATGTTTTGTTGACATTAAGCGGTAGCGAGTAATGGAGGCAAAAAGGATGATCAAAAGACTAAAACAGTATGAATTGACTGTTCAATTGATTCAGCGCCAAGCCAGAATTGCAGTCATTATTAGGGAAACCGCTGTTCCTAAAGACTTGATAAAAGCAGCCTATAAAGAGCTGCTTGGACGCCCTGGCAATCCCGGCCCGATCAAGGAGTCGATTCGTGGACTGACACACAACGTGAAACGTTATAAAGAAGCCACGCTCTTCGCCAAGCTGTTCCGATCAATTGAAACCGAAAATATCCAGGGTGGCATCGATAACGTCATCCAGGCATTCGACTTTTTCAAAATGTCCTTGCCCGATAGCAGCCTGGATTTCACCACGGCGTGGTTGGTGGCGCGAGACCTGAGGAATAAGCAGTTGCGGTTGATTACGTGCCATCAGTGCTGTTCGCCCGTATTGATAATCGTGGGTAGTGAAAAATCATTAGAGCGGTGTTGCGTTTGTAGAACCGCTGTAAAAACCGAGCCTTAGATTCTGTATTTATAACATTCGATGTTCAGAGTCGACCAATCGCTTTTTAGAATAAAGGATTGGTCGACTGGCTGACTTGAAATAAGGACTATCGCCCCATTTTTCCAATGATTATGAGGTTAATAAACATGAGTAAATTGCCCGAAACTGGTTTTCTGCGTTTGAAACAAATTATTGGTGATCCAAAGGCCAATCCGCCCATTTATGGATTGCTGCCCATGAGTAAATCATCCTGGTGGGATGGCATCAAAAAAGGCATCTTTCCTAAGCCGATCAAAATGGGCCCCAATATGACCGCCTGGCGGGTCGAGGATATTGCCCAGCTCATTGCGCGTTTAGGTGCTCAATGCACCGGCAACGCTGATGCCTGATCAACGATTGCCGTTGCCGCCGTTTGGCATAGAGCTGATCGCCAGACTGCAATCCGCTTCGCCGCCTTGGCCGATTGTGATCTGCTTTGGTCGTGATTCCTGGCAGCGCGCCCGGCAGTGGCAAGGCAATCCCACCGTATGGGCACTGATATGTCCTTCTAACTCGGCATTGATCCAGTATCGTTGGCCTGTACTGGGCCTGATGTTAATCGTCGACTGGCAACCTGATCAGGCCGCCGGTCATGATGACGTGATGGCACTGGTCAAGGTGCTGCTCGGTTACGGCGCAGAACGGGTTGCCGTCTGGCCAAGCGATGTGGATTTCAGTCAACCCGCGTTTGATTACGATTCTGGTCGGCTCGTGGGCCAGCGATGGGCGTAGGTGCGTGACGAGATTGTGGTGTATCGACTGGAGGATGGTAGGGGATGACTAACGTAAATACTGATTCTTAACTCATTCTGGAGGAAACGGTCGATGACGGTTTTGCTTTGGTATCCAGCATAGAGCGATTTTTGTTTGCACAGTTGTCGTCCGCCGATTTGGCCGAGATCCGGAAAGCGCGTCAGGCAACAGGTACTGAAATTTGATGTGGATACGGCCCCTTATCAGCATAGGAGGGCAACCGCTTTACCAAAAAACCGACGATCCCAACCGCCTGCACGGCGAGCGTTCCGGTTGTTGGCGCCAAACCGAACAAGGTCGGCAATGGTTGTTCAGCACAGCCGGTTTTAAAAAAGCGATTGGCCATGCCGATCTGGCACTGGCCGTCAAATTGCTGATTGGCCAAGGCATTCTGAAATCCGGTCCCAACCCGAAAAAGCATGTCACTCAGGTCAAGGTTCACGGAGGCTCGGGTTGGTTTTACGTGATTCAATTTGATGACGACTATGTTAGCTGATGTGATCCGGCATTATCTGGTCGAGACGGCCGACGAGCGGTCTCAGTCGGACGATCAACACCTCGCAACGTAAAGTGAAAATGTTTCAGCGGTAACTCCGGTGTTACCCGATCCTGCATCGGTAATACCGCCACAACCCGCGCTAGAAGTGGCCGTAACACCTCAAAATAACGAATACCAACAAAACAACGTCAACAAGCTCGACACTCAGGGGCAGATCCAGTTTCAACATCTTTCAACAGCTGTTGTAATGAAACTCGATCATCGATTCGCATACCACTTTTACCGGCATCGGTGTAGGTTCGTATGATCTCAATATCATGACGAGCGGCGTATTCGCGGATTTTGTCAGACTGATTTTCTGTGGAGTACTGCTGGTGCTCGGTCGACATTCGCACATATTTCACCGCGCGTAATTTGACGAACGTTTCTGGGCGTTCTTCGTTGGATTCAATTTGATTTATCAAACCTGATGATCCCCAATCGATTGAAAATTAGGCTCTCGCTAAGCCACTTACGGACCGGAGCTATCTTCTAAACAGGGACAGCCAAATCCAGGGTTTACCAAGAGCGAACTGACAATACGGTATATGAATCAGGATTGGTTTGCCGATCAAGTCATCTCTTTGCAATGCCGGCCTTTGGTTGGCATTCGCAACCATGTACCGTAATCTCTACGGTCCAAACGTCCGTCTTTGCAATATTGGCGTCTGTCACCAAACTGAGTCTGTAAATCCCGGAAGGCAGCAGTTTCGCTGGAGTTAACGCGTCCATATTTGCAATTCGATTATTCCTGGCTTTGGCGTTGCGTGTCCGTTGCAAAGAACGATTACGATCAGCATACTTTGGATGAGATTCACGGTATTGACACCAATAATCGGGATTGCGCTCTATCCACGATTGTTGAGCCCGTTGTTGGTTCTCTTGATAATCAGGGTCTGTCTTCAGTTTGTTGCGGTGCCATTGTCGTTTGCGATGCTGTTGGCACGAAGGCGTCGAACAATAGGTTTGCAGTGGATCTTGTGGACATGGTTGAAAAGATTGGCCGCAAGCGAGGCATTGTTTAATCGCCATCGAAGGCTCCCTACACAAAATGCGTATTGAGCCCAATTAAATGAGTTAAAAGGCTGAAACTCGATGTTCAAGTTTTTAATTCTTGACTTTATAGAACGCCACAAAATCAGGCCTTGCAGCCATGATCACTACCATGTAACGCCTGACGCTGTTAATGGAAACACCTTAATTTATCTGGGTTCGCTTCAGTCAAGCTGAAAAAACTTGAACATCGAGTGAAATAAGGCTTGGCTTGATTGAATTTTTGCTGATGTAGTAGCTGTGACTTTGTTACGGCAGGATACTAATAACTTTGCGCGCTTTGACTCAAATCATGCGCGGAGTCGACAAATGGCTGATAATGATCCTGTATAAAATAACGCCGACTGAAATGGAATCAGTGATGGTTATTAGAATCAAAAGTAGGGTAGGGAGTAGGGTAGAAAAAATTAAGGCCTTGATAAATCGTTATTTATCAAGGCCTTAACTATAAATAATGGCGGAGAGCTAGGGATTCGAACCCCAGGAAGGGATAAACCTTCAACGGTTTTCAAGACCGCCGCTTTCGACCGCTCAGCCAGCTCTCCATGAGCCGCGCATTATGCCAGAGTTTTTTTATAAATCCAGTATTTTTTCTTGCTACCATAAAATTTTTTTCGTCATCCTACATGGGCAGCATGGACAGTCTGAATCTTCCGTCAAAGTTGTTGGTGATTGCGCAGTCCGCGCGAATGCTGGCGCAACTGGCAGCCAATGCCGGTTTTATGCCCTTCGTCATCGATTGTTTTGGCGATGAAGATACCCGATCGTTGGCGATGGACTCGGTCAAGGTCAACAGCTTGGCTCTGACTGATCTTCGGCCCGCGGTTGAGAGCATGGCAAAACGATGCGAATTAACCCATCTGGTTTACGGTAGCGGTTTCGAGAATCATGTCGACAGTTTGGATTTCCTGGAAAGCCAGTGGGTTGTCCTGGGCAATCCGGCCGCGCTTTTTCGGTGTTTTCAGGATAAGCCGGCATTTTTCTATCATTTAGCCGCATTGTCGATCACGCATCCGCAAACGGTTTTTTCCCCGCCTAATGATGGCGATGAATGGTTGGTTAAACCGATGCGGGGCGAAGGGGGGCTTGCAATTGCGCGTTACGATGGCGCTCGTAGTGTCTATGACGCTGATTTTTACTGGCAGCGTTATTTGGCGGGTGATGTGTTTTCCGTGTTGTTTGCCGCTGCCACTGGCCAAGTCAAGCTGTTGGGATTCAATCGGCAGTGGGCGGCCAGTATTGATGATCAGGAGTTTGCGTTTGCCGGGATCCGTAATCATGCGGAGTTGTCGCCTTTGCATCGAGAACTGCTAAGCGAATGGCTGGAAAAACTGGTCAATATTTATCCGTTGCGTGGCTTGGGGAGTTTGGATTTCATCGTGCATGATCAGGAATGTTATGCCTTGGAGATTAATGCTCGGATTCCGTCCGGCGCCCAGTTATACGGCCAGTCTGTGTTCAGGCTACATTTGCTGGCTTGTTTGGGGGTATTGGCCGAGGTAGAGCAAGCAGCGCCCGCCGGATATCAAGTAATCCTTGCCGAAAAAGACATAGTGATTCCGGTCGGGTTGGCTTGGCCGAAATGGGTGGTAGACAGGCCCGAGAGTGGCGTATTTATTGGCAAGGGCCGGCCGGTTTGCAGTATCATTGCCGGAGGAAACGATGCCGGTCGGGTCGAGGCACAATTGCGGCGTCAGCAAATTATCATCGAAAATTTTTTAAAATCAGGTCTTTAAAGTCATGCAATACCAGGCAAGCGTCAATAAACTCACTCAACCCTTGGTTAAACATCTGCTGGAAAATGCGGATAAACTCAGATTGGGGGTCGAGAAACTGGAAAACGGTTGCACGATTATCGATGCCGGTATCAAGGTGCCGGGTGGCTTGGAAGCCGGCCGTATCATTACCGAGATTTGTATGGGCGGCATGGGTAGCGCGACGATCTCGCAAAGCTGTTACACCCATAACTGGCCGCTGACCATTAATGTACATGCCACCAATCCGGTTCTGTCTTGTTTGGGTAGCCAATATGCCGGTTGGAGTTTGTCGCATGGTAAATACTATGCGCTGGGTTCCGGTCCGGCGCGGGCGATGGCCACTAAGCTGAAAGACGGTGCGGTTGAGCCGGTCGAAGAGCTGTACAAGGAACTGGAGTATCGAGACAACTGTGACAGCACGGTATTAGTGATCGAAAACGATGCGTTACCGCCGGTCGAGATCGTCGAAAAAGTCGCAGTCGCCTGCGGTGTCGCGCCAACCAATCTGACGATTATCGTCACGCCGACCAGTAGTTTGGCCGGCGGCGTGCAGGTGGTGGGTCGGGTGTTGGAAGTGGCAATGCACAAAGCCCATGCACTGCATTTTCCGTTGGAAAATATCATCGACGGTTCAGGCTCCGCGCCGATTTGCCCGCCGCATCCGAATTTCGTCAAGGCGATGGGTCGCACCAACGATGCGATTCTGTTTGCCGGCCAGGTGCATTTGTTTGTAAAAGGCAGCGACGAAGCGGCCGAAAAATTGGCGAAGGAACTGCCTAGCTCGACTTCCAAGGATTACGGTAAGCCGTTTGCCGATATTTTCAAAGCCTACGAATATGATTTCTTCAAAGTTGACGCGATGCTATTTAGTCCGGCTAGCGTGATCGTCACCGCAGTCGAGTCCGGTAAAAGCTTCCGTGCCGGCAAGCTGGATAATGCACTATTGGATCAGTCTTTCGGTTTCTAACCCGCTTTAGCGGTCATGTAAAGCCGGGCTACATTCTAGCCCGGCTTTTTTATTTCCAATCTGATTCAATCAAAATATTCCCTTGCGTCGTATTGCCATTGTTACTGACGACCCCGGTTGGCACGGTAAGCAGTTGTGCCGGGCTTTCGCCGAGCGGTCTTGCGTTGCCGATTATATTTCTCTGACGGCTTGCCGAATTCACGCTACCGGCGGCTTGCCGATTCGAATCCCCGGTTTTGAACAAAATTTACCGGATGCGGTGTTCGTGCGCGGCGTGCCGGGCGGTTCGCTGGAAGAGGTGGTGTTTTATCTGGACGTCTTGCACGCCTTAAAAATACTGGGCGTGCCGGTGTATAACGATGGCCGTGCCGTCGAGCGTAGCGTCGACAAAGCCATGACCAGCTTTTTATTGCAAAACGCCGGTATTGCCACGCCGAAGACATGGGTATTGCGCGATCGTGACGAGGCCTTGGCAATTGCCGAGAATGAGTTGGCGGCCGGGCATTATTTGATCAGCAAGCCGCTGTTCGGTTCGCAGGGCGAGGGGATTCGGCGTATCGAGAAATCTACCGATCTATTCTGGTTGACCAGTAGCCATGGTATTTATTACCTACAGCGATTCATCGAATGCGATGGCGAAGGCTATTCGGATAAACGGGTGTTTGTGATCAACGGCAAGGCCATTGCGGCGATGCGCCGGCGCGGTGTTTCCTGGCTGAATAATGTCGCGCGCGGAGCCTCCTGCGAAACCATCGAATTAAGCGAAGCCGTGTCCGAGCTGGCCGTTAAGGCTGTGGCGGCTTTGGATATGGATTATGCCGGGGTGGATATCATCAAGCAACGCGACGGTACGCTGAGTGTGATCGAGGTCAATAGCGTGCCGGCCTGGAAGGGTTTGCAAAGCGTGTGCGGCGTTAATATCGCCGATTGTTTGGTAGAGGATTTAATCGGGCGCCATATGAATAGGGTGCTTGCGTGATAGGTAGGCGTCAAGTGATCGATGCCTATCGGCGAGCTTGCGAGATTGAGTTGCAAGCCTTTAAGCCCGGCAATGTCAGCGTGTATAGCGAGGGTCACGATATGACTGTGGGCGATTTTAGAGCCAGTGCCATCGCCAGTTCGCTACCGATTACCAATCCGGATTATTCGCTGGGTGAAAAAATTTATTATGCAGTGAAAGCCACCCGCGATGCGGTGGCGTGCAATACCAATCTGGGTATTATTTTGCTGTGCGCGCCGATAATCCGGGCCGCCGAAGTGCGTATGAAGCGCCAAACATTAAGGCAGTCGTTGGGTATGGTGTTGCAAAGTACCACCGAGCAGGATGCCGATTGGGTGTTTAAGGCTATCGTGCTGGCCGCGCCGGGCGGGCTTGGTAGCTCCGG
The DNA here is from genome assembly GCF_015711015.1 of Methylomonas sp. LL1. Taxonomy (NCBI): domain Bacteria; kingdom Pseudomonadati; phylum Pseudomonadota; class Gammaproteobacteria; order Methylococcales; family Methylococcaceae; genus Methylomonas; species Methylomonas sp. LL1. Next base: position 728,893 of record NZ_CP064653.1, read on the forward strand.
AGAACAGGATGTCGGCGAGCCGGCCACGGTCAACTTGGTTGAAGCAATGGCGATTGCCGCGGACAAGGATAGAATCGCATTACAGTATACAAACTGCTTTAAAGATATTTTTGATTTTACAGTTTTGCGGTATAATCGTGCTTTCGTTTTGTCTGGCGAAAGCGGATGGGCGGCATTGGCGGTTTATGCCGAAATGTTGGCCCGTTTTCCGGATAGCCATATTGAGCGAAAGTATGGAAAGCAGTATTCAGAGTGGATCGCGGCGGAAATGGCATTGCTGTGCAATGCGATGAAAACCGCTACAAGGCTGGAAGAGGTTTTACCAATGCTGCATAGCATTGATGAGACTTTCAAGGCAAAAAAAATCAATCCGGGTACTACCGCCGACATCACTGTCGCAACCGTACTGGTGGTGCTTCTGGAACAACTTTTAGATTGCGAAAGCGATCGATAAAGTATTAGAGGGAACTGTCCGGAAGTTACATTAAACGGACATAAAGTGTCTTTTTCTTGGTTCAATCTTATCTTTAGGGGATAAATTTAAAATGGCAAAAATTACAAACCTGCGCGTTGGCGAATCTTTGGTTGGCGAAGGCAACGAAATTGCTCACATCGACTTGATCATCGGCCCACGCGGTTCAGCAGCTGAAACTGCGTTTGCAAATGCTTTGACAAACAACAAAGACGGTTTCTCAACTCTGTTGGCTGTTGTTGCACCTAACCTGATGGTTAAACCCGCAACTATCCTGTTCAACAAAGTAACCATCAAAGGTTCTAAACAAGCCGTTCAAATGTTTGGCCCTGCTCAACGCGCTGTAGCGATGGCTGTTGCTGATTCTGTTGAAGATGGCACTATCCCTGCCGACGAAGCTGATGATTTGTTCATTTCCGTAGGTGTTTTCATCCACTGGTTGGCTGAAGACGATGCGAAAATCGAAGAATTCAACTACAAAGCAACTAAAGAAGCGATTGAGCGTGCCGTTGCCGGTACTCCAACAGCTAAAGAAGTTGTTGCTGCTAAAAAAGAAGCAAAACACCCATTCGCAGCTAACAAAGTTTAATTTTTTAGCTTTCGAATGATAAAAATACCCCGGCATGCCGGGGTATTTTTTTGCCTAGAGGTTTCTGATTTGATCGGCGCTGATTGCGCCGGAATGCAGGGCCGTGGCTACCAGCGCCGACTGAATACCGACTTTTTTTAGATGATTCAGATCATCCAGGTGGCGTACGCCTCCCGCCGCGATGAAATGTTTGTCGGGATTGCGACGGTATAATTCAGCCAGTTTCTCCAGATCCGGCCCCTGGTTGCCGCCGACTCGGCTCAAGGTCATGACGATAATGTCGTCGGGCCAACAATCGGCTTGCTCAAACCATGATGGATGGCCGGCTGCTTGCTGGTTTTTAAAGTCCAACGACAATATGAATGGCTGGTCGGCGCGGCGAGCGGGGGATGTCTGCGATTCGGTGCCGAGCACCCATTTTTGATTCGGCGGGCCTTGAGTGATGTCCGATATTTGGCGGCCGTTGTCGATCCAGAAGTCTATGTCGGGATATTTATATAGCAGCGACTCGATCAATTCTCGATGGTTGCCCGACCCGGTAATGGCATTTAAATCGGCGATATAAAATCGATTAAACGGATAGAGCGTTAAAAATCCCGTTAAAACGGCATCGATATCGCTACGATGGCTTAAACCGGAATGTAGATGTATCGGTTGGTACCGCGCCCGATCACCACGCACGGCATGCACTACCAAGCCGTCTTTTAAATCAATTACTGGAATAATGCGCATACAGGTAGTTAACGGTTGAAGATTTTAGTGTTCGAATTCATTACCGGCGGCGGGCTGGCGGGGCGGACCTTGCCCGCTTCGTTGCTGGCCGAAGGCGGCATGATGTTACAGGCTTTATTGGATGATCTGAAGTCCTTGCCGAATTTAGAGCTGCTGTTGCCGCTGGATCAGCGTTGTCTGAATCTTTCGTTACCGGCTAATACGCGGGTCATTCCGATTACGCGGGCCGACAACATCAATCCGATATTGCAAGATTTGATCCGGCAAGCCGACCTTGTCTGGCCGATTGCGCCGGAGAGCGGCGGGATATTGGAACAACTGGCGCGAACAGTCTTCAATTCGCACAAGGTTTTATTGCTGTCCGGGGCCGAAACCATAGTCCTGTGCGCCGACAAACTGGCGACCTGCCGTCGGTTAGCGGCCCATGCTTTGCCGGTTGTGCCGGCGCAATCGTTGAGTGGAATAAATGACATGCCTTTTCGGCAATGCGTGATCAAGCCGATTGACGGGGTAGGCTGCGAAGGCAGTCTGATCATTGATGGCTCGGAGGCCTTGTTGGCTGTGATGAATGGCCTGGGTGATCCGGCGAATTATTTGATTCAACCCTTGCTGGAAGGCCAGGCCATCAGTTTGTCTTGTTTGTTCAAGCAGGGCAGGGGGTGGCTGTTATGCTGCAATAGACAACAAGTAGCCGTCGAGCAAAACCGGTTCAGACTAGAGGCCTGCGTGGTGAATACGGCAAATCCTCGCCGGGATTTTTATCAAAATCTAGTGGAGCGAATTGCGCTGGCCATTCCCAGTTTATGGGGTTACGTCGGTATCGATATTATCGAAACCGCCGATCAAGGGCCGCTGATTCTGGAAATCAATCCACGCCTGACAACCTCTTACGTCGGTATCAAGCCAGCCACCGGCATCAATGTTGCCGAACAGGTTTTCCATCTGCTGGATGGCGAGCCCGATTTATCTTTATCCAACGATCAACCGGTTCGGGTTGATATTCATTAGAGGTTTATGCAAAAAAATATCATAGGTTGGGACATAGGCGGAGCCCATGTCAAGGCGGCCCTGCTGAATCAGGCGGGTGAGGTTGTGCAATCGATTCAACAGCCATGCCCGCTGTGGAAAGGACTTTCCTATTTGGAGCAGGCCGTGGAGGCGATATTAAGGGTTTTACCGAACAATACCGCGGCGCACGCGGTAACCATGACCGGCGAACTGGTGGATTGTTTTTCCAGTCGCGAGCAGGGAGTCGAAGCGATTATCCGGACCCTGCAAAATCGGTTGAATACAAGGGACATTCGGATTTTTGCCGGCGTGAAAGGCTTCATCGGCGTTGAAGAGGTGACAAAAGCCGACTGCATGGACATCGCCTCCGCCAACTGGATAGCCAGTGCGCAATTGGCGGCAAAACGGAACGAGCAGGCGCTATTTGTGGACATTGGCAGTACCACCACCGACATTCTGCTGATCGAACGGCATGCGTTACAGGCTTTGGGTTACAGCGACTATCAGCGTTTGGTGTCGGGCGAGTTGCTTTACACCGGCATAGTCCGCACCGCCGTGATGGCGGTGGCTCAACAGGCGGAGTTCAACGGGCAAACCATGGGATTGATGGCCGAGTATTTCGCGACCATGGCCGATGTGTATCGGGTGATTGGTGATTTGAACGAGGCGCATGATCAGAACGAAACCGCCGATGGCGCGGAAAAAACCCCGCAAGCCAGTGCCCGGCGTTTGTCGCGGATGACCGGTTACGAATTTGTCGAAAGCGATTGGTCGTTGTGGCTGGCATTCGCCCAGACTCTGAAGCAACGGCAAAAGTCCTTGATTCGTCAGGCCTGTCTGAAGCAGATCAAAAGAAGCTCGCAACCGGATCGGATAGGATTGGTCGGTGCCGGTGTCGGGCGTTTTTTGGTAAGGGAAATCGCCGCCGAATTGGAACTCGATTATCTGGATTTCAATCGGCTATTCGATCGATTGCCGGCGCTGGATACTTTGGATGCCGCCGATTGCGCGCCGGCGGTTGCCGTGGCTTATCTTGCCGGCGAGTTTGGTTAATGCCGGCGGCTGGTATAAAATCGGGCCATTGCCACGCATGCTTTCGGCCATGCCGAGTCGTCTAATCACACCACTGAATGTCTTTAGCTAAAGTCACCAAACAATTGCTGCCTTATTTCGAGGACAGCTCGTTATTATTTGCCGCCTGTGCCGACCAGCCCTGGGCTGTTTTTCTGGATAGTGCTTTCCCGGTCAGCCAGCAAGGCCGTTTCGACATCTTGGCCTATGATCCAGTTTGTACGCTGCAAACCCACGGGCCAGTCACCGTGATCAGTGAACGGTCGGGTCAAACAACCAGCCGGGCCGATCCGTTTGAATTGCTTAAACTAAAGTTGGGTGCCGTATTGCCGGCCATTGATGACTTGCCGTTCAACGGCGGCGCCATCGGTTATTTTGCCTATGATTTGGCCCGGCGCATTGAAAAATTGCCGGTGCTGGCCGAAGATGCCGAACAACTGCCGGATATGGCTGTCGGTATTTATCGCTGGGCGCTGGTGGTCGATCATCAACAACGCCAAAGTTGGCTGGTCGGTTACGGCCTTGCCGAGGAACAGATAAAACACTTATCCGCGCAATTCAGCCGGGTGCCGGAGCGGCATCGGATCGATGACTTCGGGGTTGCGCGGGCGCCGCAATCGAATATGAGCCGGCAAGCCTATGGCCGGGCTTTTGCCAAAATCAAACATTACCTGAAGGAAGGCGATTGCTACCAGGTCAACCTGACCCAGCGTTTTTCCAGCCCTTGTAGCGGAAATCCCTGGTTTGCTTATCAAACCCTACGAAAAATCAATGCCGCGCCATTCAGTGCTTACCTGAATTTGCCCGATGTGCAGGTATTGAGTTCCTCGCCGGAACGTTTCTTAAAAGTGATAGACGGCAAGGTGGAAACCAAACCCATCAAGGGCACACGTCCGCGCAAGGCCTTGGCCAGCGAAGACCAAAAACAAATTGCCGCCTTGGCCGCCAGTGAAAAGGATAGGGCGGAAAATGTGATGATCGTCGATTTGCTCAGAAACGACATCGGCAAAAGCTGCCGGGAGGGTTCGGTGCAAGTGCCGACGCTATTTGCGGTCGAAAGTTATGCCACCGTACATCATCTGGTCAGCACCGTCACCGGCGAATTGGCGGAAGGTCAACATGCGCTGGATTTGTTGCGCAGTTGTTTTCCGGGTGGATCGATTACCGGCGCCCCTAAGATTCGGGCGATGGAAATCATCGAGGAACTGGAACCGCATCGGCGCGGGATTTATTGCGGCGCCATCGGTTATATCGGTTTTGACGGCCATATGGATACCAATATTGCGATCCGCACCCTGGTGCATAACCACGGCAGCATCCGCTTCTGGGTCGGCGGCGGCATCGTCAACGATTCGGTCGAGGATGAAGAATACCAAGAGTGTTTCGACAAGGCGGCCGCCTTATTGCAGCTGCTGGAACTGTTTCGGCGGTGATCACGGTCATCAAACTGGGCGGCAGCTTGCTTGAAGCTTCGGTTCTACCGGCCTGCCTGGATGCGGTTGAGCGTTATCCCGGCAAAATTCTAATCGTACCCGGCGGCGGGGTGTTTGCCGAGCAGGTGCGGATTGCGCAAAAACGTTGGGGTTTCGACGATCTGGCCGCGCATCGGATGGCTATTTTGGCCATGCGGCAGATGGCGTTGTTGTTCAATAGTCTGAAACCGCAATTTGGGTTATTCGATAGCGTAGCTAAGTCTGCCTGTTTGGAAAACACCGGCATCTGGTCGCCGAGTTTGCCTGATCTGGAACGCGCCGGTATCGCCGCCAGTTGGGACATTACCTCGGATAGTTTGGCGGCCTGGTTGGCCGATCAAGTGGAGGCGGACCGGTTGATTCTGGTAAAGTCGGCCGCCGTTGCCGAAAATTCCACATGGGCCGAATTGCAAGCTCAAGGCATTCTGGATAAGGGCTTTGTCGAATTTGCCGCGCACGCCCGTTTCAATATTCTCGTTATCAACAAAGACCGTTTTCTATCCGCCGCATGATTAAGTTTATAAAAGCGCTCCTGAACAAGCGTCTACGCCAGTCCTATTATCAAAGCCGGGAATCCTTGCTGGGTCATCACAAGCGCGACATCGTGGTGGTCAAGGTCGACCAAGCCTGCGAGAGCCTAAAGGATAGCCGGGATCAGTTTGTCGATGCGTTGGAAAAATTCAAATCGATTGCCAAGCAGGACGATAGTCCGTTGGATGTGCGCTATCAACAATTGAAGAGACGTTATGATGCCTGCCGCGGCAAGGCCGATCAGGTGGCTCAGCGTATCAAAGCCATCGAAGAAGTCAGTGAAGCCTTGTTTAACGAGTGGGAAGCCGAATTGGAGCTTTATAGCAGCCGTTCGCTGCGGGCCAGGAGTCAGCAACAGCTGAAAAAATCCCGCCAACAATACGGGCGCTTGTTAAAAGCCCTGCAAATAGCCGAGTCGCGCATGCATCCGGTACTGGCGGCTTTTCAAGATCAGGTATTGTTTTTAAAGCATAATCTGAATGCGCATGCCATCGCGGCATTGCGGCATGAGTTTATCGAGATGGGCGTGGATATTTCCCGCTTGATCGAGGTGATGGAAAAAACCATCACCGAAGCCAGCCAGTTTGTTTCGGTTCTGGTTGAACAGAAACAACTGCCGGCGCCGGTGTTGCGTCGATAGCTTACATGGATTGCATTTTGTAGTCGACGCGGTGGGGGTTGGATTTGTCGCGGGCATCCGGATTTTTCTTGCGGTTTTGGTCGATCCGCTCTTGAGTATACTGAGCGATCATCTGCTCCCAATTGCTGTATTGTTCATACTCCTTGTTACCGCTGGCCTTGCGTTTCAAGAATAACTCCTTGCCTCTTTCGATCAGCTGTTCCGGTGTTTTACCGTCAATGGCATCCAGGAAGTCATTGTTGTTTCTGATCTCGTCGCGTAGCGTCCAAAAAGACACTTCGAATTCGATGCGTTGATCGAGCGGCAGTTTTTCCTTGATTGCATTAACCGAGCGGTTGACGGTTTTAAGGCTGCTACCGTTAATTTGGTGGCTTTTATTGCACCCTACCAATACTGCACAGGCAAGAAAGACTAAGACAGTTGTTGCTTTTTTCATAATACACAGCTCCCCAGCGGCTAAATGAACAAACCCGGCTTTTATATTTATAATGTTCGAGAGCCGGGCCATTAAACAAACTAATTTGCTTGGTAATTATAAACTCAAGCCTATTTATCATGCTGGAATTTATCCAACTACTCAAATCGCGTTACCAGTCCGTACTTACGCAACTGGATAAAAGAGATCCCCAGTATTTTGAATATCAAACGCGCATGGAGCAACTGCTTTATGGCGAGGCATTCATACGCAAGGGGCTACTGATTGCCGATAAGCCGGGTTTTCCGTTGCAAATTGCGGTGATTGGCCCTACCCAGGCCGGTAAGAGTTCGATTGTGAATCTGTTGTTGAACAGCGATCTGGCCGGTGTTAGCCCGTTGGCCGGTTATACCGTGCATTCGCAGGGGTTTTGCCACCAGGTATCGGTCGATGATTGCGATGGATTGCAGCATTATTTTGGCCGTTTCCAATGTTTGGATCGGGCCGCGCTCAGTCGGAGCCGCTTCGATTGTTACGCCCTCGGCCCCAGTCTATCGGCTTCTTCCTTGTTGCCCGAATGCGTGGTGTGGGATACGCCGGACTTCGATTCGATCGATGCCGCCGATTATCGCGAGGGCGTGATTAGAACCATGGCCTTGGCCGACCTGATTGTGCTGGTGGTCAGCAAGGAAAAATACGCCGACCAGTCGGTGTGGGACGTGATGCAAACCATAGCGGCTTTCGGGCAGCCGACTCTGATTTGTCTGAATAAGCTGGCGGAAGGCAGCGAGACGCTGGTGCTGGAATCCCTGCGCCAGAAATGGCAACAAAGCCGGAACGAGCCGATGCCACCGGTCGTATCGATGCTGTTTCACAAACAGTCGGCCTTGCCAAGTTGGCCGGTTGCCGATACTCGGATTATTGCCAGTCTATTGAAACAGGTCGAACATAAGAAACAGCCGGCCTACCAGCAACAGTTGCTCAACCATTACTGGCCGCAGTGGCTGGAACCGGTATTTGCCGAGCATCGGAACCAGCACCATTGGGAAACTTTGGTCGACCAATGCATGGCTCGGGCGCTGACCGCCTATCGGCGCGATTTTCTCGATCATCCGCACCATTACCATACCTTTCAGGATGCATTGCTGAAGTTACTAAACTTACTGGAGATTCCTGGGCTGGCCAAGGCGCTCGGTAAAACCCGGCGGGTGATGACTTGGCCGATACGTAAACTAATGGCATTGGGGCAGGCTGGCTTCAACCCCAGTCCGGCCCAGGAAGTCGGCGTCTTGAATCAGATCGGCGACCATCTGATGATACAGCTGGCCGACAAATTATTGGAGATTACCGAATCGGAAGCGCTTTACGGTAGCTGGTGGCGCGAGAGTGCGTCTTTACTGAGACAAAAAAAGCCGGAACTGCTGCAAAGCTATCAACAAGGCGTTCTGGCTTATCACCAGGGCTTCAAGCAGGATGTCGACGCCGCCGCCCACCGCCTGTATTACAAGTTACAAGAGCAGCCCTTGGTGTTGAACAGTCTGCGCGCAACCCGGCTTTCAACAGACGCCGGGGCGTTGCTGTTGGCGATCCAGGCCGGCGGTATCGGTGTTCACGATCTGATCATTACGCCCATCATGTTAACCGTCACCTCATTACTGGCGGAAAGCGCTATCGGCGGTTATATGCACAAGGTCGAGGCCGAACTGAAACAACACCAATTGCAGACGGTTAATACCGCCCTATTCGAGAACTGTTTACGCGACCGGCTTTATCGATTGCCTGGGCAAAGCCATTCGCCAACGCGGTTCAATATCACCCAAGAACAATGCCTGCTTGCGGAACAAGCGCTGAAAGAGAAAAAACATGGTTTACGATTACTCTGACATCCTGGCCCAAGCTCAAAACTGGGCCGAAACAGCCCTCTCGGAAGGCCGTCTGAGTGCCGAGCGGGCCCGGGAATTATTGGCCATGGACCTGCGTTCTCCCGCGCAATTGTTTGGCGGTGCCGGCCATGAGGGTGTCAGACCATTGATCGTGGCCTTCATGGGCGGGACCGGAGTCGGCAAAAGCTCGTTGTTAAATCGGCTCGCCGGCCAAGCCATAGCCAGAGTCGGCGTGGAACGGCCCACCTCGCGCGAAGTCACCTTGTACCATTATCGAGCCTTATCTCCGCAACAATTGCCCGCCGGTTTGCCGCTGGATAGTATCAAAATCAATCAACACGACGATGCCGGCAACAGTAATATCGTCTGGATCGACATGCCGGATTTCGATAGCGTGGAACTGGCTAATAAAAGACTGGTATTGGAATGGTTGCCGCATATCGACGTGCTGCTGTACGTGGTCAGCCCTGAACGCTATCGCGACAATAAAGCCTGGCAGTTGTTACTGGCGGAGGGCGTCAAACACGCTTGGTTGTTTGTGATGAACCAGTGGGACAGGGGGCAATCGGTCCAATTCGACGATTTTAGGCGGCAGCTACATAAGGCCGGTTTCACCGATCCGCTGATATTTCGAACCAGTTGCGCCGAGCCCGACGGCGATGAATTCGCCGAATTATTACATCAGTTACAGGAGCTTTCCGGCCGACATAACATGGCCGAGCTTGTACTGCGCGGCGGCCAGTTGCGTAAGCAACAATTAATGCAGGTGTTGGGGCAATTGCTGAACGATTTTCCCGATCAAGCCCATGCGCAATGTCAGCAGGACTTGGAAACGCTCTGGCGGCAAGCAGAATCGCAATTATTTGAAGGTCTGTCTTGGCCTTTGCAGCAGCTTTCGCAGGCTTGGGCGGACAACCTGGGACAAAAAACCGAGATCCAGCTATGGGACGATTGGGCTCAGAATCGCTTGAACGACCTGCTGGATCAGCTGATATTGCAAGCGGCACAATCCGGCCTGCCCAGCAAACCCTTGAAAACCGCGTTGCATGGCGTACGTGAGCATGCCGGCGAAAATCTGACGGCCCGGGTTGAACTGGCCGGCCGCCAAGCCTTGGTGAAACCCGGCAATGCCATGCAGCGCTTTCTGATTCGATTCACCGCCGTTTGCGAAACCCTGTTGCCGTTAGTCGCCATGGGCGTGGTTGGTTATCAGGTGTTTAACGGTTATTATCACAGCGCCGCCGATGAAACCGCTCCGGCTTATTTGGGGGCTAATTTTGCGATTCACAGCGTGTTATTAATTGGACTTAGCTGGCTAATCCCGTATTTTCTACATCAAAAAATTCAGCCGTCGTTGCGGAAAGCCGCTTACAAGGGCGCGCGCAAGGGCTTTCGGCAAGGTTTGGCGACTGTTTTGGCGCAAATTCAACAGGCCTTGGATACCGAGCGCAAGCGTAATGACGTGTTGCGCCGGCAATTGCTGGCAATCATCGAACACTGTTCAACCGAAACGCCGGCTACGATTGACAAGCACGGCGTGTTGGGGAGGGCGTTGCTCGGCGTTTGAAAACGATGGCGGGTTGTCGGTAGACGCTTAACGCACCGCCACGAATGGATTGTTGCGCATTTCTTCGGCAAAGGTCGACATCGGGCCATGGCCGGGGATGAAGGCAATCTCGCCGCCCAGCGGCCACAGTTTTAGCCGGATAGAGTCGATCAGGGTTTGATAATCGCCGCGCGGAAAATCGGTGCGGCCGATCGAGCCTTTAAACAGCACGTCGCCGACCAGAGCCAGGCTGTCGCTGGCGCTATAAAACACTACATGGCCGGGGGTGTGGCCCGGGCAATGTATCACTTGCAATTCCGAGTCGCCGACAAGCACCTTGTCACCGTCGTTTAGCCAACGCGTGGGTTTAAAAGGTTCGCACTTCGGGAAGCCGAACATCTTGCATTGCTCGGCTAGGGCCTGAATCCAGAAATCATCTTCCCGTTGCGGACCGATAATTGGTAAATTCAGTAGTTTCGACAGTTCGGCGACACCGCCGACATGGTCCATGTGGCCGTGAGTCAGTAAAATCGATTCCAACGCAACCTGTTGTTGTTTGACTTCGGCCAGCAGCAGATCCAGATCGCCGCCGGGGTCGACCAACGCGGCCTTTTGGGTTTGTTCGCAGACCAGCAGCGTGCAGTTTTGTTGATAGGGTGTGACCGGGATGGTGGTGTACAGCATGATGTCGATTGAACAATGCAAGGCGCGCCGGTTCGCACTGGGCGCGCGTGGATGAGGTTTAGATATTCAGCAGCAAATGGGCCGGTGATTCCAGGGATTCCTTGATGATGCCAAGAAACTGCACCGCTTCCTTGCCGTCGACCAGTCGATGGTCATAGGACAAGGCTAGATACATGATGGGCCGGATCACGATCTCGCCGTTTTCCACTACCGGTCTGTCCTTGATGGCATGCATGCCCAAGATTGCGCATTGCGGTGGATTCAGAATCGGCGTGGACAGCATGGAGCCGAAGATGCCGCCGTTGGTAATGGTAAAGGTGCCGCCGCTCAAATCCTCGACGCTGATCGAACCGTTGCGGGCTTTGCTGCCGAAGTCGTGGATGCCTTTTTCGATGCCGGCAAAGTCCAGTTGGTCGGCATCGCGCAAAATCGGCACGATCAGTCCGCGCGGCGTGGTGACCGCGATACCGATGTCGTAATAGCCGTGATAGATAATGTCGTTGCCGTCGATGGAGGCATTGATGGCGGGGAAGCGCTTCAAGGCTTCGATGGAGGCCTTGACGAAAAAAGACATGAAACCCAGCTTGACGTTGTGTTTGGCTTCGAAGCGCTCCTTGTACTGATTGCGCAAGTCGATTACCGATTTCAGGTTGACTTCGTTAAAAGTGGTCAGCATGGCGGCGTTTTGCTGGGCTTGCAACAGGCGCTCGGCTACCTTGGCCCGTAACCGGGTCATCGGTACCCGTTGCTCGGGACGCAAACTGGCCACGGCGGTTGCCGATAACGGCGCATGGCTGGTTTCGGCGGCGGGGGTAGGTTCTTCGGGAGCGACCTGCTGTTCGTTCAAATAATCCAGTACATCGGTTTTCAAGATCCGGCCATGCTTGCCCGAACCGCTGATAACGGTAGGATTGAGCTCGTTTTCCGCCACCAGTTTGCGTACCGATGGGCTGAGCGGCGCTTCGTCCTTGACCGCCGGTTTAGCTTGAGTTTGTTTCGAGGCCTGGATATCCAGGGTTGCCAGCAGTTCGCCGGGCAGTACGATGTCACCGGGGGCTTTGACGATTTGTTTCAATATACCGTTATTGGGGGCGGGAACTTCCAATATTACTTTATCGGTTTCAAGGTCGGCCAGATTGTCGCCCGCGTCAACCCAATCGCCGGGTTGCTTGTGCCAAGCCACCAGCGTGGCATCGGACACCGATTCGGGTAGGCTGGGGACCAGAATGTCAAAACTCATGCTTTTTTCCTTCTCTGCTGCCATATAGGGCGGTGTGGACTACGGTTTTCTGTTCGTTCAAATGGGTTTTATAATTGCCTACCGCCGGTGCCGCCGACGGTACCCGTCCGGCATAAATCACCGGTATATTTTCATCGATGATCTCATAAAAATGGTGCTTGCTTTGATACCAAGCCCCCTGGTTTTTCGGTTCTTCCTGGCACCAGACCACCAGTTCCACATTGGGATATTTATCCAGTTCGTTTTTAAAATACTCATTCGGAAACGGATAAAGCTGTTCGATGCGGACAATGGCGACGTGCTTCAAATCGTCTTCGCGGCGCGCTTCCAGCAAGTCGTAATATACCTTGCCGCTACACAGGATCAAGCGAGTGACATGAAAGGGATCGATATCGTCGATTTCGCCGATTACCGGTAAAAACACGCCATCGGTTAATTCCTTCAGGCTGGAGACCGCCAGCTTATGTCTGAGCAGGCTTTTGGGGCTCATCACAATCAGGGGTTTGCGATATTCGCGCACCAGTTGCCTACGCAACAGGTGAAATATTTGGGCCGGTGTCGTCGGGTAGCAGACCTGGATGTTTTGGTCCGCGCACAATTGCAGATAGCGCTCTAATCTAGCCGAAGAATGTTCCGGGCCTTGGCCTTCGAATCCGTGCGGTAACAGCATTACCAGGCCGCTGAGTTTGCCCCACTTGGTCTCTCCGGAGCTGATGAATTGATCAATCACCACTTGCGCGCCGTTGGCGAAGTCGCCGAATTGCGCCTCCCAGATCACCAACTTGTCCGGCACGGTGGAACTGTAACCGTATTCGAAGCCGAGTACGCCGGCTTCCGACAACAGGGAATTGAAAATTTGGGCCCGGCCTTGGTTTTCGGTTAAAAATTTGAGCGGAATATGGTTGTCGCCGGTTAGTTGATTCAGCAGGATGGCATGGCGATGCGAAAAGGTGCCGCGGCCGATGTCTTGACCGGTCAACCTGACGTTATAGCCCTCGATCAGCAATGTGGCATAAGCCATATTTTCGGCAAAGCCCCAGTCCATCGCGAGTTCGCCATGGGCCATTTTGTTGCGGTCTTCCATGACTTTAGCGACCCTCGGATGCAGTTCGAAGCCTTTCGGAAGATCCTGCAGGCGTTGATTACAAAACTGGATGCGGTCCAATGGCACGGAGGTGTCGGCCGGTTGATCCCATTCTCGATTCTGGTATTTCTCCCAGCGCGCCGAATAGGAATAGCTATGGTTTTCCACGATAGGCCGTGAAACCACTTGGCCCTCGCTCAATTTTTGATAATACTCGTCTTCGATTGCATCGACGGCTTCATCGGTCAGTACGCCTTCCTTGATCAGTAGCTGGGCATACAATTGACGGGTGGGGGGAAGATTACGTATTTTTTGGTACATCATGGGCTGGGTGGCGGCCGGCTCGTCGGCTTCGTTGTGGCCCAGTCGACGATAGCAAATCAAGTCGATTACCACATCCTTATGAAAGGTCATCCGGTAATCCAGTGCCAACTGGGTGATGAAGGCCACCGCCTCGGGGTCGTCGCCGTTGACATGAAACACCGGTGCCTGAATCATGTTGGCGACATCCGTGCAATACAGCGTGGAGCGGGCATCGAACGGATTGCTGGTGGTGAAACCGATCTGGTTGTTGATGACGATGTGCACCGTGCCGCCGGTATTGAAGGCGCGGGTTTCCGACATGTTCAGGGTTTCCATCACGATGCCCTGGCCGGCGAACGAGGCGTCGCCGTGTATCAGTACCGGAACGATCGCATCAATGCCGTCAATCCCATGTCTGTCCTGTCTGGCCTTGACCGAGCCTTCCACCACCGGATTGATGATTTCAAGGTGCGAGGGATTGAATGCCAGGGTCAAATGAATCGGTCCGCCTGGCGTGGCGATATTGGAGGAAAAACCCATGTGGTATTTGACGTCGCCCGTCAGCACGCCTGGCGATGAAGTGTGCGTGCCTTCGAACTCGCCGAATAACACGGCCGGACTCTTGCCGAGCACATTGACCAGCACGTTCAAGCGGCCGCGATGAGCCATGCCGAGCACCATTTCACGAACCTTGTTTTCCCCCGCCCGCTGAATTAGTTCGTCCAGGATGGGGATCAGCGATTCGCCGCCTTCCAGCGAAAAGCGTTTTTGGCCGACGTATTTGCGATGCAGGTATTTTTCCAGGCCTTCGGCGGCCGTCAACAGTTTTAACAGGCCAATGCGCTTTTCCGGATGGCTGGCATAGTCCGGTTTGGCGCCTTCCAGTTTTTTTCTGATCCAGTTTTTGGGTTCGGCATCCACGATATGCATGAACTCGCTACCGATGCTGCCGCAATAAATCTCCCGCAGGGTTTGGATGATGGCGTGCAAGGGTAGTCTGTCGATGCCGCACAATCCGCCGGTATCGAACAGGGTGTTCATGTCGGCTTGGGTTAGGCCGTAGTAGATCGGCTCCAGGTCGGCCGGCATGGTGTTGGGATTGCCCAATGGATTGTTGGCGGCAATCTGGTGGCCCTTGACCCGGTAATGATTGATCAGGCGGGCAACGGCCGATTGCTTTTTGACGCTTTGTTCGGTGAAGCCTTGCATTTTGGCCAGCTTGCCCGGTTCGGAGATGGCCAGTTTTTCGAAGCGCTCAACGATCACGCTATGTGGGGTGTCATCGGTTGAACCGCAGTGTATGTCGTCAAAGCGCTGTCGCCAATTCTCGCTGACCGATTCAGGATTGCTCAGGTACTGCTCGTAGAGGTATTCGATGTAGTTGGCATTGCCGCCATACAATGCCGAGGATTCTTCAAACAGTTTAAGCAGGTTGCTCATGCGACATCCCAGTTTCAGCAAGTCAGGAGCATTATGGTAGAGCTAAAATGGTATATTACCAAGGGAAAAATGCAGCAAAAACGCGCGTTCCGGCAGTCGGCGGAACAGGCGCAATTTTAGTCGGATTAAAGAGAACCGGTATGGCGGAAAATAGAGTGGTTATTAAGATAAATTACGACAAGGATAAACATAGAAAGGAGCTCATCGATCCCAAAATGGTGACTGTCTGGCATACGAAGCGGATATTGGTGGCGGCTGTTATTCTGCTGCTATTAATAATACTGATTTTTTCCTGGTTTTCCGTCGGTGAGACTAGCCGGCAAAATCAGTCGGTGCCGGAAGTTTCACCTAATCTCGCCGAGGCACTTCCGCAATCGGTGGCTGCCGATAGGTCCGCAATAAAACCGCTTCCTGGCGGGCAGGATACTCAAGCCACGCAAGGAAGTCGTCCGCCCGCTATTATTCTGGATAAGCGGGTTGTTAGGGCTTCTATTAATAGCGTGATAAAAAACAATGAGCCAGGTGAACCGATTAAATCGCCGGTGACTATCGAACCGAATCAAACTCTTGAATTGTTTTATTTTAGTGAAATTAAAAACATGAAGGATAAGGTTTTATTCCATCATTGGTTTAAGAATGGCCAAGCGGTTTATAAAAAACAATTAGATATTAAAGCCAACAAATCCAAGCTTATATCCAGCAGGAAACTAACGGCTAAAGATAGTGGTGATTGGCAGGTGGTGTTAATCGATAAAAAGGGCAAGTTGTTTAGCGAGGTTAATTTTTCAGTGAATCCTTAATAGTTGTTTATTATTATTTTGATTGAATGTTATAATTAATCCGCTTTTTTTGATTTACGAGGAAAATATGACTGATTTTAACAATCTCTCTGAGACTGAAATACAGGCCCTTATTGAGAATGCAGGGAAGGCCTTGAAAGAAAGGCAATCTAGCAAACGTAAGGAAGTGATTGCGCAAATAAAAGATTTGGCTGCGTCGATTGGCGTGACGGTGGATATTCATGACGGCGATAAAAAAGCCGAAAGAAAAGCCGGTAAAGTGGCCGCCAGATACCGCAATCCGGCGGATGCGACGCAAACCTGGACAGGTCGTGGCCTTGCGCCAAAATGGATGCAAGAATTATTGGCCGCCGGGCGCGATAAGTCCGAGTTTGAGATTAAATAGTCCGCGCATCGTCGCGAAGTTGTTTGATCCAAGCTTCCAGACGATCCGCAACCCATGCGCCGTCGTCTAGTGTCAGATCGTGACCGGCCCAGGGATGAGTCTCCAGTTGCAGCTGCCATTTTTGTTGTAGGGCGCTAGAACAGGCCGGGGCGACCAAGCGGTCGCCCCGGCCGTTCAATAGTAAAATGGGTGGCTCGGGTTTTTCATCACCCGGACGATAATGGGCTGCGGCCGTTATTTGTCTTAGACTGTTGCGTAAACTGACAGGCCGAGCCCGCTGTATTTTTTCCCATTTCAACGCAATTTCTCGATCCCAATCTCGGCGATTGGCCACCCATTCGAGGATGGCTAATTCTCGTCGATACAGATTCGGCAACAGCATGATTTTGAAGAAATCGGGGTAACTCTGCCAACGCATGCGCCGATAAAACGGACTTAGGCTGGCTAGACTGGTGTTAATCAACGCCGCGCCGCAAATATCGTCGGGATGCCGCAGCATCCATTCCCATGTCAGCATACCACCCAGCGACAAACCCACTACGGTCAAGGGTCGACTCAGTAAACCTTGTTCCAGAGCCTGTTTGCGCACGGATTCGGTGATTTCATCCATCCGGCATGGGCAGGTTTGCCGATAAAGCCGGCCGGTACCCGGTAAGTCCAGGGTAGTGATGCGAGCGCTTGGAAAGCGTGATTGCAACAAGGGTAAAAATGCTCCCCAATGCGCCGCTTCGCGAGATAGGCCTCGTAATAACAGCCAGTTTTGCCCGATATCGTTATGCATACCAAAGTGCCAAGGCCTGCTGCCTGTTCATATTGAGTTGCCCGGAATCCAATCGCGACCATTTTGCCGGATACAGCAGACTTCGATACAAAAAATCAAACAGGGTGAAATGCCGCCGCAAAATCCGTTGCTGCCGATGCGGTAACAATGGATGGAATAAACCGTGGCGTTGGAACAAATGCAAGGGACTTTTACGCAGCCAGAGCCAGGAGCCCATTTCCAGTGTCAACGGCAGAAACAGGCCTTGCCGGTTATCGGATTGACTAAAACTATCGTACAGATAATCCCACAAATCGCCGTTGATCACATATTCCTGGCTCATGGGTTCGATTTTATAAAAATGATTCGGATAGCAACGGTCAAACAGGCTTTTCAATGCATGGGCTTCGGCGATGTCGGGAAACGGTTGTTTGCGGGACGCATAGGGAAACCATAAGCGGTCGTGAATACCAAAGCCTGAATGTAAATCCAATGCGATCGATAGCGGCGCGTTGGTTACATGGCGTTGCACCACTTGGCATAAGGCTTGGGCTTCGGCCTCCATTTGGGAGCCGTCACCGCGATACCAGGGTAACCTAGGGCTTAGGCGATGGCCACTATATAGTTTGGTGTTGCCCGAGCCCTCGATCGGCGCATTGCGCATCAAGTCGACGCCGTTAGCGTTACAGCGAGTGCCGCGGAAAACTCCAACCGGATTGACAATCGGCATAAACACCAACCGGGAGCGTTCAAGACGCTGGGCAAACTCTTCATCCCAGTCCAACAATTGAATGATGGTTTGCAGGTAAGACAAAATCACTTCCGAGCCGATTTTCTCCAAGCCATGCACGCCGCCGAAAAATGCCAGGACCGGCACATCGCTACGCATGGAACCCATCACGATGCTGTAAATCGGAAATTCACGGGCCTTAAATGGAATCAAGCCGACTGTCTCCACCCTCGCTCGATCACCGAGCTGCTGGATCACTGTTTCCAGTTGCTCCAGCTCGGTAAATGCTTGGTTCAGCATATCGGTATTAATGGTCTGTTAACGCGCTTTCGATATAGCGCAGGCGTTTTTTCGGGGCGATTTTGTCGATTTCGACCATGATCAGGCTGTCGATGCAGTTATTGAAATCGGGATCGATATTGAAGTCGATGAAATGGCAGCCTTTATCCACGCAGAGTTCTACATATTGTTTGTACAGCGTGGGGACTTTAACGCCGAGTTTTTTCAACTCACTATTCAGAATTTTAAAGCTGGTCGAATAATCGCCATTAAATTCATGTGCGGCAAATTGCCGGCATTGCTCGGAAATCACAAACGGTGTCTTGGCATTGGCGCGGGGAAGGTCGGAGCCGAATTGCTGTTTATAAAAACCGATGATCAGTTCCTTGGCGAGTTGTGGATAGGCATTACTGATACTGACCGGGCCGAATAAGTACTTGATGTCCGGTTGTTCGCGCAGATAAGCGCCGATGCCGTACCAAAGATATTCCAGGCTATGTTGCCCCCAGTAACGAGGCTGAACGAAGCTGCGGCCTAATTCGATGCTATAAGGCAAATAATCGGCAAATTCGCCGTGTAAATCGAACAAGGTGCTGCTGTAAAAGCCCTCTACGCCATGGCTGGCCATGATTTTCGGTCCTTCGCCGATCCGGTAAGCGCCGACGATCTCCAGCGCGAGGTCATCCCACAGCACGATATGGCTGTAATATACGTCGAATTTATCCAGATCCAATGCCTGGCCGGTACCTTCCTCCACGGTTCTGAAGGTTAATTCCCGCAGGCGGGCAATTTCGCGCATCACCGGACAATCATCCTGAAATTGGTACAGGAAAATTTTTTTACCGTCGCGGGTTTCGCCCAGCAGGCGAGACTGAAACAAGGCCTTCTTAACCGCTTTGACATCCAGCGGATGCAGCACGGTTTCGAAGGTTTCAAACAGCGGTGCCTTGTTCTTTTTACCCAGGTTTAAAACGTGTTTGCGAAAGCGTTGGCTAAGTTGCTTGTTGGTTTGCACGCTGTCGGCGATCACGCTATGCGGGATGGGGGCGCCTACCTTGAATTTGATCTCCTGATTTTTTTTGTTGAACATTTCCTTAACTAACAGCATGGTCCCCAGCGGTTTGTAAATAGTGGACATGCTGTAAAAAAAGGCCGAATTCTTGGCCTTGATATGAATCGGCAGAATCGGGCAGTGGGCTTTTTTTGCCAGTTTGATGAAACCGGTTTGCCATTTGCCGTCGCGTATGCCTTTCGGCGTGATACGCGAGACTTCGCCGGCCGGAAACATGATCACCGCTTCTTCCTTTTCCAGCGCATCCAGCATGGCTTTATAACTGTCTTTCAAGCTTTTCTTGTCGGACAACACATCGACCGGCAGGAATATCGATTGCAGCGGTTGCATATGTGACAGCACACGATTGGCGACGATGCGCACATCCGGCCGCACCGAACGAATCAGTTTAACCAGCGCCAACCCGTCCAAGGTACCTATCGGGTGATTGGCTACGATCAGCAATCGGCCTTCGGAGGGAATGTTGCCATAGGAGTCGTTGCTGATCTGATAGTTGAAATTGAAGTAACTCAACAATTTATCCAGAAAGGCAAAGCCGCGCAGATGCTGGTTTTTGCCGATCACGTCGTTGAAGTCGTCTTCGTGTAGTAGCTTTTTCAAGGCTTTGACGGCTAGTTTATTATCCTTGCCGAATTTAAAGTCGGGGTAGGTTTCCTGCAATATGCGTTCGGCATCAATCATTGATGTTGATCCAGTAATAAAGTTTCCACGAGTAACCCGCACAGCCTAATCCGGTAACATGACAGGAATATGACAGCAGCCTCGCCCTGATTGGGCGCGGAGTAATTGGAAAAGGGAAACTAAAAAGGCTAATAATTGCGTGGCCGAATTATTAAAAATTTAATGTATAGGGGCGATGAGGTGTTGAGGTGTTGAGCGTGCATTCGCTCCGAACAACAAGCCGGGCGGGAAAGTAACAAGTAGGATAGGGGGAGAAACAAATCCTACTCGTTGGACCTTTGGGGGTGAAGGTGTCCTGAATTTTGTGTAAACGGGTTTAATTAACGGTTTGGCATCCGGTCGTCGAACTGAATGCTAAACCGATTTAAAGCCGCTTTCCAGTCATGCAATGGCATGGTCCATTTTTTACTGATATTCATCAGCGCCAGATAAAACAGTTTCGATAATGCCTCGTCATTGGGGAAAGAGCCACGATTTTTGGTGATTTTCCTCAGGCTCATATTGACCGACTCAATGGCATTGGTGGTGTAGATGATTCGGCGTATTTCCGGCGGATAGTCGAAAAACGGGATGACCCGACTCCAGTTACGCCGCCATATCTGGGCAATCGAAGGATAATCGCCATTCCATTGTGCCTCGAACTCAGCCAATTGCTGCTCGGCTTCTGCAACGGTAGCCGATTGATAAATCCGCTTGAGGTCATCGGCAATCCGTTTGCGCATTTTCCAATTGACATAGTTCAGGCTGTTACGCACCAGATGGACGATGCAAAGCTGAACGGCGGTTTGCGGATAAACGGTTTCGATGGCTTCGGGAAACCCTTTCAGCCCATCGACACAGGCGATAAAAATGTCCTGCACGCCGCGATTTTTCAGTTCGGTGACCACCTGTAACCAGAACTTAGCCCCTTCGGTTTGGGCGATCCATAACCCCAGAACTTCCTTCTCGCCATTCAGATTGATACCAATCGCCAGATAGACGGCTTTGACCCGCACAGCGCCGGTATCGCGCACTTTGACGTGTATGCAGTCGAGATAGACAATGGGATAAACCGGTTCCAGCGGGCGCGATTGCCAGGTTTTAACTTCATCGGCTACCGCATCGGTGACCGAGGAAATCAACGAAGGCGAAACCTCGGTGCCATACAGCTCTTCCAGATGACTCTGAATTTCTCGGACCGTCATTCCACGCGCATACAGCGAAATGATCTTGTCGTCGAAGCCAATCCAGCGCGTTTGATGTTTGGCGACGATTTGCGGCTCGAAGCTGCCATGACGGTCACGCGGAATCTCAATCGGTAATTCGCCGAAGTCGCCTTTCAGGTTTTTTCGGCTTTTGCCATTACGGGCATTGCCACTCGGATTGGTGATGGGGTCATGCTTGGCGTGGCCCAGATGTTCGGTCAGTTCGGCTTCCAACGCACGTTCCACCAGCGCCTTGGTTAATTGCTTCAACAGACCGTTTTCACCAATCAGGTCTTCGGGTTTTTGATAACCCGATAGCAAGGTATCGAGCAATTCGGTTGGGATGGATTTTAATACGGTCATTTTTGCTCCTTTAAGGATCGGCAGTTTCCCGCCTAATGGCCGTTTACACAAAAATTCTTACACCCTCTTGGGGGTTAGATTTTACCGTCCAAACCCATTTGAAAATATTTGTGAGTGATCTTGTCCTGGTTTTCCAATAGCCAGTCTATATCCGGAGCATGGGTCATGGCTTTGTGTATGGCTTGCGCCATGGCTTTACGATGAATATCAAACAAAATCCGGTGATCCAGGCTGTCGTCCTTGATGACACTGGGATTGAGCCAAACCGAGCAAATAATCCCCAGATCGTTGGCTTTTTCCTTTGGAATATCGCCCGCGCGGACCGCATCCAGTACGCCGTTGGCTATCGCCGCTTGCACCGTACCCATCAAAATATTGGTATAGCGGCTGTTTTTAACCGTGACCTTACTGACCATTAGCGTCACCGGTCTGACTTGGATGTCGGTGTTTAACAGCGCAAACACCCGGCTGTGGCCTTTAACCTGGTCACCGGTCAGTGTTGCCAACGCCACGCCCACTGGACCATCGAGTTCGCCGATAATGACTTCAGGCTCCGCCGCGGTACCCGGTGGCCCTCCGGCTACCAAGGCTTCACCCGTTCGCATGATGATTCGATTACTCATATATTCTCCAGGATTAATTTTTTTTATTCCCGCCGCTTGGGCGGATTGAAAGGAAAACTTACTATGTAGCGGATAACAGTACAACCGTTGATTCCGGTTTGATTGAATAAAATAGGCGCCAATTTCCGCCACGTCGACCTTGTGTTGAAGCGCCATCATACTTTTTGCACATTCGCAAACAATACTAAAACATTCGATTAACGAGCCGCGCCGTGTACAAATCCATTCGAGTCAAATTATTCCTAGCCTTTCTGTTAACGACATTACTGGTTGTGGGCGGGATGTATCTTTTCATGCGTTGGTCGCTGGACCGAGGCTTTAATGAGCTTATCGAGTCTCGCCAAAGCGAACGGGTGGCTAATTTGGTGGAAAGTTTATCCGAATACTACGCCGATGCGGGCAGTTGGGAGCCGCTGGCCGAAAACAAGAAAAAATGGATCCAATTGCTTCTGCAATCGGATAGTCGTCGTCACCGGCATCCGAGGCCGTGGATGTTAAAGGCCATGTCGGAGCCTTCGAATAGCTGGCCCCCCGCCGAAGCAGAGAACGGGAACGATAACAGGCGCTTCAAGCCCTTGGAGTTGCGGGTCATGTTATTGCGCCAGGATAGGTCAATTGTCTTCGGGCGGTCGGATACGCTATCTCAATTAAAGCTCGAGCCTATAAAATACCAGGATCAAGTCATTGGTTTTCTCGGGGTATTGCCGGGCAAACCGGACAACCAGTTCGGAGAACTCAGATTCATGGAGCGGCAGGCGAAAGCCTTTGGCTGGATTGCGCTGTTAATGATCGCGCTTTCCGCCGGCTTGGCCGTGACTTTGGCTTATATCTTGGGGCGGCCGATCAAGCGCATTGCCGTAGCGGCCAAACAGCTGGCCGTGGGTCGCTATAATGTACGGCTGCCGGTCGAATCCGCCGACGAACTGGGTCAATTGGCCCGCGATTTTAACGAAATGGCAGCTGCCCTGGAGCAATCTGAACAAGCCAGGCGGCGTTGGGTTGCCGATATTTCACATGAATTACGGACACCGATGGCCGTATTGCGCGGCGAATTGGAAGCTTTGCAGGACGGTATACGGCCCATGAACCGCGAAGCCATCGATTCATTGTTAAACGATGTGATGCGTTTAAACCGGCTGACGGAAGACCTTTATCAACTGGCTCTTTCCGATCAGGGGGCGTTGACTTATCACAAGGCTATTGTCGATCCGGTGATGATCCTAAAAGATGACGTGGCCGCCCTGAGGCAGGAATTCGATAATAAGCGGATCAGCGTGAATTTGACGGACACTCTACCTCGGGCTGTCGGTCTTTATGCCGACCCGGATCGGTTATCGCAATTGTTCCGAAATTTGCTGAACAATAGCGCCAACTATACCGACAGCGGCGGCCGTTTGGACATCAGCATCGGCAAAAGGGCGGATAGGTTGTTGATACAAATGGCCGACAGTGCGCCGGGGGTTTCCGAACAGGAAAGGGATAAACTATTCGATCGCTTTTATCGGGTCGAAAGTTCGCGCAGCAGGCATCACGGCGGTGCCGGCCTGGGCTTGGCCATTTGCCGAAACATAGTGGCCGCCCATAACGGCGGCATCGAAGCCCATGCTTCGGAACTGGGTGGGCTGTCCATAGAGATTGAATTACCGATCTAATCAGGATTATGAACGACCTCATGCACATTTTGATCGTCGAAGATGAAGAAAAATTGGCCAAGCTGGCGGCCGATTATTTGCGTAATGCCGGTTTTTCCACCGAAACCTTGGAAAATGGCGACGCTGTCGTGCCTCGAGTCAAGCAACGGCCGCCCGATCTGATTTTGCTGGATTTGATGCTGCCCGGCCGCGACGGCTTGAGCCTTTGCGCTGAGATCCGACGTTTTAGCCGTGTACCCATCATTATGGTGACCGCGCGCATTGAGGAAATCGATCGTCTGCTTGGCCTGGAAATGGGCGCCGACGACTATATTTGCAAACCCTACAGTCCGAGGGAAATGGTGGCTCGCGTCAAGGCGGTGCTGCGCCGATTGCAGCCTCAAGCAGGCGAAAATTACCATGCCGATGTTTTAACCCTTGATGCCAACAGTTTCCGGATACTGGCCGCCGGGCGTGAAATCGAACTGACCTCGGTCGAGTTTCAACTGCTGCAAACCTTATACCGGCATCCCGGCCATATCTTTTCCCGCTCCAAACTAATGGATCTGATTTATCAAGATCAGCGTATCGTTTCGGATCGGACCATCGACAGCCACATCAAGAAACTACGGAAAAAACTGGAAGAACTATTGCCCGGCCAGGAACTGATTCATTCCGTCTATGGCGCCGGTTACCGATATGAGCGCTATCAAGCAGGCACGAATTGAATTTGCACAATCTTTCCTCAATTGCTCCAAAGTGTTTGCGATTTTCATGGTTAGAGTAGATACCGAGAACGGAGATAAACCGTTTGAAAATCCTTAATCAATGAGAGACCTAACATGAACAAAAAAATCATAACCATCGCACTAGCCCTTGCCCTGCCTTTGACAGTCGCCGCATTTCCGGGTGATAAAGGTGGAAACCATTTTGAAACTCACCGGGGCGAGAGAGTGGAGCGCCTGGTCAAGGAGCTGGATTTAAGCGCCGAACAAAAAACTCAATTGGAGGCCGTATTCGAGGAACAGCAGGCAAAACGCGAGGCGATCCGTCAGGAAACCCATCAGCGCATGCAGGCAATATTGAGTCCCGAGCAAATGACAAAGTTTGAAGACTTGCAAAAAAACCGCCATCAGAAATGGCAAAAACGCCATGGGCAAAGAAACGCCGATCAGCAAAGCGAAACGCAAAAATAATGGCGTTTGATTAAAGGATTGCGTAGGTTCCAGGGATGGCCCGCGCTTTACATCACCAGCGTGGAGGAAAAGTAACTTGCTTACGAACGAGAACCCAAGCCGGCCTAAATTGGCACTGCGCCATTATGCGGTCGGCTTGAATGAGTTTCGGGATATTGTTATTCCGAAGGATCGCAAACGAAGCCACCATATATGAACATGTCGTCATCCAAGGGTTGCTCGATGAATATATGAGAATAAGTACGTGATTTTGGGACGGTAGGGCACGGTTGAACACCCCGTGCGCGGCGTAGACCGGTAAGGCTGGCGCCGAGTTGTCTGATTACGGCATTGCGGTGTTTTACAGTTACATTCATGTAGATCGTAATGAATTTTCCCGCCTGACTGCTGCTGGCGCTATTTACCCAATTTTACGTTTTGCTAACGGCGCTTTACCTGTATGTTTGGCATCCTGAAAATTGTCGATTTTATGCCCGTTATTTTGCCGGAGCCGCAATACATGTTCACTAGCACATTTGCTCGATTGGCCTGCATGGCCCTGTTTATGCTGTTACTTGCCGCCTGTTCTGGTTTTCGTTTTTCGCCACCGGACCCGGAGGAGCAATCGGAAAAACTGGCCGAGCTGATGGAAAAAGGCGGGTATGCTCCGGCTAGCGGTCTGGCGATCGAGAGCAGTCGCGATATCTGGAACCATGACCGAACCGAGTTGGAAGTGGTGATGACCGCACCGACGCTACCGGGCCGTTATCCGTTGATTATCTATTTGCCCGGCTTGGGCGAGGAGGCCAAGGCCGGCCATTTGTGGCGGGAAACCTGGGCCAAGGCGGGTTATGCGGTATTCAGTATGCAGCCATTGACGATAGCTCGGGCACTTAAGGATCTTCCGGGGATGGAGGGTGCTCCTGATGGACTGGATGACGAAGAACCGGGGCTGGCGGATCCATACAGCATGGAGCCGCCGGAGGATCGGGGAGGCGGATGGCTCGGTGAAAAACGCCGCCGACCGTCGCGTACCGCCCGCAATAGCGAGATGCATTATCTGGGACACGAGTATTTTAGTCCCGATAATTTAAAAAATCGCATGGAACAATTATTCTGGGCCTATCGGCAATTAAAGGCGCGGGCCGGGAAGGGCCTGCCCTTGTTTGCCTCGGTCGATTTTTCCAAGGTGGTCTTGGCCGGCTACGACTTGGGGGCGCAAACCGTGACGGCGGCACTGGGCGAAAATTTCGAGACCGCCCTGCCGGACAGCGGCGAGCTTAAACCAATTGCCGGCTTAGTATTGAGTCCGTCGGTCAATTTGGCGATGGGCAATGTTCGCAGCCGTTATCAGGCATTGAATCCGCCGTTGTTGGTCATTACCGGCACTGAAGATAACGACCCTTACGCGATCAGCTCGGGGGCGGTAAGAACAGCGGTCTGGGAATATGCGCCGGCTGGAGGCAAGTATTTGCTCCTGTTGAAGGAGGCCGGGCATCGAATATTGGCCGGCTCCGAAATGGGCGGGCGCTTCGGTCGGGACGAGCCGGACGGATTCGGTGGTGGCTCGTCAGGTGGTGGTGGACGGTCCGGAGGGCCTCGCGGCCCGGGAGGCATGAACGGCGAACCGGGTGCGGCACGCCGGGTTAGAGATCCCGAGCTGGGTTACAAACATGTCGCCGCAGTCTTTAGCGCATCCACGGCTTTTCTGGATGCGGTGGTCAAAAACGACGAATTTGCCCGTTTTTGGCTGGACGATAAAGGAAACAAATGGTTAGGCAAGGCTGGTTCATTGAGAATTCGATGATAGTTCGCGGACGGAAGCGACGAGGCAATCATTCCGTTCGGAACTTCGCTGTCTCGCGCCTGACGTCTTCCACCGCCGACAGCAAGCGCTCCGAAAGCAGGTTGAGGTCGCGGGAAATATTCGCCGCTTGTTCCGCGTCCTGGGCGGCATCGCCGACACTAAAAGCAATGCCGTCGGCGAGACTGTCCTGCTCGATGGCGGAGCGTTTGACCTCCTCGATCTGCCGGAAGACGCTTTCGATACGAGCCTCCGCTGAATCGAGTTGATGCGCCGTGGCTCCCGAGGCATCGGCCACCGCCCGCATCAGGGAATTGGTGTCCTTCATGGTCTGGTTGGCGTTGGCTATGCCCTGGTTGAAACCGATCAGTATGTCATTGATCGATTGGGTTAAGGTGGTAGTGTTGGTGGCCAGGTTGCGCACCTCTTCGGCGACCACGGCAAAGCCGCGGCCGTGCTCGCCGGCGCGCGCCGCTTCGATGGTCGCATTCAGCGACAGCAAATTGGTCTGGTCGGCGATTTGATCGATGTGCCGTAACTGTTCGGCGACGGCGTGGGATTTTTCGATGATCTCGCCCATATTCCGCGAGGCAACGCTGATCTTGTCGACGACTTGCAGGGTTAATTCCTGGTTTTTGTCCGAGGCCGCGCTGGATCGGCTCAACTCACCCATGACCTCGGTCATCGCGCCATGAATGTCTTGCACGTTATGCGTCACCTGCGCCGATGAATGTTTCAGGTCGACGGCGTTACCGGCGGCGGTCTGCATGCGTTTGGCGATACGCTGATTGTTTTCCAGCATGCTACGGCTCTGCGAAGAGACTTGATTGGAAGCTTGGCCGACGACCAGCATGCGTGCCTTGACTTCGGTGACGATGGTGTGGATTTTGGCCAGGAACTGGTTGAATAGCCGCGACATCAGGCTCATCTCGTCGTGGCCGGACTCGTCGAGTTTGGCCAACAGGTTGCCTTGGCCCTGCGTCAGATCGTCGAAACCGACGATCAGACGGTCCAGAGGCCTAAATACCATCAAGCGCAAGACGATGATCATGACGATGACGACCGGGATCAAAACCGAGAGCACCGAAGCGGTGATGGTCAGCAAATTATCCCGGCGTTGTTCGGCACTGAAACGGTTACTGAGCACTACTTCCAGGTAGCCCGACGTTTCGCCGTTTTTCCAGTTGGCGTGGCAATGAACGCAGTCTTCGTTAGCCACCAGTTTTTGGATGAAACGCGGATTGCCGGTGCCGTCAACCATCGTGGCGCGGCCGTTGGCATCGAAAGCCATATCCTTGTCGAGTCGATAGTGGCAAGTGCTGCAAGGCTGGCCGGCTTCCTCCCTGCTTTTGATATGGGCCTTGGCGGCCGACGTTTCGTGGAGGTCGCGCAGATTCCAATCCTCCCGTTCGTAGCGTCCGGCCGTGGCGTCGTGGATGCCAAGATTAGGGTTGATGAATTGGCCGCCTTCATGGACAAAGGGTTTGCCGACGGTGACGACGCCGGACTTGTAAATCATCATCCCAATACGCGAATACAGTGCCGCGCTTTCGACTTCCGAATTCTGGGTGATGTTGTCGAGTGCTTGCTGGAAGGAGTTGCGTTGGCCTTTGTTGATGGATTCCTTGCTGTTTTCTATCAGCGTATCGAGTATGCCTTCGCCGCTTTGTTCCACCTGATGTTGCAGCTCAAAATTCTGCCATTGGTAAAGCAGGGTCAGCGCCACCAGTAATACCGCGCCAATGCCAAGCCCCAAGAAAAGCATCGCCCGAAACAGAATGGATTGAGAACGCTCGATGCGCCTATCGGAATGCATGTTGCCGCCTTACTAAAACGCGAATATTGCTAAAAAACGAAAACCGGCTCGGTTTCACGAGTCCTCCGAGACACCCTGAGGGTCGCTTGCAATATGAAACATGACCCGGCGCGGAAAGTGTTCGCTTGCACAGCCAATACAGGGGTGGCCGGCGCGGATGCAGATATTGGTATTGCCGTTGTGACCGATGATTAGGCAGTCGTTGCGGGTCAAAGGGCCCTGGCAGCCCAGTTTAAGCAAACAGCCCGCGTCGCCGATGTAGCGCGCATAGTGCTTTTCCTGGAAGTCGGCGTAAAAGATGCAGTGTTCGTGCACGGTGCGATCGAAAAACTTGAGTGGCCGCCCCTTGCTGTCGGTGCTCGGAAAACTGCCTTTATAGGCATAATGCAGCAAGGTGTAAACCAGGTGCTCGGGCTTGAGCGGGCAGTTGGGCAGGTTGATGACCGCTTGCGTGATGCCCTTGCGCGCATAAAAGGCATCGAGCGGAATAGAGCCGGTTTCCATGCCTTTCATGTTGGTGACGCCGCCGAACACGGCGCAAGTTCCTATCCCCACGGAGGCTATCGCCTTGCTGCCGAGTTTTTCCACCCAATAGGTAATCGGCTGATCGGCCATCAGGCAGGCGTGTGGCATCGCGGTCGGAATACCGCCCTCCAGCACGAACAGATACGGCATGCCGCTAGCCGAGACTTTGTCGAGGATCTCGGTAACCTGATCGCCGGTGGCCAGCGACAAATCGGGGTGAAAGATCAGGTTGGCGAACTTGGTCAGAATGTCGAGTACCGAGACATCTTCGATGTTCAGAAAGCTACATGAGCATCCGCTGCACGAACTGGCGTGCAACCAGACCAAGTTGATGCGCTTGTCCGGGTTGGCATCGGCGGCCAACAAGTCTTCGAATGACAGGAAACTGCTGGCGCCGGCGGCAACGATGGCCAGCCAGATGGTTTTCAGAGCTTCGCGGCGATTCATGATGGCCTCCTGGGGATTAGTGCACGGAACAAGCCATGCAGGGATCAGTGGAGCGGATGATGCGGGCCAGTTCCATGGGATTATCGGCATCGGCGACGCGCGTACCGATCAGCATTTTTTCGACCGCGCCTGGCCGGCCGCTGGCATCCCGTGGCGACATGTTCCAGGTGGTGGGCACGATCATTTCATAATTCTTGATCAGGCCTTTATCGTCGGTTTCTATCCAATGCGCCAGCGCGCCGCGCGTGGCTTCGGTGAGGCCGACCCCGCTGGCGTTGCGTGGCAGGGAGCGCTCGATGAAGCCGGATTCTTCCGGGACGACTTGTTCGAGTTGTTCCTCGAGTTTTTCCAGGGTCACCAGCGCGCTGACCAAGCGGGACAAGTGACGCCCCATCACCGAGTTGTAATCGTGTATAGTCAAGCCCAGCGCATTGTTGTATTTGTCGACCCTCTGGGTCAGCGCGGGATTGCTCTTGGCAAAATAGGTGTTGACGACACGGGCAACCGGGCCCACTTCCATGATCTCGTTGCCGTAGCGCGGCGCCCGCGTCCAGGTGTATTTGCCGCCTTCCTTTTTCTTTTCGCTCAGGTATTCTTCGTAGCCGAGCGGATGCAGATTATTCAATTGCAGAGGTTTGATGGTCTTATCGGGTTTTGCCGTGTAGTAGGCATAAGTGTGATCCTCGGTGATTTTGCCAATATCCAGCGCCGCGTATTGACCATTGATGGTGGCGCCGCCGGTGAAGCTGTGATCCTTGCCGTTGCGATCAATCAGCCAGGGATAAGAGAGCAAATTGCCGTAGCCGCGTCCTTCCTTGAAATAGCCTGGGAAGGCCTTGGCGACGCCCAATACGTCGTTCTGGAAATTGTTGCGGATGAACTGGCCAGCTTGACCCAGCCATTGCCGGTAGCGCGCCAAACGCTCTATGGTCGGCATCGTGGTTACGCCGCCGGCTTCGATGGCGACCGGATGTGGCGCCTTGGCGCCGAATATGGCGACCATCTTATGCAAGGTAGACATCATCGGTAAGGCACCGAGATAGTTTTGGATCACCGTCAGATTCAGTTCGCGGTCGTCGCTGTAGGCGGCTTGATAGCGCGGCAGAAAAGGGGATGCCGGAAACACCTTGCCGCTATTGAGCTCTTGCCCTATCCAGTCTTTGAGTTGCAACATGCCGGCATCCCGCCCTTGGTAGCTGGTGATGGCGGTAACATCGATAAAGTCCAGCGCGCACAGCGCGTAAAAATGAAGCAGATAATCGTACAGATGATAGGCGCCAACGGTCAGGTTGCGCAGCAAGCGGCCGTTTTCGTTGATCTGCAGGCCCATGGCCGACTCCAGCGCGCGCGCGGCGGCATCGGCGTGCGCATAAGGACAAACGCCGCAAACCCGTTGGGTAATCTGTTGCGCGGTACGGGCATCGTAGCCTATCAAGGCCTTTTCGATACCACGGTACATATCCCCCGAGCATTTGCTGTCGACCACGATCCCGTCTTCCATCCGCGTCTCGAAACGCAAATGCCCTTCGATCCTTGTCATCGGATCAACGACTACTCGTCTTGCTTCCATTTCACTTCTCCTATGGCAATCTATGGGCAAACCCTAGATCAAAACTAACCATTAATGATAACAGTAGCTCATTTTTGGCTAAGGGCAAATCCATCTGGAATTGAATCGCCTCATGGATCAAGGGAATTCGAAGTTAAAATCCTTCCCGTGGGGGAATAGCCGGTCCGCCGGGGTTGGAGGAAGGTGCCCGATACGCCGATACAATTTTGGTTAGCTTGTTATAATGCCTAGCTTTTCCAATTGATTGGGTCGTTAAAGGTGGACGTTAAACAATACATGCAGCAGTTGGGCCGGCAGGCCAGGCGGGCGGGTCGGGAAATCAGCAAAGCCGACAGCGGCCGGAAAAATAATGCTTTATTGAAAATCGCCGAGGCTATCGGCGCCGGTAGCGCCGATTTGGCAATCGAAAATCGCAAGGATTTACTGGCCGGCAAGGACAACGGCATGGATTCGGCATCGCTGGACCGCTTGGAACTGACGCCGGCCCGGATCGAGGCGATGATCGAAGGCCTAAAACAGGTTGCGGCCTTGCCCGATCCGGTTGGCGAAATCACTAATCTCGGCTATCGGCCCAGCGGCATTCAAGTCGGGCAGATGCGGGTGCCTTTGGGCGTGATTGGCATTATTTACGAATCTCGGCCCAACGTTACCGTCGATGCGGCGGCACTGTGCTTGAAGGCCGGTAATGCCTGTATTCTGCGCGGCGGATCGGAATCGATTCATTCCAACCGGGCGATTGCCGCTTGTATTGCCAAGGGTTTGGCCGAAGCAGGTTTGCCGCAACTGGCGGTGCAGGTGGTGGAAACTACCGACCGGACGGCTGTTGGCGAGTTGATTACGATGAAAGACTATGTTGACGTGATCGTGCCGCGTGGCGGCAAGAGCCTGATCGAGCGCATCAGTAGCGAGGCAACGATTCCGGTGATCAAACATCTGGACGGTATTTGTCATGTCTATATCGACGGCAAGGCTGACCTCGACAAGGCGGTGGCTATTGCGATGAATGCCAAAACCCATCGCTACGGGGTTTGCAATGCAATGGAAACATTACTGGTGGCGGAATCCATCGCTCCCACGGTGTTGCCGAGATTGGCCGAACAATACGCCGAAAAAGGCGTGGAATTGCGTGGCTGTTTGAAAACCTGTTCGTTGGTTAAGAACGCCGTGCGCGCGACCGAGGAAGATTGGCATAGCGAATATTTGGCGCCTATTTTGTCCATCAAGATTGTTACCGATATGGACGAGGCGATCGATCATATCAACAGCTACAGCTCGGCGCATACCGAAGCCATTGTCACCGAGGACTACACGCTGGCGCGGCGATTCCTGCGCGAGGTGGATTCCAGTTCGGTGATGGTGAATGCATCGACCCGTTTCGCCGATGGTTTCGAGTACGGCCTGGGCGCGGAAATCGGTATCAGTACCGATAAATTGCACGCCCGTGGTCCGGTCGGATTGCACGGTCTAACGTCATTGAAATACATCGTGCTGGGTGACGGGCATATCCGGCAATAATGATCGGAATTTATGGTGGTACCTTTAATCCGGTGCATTACGGCCATTTACGCACGGCGCTGGAAGTCAAGGAACTGTTCGAATTGGATCAACTGCGTCTGATTCCTTGCCGTTTGCCTCCGCACCGTGATCAACCGGACGTGGATGGCGAAATGCGATTAGCCATGTTGCATTTGGCCGTTGCCGATTCGCCTGGGTTACAGGTCGATCGGCGCGAGCTGGATAGGGCCGGGCCATCCTATATGGTCGATACGCTGCAAGCCCTCCGCGCCGAAAATCCTGACACCAGGCTGATACTGTTCATCGGTGCCGATGCCTTTGCCGGCTTGGAGAGTTGGCATCAATGGCAGCGCTTGTTCGATTATGCGCATCTGGTGGTCATGACTCGGCCGGCTTATGGCCTACCGGATATGCCGGCTTTTTTATGCCAACGGTTATGCGAAGATCGTCGCCAGCTACGGCAACAATTCGGTGGGCGGCTATTTTTTCAAGCGGTGACCGGGCTGGATATTTCCGCCACTCAGATCCGAAACCTGATCAGGGCCGGCCGCGATCCGCAATTTTTACTGCCGGATCGCGTCATTGCTTATATCCGGCAACATCAACTTTATCTATCCTCAACACAGGACATTGAATGCAAGCAGAACAACTGTTAAAACTGGTCGAGAACGAACTCGACGAGCGTAAAGCTCATCAGGTCACAATTCTCGATGTGCGCGGCAAAACCAGTATTACCGATTACATGATTGTCGCCACCGCCACATCCACTCGCCACGCCAAATCCCTGTGCGATTATGTGGTCGAAAAAATCAAGGAAAACGGCCTGCAGCCCTTGGGGTTGGAAGGCGAACTCGGTTCGGATTGGGTGTTGCTGGATTTGGGTGACGTGGTATTACACGTGATGACCGGCCAGGCACGCGAGTTTTATCAATTGGAGAAGCTCTGGTCCGTGAGCGGCGACCAACAGAGCCGCCAGCGAGTGTAGTTACAATAAATCACCCTGTTAACCGTCCGGCGGGCTTGTTCCAGGCCTGAATTCACTGTCGACCAGCCATTCTGTGATCGTCGGTTCGAGGGACTAATAAAGCGAACCGACGCGATCAAGGTAGGTTAGGTAAAGCCGCATGTCGAATTCCAGTTGGTGATAATCGGGTTCCATGTACTCGCATAGTTTGTAGAAGGCCTTGTTGTGCTGTTTTTCGCGTAAATGCGCCAGTTCATGCACGGCAATCATGCGTAAAAATTCAATCGGCGCGGTTTTAAATACCGCGCCGATGCGGATTTCGTTTTTGGCTTTCAGGTTGCCGCCCTGAACTCTGGATACGAAGGAATGTAAGCCCAAGGCTTGATGAAGCAGATCGATTTTGTCGTCGTACACGACTTTGCTTAGTGGAGCGGATTGGCGAAGAAATTGGTTTTTGATGGCGACGACATAGAGATAAAGCGCTTTGTCGGTTCGAATGTCATGGCTTGCCGGATATTTTGTTAGCAGCATTTGCCCCAGTTTTCCGCTCTCAATCAGCCGTTCAATTTGCTCGGTAATGCTTGCCGGATAAGCGGCCAGATATTTTAATGCCGTCATTGGAGGAGGGGCTTTATCAAAATTGCTTATTCTACCGTCTGATTAGTCGAATGGTTTCTCGCAATCCTAAATGCCGGTATTACCGGCTTTTCTGTTTGGTGCGAGGCTGGGAATCCCTGGTTGATGATGGCTGTCATGCTCCAGCGTGGTCGCGCGGTTTAAGGCTTGGTCGGTAATAACGTGGCTTTTTGGCTGATGGAATGTCGCCGGTGTAGGTCTTTAGCTGCGGCTAAAGCTCCTTCCACGCAGCCCATCGGAGAAGTGATTTATACAAAGTTGTTATTCGCTCTGGTGTCGAATGGATTAGTCGGTGCGCATACCCGAGGTAAGTCCCCCCATCCCATCCGACGGGGGCGACAAACCAATCGGTTTAGGCGCTATGGCAAGTCGTTGCGCATTGGGGGCAGCCGTTGACTTGCTTGAAGGACTCGGCGGCTTTTTTCACCGCGCTGGCGCAACTTGCGATAGAGCCTAAATAACGTATTGCGTCCTTGGCGGGCAATAGAGAGCAATTTGCGTTGTGGACGATATGGTCGCCGTTGGGCTGGGCATTCGTTTCGATGTAAAACTCGGCCATGATAGATACCTCTCTTTAGTTAGTTTTGGGTGGATGGCTCGGATAATGGTTCGCCAGTGACTGATTTATCGGTCGTTGATCCAACACACTGTATTGATAATGTATCGAACCTGACAGACAAAACCGGCAATTTCCATGGTTTGCGAGCTCCGATCCAGAATCAGCAATACATGTGCCACGTTTAATGCAGGATTTCCGGCCCCCAGCGTCCCGCTGGCATGGCGAGACAGTTTTGTAGGCCACAACGAGCAAAAAGCCTCGTTATCCGGATTACTTTTCGGGCCTTGGAGGATAGCCGGTGGGTCCATTGGTCGAACCTCCATGTTGGGCGGTACGTTAACATCAGGTGTCGAATTGATTATCAATAGGTTAAGTTTCCATTTCGTATGGCAAAAGTAAAAAAATCGAAAACCAAGGGCGCCGGCAAAGAGACGAGTAAAGGCACGGCAATGGATTCGTTCTGCGGCTGGGAGGGCGAAGTCCTGGTGCTGAATATTCTCGGTACGCCCAGTGCCAAGCAGGATGCCATCGGCAAACCGAAGGGCCATCAACTGAAGGTCAGTGTCACCGCCGCGCCGGTTGGCGGCAAGGCAACCGATCACATGGTGCGTTTCCTGGCGAAAGAGTTCGGGGTGGCGGCCGGCGATATCGAAGTGGTGTTTGGCCGGTTTAACGTCAATAAGCAATTGCGGATTAAATCGCCCAAGCAGTTGCCGGCCGTGATCAGCAAGGAATTGGCCCAAGCCGGGTAGCCGTTCGCCGTGGCCCGGTAAGCGGATTCATCTGTTTTATAACGGTCATCCATGCCGCCGTTAGCGTCGATAGAGAAGCTAATTGGCTGTTTCCCGGCTATTCAGCCTGCTTGGTTGTCCCTTATTGCCCGCATCGCGTAAAATCCTGAATAAACGATCTTCAACCCATGGAGTTATACAATGAAATATTCTTTAATCGCTGTGCTGTTGTTAGCCGCCAATCTGGCTTTCGCCGAAGAAGCAGCCAAGGATGAGTGGAATGAAACCACTTTGTCCGAAGAAACCATTCAGAAAATTCAGCAAGCGCAATTCACTTATAAAAAATGCGTGGTCGATACCATGCAAAAACCGGAATTTTCCAAACTGGAAAGCCGGAATGCCACCGATGCGATCATCAAACTGTGCGAACCCACGCTGGCGGACATGCGCAAGGTCTATACCGATGCCGAGGTGCCGGGCGTGATTGCCGATCGGCATTTGAAAAAACTCAGAATCCAAGTCACCCGCAATCTATTGCAGGAACTGATGTATGTCGAAGCGGCTAAAAAAGCCGGCCAACCTTAACGAATTTAAACCTAACCCATGAATACCTATACCATTGATTTAAGCCTGCGTCCGACCACATTCGATTTATGGCATGTGTGTCTGGCCGGCACGGTGGCCGTGTTGGCACTGCTGCTAATCGTCGTTTTAATCTCGGTTGTGCTGGGCATGCGCCGCTGCAAACGCATGGAACCCGCGCCCCAATTGGCGCCAGTGCAAAGGCCGGAACCGGAAGTGAATATTGTCGAGAAAATCGTTGAGGTTGAAAAAGTCGTGCAAGCCCCGGCGCCGGAGCCGGTGATTTTGAAGGAAGCCACGCCCGACGCGGCCCTGCAATTACTGAGCCTGTTGCAAAAAGAGGCCCGTTTCATCGACTTCATCAAGGAAGATGTCAGCGTGTTTTCCGATGCAGACATCGGCGCGGCGGCACGGGTGGTGCATCAAGGTTGCGGCAAGGCCATCAATGAGCATTTCACCCTGGCGCCGGTCAGTCAGGATCAGGAAGGCAGTCGGGTGACCTTAAGCAAGGGTTTCGATGCGGCGTCCTATCGTTTGACCGGCAACATCGTCGGCGAAGCGCCGTTTACCGGTACCTTGGTGCATAAAGGCTGGCAAGTTACCGATTTGCGCCTGCCCAAATTGACCGAAGGCCATAACGCCAAAATTATCGCCGCCGCCGAGGTGGAATTATGAGTACCGAGGTTCGCTACTCGGTCGGTATCGACTTGGGCACCACGCACTGTGTATTGTCCTATGTCGATCTTGAGGCCGGCGATGACCAAGTGGTGTTGACTGTGCTACCGATTCCGCAACTGACCGGACCCGGAACGATAGAAGACCAGGCTCAATTGCCGTCGTTTACCTATTTGCCGCACGCGGCCGAGATCGCGGAAGGCGCTACCGCGTTGCCGTGGTCGGCCAAGCCGGAGCATCTGGTCGGCGAGATTGCCCGTAATATGGGCAGCAAGACCCCGATCAGGTTGGTGGCCAGCGCCAAGAGCTGGCTGTGCCATGCCGGCGTCGATTGCAAGCAAGCCATTCTGCCGGCCGATGCGCCGGATGATGTGGCGCGGATTTCGCCTTTCTCGGCCACTAGGGCCTATTTGCAACATTTACGCGATGCCTGGAATCATCGGTTTCCCGATCATAGTCTGGAGCATCAGGATGTAACCATCACCGTACCGGCCTCGTTCGACCCGGCCGCGCGTGAACTGACCGTGGAAGCGGCGCGCTCCCTGGGCTTGGGGCAGGCCGTGCTGTTGGAAGAGCCGCAGGCGGCTTTGTATAGCTGGATCGAAAATAGCGAGGGCGACTGGCGCAATCATGTCCAAGTCGGCGATGTGATCTTGGTGATCGACATTGGCGGTGGCACCACCGACTTGTCGTTGATCGCGGTGACCGAACAGGACGGTAATCTGCAATTGACCAGGGTGGCGGTGGGTGACCACATTCTGCTGGGCGGCGATAACATGGATTTGGCGCTGGCTTACACGGTCAAGGCCAAGATGGAACAGGATAGCGGTAAGAAGCTCGAATCCTGGCAGTTGCAATCGCTGACCCATGCTTGCCGCGAAGCCAAGGAAAAATTGTTCAATCATGCCGAGTTGGGCAGTATGCCCATCGTCGTCGCCAGCCGGGGTTCGTCATTGATCGGCGGTACCTTGCGTACCGAATTGACCCGCGACGAATTGAACCGGGTGTTGGTCGAGGGCTTCTTGCCTCAAGTGCCCGTCAGTGAAAAACCGGTGGCCAGACCGCGTAGCGGTCTCAGATCGGCCGGTTTGCCGTATGCGCAGGATGCCGGGATTACCCGGCATCTGGCGGCTTTTCTGTCCAGGCAAAAAGACGCCACCAGCGAATTTGCCCACGCAGCCAATGCCGAACATGCCAGCTTCCTGCATCCGACCGCCGTATTGTTCAACGGCGGGGTGTTGAAGGCCGAAGCGTTGTCCGAGCGTTTGATGGGGATTTTGAATACCTGGTTGCAAACCGAACAGGCGCCCGGCGCCCGCTTGTTGCAAGGTGCCGATCTTGATTTGGCGGTGGCTCGCGGTGCGGCTTATTACGGTTTTGTGCGTAAGGGCAAGGGAGTGCGGATCAAGGGTGGTACCGCCGCGTCTTATTACGTGGGGGTGGAAAGCGCCATGCCGGCCGTGCCCGGATTGCCGCCGGAAATCGAGGCGTTGTGCATCGCGCCGTTCGGGATGGAAGAGGGCACCGAACAGGAGTTACCCAATGACGAGTTTGGTTTGATCATCGGTGAACCGGTGCGGTTTCGGTTTTTTGCTTCCAAGACCCGCCGCGAGGATCAGGTTGGCTCGCGTCTGGAAAGCTGGAGCGACGAGGAGTTGGAAGAGTTGGACGAAATCGAGATCACTTTGCCGGAGGAAGGCAGAAGTCCCGGAGAAATTGTGCCGGTGCATTTGTCGTCGGCCGTGACCGAGGTCGGCACCCTGGAATTGAAAGCCGTATCCAATCGCGATGGTAAACGCTGGAAAATCGAATTCGAGGTCAGGGCTGGAGAGGCCTGATTGATGTCGAACATGAGATTGGGCATGTCCTTATGCCCAATCTTGGTTAAGGCTACCGATTATATGGGTAGTTTTGTTGCTGATACGGTTGTTGTTGCGGATACTGCTGCTGGTATTGTTGTTGCTGTTGTGGATATTGTTGCTGCGGATAGCCTTGCTGTTGAGGGTAACCTTGTTGATAGTTAGGTTGTTGGTATCCTTGAGGCTGCTGGTAGCCTTGGGGTTGTTGGTATCCTTGTGGCTGTTGATAGCCTTGGGGTTGCTGGTATCCCTGCGGCTGTTGATAGCCTTGGGGTTGTTGGTATCCTTGCGGCTGCTGATAACCTTGAGGTTGTTGTTGGTTGGCGCCGGCGTTGGGGTTAGCAATGATAGACAATTCTACCCGGCGATTGATGGCACGATTGGTATCGTTGGTGTTGGGTGCCTTTGGCTGACTTTCACCCATGCCTTGTTTGGAAATCCGTATGGGATTGACTCCGCGTTGCGCTAAATAGTTGGCAACGCTGGTGGCGCGGGCTTCGGATAACACTTGGTTGTCGGCATCGGAACCCACGTCATCGGTATGGCCCGTGACCATGATGGTGGAATCAGGGTAGTTATTCAACACTTGGGCAACCGAATTCAGCGCATTTTGTGCTTCGAAACTTAAGTCCGACTTGGCAAAGGCAAAGGTTACGTTACTGGTACTGGGCATGTTCAGGGTCAAGGTGTTTTCGGCGGTACGTTGCACTTGGATGCCGGTGCCTTGCAACGATTGCTGCATTTCCTGTTCCTGTTGATCCATGTAATAACCGATACCGGCACCGACCGCGGCGCCGGCCAGCGCGCCCAAACCGGCATTTTTCAGATCGTTGCCGCCGAACAATGTACCGGCGCCTGCGCCGACCGCGGCGCCTATGCCGGTGCCTTTGCCTAGATTGCTGATGCTGGATTGGCCGGTATAGGGATTAGTGGTACAGCCCGCCAGCAAGCCCACGCCGATACCCATTGCTAGTAATTTTTTTTTCATTGTATAAGTCCTGTTTAGGTGTTTAAAAACAGCTCAAGTCGTGCAATTGTCCATATATTCAGCGGAAATTGCGAGTGGCTGAGTTGAGGGAATTTTTATCTTGATTGGCTTAACTCGAGCTTAATCATCGGTTAGCGGAGGTGGTTTTGATCTTGGCTGAATCGCATGCTTAACAAAACCGCCTTCCGTGCCACCTTGGTGTACACCCGATTAAAAGTCAAAATCAATGGTTAACGTCGAAATTTTTATGCCATCAGTCGATAATTTTGCAAGAGGCTTTGTCGTGAAGTTTTAAGTTGATTCTATTCCACGATCCCGCAAATTGTTAAAAACAGCACAACGTGGTTGATTGTAGCAATTACGACAAAATAACCGTTTTATTTGTAGGTAAAATTTATTAGTGCTTATGCTGTATTTGCATAAGATATTGTTTTTAATAAATAATATTATCGAATTGCAAGGTTGGCAGTGATTTTGCTTTATGGTTATACGGATATTATATCCGCTATTCAGACTTATCACGGAGTTATCAATGTCAATCAAGGTAATAAAAGAATTTTCCGAAAAAGCCAAAAGCGATGAAGTTCTTAAAGAAAAATTAAAAGCGTGCGTGAAACTGAAGGAACTACTCATGCTTGCCAAGGAATATGGTTTTGAAATCGATGAAGTAGAACTCTATCCGCCCAATGAACCGCAATTTGTCGAAGAGCAACTCTCTGAAAAAATGGCTAAGGCGTTGTTGAGGGTATAAATCCTTACTGTCGTTTCCCGGTGGTTTTATGCCGGGAAACGGTGCCAAGGATGCCGTCAAAAATAACCTCTTGAAATCAAACGTCTTGAGGTATAGCGTGCTAATTCCAACCTGACAAATGATCATCGAAAACGATTCGCCTGTTTTGATGAAGTCAGCGGCACACTTTATTCCAATCAGGTAAACGAAACGCCGGCCGGAATATCCAGTCAGAATTTCAAAACGGTAGAGGTCTTTGCCTTAGGTAATTTTTGAGAAAGTTTGTACCCATTGCCAATGTCAAATATGTGTCGTTCGCTGAGCGGAGCCGAAGCGAACGACAAATTGCTTGAATTGGGTACATTTATTGCCATAAATCGCCTTAATCCTCAAGCATTTGGCAATGTCGACCGTATGAAAACGACAACCTGGCAAATGCGGGGTCATCGATTGACGACTTCTGCCTCCGCTTGGATTCAGTCAAAAATAAGTTCCCGTTATTCGAATGTCCCGGGGAGAAGTTATTGCCAACCAAATTCTTAGCAATAACAGCCTCCCGAATCGTTCCCGCCAAGATAAAAAGGATTGGAGCGAGATTAGTTTAATCCCGCTAAAACATCCTGAGCCCGACTCGCCATTTGCGCAGCCTGCAAATCTTCGGTGCCGACCTCGCCGCTGTCATTCAACTCTGCCAGTTCTTCCGCTGACAATATTCGGTTTTTGGCCTTTGTTTGTCACCAGCCTCGGCTTTTCGGTTGGCCGTCGAAAAACAATGGGGTTTTACGACGGCCTCCGGTTAACCAAAATTCAGTGCATTTTTCGATACGGATTTCGTTTGTCATAAAAGCTTAAAAAACGAGTCATAAAATGGCTGGCTAGCGGTTTTCATCGGGAAATCCGTTTTTCTAGGAAAAAAAGCATACATGCAGTTAATCCACACCCCATTGGCAAGGACATTGTTCCTATTGACATGCAGTGTAGTCGTTCCGGTTGGCGAAGCCTGGAGTCAGGAGGTCGAAGCGGAAACCGGTACGCAAGAGCAGCAATCGAACAACGCTGCTGCACCGGCGACTTTCGACATGCTGGAATTGCGGGTCAAGGGCAATAGCTTGCTCGATAAAAAGCAGCTGGAGCGCACGGTTTATCCTTTTTTGGGTCCGAAAAAAAGCATCGACAATGTGGAGTCGGCCCGCTCCGCCTTGGAGGAACTGTACCGCAATCAAGGTTATCAGACCGTTTCCGTGGATATTCCGGAACAGGATGTCAAAAACGGAGTGGTTTACTTGCAGGTGGTGGAAGGCAAGGTT
Source organism: Methylomonas sp. LL1 (assembly GCF_015711015.1). Taxonomy (NCBI): domain Bacteria; kingdom Pseudomonadati; phylum Pseudomonadota; class Gammaproteobacteria; order Methylococcales; family Methylococcaceae; genus Methylomonas; species Methylomonas sp. LL1. The sequence continues at coordinate 770,394 of NZ_CP064653.1, forward strand.
TCGCGCTTGCGGGTCAAGGATTCGCGCTATTTTTCGCTGGGAAAAATCAAGGCCGGCGTACCGGAACTGGCGGAAGGCAATGTGCCCAATTTGCCGAAAATGCAGAAACAGCTGGCCGAACTGGCTGGGGAAAGTACGGATAGGCAAATCGTACCGGTTTTACGCGCTGGCGAAACGCCGGGCACACTGGAAGTCGATTTGAAAGTTAAGGACGAACTGCCGTTACATGGCAAAGTGGAATTGAACGGCCGCAATACCGCGACAACCTCGCGCTTACGCTTGGTGTCTTCGCTGCGATACGACAATCTATGGCAGCAAATGCACAGTGCATCATTGATGTATCAGGTCTCGCCCGAAAACAACGAAGAAGTGGATGTCTGGGCCGGTACCTATGCGATGCCGCTGTTCGATGACGGCACCCGGTTGGCGGTATATGGGGTCGGATCTTCGTCAACATCTCAGATAGCCAGTGCCGGCGCATTGTCGGTGATCGGTATCGGTAATATTTACGGTGCCCGTCTGGTCAAGCCTCTAAAACCGTTAACGAATTATTTTCATAGCGCAACGCTGGGCGTCGATTACAAGGATTTTCAGGAAGATTTGGCCTTAATTGGCTCCGATAGTTTGAAAACCCCGATTACCTATTTACCCTTCACGGCGCAATACAGCGGAACGGCGAAGAACGCGGAATCGATGACTACATTCGATCTAGGCATGCATTTTTCGGTTCGTGGCTTGGGTAACGATCAAACCGAGTTCGAGAACAAGCGTTATAAGGCCAAGGCTAATTACATTTACCTGACCGGCGATTTGAAGCATCAGCATAATTTGCCGTTGGGCATGGAACTGGTTGGCCGGTTTTCCGGCCAGGTGGCGGATACGCCCTTGATCAGTAACGAACAATTTTCGCTGGGTGGCGCTCAAAGCGTGCGCGGTTATTTCGAAACTCAATCCCTGGCCGATGACGGGGTGTTCGGTTCGCTGGAACTGTACTCGCCGCATTTGGGTATGACTGACTGGGACTATCTTGACCAACTGAAGGTGCTGGCCTTTTTCGATGCGGCCAAGGGCTGGATCAAGGAAGCGTTGCCCGGCAATTCCAAGGGTGATTTTTTGAGCAGTGCCGGCGTGGGTTTGCATTTCCAGTTATGGAAACACTTGAGTGGCGGATTGGATGTGGGCTTCCCCTTCACCTCGCTGGAACCGGTCAAGAGCGGCGATCCCAAGGTGCATTTTAATATCGCTACCGAGTTTTAGAAGGTTTTGTTTTGGGGGATTTACCGGGGTGACCGGTGGCCCGGAAACCGGGTCGATTCAAGGGTATGGAGTTCGCCTCTCCGAAATTACACAGGGTGCCATCGCGTCAGCGTTTAGCACCATTACAAACAGATCGTTTCGATGTGTCGACGCCAAACCCGTTGCGAGGCGGGGAGGGCAAGCCGAGGGTCTTGAAATCTCAAGGCGGCCTGGTTAGCGCATACAGTCAAGATTAAACATTGAGTAAAGGCAGCAGTATGGTCAGTAGAAGGCAATCAAACATAATTCATTCATCGGACATTCGTTTTCGCTTGAAACCCCTGGTTGCGGGTATGCGTATCGTAGTGGCCGGCGGTATGTTCGTTGGCGCCGTTGCCCGTGCTGAATTGCCGATACCCGCTCAGGCATGGGTTAGCTCCGGTAGTGCCACCAATCAAGTGTTGGGGAATACCTTGCGCATTGATCAGCAAACCGATAAAGCCATACTCAACTGGGAAAGCTTCAATGTCGGCCAGCAAAATGTCGTTCAGTTCGTACAGCCGAACGCCACCTCAATTGCGCTTAACCGGATTCAGCAGCAGGACCCTAGCCGGATATTCGGCCAAATCATCGCCAACGGTCAGATTTATTTGTATAACAAAAACGGTTTCGTGTTTGGCAAGGATTCGGTGGTCAATGCCAACAGTGTGCTGGCCAGTACCCTGAATATTACCGATGAAGTATTCAATCGCGGCATTACCAGGGTCTTCGACGAGGATGGGCGCGCGGCGCTGGCGGTTGATGGCGCTTTTGATGCTAGCACCTCGAAAATATTGATCGAGGCCGGCGCCAAGATCAACGTGGATAAGGCTGGCCGGATCATCCTGGCGGCACCGACCATCGAAAATAAAGGTTCCTTAACCGCCGATGCGCAAGGTCAAATCATCATGGCAGCCAGCCAGGACAAGGTTTACCTACAGGCCGCCGATAGTGAAAGCCCGTTTGCAGGATTAGTGGTCGAAGTCGAAACCGGCGGCAAAGTGACCAACGCCGGCGATATTTTGGCGCGCCAGGGCAACGTGACGTTGGCCGGTTTTGCGGTCAATCAGCAAGGCCGCATTAGCGCGACGACTTCGGTTAGCGTGAATGGTTCGATTCGGCTGTTGGCGCAAGAAAAACACGATACCGTGGGCGGCAAATTGGTGGGAACCAAAACCACCCGCGATAACGATTTGGGCGATGGTTTGGGCACCGAGGCCAAACTTAATTTTGCCGGCGGCAGTGTCACTCAGGTGGTCGCCGATAGCGATGGCGGATCGGCGATCGACGAACAGGAACAACCTCAATCCTATATCGAGGCTAGCGGCCACACAGTCAGCATGCAATCCGGTTCCGCCATCGTGGCGCCGGCGGGCAAGGTCAATATTACCGCTACCGATAAACCACAAAGTCCCTTGCAAGGCACGAGCGGCCGTATTTTCATGGATACTGGAGCCGTAATCGATGTCTCGGGTTCAGCCAATGTGGCGGTTCCGATAGAACGCAATGTGGCGGAAATCTCGGTGCAAAGTTTTGAGCTGCGCGATGCGCCCTTGCAAAAGACCGGGCCGTTGAAGGGCGAGACCGTCAAAATCGACTTGCGCAAAGGCAGTAAAATAGTAGACACCAGTGGCGCCGAATCCAGGATTAGCCGCAGTATCGAGGAGCGGCTGGGTACCGGTGGTGAAATCAATCTGACATCGAGCGGCGACGTGGTGATAAACAGTGGCGCTAAAATCGACATATCCGGAGGATCGGTCGATTATCAGGATGGCTATATCAGCACCACCAAGTTATTGACCGAATACGGACGTGTCGTCGATATCAGTGATGCCGATCCCAATGAACGATATGTGGGCATCTTTGGTATTGTCAATGAGGATCATGAGAAATGGGGCGTGTACAAGGAATGGAACATCCTCGACCAATTCGCCTCGGCCCAATTCGAAGCCGGTTATGCGGAAGGTCTAGCAGCCGGTAGTCTGAATATCAAGGCGCCCAATTTAGCCTGGAATGGGCGGTTGATCGCCGGTTCGGGCAATGGGATTTATCAGCGCCGGCCCGGTAATCGGGCCGATGGCGGGCATTTTTTGTTCGATTCGACCGCCTTCGTGACCGCGCTGCAAAAGGTACGGTTTCAGACCGACAAAAACAGCCTCGATATAGGCCAGGATGAGCCGTTTCCGCAAGATCAAGAAGATCAGCCGCAAGCCTTGATATTGTCGACTGAATTAACCAATCGCTCGGAAGTCCAGCATGTGCTGATCAAAACCCTGGCGGAGGTCGAAGTGGCGGCCGATGCCAATATCAACATGGTGCCGGGCGGCGAATTCAACATTCAGGCCGCCGGCATCGATATACAAGGGAAGGTGCATGCGGCCGGCGGTGAAATTACGCTGGCAATCGCCGATTCCCTGGCCGAGTTGAATCTGGGCGAAGGTTCTGAACTGGATGTAGCGGGCCAATGGGTTAACGATTATATGCTGGGTTATACCCAAACGCCGACCGATTCTTTATATGTCGATGGCGGCAAGGTCAAAGTCAATTCGGTGGGTGACCTATATTTGCGCGCGGGCGGTAAAATCAACGCCGACGGTGGTGCATGGTTGGCACAGAACGGTAAATTGACGCCGGGCAAGGGCGGTAGTATTGAATTGATCGCCGATGGACAGGGTTTTGCCAGCCCAAGCCGCTTGCATCTGGACGGAAGCCTGTCGGCGGCGTCGTTAAGCGAAGGAGGCACACTAACCCTGGGCAGTGCGGAAATCGTCGTGGGTGATGGCGTAGCCAAATCAATCGATCCATTAAGGCTTGGGGTCAGCAATGGCCGATTCGATTTCGATCAGGACGGTGGTTTTGCCGAAATCAATTTGATAGGTAACCTGGAAGGTGTCACGGTTTCCGAAGGTACGGAACTGAACCTAAAGACCGCCAATTTGCTGCTGGATGATGACTATAGAGACCATGCCAGCGGTGACCGTCCGCGCGACTTTGCCCAAATGACCTTGCTGGAAGAGCATTTGCGTTCCGGCAATAGCCTGAATCTGTTGGGACGCGGCGATGTCATTTTGGCGACCGGTAGCACGGTGACGATGGATACACAAGGTAGCGTTGGCTTGGTTTCCTCCCAGGGTGGTGTCTATGTCGACGGTAGCATCAATACGCCGGGCGGTAGTATTCGTCTAGCGATAGAATCCTCCGCTAACGCCGAATTCGATGATAGCCAAAGTGTTAGGCTTGGCCCGAACGCACGCTTACTGGCGCGGGGTGCTACCCGTCTGAATCCTCCGGATAGCTTGGGCCGGCAAACCGGCGAAGTCCTGGACGGCGGCCTGGTTAGCTTTGATTTGCAACGCGGCAGCCTGATTTTCGAGCAAGGATCATTGGTGGACGTTTCCGGCACCCATACCGTGTTGGATTTACCCAAGCAAGGCGATAGCGCCGACATCACCACCCCAACCCAGGTATTTGGCGATGCCGGCAAGGTTGACATCTCGGTGGCCGAAGGCGCGGTTTTCGACGGCAAGATCATTGGTCTGGTCGGCTCGGATAGTGCGCGCGGCGGTCGGTTTTCGTTTGCGTTGGATCGGACCCGGCGATCGCCGCCCCAGGAACCGGTGGCGCCTTTTCCCAATAACCCGCTGGTGGTACGGCTCAGAAACGACCAGGAACCGCTATTCGATAGCGATGTTGAGTTCGGCGAGAGCATACCAGAGGTGTACGAGGGGCAGGGCTTCCTTTCGGCCAGCATGTTACAGGATGGAGGGTTTACCGACATTCGGTTGAAATCCCCCGATACCATTCGTTTTGAAGGTAATGTGACTTTAAACGCCAAGGCGCGTATCGATCTGGATGCGGCGGTCATTGACTGGGTGGGGTTGAATGGCGAGGCGAACGGTGTGGTTAATCTGAATAGCGCATTGATTCGGATGGGGTCGAGTCTGCAGCGCGAAGTTAGCGGATTACCGGCCACCGGTGCGGCGATTTTTACCGCCCAAGCTAAATGGATTGAATTGTTCGGCGCTACGCGTTGGGATAAATTCAACGCCATCAGCTTGAATAGCGCTTACGATTTGCGCACGGTCGGTTTGCGCTTCGGCGCCCAGCGCGAGTTTCTAGGCGCGATGGTGACGGCCGCCAACCTGAACCTGAAGGCCGGTCAAATTTATCCGAGTACGCTGAGCAAGTTTACTTTTGCAGTCAGAAACAATGTGCTAGGCCGAATCAATATCTCATCCAGCGGCAATAGCGTTGAAACGCCGCTGTCGGCGGCGGGTAGCCTGAATTTCGAAGCCTCGGCGATAGAGCAGGGTGGCGTGATCAGGGCTCCGCTAGGCGTCATCAATCTGACCGCGGCCGATCATCTAACCTTGCACAATGGCAGCCTGACCTCGGTATCCGGTCAAGGACTGATTATTCCATTCGGCGTGACTCAAGCCGGACTGGATTGGTTGTATCCACTGGATAGCATTCGCAATTTAGTCTTTAACACGCCGCCGGAGAAAAAACTGGTTCTAAACGCGCCGGAACTGATTTTGGAAAAAGGCAGCACGGTTGATGTTTCCGGTGGAGGCGATTTATATGGTTACGAATTCTTGCCGGGTTCCGGTGGTTCGTATGACTATCTCAATACCGGTAGCCAGTCATATCAAGGCGGCTTTGCCATTTTGCCAAGTCTGGGTTCGGAACTGTCGCCTTTCGACCATTACGAATACAACACCCTCGGCTGGTCGCGCGAAATCGGCAGCAAGGTCTATTTGAGCGGTGACAATGATATGGGCTTGGCCGCCGGCGAATATACCATCCTGCCGGCGCACTATGCCTTACTGCCGGGGGCATTTCTGGTAACGCCGCAAACCGGTACGCGGGATCAAACGATTACGACATTCAATACCCAGGGTTTGCCGATAGTCACCGGCTATTATACCGAGGCTGGAGCCGGTACCCGCGACGCGCGCCGAACCGGCTTTCGTATCGAAAACGGTGCCGACGTGCGTTTACGCTCGGAGTACGAAGAGCACTTGGCCAACGATTATTATCCGGCACAGGCCTTGAAAAACGAGACCGTGGCGCCGTTCTTGCCGATGGACAGCGGCCAGATTTCGCTCGTGGCTCAGAATAAACTGGTACTGGAAAGCACTTTCATGGTCGATGCCCTCGCGGGTGGTCGCGGCGCTAGAATGGATATAGCCGCCGATAAGATTCACGTGGTCAGTGGTTTGAGTCAATCGCCGCAAACCGGGGTTTTGGAAGTGCTGGCTAGCGATTTGAACAATCTGAGCGTGGATAGTTTGATGCTCGGTGGTGATCGCGCGCGTAGCGCCAGTACCGGCGAAACCGATATTACGGTGAGGGCGGAAGAAGTGATCTTCACTAGCGGCACTCGTCTCGGCGTCAAGGATTTGATTGCAGTGGCGACCGATAAGGTCGAGGTACAAAGCGGCGCGGCGTTATCGGCCCAAGGTCCGGTCGACACGGGTGACAGGGTTCTTAATGTTACTGGCGACGGGGCCTTACTGCGGTTGTCGGGCGATGAGCAAATAACGTTGAACAGAAGCAATGCGGACGAAGTAAATGGTCAATTGATCATTGCCGCCGGCGCGACACTGTCGGCTTCGGATTCGATGTTGTTGGATGCCACTGATTCGACCATTTTACAAGGCGACATTTTGATGAGCCAAGGTTCGTTGAGTCTGAGCGCCAAAAGAATCAATCTGGGCGAGGTCGACAATCTGGGGGGGAATGCGCTGAATCTGTCCAATCGCAAATTGCTGAATCTGTCGGTGGATGAATTGATTCTGTCGGCCCGGGATAGTATAGGAATTTACGGTAATCTAGGCCTACAAGAAGCGGTTGCTTTCAAGCGCTTAGTTATCGACAGCGCCGGTTTCACCGGGCACGGCCAGTCCGGCAACCGAGGGCGAATCCAGGCCGATACCCTGCGTTTGCAAAACAGCCGAGGCGTCTCCAGTCAGCAGGTTGCGGATGGGTTGGGTAGTTTCGATTTGATCGGCGACAACATTGAATTCGGTAGCGGTAACCTGGTTATGCAAGGCTTTGATGCCGTCAACATTCTGGCCGGCAAGCAATTGCGCGCCGACGGCATTAGCGTATTGGACATTAGGACGGATTTGAATCTATCCACCCCGGTACTGACCGCGTCAGGCGGCGCCGATTTGACTATCGATTCAACCGGGTACAATGTTCAATTTAATGCGTTGTCTTCCACCGAGGAAGTCGCCAGTGGTTTTGGTGCCGCGTTGTCGGTGATTGCCGACAGTATTGCTTTTAACACCCGGGTCTTGCTGCCGTCGGGTCGATTGAGCCTTCATGCCCTATCCGGCGATGTCAGCTTGGGCGGTCAAGCCGAACTGGATTTGGCGGGGCGGGCGGTCAAGTTTGCCGATATTTACGATTACACGCCGGGCGGCAATTTTACCGCCGTCTCGGATCACGGTAAGGTGATATTGGCGGCGGGTTCCCTGGTCGATCTCGACAGCGGCGGCGGCAATAGTGCCGGGGGGCTGTTGAAATTGCAAGCGGCCGAGCAATCGCTGGTGTTGGCCGGTCAAGTCCAAGCCAGGGCCGGTAGTGCCTATGTCGAAGTCGACGGTTTCAGCGCCGGCATCGGTTTTGATGCCCTGATGCAAACGCTGTACGGTGCCGGTGTTAACCAATCGGTTTATTTTCGATCTCATAGCGCTGATATCGCACAGGGTGCAAACTCCATCATCAACGCGCATGACATAACGCTGGTGGCGGATAGCGGCGCGATTGATTTATCGGGTAGTCTGAATGCCAACGGCGGCAGTGAAGGTGGAACAATTGCTTTATACGCCGGTGACGGCATTACCTTGAGCGACGGCGCGAGTCTGACGGCTAAAGGCGATAAGGGCGGCAAGGTATTGTTGTCGTCAACCGACAGCGACAACGACACTATCGGAGGTATCGACATCAAAGCCGGCTCGTTGATCGATGTCAGCGGCAATACCAACGAGCAGGGCGGCGAAGTCACCTTGCGCGCTTTACGTGACGGTAACGGCATCAAGATTCAGCCGATTGCAGGCAACGTGCAAGGTTTTGCCCAACGGAATGCGGTTTACGACGACAGTAACAACTTGGTTGAATACGGCTACAGCGAGTTTTTCGCCGAAGGGGTTCTGAAATATATCGATGCTAATGGTTTGCTGACCAGTGATGACTATGCGGCAATAAAAGCCGATACCGACGCTTACATGACGGCCGGCAATATGCAGGCGGTGACGGCATTATTGGGAGCCCGATTGCGGGCCGGGGTCGAAGTCGATTACAACGGTAATTTAACCGTCAGCGATCGTTGGGACTTGGCCGATTGGCGTTATAGTGACGGTAGCGATTTGGTGATGATGCCGGGCACGCTGACTATCCGCGCCGGAGGAGACCTGCGTTTCGACCAGTCGCTGACGGACGGTTTCAAGGATGGGGTGATTTCGTCGATATTCGGCGATATTCCGTTTAGCGATATGCTGCAAGCCGGTGCCTCCTGGTCTTACCGCCTGACCGCCGGCGCCGACTTGAGCAGCGCCGATATAGCCGCCACCGGCACGATCGGTAATCTAAAAGTCGGCTCGAATACCGCGATACGTACCGGTAGCGGCGACATGCAACTGGTTGCCGGCGGCGACATCGAGTTGGCCGATGCCAGTTCGACGATCTACAACGCCGGCCGTATTGCCGATAGCAATCCTTACGGCAGCCTGGCGTTGCATATGGCAATCGGATCAGCCCCTTATGTCTATTATCCGGTTGACGGTGGCGATCTGCTGCTTCGGGCCGGCGGCGATATTAAAGGCGCCAATACCAGCCAGTTTATCAACGATTGGTTGATCAGGCAGGGTAGCGCGGATTTCGTCACGGATCAGCCGTATCTGCTGCCGGTCGCACAGACTTTGGAGTCGCTGAAAAACGACGCGGCCGGATTGGCGGCCTATAAGGCAAGTTTGCCGGCCGCGGTTCAGGCCCGCATCGTCGACGGTTATCGACTCGATTCACGGGCCTATGCCGAACCGACCAGTTGGGGATTGTTGCTAACTAATTTCCAACAAAATATCGGTTCGTTCGGCGGCGGCGATGTGACTATCAGCGCCGGTAACGACATCGTCGACTTATCGGTGATGATGCCGACTACCGGCAAACAAACCGGCGATCCCGCCTTCGATCCGAATAATCCCGAAACTCTGGCATTGTTCAGCAATAGCCTGGAGATCAGTGCCAGCGGCGACATGCGGGTGGCAGCCGGCGGCGATATCAAGGGCGGCGCCTATTTAATCGGTCAAGGCCAGGCTAGTTTGGTGGCGGGGGGCGAGATTGGCGGCGGTAGCCAATTTAGCACCGGTCCGCAGCTGTTGCTGGGCGACGGTCAAATCAGCCTGTTGGCCAACCGGCAATTGAGCGTGGCCGGGGTGTCGGACCCGATGATTCTGCACGGTGGCGAAACCAACTTCTTTAGTTATACCGACGATAGTGCAATTGCCGCGCGTTCGTTATCCGGCGATGTGCATTTAGGTGCCAGTATTGCCGCGATTGCACCGATTCTGAATCCGGGCAGTAATCAAACCGCCTTGGCCCAAGTTTATCCCGGCACGTTGGCGGCGACCGCGTTTGGCGGCAGCGTGGTACTCGATAGCGACCTGGTGTTGTTCCCGGCGCCGCTCGCGAATGTCAATATATTGGCCGAACAGGATTTCAAATCACAAGGCGCGGCCAGCCGTCTGGCGATGTCCGATGCCGATCGCGGCTTGCTGCCTACTGCATTGACACCATTGGCGCGCAGTAATATGAGCGATGCCAGTGCCAGAATCAATCCGTTCGGTCTGGCCAGTTTTGTGCATGCCGCCACGCCGGTTCACGCCGACGACACCACGCCCGTCAGATTGGTGGCACGGACCGGCAATATCGAAAATGTCCAGATCAATTTGGCGAAAAAAGCACTGGTACAGACCGGCAACGATTTCAAGAACACTTTGTTATGGATTCAACACGCCAACGCCGACGACGGCACTGTATTCGACATTGGCCGCGATTTGAAATACACCAGTAATCGAGATGTCAATGGTCAGTTAGCGCCGAACATCAATGAAATCAAAGTGGCCGGCTCGGGTGAAGTGCTGATCAAAACCGGCCGCCATCTGGATTTGGGCGCTGCGGTCGGAATTTCGACGGTCGGCGACTTGGGCAATCCCGCCTTGGCCGATAGCGGCGCCGCTCTGACTACGCTAGTCGGCCTGAACGGCAAGCAACCCGCCTACGTTGATTTCATCGAAAAATATCTGCAAACCGACAGTGTCTATCCAACCGATGCGCTGCTGGTCGGCGAATTGATTACTGAATACATGCGCGATAAATTCAACGATCCTAACTTGAGTAACGATCAAGCCTGGTCCGCCTTCAAAGCCTTGGAGGCCAATGATTATCTGGCGCTACAACCCAAACTGAATGCCATGCTGGTGTCGGTGTACATGAATGAGATTAGGGCGGCCGGCAGGGCCGCCGCAAAAGCGCCAGATTCGGAAAAAATGGACGCCTATCAACGTGGCTTGAATGCCATAGAGACACTGTTTCCAGACCAGGACTGGCGCGGCGATTTGAGTATGTTCTTCAGCAAGATACATACACTGGACGACGGTACTATTAACTTGTTGGTGCCGGGTGGTGGAATCAACGCCGGTCTGGCGGCCGGAACCGACGCCAAACAACCGTCCGAACTGGGCATCGTGGTGCAGCGCGCCGGCGACATTAATGCGGTGATACGCGACGATTTTCTGGTGAACCAGTCGCGGGTATTTGCACTGGCCGGCGGCGATATCATGTTGTGGTCATCAAAGGGCGATCTCAACGCCGGTGCCGGCGCCAAATCGTCGATCGCCGCGCCGCCGCCGCAAATCACCTTTGACGAAAATGGCAACATGGTTGTCGTGTTCCCGCCTATCGTCTCGGGCAGCGGGATTCGTACCGCGGCGGAAGCCGGCGATATTCCGGGTGATGTCGATTTATTTGCTCTTGAAGGGGTGGTCGATGCCGGCGAGGCGGGTATCAGCGGTACCGGCGTCACCATTTCGGCCACAGCCGTTTTGGGGGCTAAAAATATTGAAGTCGGCGGTATCGCAACCGGTGTTCCGGTGGCCTCGACCGGCAGCCTGGCGGCGGGTTTGACCGGCGCCGGCAATCTGACCGCCGGTGTCAGTCAAATGGCGGAAAGTTCGGTAGGCAATAGTACGGATAAGGATTCAAATCAAGCGGCCAATGCCGTGCTCGGGATGTTGAGCGTGGAGGTGGTAGGCCATGGCGACTAGCATAACTAGACTGTCTGTCGTCCTAGGCTGACGAGGCCGATCCATGCCGCAAGCCTATCAAGGGGCGTTGATTGAGCGGAGCCGAAGTCGGATGTTTTTAGCAGCAGCTTGGTCCGGCAAATGAGTTCGGTTGGAATAGGTTGTAGGCGGAGAAATTGGTTGTTTTGCTAAATCAAACCCTTACCGGCAATGTTCCGCCTCGTGGCCGAGAGGCTGGCATATTCTCGGGGCATCTGCGGGTATGAGCGACAGGCCACATTGGCTCGGGCCTCGAGGAAACATCTCCAATTTTCAGCGCCGAGGCTTGTAGGATAAATACTGCAAAAATTCGCCATCTTGTCATAAAAATGTAAAAAACGGCTGCGATAATTCAGTAAGTATCCTGAATTGAGAATTAGCATGAAGCGTATCGTTACATTAATTTTGATGCTGTCGATGGTGCCGGGTTTGGCCCTGGCTTGGTGGAATGACGAATGGGGTTATAAGAAGAAAATCACTATCGATGCCCAACGGTTGCAGCAAGAAGGCGTCAAGCTGGTAGCCGAAGGCTTGGTGCCGGTGCGTTTGCATACCGGCAATTTTGCTTACTTTGCGGATCTGGCTGAAAACGGCAAGGATTTACGTTTTCTGGCGGCCGACGATAAAACGCCGCTGAAGTTCTATGTCGAAAAATTGGATCCGGTCAATGAAATGGCGTTGATCTGGGTCAAATTGCCCAAGGACATCGCCAACGCGGCCGAGCCGATGATCTGGATGTATTACGGCAATCCGAAAGCGGTCGATGCTCAGGATGCCGGCGGTATATTCGATGTCGCGCAGTCGGTGGTTTATCACTTTGGCCAAGGTCCGGTCACGGACGCCACAGCCTATGCCAATCAGCCCGCCGCGGCAAGCAATACTATCGTCGACGGCGGCGCGGTGGGCGATGCGGCCGCATTCGACGGCAATCAATCGATTCGTATTGCCGCCTCTCCGGCTATCCAGATGATGGCCGAATTTGGTTGGACGGTTTCCGCTTGGGTCAAAATCGATCAAGCGCAGGACGATGGTGTGATATTTGAACGCGATGGACTTATTTTATCCGTTAGGGGTCAGGCGCCGGTTTTGGATTTAAATCGAAAGGAAATCGTCAGTCCGATTAGTTTGAATTTGGCGGCATGGCATCACTTGGCCGTTTCCGGAACCAAGGAAGGTTATACCTTCTATGTCGATGGCAAGGCGGCCGGTATGTTGCCGGCCAGTGTGTCCGTTTTTCAGGGCGACATTAGTATAGGCTCGGCATTGAGCGGTTCACGCGGTTTTGTCGGCGCGATCGACGAGTTCGGTATTGCCAAGGTAGCCAGGGATCAGAATTACTTGCAGTTTGCGGCGATGATGCAGGGGCAAAGTTCGGCGTTGTTGAACTACGGCGAAGACAGTACTCCCGATAGTGAAGGCGAAAGCGAATCCTATCTGGTATCGACGTTGAACAACGTCACCATCGACGGCTGGGTGATCATCGGTATTTTGGGGGTGATGTTTGTGATCAGTACCCTGGTGATGATCGTTAAAGCTATCGTGTTGAGTCGTACCAGTCGCGAAAACAAGAAGTTTGAAGAAGCCTTCAGCAAGCTGGGAACCATGAATATCAGCAAGCTGGATCATCAGGACGAGGAAGGGCAGGCCGATTTCGACGAATCCCCCTTGTTGCTGTCGTTGACCGGTAACCATGCGGCATTCGCCGGTTCTTCCATCTACCGCATCTATCATATGGGGGTGCAGGAAATGAACAAACGTCTGCCGAAAGGCGTGGGTGCCGATGCCGCCGACCAAATTTTGTCGGCCCAAGGCTTGAATGCGGTCAAGGCTTCGATGGATGGCGTGCTGGTGCGCGAGCTACAGAAACTGAATTCGCAAATGGTGCTGCTAACTATCGCCATCTCCGGCGGCCCGTTCCTGGGGCTACTGGGTACCGTGGTCGGGGTCATGATTACCTTTGCCGCAATCGCGGCCAGCGGGGAAGTCAATGTCAACGCAATCGCGCCGGGTATTGCCGCCGCGTTGGTGGCGACGGTAGCCGGTCTGGGCGTGGCGATTCCGGCCCTGTTTGGCTACAACTATTTGGGTAGTCAGATCAAGATGGTGACCGCCGACATGCATGTGTTTGTCGACGAGTTCGTCGCCAAGCTGGCCGAGCAGCATAGCTGATCGATACGAAACTATCATCGAAAAATGCCGAGGATTCGTAGGGTACGCACTGCGTACCTTTTCGACCGGCTCTTGATCGAAATGGTTGCCGGTACGCAATGCGTACCCTACCGAGCTTGACCTACGAGAATATACAATGAAAGTTCAAGAAGAAAACGCCGCGTACGACGAAATCAACGTCACGCCGATGCTGGATTTGGCATACGTGCTGCTGGTGGTATTTATTTTGATGACTACCGCCGCGGTACAGGGCGTCCAAGTCAATTTACCCAAGGCCAGCAACACCCCCAGTTTGGCCAAGCCGCAAACCAAGGCGATTACCGTGACCGCCGACGGCACTATTTTCCTGGATACTTTTCCGGTCACGATGGAGCAACTGGAGTCGACCCTGATGCAGTATAAGGCCGCCAATCCGGAGTTGCCGGTGGTGGTGAAGGGCGATTCCACAGTGCAGTATCAAAGCGTGATCGATATTTTGGCCTTGCTGGGCAAACTGGAAATCACCCAGGTTGGTTTGGTGACGCAAAGTCTTACCAAATAGCGTATTCAGCCATGTCCGAAACAAAGCATTTCCGGGTGTATATCCCCAGAATCATAGGTGGTTTGCTGGCGGCGCTGGCGATTTTTTACGTGGTCAAGGTCATCGTGGATTTCATCGATAAAAAACCGGCCAAAAATGAGAAAAAAATTCAGCCGATCACCTTAATGAAACCTCCGCCACCACCACCACCTCCTCCTCCCAAGGTGGAAAAGCCACCCGAGCCCGAGATCAAGGAGAAAATCGAAGAGCCGGAACCCGAGCCGGAGCCGATGCCCGAATCGCCACCGGATGAAGCGCCAGCACGCGACTTGGGACTGGATGCCGAAGGCACGGCCGGCACCGACGGTTTCGGTCTGGCCGCGCGCAAGGGCGGCAACGGTTTGTTCGGTGGCGGCGGCAATCCCTATGCCAGGTACGACGGATTGGTCTCGAAAGGCATTCTGAACTTTTTGAGCAGCCACGAAGAACTGCGGCGTAAGGGTTATACGGCCATCGTCAAGGTTTGGCTGAAAGCCGACGGTTCGGTCGAACGGGTCGAGTTCACCAAGGGCAGCAACGATGCCGACATTGACGAATTGATCAGCCGCTTGTTGAACAAATTCGACAAAGTCGCCGAGGCGCCACCTCCGGGCATGCAACAACCTATCAAGCTCAAAATTTCATCACGAATTTAATCATCCAACGGGTAAACAAATGGCGAATAACAAACAGCTGATGGCCTTGGCGCTGTCCGGGCTGATCGGCGTCGCGCACGCCGGTGAAAAGGAAGAATTGCTCAAGTTGCGCAATACCACGACCAGTTTGATCAAACAATTGGTCAAGCAGGGCGTGATTACCGACCAGATGGCTAATGAGATGATCAAGCAGGCTGAAGCCGATGCCGAGCAGCAAGTGGCTGAAGCCAAGGCGGCCGGCGTTAAGGAAGCGGTGCCGGCCGATGAAGTGCGGGTGGCGTATGTGCCTGATTTTGTCAAGGATGAGATTCGCCAGCAAGTGCGTAGCGAATTGCGCGAGGAAGTGGTTGGCGACGTGATGCAAAAAGCCAAGAACGAACAATGGGGCTTGCCGAATGCGTTGCCGGAATGGACCAAGCGCTTCAAATTGTCGGGCGATATACGGTTGCGCTCGCAGCATGAGTTCATGGCCAAGGATAATATCGCCAACTCATACTTCGATTATTCGGCTATCAATGATGCCGGCGGTTTTTTCAGTGCGGGCCAGGATGCGTTTTTGAACACAACCCACGACAGACAGAGATTCAGGGAACGTTTTCGCCTGGGTATCGATGCCAAGATTACCGATGGCTTGAGCGCCGGTATGCGTCTGGCAACCGGCAATCTGCGCGATCCGGTTTCCACCAATCAGACCTTGGGCAACACCGGTCAAAAATACGAATTCGACGTCGACAGAGCTTACTTGAAATACGAAAACTTAGATGACAACAAGTTTAAATGGCTCGAATTGGCGGGCGGCCGCATCAAAAACCCTTGGTATACGGGAGGGGGAGAGTTCACCGGCGGTAGCGAAATGGTTTGGGATACCGACTTGTCATTCGAAGGGGCGGCCGGCACCATCCGCTATAATTTACAAGATACCGATGGCTTGGTTTCCGCCGGCGATGCGGCAAGATCCTTATTCCTGACCGCGGGAGCATTTCCCTTGCAGGAATTTGCGCGGACTAACGACAAATGGTTGTTTGGCGGTCAGGCCGGTATCGATTGGGGATTCGACAATCAAGATAACTTGAAAGTCGGTGTGGCCTATTACGATTATGTCAATATCCAAGCCCAGCAGAATAAAACCAAGATCGGCACTTGCGATCTGAATACGTTTGATAATAATGCCTCCAGGCCGGAGTTTATGCAGGGAGGCAACACCTTGGCAACTATTTGCCGCGAGGGTGACAGGGATAATCCTTTAACCAGTCCGGGCATGGTTGGCTTGGCATCGGATTTTAATATTGTCAATCTGAATGCTTCTTATGATATAGCCCTGTTTGCGCCTTATCATCTAAGATTCAGCGGCGATTATGCCAAAAACATCGGTTTCGATAAGACAGAAGTTAGCCGGCTCTACGGTCAAACTGTCGAGGATAAAACCAGCGCTTGGCAGTTTCGCGCTGATTTCGGTTGGCCGAAGGTTCAACTAGCGGGCAATTGGAATCTGTTTGCAGCCTATAAATATGTCGAGCGCGATGCGGTGCTGGATGCTTTTACCGACTCCGATTTTCATTTGGGCGGCACCAATACCAAGGGTTGGTTTGTCGGTGCTAACTACGGCTTGATGAAAAACGTCTGGTTGAGCGGCCGCTGGTTGACTGCCGACATCATTACAGGTCCGCCGTATGGCGTCGATGTGCTGCAAATCGACATCAATACTCAATTCTAGGTGGGTATCGGGATGCGTAAATGGGTAATCAATTCGTTGGTCGTGCTGTTGCTAGGAAGTCTATGTCACCCGATAGCGTTGGCGGCCCCGCGCGAAGCCAACAAAAACGATGGCGCGATATTAAAACTGCAAGCCATGGTCAAAAGCCTGACCGGCGAGCGAGACGCCGCCAAGTCCGAGGCCGCTCGATTGGCGGCGGAAGTCGAGCAGCTGAAGCAGGACCATGCGCGGGCGGTTGCGGCCAAGGAGCAACTGGGTAGCGAATTATCGGCCCAAAAAAACAGCAATGGCGAAGTGCGCGGCAGGTTGGATCAAGCTCACGCCAAATTGCTGGAGATGATCGAAAAACATAAGCAAATCAGCCAGGATAAATCCGAACTTGGTAACCAACTGACTCAATTAAAGGCCAAACAGGAAGCCACCGACCAGCAATTGTCGGTATGCGGTCAACATAATGTTAAACTCTACCAGTCAGGTAAGGAATTGTTGGAACGGTATCAGAACAAAGGCACTTTAGCCGGTTTGTTGCAGGATGAGCCGCTGCTGCAATTCAATAGCGTGGAGATGGAAACTATCATGCAGGATTATCAGGACAAGCTGAATGACGGTCGGTATAGACTGGATGCCGAAGTGAATTGATTTTCTTTGCGGATGTGTTTCGATACAATATTTATTCATCAATAGATCAATGGCTTAGGAAAAAATCATGTCTTCGGATGATTCAAAAAACAGCAGAAAAAAGATTGCCTTGACCGAGCATACCTATGACCGATTAAAGACATTCTCAAGATTTAATGGCTTGAAGACTCGCGTTTTTATCGACGCCATGGTCGATGTCGTGTTGCAGGACGAAGAGTTGAGTAAACGGGTCGTTGAGATGACATTGGAAAATCAGGCTAGCGATAAGGAATAAAGCGTAAGCGATTGAAACATAATAATTTCTTAAATTATCGCCATCCTGGCGGCTGTACGCCCGTACCTTGGCCGCCAAGTTTTGAACCCTAAGCGGTAAACCTTCATTTGCCATTTTGGCTTTCATGTCCCGCAAGTCAATCTGACTACAAGCACGTCAGCCTTGTATTACATTTCTTGAAAAATTAACCGAGCTGTAAAATTCATTTCTTATGAGCTGGTTAACATTCTTTCCGCAAATCCTGTGAATCAGCTATTTGCGGAACACACAAAACTTAACCCATTTTGCTCAGGAATGTATAACCATGAAGGCTTTTAAATTAACTCTGATTGCCGCGGCAGTGGCATCTCTGGTGTCGCCCTTGGCGGCGCAAGCGGCTGATACCGAGTTTGACAATTTCACCCCCATGACCGGTGATACCACACCGATGAACCCCGGCTCGGCCACACCGTACAAATTGTCTTCGCCTAATTTCAGCCAACAAACCATTGCCGACCGTGCGACCCAAAACGCTTTAGTGCCAGGATCAAATTCCGGCAACTGGGATATGATTGCCGCCAACGAAACGGGCCCTAACGCCGGCCGTTACTTGTTCATGCCATGGGAAATATTTTCTACCACGGCGCCTACTAAAGCCGGTGTTCAACGTATCGATTTGCAGGATAGCAACTATAACACCCGCACCACCACTATCGTGGCTGCCGGTACACAGAATTTCTCTTCCGGCGATGCTTCCCGCTGGACACCCTGGGGCGGTTATCTGACCGCTGAAGAAAGCTGGGGAACAGGTAGCACTGCCGGTCGCCTGTTTGAAATCACCGATCCAACCACGGCGGCGGCTAATAGCGCCAATTTCGTGCAACGTAGCGTGATTCCACGCGTTTCACATGAAGGCTTGGCTTTCGACAGCAACAATAGTCTGTATTTCGTCGACGAATTGAACGGCGGTTCGATCTATAAATATGTTTCGGCCAATCCTTTCGCTAGCACCGGTAATGACTTTTTCGCGGCCGGTCAAACCTTTGCGATGAAAGTGGGTAATGGCGGCCAGTTCGAAGGCAACAATGCCGCGGCAATTACTGGTTTGGCTTCTTGGGAGGCTATCACTGACCTAACTGGCGCCGCGCTGGCTGGCGTTTCCACCGTATTGGCCGATGGAACCATCGATGGTCGCGCGTCGGCGGACAATGCCAATGTGTTGGGCACTGGCTTCAACCGTCCCGAAGACCTGGAAATCCAGACTCTGGCTAACGGTGATCAATTCCTGTACTTCACCACCACCGATTCCGATGACAATGCCAACAGCGGTGACGGACGCGGCCGGGTGTATTCATTTAATCTGACCAGCTATGAGGTCAAACTGTTTGCCGATAGCCACACCACGGACGCAGCCACGGGCCTTGAGGCCGGAGTGGCTTTCAAAAACCCCGACAATCTGGCCATTGATTCCGAAGGTAACATCTATATCGTCGAAGATCAGGATGGCGGTGTCGAAGATGTCTGGTACGCTCTGGATGCCGACCGTGACGGTGTTGCCGAATCCGTTTCCAAATGGATCAGCCTGACGACTCAAGGCGCTGAAAGCACCGGTCTGTATTTTGACAAGTTCAATGCTAATAAAGCCTATATCAACGTTCAGCATCCCGCCGATGGTATCGACCGGACGATTGAACTGACTGCCGCGCCGGTTCCTGTTCCTGGCGCCGCCTGGTTGTTCGGAAGCGCGATCATGGGCTTTCTGGGCGTTAAACGTCGTAACAAAGCCTGATTGATAAACGGGCAAGGACGTCCGTCAAATCAATTACCGAAAGCGGCGGCAAGTGAGTCTTGTCGCCGCTTTTTTGTATGGCATAGGCTGCGATAGCCATTAACCCCCACAGCCTCGGCCACGGACGGAGTCACCATCACCACAATTGCCACTGTAGAACCCGGACCAAGCAAAACCGAACAGGATGATAGGGAGATTCGTGATTACACCAGGCTAACTCCAGTGCGATTTATGCACGTTAAAGTTGCGGCCTTTGATCTTGCCGTTTCTTAAACAAGTCAGCGCCTTATCGGCACTTTCGCGTTTTATGGCAACGTAGGCTTGTTTGTCGAATATATCGATTTTGCCGACTTCACTGCCGGCTATGCCCGCCGTGCCGGTCAATGCGCCCAAAATATCGCCTGGACGAACTTTCTGCTTGCGGCCGCCATCGATCCACAACGTCACCATTGGCGGCTGGAAGCGTTGTTCATAGGCCAATTTAAAAGGCGCCACTTCGTCCCAGCGGGCGGATAGGGTTTGAAAGTCTTCAATGGCCTTAACCCGATTCAGTTCCGCCTCGGTACAAAGACTGAGCGCCAGTCCTTTTTTGCCGGCCCGGCCGGTTCGGCCGATACGGTGCAAGTAAACTTCCGCGTCCCAGGGCAGTTCGTAATTGATCACGGCTTGCATGTCGTGAATATCCAACCCTCTAGCGGCTACATCGGTCGCGACGAGTACCGAGCAACTCTTGTTGGCGAAGCGAACCAGTATCTGGTCACGGTCTTTTTGTTCCAAATCGCCATGCAAGGCTTGCACCGAAAAACCGCAATTGGCCAGCGTATCGGCCACGTCCTGGCATTCGCGCTTGGTGTTGCAAAACACCACGGTCGATTCAGGACGATGATAGGCCAGTAAATAACCCAATGCGTTCAGTCTGTGGGCTTTGTCTATTTTGTGAAAACGTTGTTCGATCACATTGTCGTGATGGCTGGTGTCGATGCTGACCGAAACCGGTTTGAACTGAAACCTTTGGCTCATTTCTCGGATAGGGTCGGCATAAGTCGCCGAAAACAGCAGGGTTTGCCGGTGGCTGGGGGCGTGGGAAATGACATCGGTGACGATGTCGGAAAAGCCCATGTCCAACATACGGTCGGCCTCGTCCAGCACCAAGACTTTCAAATGATCCAGACGCAGGCTGTGTTTTTGCAGATGTTCCTGCAAGCGGCCCGGCGTGCCTACCACCACATGCACGCCATGTTCCAGCGAGTCGCGTTGTGGAGCAAACGGCGTTCCGCCACTCAAGGCCAATATTTTGATGTTTTGGGTAAAACGGGCCAGCCGGCGAATCTCCTTGCAGACCTGGTCGGCCAGTTCGCGGGTGGGGCATACCACCAGGGCTTGCACTTTAAAGCGGCTTAAATCCAACCGGGATAACAGGCCGATGGCAAAGGCCGCGGTTTTACCGCTCCCGGTTTTGGCTTGGGCAATCACATCGCGGCCTTCCAGGATGTGCGGCAGACTTTCGGCTTGTATCGGCGTTTGCCGGCTGTAACCCAGCGATTCGATGTTTTCGAGCAGGGCGGGTTTTAACGGCAAACAGGAAAATTCAGGAGTATTCACAAAGGTTCTAATTTCAAGGAGATACGGCGGATTGCCGTTATTCGATTGGCAATCATATCAGGGATGCATCACAGGGAGGCTAAAGTGATCAATTTTTTCATCAACTCGCCCCGACTGTGCCTATGCATTTTTGCATAGTGTGTAAGGACCGTTTGGAAAGAAGAGGGCAGAGCAATGCTGTTTTGAGAACGCAGCGGCGTATACAAATAACTAGTAATTTATGTTTGTAACTTTCATTAACGATTGCCTGTGTCTATACTAAAAGCCTGTTCAGGAATACCAAATATGAGCTTTAATCAAGGTGTTTCTGCAATGTCATGCCAAATAGATCGGGGGACGTTTGGCGTTAATTACCTAGTTAATTAAGTGATTCAATTATGACTATGCGCTCCCATCGTTTGTTCGGCTTCAGCCTGATTGAGCTGATAATCACCATGACCATTGGCGTGATACTTTTAGGCAGTGCCATGCCCAGTCTGACTTCCGGCATTGTCAGCAACCGATTGACCTCAAACGCCAACGATCTGGTGGTTGCGTTGAATTTCGCCCGCAGCGAGGCGATCAAGCGTGGTCAGCATGTAGTCATTCGGAAAACCGGTGAAAATTGGGAAAATGGCTGGCAGGTGTTTGTCGATATTGATCGAACAAGCGACGCAAGAAAAAACCTGTTAGATGCCGGCACGGATGTAGAACTGAGAACGAGTTCGGCGCTTCCCGATAGATATACCTTGAGAGGCAATAACAATTTTGTCAGCTTCATCCGTTATCAACCGGACGGAACCAGTAATAGATTCGGTAGTTTCGCCATTTGCGAAGGTGGTAACATCCGAGGAGCCAAACTCGTCATAGTCAATTCAGTCGGTCGGGCACGGATGGCGCCCGATGCCGATCATGACGGTGTTCCGGAAAAAGAAGATGGCAGCGAAATCGGCTCATGTACCAGCGGGTTCTAATAAAGTAGTCTAAAAAACAGGGTTTTTAGGATTGGTCCTGGAGAGCCATGCTATGCTAACAGCGTGCTTGGTTAGCCGATGTCCAATTTGGATAAGAGCTAAAAACTATCACTTATCAGCTATGTTGATACGATGAGCTAAACCTGTCCGCTATAAATCCATTATGTGTTGCTCTTCACATTCATCGACTAGCGCCTATACTAGCATCCTGTTCCAGGATTTAGACGAATAAGGCATGGGTTGTGTTTCTTATTCGATTTTCAGGGGGCATGGTTTAAAACTTTTCAAGACGTGGCCGTCCGGCTCAATATTCTGGCAACACATGCAGATTAGGATCGATAACAATGTTTCCCCGGCGCATAGCGCGTGCTCAGGAGATTTGCCCATTATGAATAAACAGCACGGTGTTACCTTGATCGAGCTGATGATCGCTCTAGCGGTGCTATCAATATTATTGAGCATTGCCGTGCCTAGCTTTCGCCAGTCCATCATTAGTAATCGATTGACCACGGTGACCAATGAATTCATGGCTGCGATCAACTTTGCCCGTTCAGAAGCGATCAAATTAGGTCAAAGCGTCACCTTGTGTAAAAGCACTGATGGCAGTTCTTGCTCGACGGTGAATACGGTTTATTGGGAAGACGGCTGGATCGTTTTTGCCGATGCCAATGCGGACGGCGACTTGGATGTCGGTGAAACTCTATTAAGGGTATGGCCGGCGCTTCAACCCCCTTATAGCTTGCGATCTTCTGCATTCCCCAATTTTCTACGCTATAACCCGCAAGGCGCGGCCAGTAACAACGGCAACTTTGCCGCTTGTCACGATAGTGCGGAAGTGGGAGCCAAGGCGGTGATTATCACCCGTGTCCGTCCAAGGCAGGGAGTCGATGGCAATAACGATCGAATCCCCGAAACCGACAGTGGTAATATTAGCTCGTGTGAAAGCCCATGAAATCCTTATCCATTTCCCGTAATAGCGGTTTTTCCATGATCGAAGTGCTGATTGCCGTCTTGATCCTGGCCGTCGGCTTGCTGGGCGTTGCGGCACTACAGACTAACGCCCTGAAAAATAACCAGAGCGCCTTGCAACGCAGTCAAGCCACCATGTTGAGTTATTACATGATGGATGCGATGCGCGCCAACCGAGCAGTCGCCTTGCTGGGTTCCTATAATCTAACCAAGACCTGTTCGGCACCTTCGGCCGGAACGCTGATTACCAACGACCAAATAGCCTGGATCAATGCCTTGAAAGCGAATTTGGGCAATCAGTCCAGTACCTGCGGCGAAATTACCTGCAATACCAACTCCTGCACCGTCAAGGTTTACTGGGATGATAGCCGAAGTGTTGGCGGTGGAAGTAGTCAGGTCGTCGAAATTGCGAGTCGCATATGAACTTACATTCAATAAACTTGCGCAAAAATAGCGGTTTTAGCCTGGTTGAGCTGATGATAGCCTTGCTATTGGGTTTATTTCTGATTGGCGGCGTAATTAGCGTGTTTCTGTCTAATCGGGTCGCTTACCGGCAAAACGAAAATCTGGCCCGGATTCAAGAGAACGCCCGTTATGCCTTCGAAGTAATGGGAAGGGACATTCGGGAAGCCGGCGGAATTGCCTGCGGCAGCAACCTGTTGACCGCCAACGTGCTGAATGACAAAAGCACTACTTGGTGGGCCAACTGGGGCGATGGCCTGCAGGGTTATGAAGGCGATGAAACCTTGCCGGCCAAGGCAAACGGTACCGGCGCCACCGACAGAGTAGCGGGTACCGATGCCGTCGTCATTCACACTGGCACCGATGATAATGGCGTTACCATCACCGAGCACAACCCAGCATCAGCACAATTCAAGGTTAATACCACCGCTCATGGCATCGTGGATGGCGATGTGTTGCTGGTCTGCGATTACAAGCAGGCGGCAATTTTTCAGACCACCAACGCCAGCAGCACCAATGTCACTATTGTGCACAACACGGGTACTGGTACGCCTGGCAACTGCAGCAAGGGTTTGGGATACCCCACCGTTTGCACCGCGCTTGGCACGCCTTATACCTTTGAGGGGGGAGGCTTGATGACCAAGCTGGCCGCTAATGCTTGGTACATCGGTTTCAACGGTCGCGGCGGACGATCGTTGTATCGGGTCAGCGGCACACCGACTCCCGTAGCCGAGGAAATCGCCGAAGGCGTCACCGATCTTCAAATCCAGTACCTTGCCAAGGACGCAGGCGGTAGTTTGCCGGCCAGTTATGTCGATGCCGACGCTATCACCGACTGGACGCGAGTCGTGGCAACGCGGCTGGTTTTTACCATTCAGTCCTTGGAAAACGTCGGTACCGACGCTCAACCGTTGGAGCGTACCTGGAATGTCGTGGTCAGTTTAAGGAACCGAGTATCATGAAAGCCCTAACTCCCTCGCCAATAGCGCAACAAGGCGTCGCATTATTTGTTTCGTTGATGATGTTGATACTGGTCACACTGATCGGAGTGGCCGGGGTACGCATGGTCAGCCTGGAGGAAAAAATGGCTGGTAATAGCTACGACCGTAATTTGGCATTTCAGGCGGCGGAGGCGGCACTACGCGAAGCTGAAAAATATGCGGAAGATAACAAGCCCACGCCCGCGTATACCGATGCCGACGCTACTTGTCCAACCAGTCCCAGCTCCATCGATAATTGCACCAGTGGGGTCTGTCCCACACCTGACCATGATTGTGTCTCGCGCTGGGAGGACTCGACCTTTACCGGTTGGACTGATATCAGCAGCAGTCTGGAAACTCTACTGGGCACAATGGCCGGAGATGCGCCGCAATATTTCATCGAATACCTGGGCAATACGTTTAACTGTAGCGATGGCGGTGCCTCGGATCCTAAAAACTGTAAACGTTACCGGGTCACGGCACGCAGTCATCCTGCTACCGGACGCGCCACGGTGGTTTTGCAATCGGTATATGCCACCAATTAATTCAAGAGGAAGCCATCATGAAACCGCATAACTCCTCGCATATTTTCGCTTGGCTGACTAGCCTTCTCGGTTGCTGTTTTATTTTGTTGACTGCGCCGGCCCATGCCGAATTAATTTTGCCGAACACCCCGCTGGCGGTCAGCGTGTCAGCCACGCCCTTGACGCTGCTGACGGCTAGCCGAGATCACAAACTCTATTACGAGGCCTACAACGATGCTTCCGATTTGAACGGCGACGGTTTTCTGGATATTGGCTATAAGCCGGCCATTACCTATTACGGCTACTTCGATTCGTATAAATGTTACAACTACAACTCTGGCGTATTCGAACCGGTTTATCTGACCATCACTAAAACCTGCAGTCTGAATACTGGCGAATGGAGTGGCGACTACCTGAATTATCTGACCATGACCCGGATGGATGCCTTACGCCGGGTTTTGTATGGCGGCTATCGCAGTACCGACGATGCCGGAGTCACCATCCTGGAACGCGCATTCATTCCTCAAGACGCCCATAGCTGGGGTAAGGAATATACCAGCACCACCTTGGATGGTTACAACATTAGCGACTATACCCCGCTGTCGCAACCTAGCAGCGGCAAGCGGCATATTTTCGCCAACACCACCTTGTACGGTACCTCCGCCCCTTTGTTGCGGGTTTTGACCAATAGCTCCTATCGGGTCTGGGAATGGCTTTCGATAGAACGGCCAGTGGCAGGCACCCAATGCGCCACCGGAAACAACAGCCGGGCTGACTGTGCCGGAGCAGCAAGCACCGTCAATACTTCGCATCCGTCCAACCATGATACATTCGCGACATTAGTTTCTACCTTTGCCAATGCCGACCACTTAACCAGCACTGGCTCGATCTCGACTATCAATGTTAATGCAAACTCGGGCGATAACTACATCACCGTGATTAGCGGAACGCTGACCATTAAAAGCGGTGAGCAAGGCGACTATGAGTTTGCAGTCGACGGTGACGATGCCGTGGAAGTCAGTATCGATGGGAGTGTAGTGGTGGGTTGGTACGATGGCCATGGCAAGTGCAATTGCAAAACCCATACAGCGACTGTTACTTTAACTAGAGGTGTTCATACCATCACGTTTTGGCATGAAGAAGTGTTCGGAGATGACAATTATTACTTATATTGGAAGAGACCTAGCCAAGATTGGGCGATTGTTCCAGCCTTGGATGATGGTCGAGGGCTTTCGAATTTAACCCGATCCACCTACAACAGAACTACCTCGTCTGGTTCGGTCATGACTGACTACACGGTCCGGGTCAAAACCTGCGTATCCGGCTTGTTGGAGCCTGAATGCCGTGGCTATCCGACCGGTGCTCCAACCGCCTACAAACCCATCGGCATCCTGCAACAATACGGCGAAGACGACAGCATGGCCTTCGGCTTGATGACAGGCTCTTATGCCAAAAATACCTCGGGCGGGGTGCTGCGTAAAAATCTGTCGTCACTAACAGACGAAATTAATCTGACCAGCGGGCGCCTGAGTGCCACGGTGGGCGTGATTAAGACGCTGAATCAATTGAAAATCACCGGATTTGGCTCCGGCTACTCTTATGATCAAAATTGCGGCGTGCCTGAAGTTACCGATAGCTTGAGCGAAGGCCGCTGCCGGATGTGGGGTAACCCGATTGCCGAGATCATGTACGAAGGCGTGCGCTATCTGGCCGGTAAGACTACACCAACGGCGGCTTTCGCTATTGCCGACTCCGGCAATGACGATGCCGACCTGGGCTTGCCGAAACCGGCCTGGCTAGACCCTTATCGAACCGAGGGCGGTTATCCCTATTGCGCTAAACCTTCGCAAATTGTCATTAGCGATATTGATCCCAATTTTGATACTGATCAAATGCCCGGCCGTTACGAGTATACGGCCCCGGCTACCATGGCCAGTTTCAGTGGGGATACCAGTTTAAATACTCATGCCATCAATGTCAGCGGATTGGGCGACCTGATCTGGACTGGCGAATTCGGTAGCGGTGTCAGCAAGAATTTATTCATAGGCCAGTCGCAAAATAACTACGATGGCGCGCCTACCGCTAAATCCGCCAATAGTTTTGGCAATATCCGCGGTCTTGCGCCGGAGGAGCCTTCGCAGCAAGGGGGATACTATGCCGCCAGCATTGCACACTTTGCCAAAAACAACGACATTCACGCTATCACGGGTTCGCAGAAAGTCGACACTTACAGCATCGCCCTAGCGTCGCCCAAGCCTCGCATAGAGTTTCCGATTGGTGACCATGTTGTTTCCTTGGTACCCTTTGGTAAAACAGTAGGTGGAATACCGGATGAGTGTAAAACCACCAAGCCACCCGAGGAACCTCTTCCTATCGACCGAACTGCGGGGGCTTATCAGCCAACCAACACCATCGTGGATTTTTATGTATTGGCGTTCAAGAACACCAATGCCGGCAATCAAGACGCTAGCGTCAATAGCGGCAGGCCGTATGCCAAGTTCAGGATTAATTACGAGGATTCCGAATATGGCTCCGACCACGACATGGATGCGATCGTCGAATATGAACTGACCGCCACCTCCAACCACACACTCGATGTCAAGTTGACTTCGGATTATGCGGCGGGTGGCTGTATTCAGCACATGGGGTATGTGATCTCCGGTACTACCGCCGATGGGACTTACCTGGATGTGCGTGATTCGGATACATCGGAAGCACAAGACCTGGATTATTTTCTGGATACACCTAATACGGCGGGTGTCGCTTTGCCGTTAACCAATACACGCACCTTTACGGCGGGAACCTCGGCATCGGCGCAGTTCGTGCCGCATGATCCGCTTTGGTATGCATCCAAGTGGGGTAGTTTTACCGACAGGAATGAAAACGATTTGCCCGATCTGGTTCCCGAGTGGGATGGGAATGCCGATGGGGTGCCCGACACCTATTTTCTGGTGCAAAACCCGTTGAAACTGAAGGAGGCACTAAAGAGGGCTTTCGATAATATTATCGAGCGCACCGGTAGCGCCGGTAACGTAACCTCGAACAGCACCTCGATCTCCACCGATACCCAGGTATTTCAATCGTTGTTCAACACCGCCACCTGGTCGGGTAATTTGTTGGCCTATCCCGTCAGTAGTGCCGGCGTGGGAAGCACGCCGAATTGGCAGGCCAACCAAAACATCCCCATTGAGACCGCTCGTAAAATATTCACTATAAGCAATGGTTCCGCCACTGAGTTTAAGTGGGATCTACTCTCCGCGGCCGACAAAACCGCCTTGGTTAGTGCTAATGTGGTGAGTTTCTTACGTGGCGATCGGAATGGGGAATTACAAAATGGCGGTGCTTTACGTAATCGCACCACCCATGTACTAGGCGACATCGTTCATTCCTCGCCTTATTACGTAAAGGACAATAATACTGTGTTCGTCGGTGCCAATGACGGTATGTTGCATGCTTTCAATGCAGCTACAGGGGTGGAAAGTTTTGCCTATATCCCCAGCGCATTACTGTCGAAGTTGAAAAATTTAAGCGATGTTAATTATGGCTCAACTACCGTGCCGCATGATTATTTTGTCGATGGCGATATCGCTGTTTCGACTCTAGCGGAAACGGCTTCGCATAATTATTTGGTCAGTACCTTGGGTCAGGGCGGCAAGGGCTTGTTCGGCCTGGATGTCACGAGTCCAGGCACTTTTGGCACGAGTAAGGTTTTATGGGAATATTTCAGCACAACGGATCTTGATCTCGGCTATATGCTTGGGCGCCCTGTAATAGCCAAGATGAATAAGGCTAATACAACTGCTGTTATTGTCGGTAATGGCTATAACAGTGCCAGTGGTAAGGCGGTGCTCTA
This sequence comes from Methylomonas sp. LL1, assembly GCF_015711015.1. NCBI lineage: Bacteria > Pseudomonadati > Pseudomonadota > Gammaproteobacteria > Methylococcales > Methylococcaceae > Methylomonas > Methylomonas sp. LL1. The sequence goes on from NZ_CP064653.1 coordinate 799,140, forward strand.
TATTTTTAATCTTTCCACCGGCGCCCTCATTAAAAAAATAGATACTCTGGTGTCGGGCGATAACGGCATGGCCTCCCCTGCGGTGTATGACAGCGATAATGACGGCAAGGTCGATGTGATCTATGCCGGTGATTTGAAAGGCAATGTCTGGAAGTTCGATGTCAGCAGCAACAATGAGAATAGTTGGGATGTAGCCTTCAAATCGGGTACCACGCCTGAACCGTTTTTTATTGCCAAGGATGCTTCGGATAACGTCCAACCGATTACGGCACAAATCACCGTCTCGCTCGACAATGTCGCTAGTGATGTGAATGTTGGCAAGCGTTTCATTTTCTTCGGCACCGGTAGTTATCTGCGCACCGCCGATCCCAATGACGAGCATGTGCAAAGCTGGTATGGTTTAATCGATGAAAACCTACAAATTGCCGATCGAAGTGTACTCAAACAACGTACGGTTGTAGATGAAGGAACATTTGCCAGTACCCCTGTGCGTACTTTTTCTGAATCCGTTGCCAATGACATGACGGGTAAAAAAGGTTGGTATACCGATCTGACCGAAACCGATGGCACGGCCGTGGGCGAGCGTATGGTAACGTCCTCCAGGGTGTACCAATTCGCGGAACCGACACTGATTGCCAGCTCCATTATTCCTGTTATCGATCCGTGCATTCCAGGGGGCAGGGGTTATCTGAATGCGGTTAATCCCTGGACCGGTGCCAGACTGGCAATTGGTTTCTTTGATGTCAATGGTAATTCACAGTTCACCGATGACAAGCTAAACGATAATTTGATTGGCTCAGTCGACCTGGGTGTCGGCATGCCCAGCGAGGCCGTAGTGGTGGGTGATCGTTTGGTAGTGGGTGGTTCCGCGGGGCTTATTGAAGATATCAAAATTAATACGGGTATTGTTCCTAACAAGGGCCGGATTTCCTGGCGAGAGTTGATATCGGATTAGGATTTTCACTGCTGCTATAGCATGATCAATCAAACGGCATGTATGCAAGTTGTTCGGCATGAGGCATAGAGATGTACGATTTTAATAGGATTTTTCAAATGCAAAGAAATGTGCTTAAGCCTTCCGGCTTTACACTGGTTGAATTGATGATCGTGGTAGCGATTATCGGTATTCTGGCGGCGATCGCTTACCCATCTTATACTGAACATGTGCGCAAAACCCGGCGTACTACCGCCGAGGCTTGTCTGTTGGAACTGGGTCAGTATATGGAACGTTATTACACGACTAATATGAGTTATGCCAGCGCGACTTTGCCGTCGACCCAGTGCAGAACCGATCTGACCGATTTTTATACATTTGCATTCTCCACCGGCGAGCCGACCGGTTCCACCTATATTATCGAATCCGGTCCAACCGGTGCCCAAGCCAATGATAGATGCGGCACATTGATATTAGATAATACGGGCGACAAAAATATAGTCGATGCTGAAACAGGCCTCACCGCAGCCGATTGTTGGTAGCCAGTCGATCGCTATTCAGTATAATAGCGAAGCCGTTTCATACTCTGTTGGGGAAACTTAGATAGGTCGCCGGTGTAGGAAGGGGCTTTAGCCGCGACCTAGGGCTTATCGTAGCGGCTAAAGCCCCTCCTACACAGACATTCCGGGAAGTTATTTGTTGTCGAATCCTAAGGTAATATCACAAAATCAAAAGGATAGGTTTTGCTTTTTCGTTACTGTTCAGCGCGAAGCACAACTTACCTTCTCCCGCTGGACAAGAGATCGTGCATCATACTGAATAGTTACGTTTTTCTATTAAGCCCGTCTTTCGAGGCGTCAATGAAGACGCGCTCTTATCGCTTTCATTATTAATTTTCGTCCAGGATGATTCCAAGTTGGCTGGCTGTACCGGCCAGCGTAACTGTTGTCAATCGAAATTAAACTATGGTTTCGGATGAAAGATGAGGTAAGATTTTTCGATATATTTTTGGTCAATTTTTTAGGAGTTAATTGTGGCAACGATTCTTGCAGTCGATGATTCTGCATCCATGAGACAGATGGTTTCTTTTACCTTGAAGGGGGCCGGATACAATGTAGTCGAAGCGGTTGATGGCGTGGATGCCTTGAATAAGGCTAAGGCCCAAGCGTTTGATTGTGTTGTTACCGACGTCAATATGCCCAACAAGGACGGCATTCAGTTGATCAAGGAATTGCGGGCATTACCCAACTACAAGTTCACGCCGATGTTGATGCTGACCACCGAGTCGGGCATGGACAAAAAGCAACAAGGTAAGGAAGCCGGCGCCACGGGCTGGATAGTAAAACCGTTTAATCCCGATCAGTTATTAAAAACCATCAACAAAGTCATGGGCTAATTCCCTGAAGCCATCAGAACAGACAATGCGCGGGTAGGGGTCTATGTCAATCGATATGGCGCAATTTCATCAGGTATTCTTCGAGGAAAGTTTCGAGGGCCTGGATGCGATGGAGTCCGGTTTGCTCAATCTTGACATGGGCGATGTAGATGCCGATGAAATCAATACCATTTTTCGAGCGGCCCACTCGATCAAAGGCGGTAGTGGAACTTTTGGATTTACCGCGGTTTCCGACTTTACCCATGTGATGGAAACCTTGCTGGATGAGATGCGCGATGGACGCAGGCAAGTGACTCAGCCGGCGGTGAACGTCTTGCTGGGTTCGGTCGATTGCCTGAGAGAAATGTTGCAAGCCATTCAGAATGGCGGAGAGATCGACCGGCAAACTGTCGATATACATAAGCGGGCTCTGGACCGGGAGCTAAATCATGCCGCTAGCGCCGGCGAAAATGCATCCTCGGAAATTGATCAGGTTGCGTCCGCGCTAAGCGTTTCACGGCATCCATCGGATAGTGCCGAACAGATTTGCGGATGGTCGATTGCCTTTAGCCCTCATCTGCATTTACTGAAAACCGGAAACGAGCCGGTCAGAATGTTCAGGGAGTTGGCAACCCTGGGTGATTTGACCGTGACCGCCGACTTGCATGGGCTTCCCGACATTTATCAGTTGGACCCAGAAGAATGCCATCTTTCATGGAAGCTGGATTTACAAGGCGATGTACCGGCCAGCGAGATTGATGAAATTTTCGATTGGGTGGAGGACGATTGCGATTTAGCCAAACAACCGGTTTTTTCGTCGGTAAATGCCGAACTAGGTCCGCTTGTGGCCGAACCCGCTACAAACCTCGCCGAACCGGTTGCCGCTCCATCGGTTCAAACTCGTCCCGAATCGGTTACGGCGGAAGTCAAGGAACCGAAAAAAGACGAGCAAAAAGCCCCGGCGAAAAGCTCCAGTTCAATCCGGGTGGATACAAGTAAAATCGATACCTTGATCAATATGGTCGGCGAATTGGTGATTACTCAGTCCATGCTGAGTCTGGTCGGCGAGCATTTTGAACTGAGTAAGCTCGATCAGCTGAAAAACGGCCTTTCGCAACTCGAACGCCACACGCGTGAATTGCAAGAAAGCGTGATGAATATACGCATGTTGCCGATCAGTTTTGTGTTTAGCCGTTTTCCGCGCTTGGCGCATGACATTAGCAGCAAACTGGGCAAAAAGATTGAACTGAAATTGGTGGGTGAACATACCGAGGTGGATAAAACCGTGGTGGAGTTGCTCAGCGATCCCCTAGTGCATCTGGTCAGAAATAGTCTGGATCATGGCATTGAAATGCCGGACGTGCGTGTCGCCGCCGGCAAGCCGGAAACCGGCACCGTGACGCTGGAAGCCTATCATCGCGGTGGTAATATTGTGATCGAAGTCAGTGATGACGGTAAAGGTTTGGATAAGGACAAACTTAAAGCCAAAGCCATCGAAAAAGGCCTGATCGAGCCCGATGCCATTCTGACCGACAAGCAAACCTTCGAACTGATTTTCATGCCGGGTTTTTCCACCGCCGAAAAGCTCACGGATATTTCCGGCCGCGGCGTAGGCATGGATGTGGTAAGGCGCAATATTCAGGCTTTGGGGGGCAATATCGAAATTATTTCTACCCTGGGGAAAGGCTCGACTATTTCGATACATCTGCCATTAACCCTGGCGATTCTGGATGGGCAATCGATAGCCGTTGGCGACGAAACCTATATCGTACCGCTGGGTTCCATTATCGAGTCGCTGAATATCAAGGAAGACAGGGTCAATCGGGTAATAGGCAAGGGCGAGACTTTTTTGTTGCGGGGCCAATATCTGCCAATCATACGCATGCACGAAATTTTCAATGTCACTACGGCTAAACACACCAAACTCTCGGAAGGTCTGTTGGTGGTGGTGGAAGGGCAGGGCGTGCGTTGCGGCTTGTTTGTGGATGATTTGTTGGGTCAGCAGCAAGTGGTGATCAAATCGTTGGAGGCCAATTACCGCCGGGTTGAAGGTGTATCGGGGGCAACCATACTGGGCGATGGCTCGGTGGCGCTCATTCTTGATATACCCGGTTTAGTTCGCTTGGCAAACCAGTAAACACGGATCAATATGTCACAGACAGCCGAAATCAGTGAAACAGAACAGGAAAAGAAAACGCAAGCCGCTAGCGCGCAATTTTTGAGTTTTACGCTGGGCAACGAGGAATATGGTGTTGATATTCTGCGGGTTCAGGAAATTCGTAGTTGGGAGCCGGTTTCGCGTATTCCCAATGTGCCGCATTATGAAAAAGGCGTGGTCAATTTGCGCGGTGCCATCGTACCTATCATTGATCTTAGAGAGCGTTTTGATTTGGGCTATAGTCGATACACGCCGTTGACGGTGGTTGTGGTGCTTCAGGCGCGGATTGGCGGCAAATGCCGGGTGATGGGCGTTGTAGTGGATGCGGTGTCGGATGTGATCGATGTCGATAAAAAAAACATCCAGAGCTCGCCTAATTTCGGCGCCAAGGTCAGTACCGAGTTTATCAACGGTTTGGTTGCGGTGAACCAGCGCATGGTGATGTTGTTGGATGTAGACAAATTATTAAAATTAGATGGCGTGGATGAAGACGATGAAAGTTGAAAAATCTGGTAGGAATAGGGTCGGAAATAGTTGCTCGACATCAAGACGTATAGTTGCCGTAATTAGCCTGGGAAACCTACGCGGACTTGGTTTTGGGCGAAACACTGAGTATGGCCGGGATTTATCGGAGAATTTACAATGAAAATCAATCATCCCGTGACCGATCGTGAAGTGATGATGAAGCCGGGTACCATATTGGTGACCCGCACCAATTTAAAAGGCATCATTACCTACGCCAATGATGCTTTCATCGAAATCAGCGGTTTCACCAAAGACGAATTGATAGGGGTCAATCATAATATCGTCCGCCATCCCGATATGCCGCCGGCTGCTTTCGAGGATTTGTGGCAGTGCCTTAAAAATCAGAAACCCTGGTCCGCGCCGGTTAAAAACAGGACTAAATCCGGCGACTATTATTGGGTCGAAGCCAACGTTACACCGGTTTATAAAAATGCCAAGGCGACGAAATCGGTGATTTCAATCGGGCCTTGTATGGCATGCAAGTCAAGTTGAATGCCGACATGGCCTATACCAAGCAAGTCGCGGCCGAAGCCACCCGCATCAGACAGGCTCTGGATAATGTGCAATCGTGCGTGATGGTGGCGAATAATGATCTCGACATCATTTATATGAACCGCACCGTAGCGGAGATGTTCAAACATGCCGAGTCCGATATTCGCACCCAGTTGCCGAATTTCGATTCCGGCAAATTAATGGGGGCCAATATCGATCAATTTCATCGGAATCCGGCTCATCAACGTGGATTACTGGCCGGTTTGAATACTACCTTCAGTTCCGAACTGGTGATTGGCGGGCGTCACATGAATATCGTCGCCAATCCGGTTAAAAACGACGATGGCGAACGTATTGGCGTGGTGGTTGAGTGGCTTGACAGAACCAATGAAGTCAAAGTCGAACAGGAAATCGAGGATATCGTCGAAAGCGTCAAAGTCGGACGTCTGGATAAACGTTTATCGTTGGCGGACAAACAGGGCTTCTTCGCCAAATTGAGCGAGGGGATCAATGAACTGACCGATGTGATCGAACGCGTGTTCAAGGATGTAGGCAGCACCATGGAAAGCATGGCCGAGGGTGATTTGACCAATCGGATTCATAGCGATTACCAAGGGGTCTATCTCAACTGCAAAAACGACATCAATGCCACGATTGATAAATTGAGCGAGATTTTTGGCCAAGTCAACGAATCGGCCATTTTCATCAATAATTCGTCTCAGGAAATCGCCAGCGGTAATAACAATCTATCGCAGCGCGCCGAACAGCAGGCAGCCAATCTGGAGCAAACCGCCGCCAGCATGGAAGAGTTGACCGCGACGGTAAAAAATAACGCGGATAACGCCCAGCAGGCCAATTTAGTTGCCAGCAATGCCAGGGAACTGGCCGAAAAAGGCGGCACCGTGGTTACCGCGGCGGTGGCGGCGATGCAGGAAATCAATGAAAGCAGCAATAAGATCGCGGATATTATCAGCGTAATCGATGAAATCGCCTTTCAAACCAATCTGTTGGCGCTAAACGCCTCGGTGGAAGCCGCCCGGGCCGGCGAGCAAGGCCGCGGTTTTTCGGTGGTGGCCACCGAAGTTAGAAATCTGGCTCAACGCAGTGCGACTGCCGCCCGCGAAAGTAAAGAGCTTATCCAGACCAGTGTGCAGAAAGTTCGCACCGGTACCGAGTTCGTCAACGAAACCGGAAAGGCGTTGAGTGAAATTGTGGCGGGTGTTAAGAAAGTAGGCGACATCGTCGCCGGGATTGCAAATGCCAGCGTCGAACAATCGGCCGGGATCGCGCAGGTCAATCAGGCCGTGGCTCAAATGGATGAAATCACCCAGCAAAATGCGGCCTTGGCGGAGCAAGCTTCGGCCGCAAGCGTGTCGATGAGTGATCTTTCCACCAACATGGTTGAATTGCTGTCGTTTTTCAATCTGGGCAATGAAGGCAAAAAAAACGAGTCGCCCACCCATTACCAAACGCGCGCGGATACTCGTGTTTCCGCCGAACCTAAGACCGCTGCTCATGCGCGCCAGCCCAGCTATAAAAGCGTTGCCAGCGACGAGGAATGGCAGGATTTTTAAGTTTTTATAACGATTCAAAACATTGTGTTGGCGCGAATTTTTTTGCCCATTGAATTTCGATACCTCCGCCTACTGGGTAATCAGCTTCCCACGGGATGGCGTTATCGTGTTAAAACCTCCCGATCTGACCGCCTGGAACAGCCGTAATGACAGCCGATATAAAGTCTGAAACACATATAGAGCAATTCCTGACTTTTGAGTTGGCGGACGAGGCTTATGGAATTGAAATTCTTAAAGTACAGGAAATCAGAGGTTGGGAACCTATTAGAAAAATTCCTAATACACCGGCCTATGTCAAAGGCGCCTTGAATCTTAGGGGAACCATCGTGCCCATCGTCGATTTGCGCGAACGATTCAATATGGAAACAGTGGAATATACGCCGGTCACGGTCGTGATCGTGGTCTGTATTCAGACCGAAAATGCAGGCCCGGCGGTGATGGGTATCGTGGCCGACGCGGTTTCGGATGTTTTGGATATCAATCCGGCGGAGATCAAACACAGTCCTAATCTGGGGGCCAAGATCAATACCCGTTATATCCGCGGCATGTTCGTGGCTAAGAAAAACATGGTGATGTTGCTGGATGTGGACAAGCTGTTGAATCCGGATGAATTTGTCGAGATTACCGATTTGTCCGGTTCCAAAGACTAAATGAGTGCCAGGATCGTAGCTGTTTTGAATCAGAAGGGCGGTGTCGGAAAAACCACTACCTCCGTTAACTTGACTCATGCCTTGGCTCGGCTTGGCAAAAAGATCACTGTCATCGATCTCGATCCACAAAGTCATCTGTCGGTTGCATTGGGGGTGGTGTCGAGGCAGCAAAGCGGAATAGACCAGGTCATGCTAGGCCAAAGTTCGCTTACGCAACAATTGATTCCGGTCAGGGAGAACCTGAACTTGGTGCCGGCCGGCCCCCGGTTGCAGGAAATAGAACAGCTCAACCAGGGTGGTTCTCACCGTGGTGATTTGCTCCGAAATGCCCTGATACAGGGAGTGGAAAATCAGGACTTTGTGTTTATCGATTGCCCGCCTTCTTCGGGTATTTTGGTGGCGAATGCCTTGTTTGCGGCAGAAGAATTGTTGGTGCCAATGACCAGCGATTACCTGGCGCTGCAGGGGTTGTCGCATTTGATGGGCACGATCAAGAAATTTGACGCGGCCTTGAATAAACGCTACCGCATGCAATTGATTATGTCCCGCTACATCCCTAATCGCCGGCTGTCCAAGGATGTTCTCGATACCATAAAGAAATATTTTCCCGGCCAAATTCTGGCAACCCCGATCAGGGAAACCGCCGCGCTGGCCGAGTGCCCCAGTTTTGGCAAAACTATTTTTGAATATCGTCCCGGCTGGCGTTCCGCGCAAGATTTTTCCGCGTTGGCTGGAGACTTTTTAGCAGGCAAGGTAATGTGATGTCGGAAAACGATGATAACAGTTTGATTGGTTACGATCCCCTGGCCTGGATGCATGACCCCGATCAACAGAAAAGCGAAGCGCCTGCCTGGGTTGATGAGCCGACGGCCGAGGAGCTGGTCGAACCAGACCAAAACGCATCGATTGACAATAGTGTCGATGATTCGACTGCCGGCACCGAGGAGGTTCTTGACGTAGTGCAAGAATGGCCCACGGCAGGCTCGGCGGACACGATTCAACGGATTGCGTTGGAGCCGGCGCAAAACATCCAGAATGTTGCCCAATTACATGAACAATTACTGCACATGCTCAATACCGGTAACAAAATAGAGATTGATGCCTCCGCCGTGACCCAGATCGATACGGCAACCTTGCAATTGCTGTTGATATTGAAGCAAACCGCGATCAATTTGCAAAAAGAAGTGGCGATAGATTTTCCGTCGGAGAAATTCACCGAAGCGGCCGGTTTGCTGGGTATTGCGGGCTTGTTGGAAGTCGATCAGTCCGTGGCCGGTTTTTTCTAGTACGGTGCTGGCTTCGATGACCGAATGTAATCGCTTTGAAGAAGGTGGCAATGATTGAAAAAGTGCGCGAGTTTGAATATACCCTGGAGGATTTCAATTGTTTACGAAAAATCTCCAATCAGCATTCCGGGATAATGGTACCCGACGACAAATTCGATATGTTTTATTCAAGGCTATCCAAACGAGTGCGCATGCTGGGGTTTAGCCGTTTCAAACAATATTGCGATTATTTACATAGCTATCCCGATCAGGAGTTTACCCAGTTCATCAATGCGGTCACGACCAATCTGACCTCGTTTTTTAGAGAGAATCACCATTTCGACTATCTAAGTCAAAGCTTGCTGCCCGAGTTACTCAAGAAAAATCAGGCGCAAAGACAAATCAAGGTTTGGTCGGCGGGCTGTTCCACCGGTGAAGAGCCTTATTCTATTGCCATGGCATTGATGGAAAACATTCCGGAAGATTGGGCCATAAAAATTTTGGCGACAGACCTGGATACCAATGTACTTTCGACGGCCGCCGAGGCAATTTATCCGCTGGATAAAGTAGCCGCGATTGGTGAACAACGTTTGCATCGTTGGTTCCAAAAAGGTGTCGGAGCTCAAAACAACAAGGTTCGAGTAAAATCTTCGTTGCGGCGGCTTATCCACTTTGCCCCATTGAATTTGATGCAGGAATGGCCGATGAAGGGGGGATTCGATTTTATTTTCTGCCGGAATGTGCTGATCTATTTTGATAGGGATACCAAATCCCAATTGGCGAATCGTTATGCCGGTTTGTTGAGGGAGGGGGGGCATTTATTTATCGGTCATTCCGAATCCCTGCATCAACTCGACACCCCGTTTACCCTGATCGGCAATACCATATACAAAAAGACCGCTTTATGACCGATAACCTTTCACTGGGTCGGCCATCCCTGCCCGGCTTTGAACACGTCAATCGCTATTGGGATCCGGAAAACCAGATTGTGGCGGCGAAATTATTGCCGGGGGAATACTATGTCACCACCGATAACGAGATGGTAACCACGGTGCTGGGTTCTTGTGTTTCCGCCTGTATCCGTGACGCGGTGAGCGGGATAGGCGGCATGAATCATTTCATGTTGCCGGAGACCAGTAAGTCGCGGTTGAATTCAAGAGACGAGAAAGTTGTGGGAACTGCTTTGCGCTATGGCAATTACGCGATGGAGCATTTGATCAATACCATATTGCAATATGGCGGCAAACGTAAAAATCTGGAAGTGAAATTGTTTGGCGGCGGCAAAATTATTGCGACCTTGAGCGATGTCGGCTCCAGAAACATCGAATTTGTATTGGATTATGTCGATACCGAAGCACTAAAGCTGGTATCGCAAGACCTGGGTGATATTTATCCGCGCAAAGTCAATTTCTACCCGCAAACCGGCCGGGTACGGATGAAAAAGATCAAGGATTTGCATAACGACACAATTATATTGCGTGAAAAACAATACGGTTCGCAAATTAAGGACGTGTCGGTTGAAGGTAGCATAGAGTTATTTTAGGACGCAGATGGACAAGATAAAATTGCTGATCGTCGACGATTCGGCGTTGATAAGAACTATGCTGACTCAGATTTTTAGCGAGGCTGAAGATATAGAAGTGGTCGGCACCGCTAGCGATCCGTTGATTGCCAGGGATAAAATCAAGGCGCTGAATCCGGATGTGCTGACGCTGGATGTGGAAATGCCGCGCATGGATGGCTTGACCTTCTTGCGTAATTTGATGCGGCTCAGACCGATGCCGGTCGTGATGATTTCGACCCTGACTGCCAAGGGAGCCGAAGTAACCTTGGAGGCATTGGCGCTGGGTGCCGTGGATTTTGTGGCTAAACCCAAGGCCGATGTGCCGAACGCCTTGCGGGATTACTCGGAGGAAATTATCAACAAGGTGCGCATGGCGGCCAATGTGAACGTCAAGCCTTTGGAATTCAATAAGCCCAGAGACACGAATGCGATGCTCGAACAACCGCAATCCAACCTGAAAAAACATTTCAAAACCACCGATAAGATCATCGCCGTCGGCGCCTCCACCGGGGGAACCGAAGCGCTGAAGCAAGTGGTGCAGATGTTACCGGCGCATGCGCCGGCCATGGTAGTGACACAACATTTGCCGGTTGCATTTAGTGCTTCATTTGCCAAGCATGTCGATGAAGTCGGCAAGATGAGTGCCTGCATCGCAAACGATGGGCAGCTGATTTTGCCTGGCAACATCTATATAGCGCCCGGCGATCAGCATCTGAGAGTGGCGCGCGATGGCGCCCGGTATATCTGCCGGTTGGATGATGGGCCGCTGGTCAATCGCCACAAACCTTCGGTGGAAGTGTTGTTTCAGTCGATAGCCGAGAATGTGGGTAAAAACGCAATCGGCGTGATGCTGACGGGTATGGGCGCGGATGGGGCTAAGGCCATGCTGCAGATGCGCGAGGCGGGTGCCGTCAATATTGTCCAAGACCAGGCATCCAGCGTGGTTTGGGGCATGCCGGGCGAAGCTTATAGGCAGGGCGCCGCGCATCATATGGTATCCTTGGAACGGATCGCGGCACAAATTCTGGCTTTAATGGATTGAGTTTTTATGACCAAATTTCTGGTAGATAACAGTTTGTCGGTGCTATTCACGCTGTTGCTGGTGTTATCGCCACTGGTAGCTCCCTTGCAAGCATGGGCCTGGTTGTCCGCGCCATTGATTGCGGTTTTATGGATTGCCAAAGCCTTCATCCTGCAGCGGCGGCGATTGGCGGCGGACGAAAATGTCGGCAATAGTCTCGATGAGGAGCGCTTGAATCGAGCGATAGACCGATATGTGAATGGTTTGGCCGGCTGCGTGGGCGATGAATTGATGCAGTTGAATCATGAGTTGCAAAAACTGAAATCGATAGTGGCCGATGCGGTATCTACCATGTCGAGTAGTTTTAACAACTTGCATCAACTGACTTCGGGCCAGTCGTCAGTCGTGCGCTCCTTGATTAGCGATCTTGACGGTTCGACTGAAAAGGCCGACGGTACCATGAGTTTCCAGCAATTTGCCGAGGAAACGGATAGGGTGCTGGGTTTTTTCATTGAACATATCGTGCTGATTAGCAAACAAAGCATGGAAATGGTGGGCGTGATTAACGATGTCGGCGGCCACATGGCTCATGTGGAAAAGTTGTTGGGCGACGTGCAGAAAATTGCCGATCAAACTAATTTGTTGGCATTGAATGCGGCAATTGAAGCGGCAAGGGCTGGGGAAGCGGGCAGGGGATTTGCGGTGGTGGCCGATGAAGTGCGCAACCTGTCCAAGCATTCGGATAAATTCAGCGAAGAAATCAAGGCCGTGGTCAACGCCTCTAAGAATAATATCCGCCAGGCCCAATCCATGATTGAAGTGATGGCCTCCAAGGATATGAACGTGGCGCTTAGTTCAAAAGCCAAAATCGATAAAATGATGGCCGATATTACCGTGATTAATGCCAAGGTATCGAACAGTGTCGCGCAAGTTTCGCAACTGACCTCTCGGGTGGAGGCCAGTGTCAACGATGCGGTCAGGGGCTTGCAGTTTGAGGATATGTCGCGGCAATTGATCGAATATTTGCAAGGTAATATTCAGCATTTTCAAGCGATGAACGATGAAGTCGCGATCGGCATGGGCATATTTAAAACCACCGATGCCGCCAGTTGGGAAAAACAGTTGAATGAAGGTGTCGAACGTTTGCGGGACATGAAGCAACAATGGCATGCCAAAACCACCCATCAGGCGGTATCGCAATCCTCGGTGGAAGAGGGTGATGTCGAGTTATTTTGAACGGGATTATTGTCACAATGCGCGGAAAAACCGATAGGAGAGCAAAATGAGTGTCGAGGCTAGCGTGGTTTCAGGGGTGTTAACGATCAAGATAGGAGGCCGTTTCGATTTTGGCGTACACAAGCAAATGCGAGAGGCCACCAATCTGGCGACGGCCGATGTCAAAAAAATTGAAGTCGATTTGTCGAACACGGACTATTTGGACAGTTCGGCATTAGGCATGTTACTGGTCCTACGCGACAAGATTGCCGGCGACAAGCATACCGTTTCAATAAAAGGCGCTAGGGCTGAAGTAAAAAAAATTCTCGAAATCGCCAATTTTGACAAACTTTTCAGTCTATCCTGACGACTTTTCCTCTGCTTGCTCGTCAACCAAGAGTAAGTTGCGGCTGTTTTCCAAATCAAATTCCCGATGAGCAAACAAACCGATTTTTCCAATCTCGACTTCGTGCGGGATTTCTTTCACCGCTTTTTACCTAATTCTCAAGTCGTTTCCCTGGCAATCAGCCTGGTCGCCGGATCGTTGCTGATCTATAGTCTGGCGGGTTTGTTGATGCCGGTATTTGCTTCCGTTGTGATCGCTTACTTGCTGGAAGGTCTGGTGACCAAGGCCGAGCCTCGCTGGATGCCTCGGTTGGCGGCCGTGCATCTGGTGTTTTTTGCTTTTTTGACCATGCTCGGGTTCATATTGTTTGTGTTGGTGCCTATCGTTTCGGAGCAAACCGTGCAACTGGTGCAGCGCATACCGGAGATAGTCTACAGCGCGCAAACCCAGATCATGCGCTTGCCCGACATGTATCCCGAATTGATTTCGCAGGCGCGTATTCGGGAAATGATGTTTTCCATCCAACAAGATTTATTAAAATACGGCCAAGGAGTGATTTCCGGGTCGGCCCAGTCTTTTGCCGGATTGCTGGCGGCGATTATTTATTTGTTTTTGGTGCCGTTGATGGTGTTTTTCTGCATGAAAGACAAGGACTTGTTGATCGGTTGGTTTGCCCAGTTTTTTCCTCGGGACATGACATTGACGCTACGTGTCTGGCAGGAAGTGGATGCGCAGATAGCCAATTATGTCCGAGGTAAGTTCGTGGAGGTCTTCATCCTGTGGGCAGCCAGTTATCTGACCTTTTCGCTGTTGAACCTGAACTATTCGATGTTGTTGGCCGTGTTGATGGGGCTATCCGTGGTGATTCCGTACGTCGGGGCCACGCTAGTGACGTTTCCGGTGTTGGGCGTGGCCTATGTTCAATGGGGGATGGAGGGCGGCAACGACTTTATGTATGTCATGATCGCCTATTCCATCATTCAGGCTATCGATGGCGTGGTGCTGGTGCCGCTGTTATTTTCCGAGGCGGTCAATCTGCATCCTATCGCTATTATCGTCGCCATTTTGTTTTTCGGTGGTTTGTGGGGATTCTGGGGGGTGTTTTTCGCGATTCCATTGGCCACGCTGGTCAAGGCCGTGTTAACGGCATGGCCGCGGACGGGACAAGGACAAATTCAAACCTTTAATAGCGAATTGCCTTAATCGCTATTTCAACTTGAACAGCCACATAGCCTTTCATGGGGCGAATGAATGTGTCCCAATATTGCTCGCCAAAATTTCTGGAAGTTATTTTTGACCAAACTATGCACGGGCGGGAACCCGTCCGATTTTGCTTTTGCACTATCGGACGGGTTCCGGCTTAAGCTGTTACAGCAACTGCTTTAAGCGGGAAGATGGTTTCGTCTTATAAGTTTTCGGAGGCATAATCCGCCAGCCGCGAACGTTCGCCGCGTTTTAGCGTGATGTGCGCGCTGTTTTCCCAGCCCTTGAAGCGGTCGACCACGTAAGTCAGACCCGAGCTGGTGGCGGTCAAATAAGGCGTGTCGATTTGGGCCAGATTGCCTATGCAAATGATTTTGGTGCCGGGGCCGGCGCGGGTAATCAGGGTTTTCATCTGCTTGGGCGTCAGATTTTGCGCCTCGTCGATAATCAGATAACGGTTTAAAAAAGTCCGTCCGCGCATGAAATTTAACGATCGGATCTTGACCCTGTTCATCATCATGTTGTGCGAGGCGCCTTGTTCCCAGTCGGTCGTGCCCGAGCGGCTGCCCAGCAGTTCCAGGTTATCCATCAACGCCCCCATCCAGGGCGCCATTTTTTCCTCTTCACTGCCGGGTAAAAAACCGATGTCCTCGCCGACGGGCACCGTTTCACGCGTCATGATGATTTCCAGAAAAGCCTTGTGCTCCATGGTCAGCGACAGGCCCGCCGCCAGTGCCAGCAAGGTCTTGCCGGTGCCGGCGGTGCCGAGCAGGGTCACGAAATCGATGTTGGGGTCCAATAACGCATTCAAGGCAAAATTTTGTTCCCGGTTCTTGGCGCACACGCCCCAGACGCTATGGTGCTTGTTGCGGAAATCCTGGGCCAGTTGTAAAACAGCGGTTTCACCGTCGCAGGATTTGACCAGTGCTTCAAAGCCGGACTCGTCCTCGATATACAGATATTGATTCGGATACCAGTCCGCCACATGCGGGCCATGAATCCGGTAAAAAGTATGATTGTTTTCCTGCCAGGATTCCATTTTGCCGCCGTGTTCTTCCCAAAAATCCGGCTCCAGCGCCATCTGGCCGCTGTAGAGCAGGTCGATGTCTTCTATGGTTTGGTCGTTATGGTAATCCTCGGCATTGATTTGCAAGGCTGCGGCCTTGATCCGCATGTTGATGTCTTTCGAGACCAGAATGACGTTAACGTCCGGATATTCCTTACTCAAGGCCAATACAATGCTCAAAATCGAGTTGTCGGCAATCTGGCCCGGCAGGTCGGCCGGCAACAGATGCGACAGTTGCCGGGTTTGAAAATACAGGCGGCCGGATTGTTCGGCGTCTCCGCTTGGCCCATGTTCGATACGCGATAAGGGCAGGCCTTCATTAATGGTGTGCTGATCGGCGCCGCGAATCAACTCATCCAGGAATCTGCTGACTTGACGTACGTTACGAGAAACGTCCGACAAGCCTTTTTTAGCATGATCCAATTCTTCCAATACCACCATCGGAATGAAAAGATTATGTTCCTGGAAACGAAAAATAGAGGCGGGATCGTGCATCAAAACATTGGTGTCCAGCACGAACAGTTTTTTGGCGGTGGAATGAATATTCATGAATACCTTTAAATTGAGGTTGGGTTTTATTATTCGACTTTGTACCGTGCGGCATTTCTACCCCATCCAGCCGGGATGCGTCAAATCCGGCTGAAATCTTGCTATTAAGGTTTGCCGTTAGTCTGCAAGCGGTTTGTATTGCCGGGCCAATTACAATAGAATGCGGGAGTGGCTTCGTTTTGACAGCTTGTGTAGTTTTTTCTTTTATTATTTGGTGTCCATCTATGACGTTTTCAGGATCAAGCCAGCCGGATTTGGATTGGAGCCAGATCAGGGAAACCATTAAATTGCTGGCGGTATCCGTCGCTCAGGTAGAGAGCGGTATGAAGATAGGCGACGCATCGGTGACCGAATTGGCCGAGTCATTTGCCAGCATGGTGGATGACATGAGCGCGATTCAAAATATCCTGATAACCCTGGCACCCAGCGATCAACGCGATAGTGCCTTGCGGCATTGCACCGCGACTCAGGAAAGAATTTATGCTTCGATCGTGGCTTTCCAGTTTTACGATAGGTTGCAACAGTGTTTGCAGCATGTTTCGATCGGACTAAAGGGACTGTCGGACATCATCGAAACACCGAGCAGGCTGTATAATCCGTCCGAATGGTACAAATTTCAGCAGGAAATTCGCGGGCGTTACACGATGGAATCCGAAAAAATCATGTTTGATGCCATTCTGCAGGGCAAAAGCATAGACGAGGCTTTGGCCTTGGCATCGGATTCCGCAAACAATGTCCCTCAGGATGAAATCGAACTCTTTTAATTGATGTAAAAACCCCAAGTTGTTAATGAAAAACAAAGCTCTGTTAGTCGTCCTGCCCGTACTTTTATTGGCTGCGGGTTGTAGTACTTCTCCCGAACAACCGCCAAAGCCGGTTGCGAAAGTAGTCAAGCCGAAGCAGCCATTGCCGCCTCGTCCCCCGGCTAAAAAAGTGGTTCCCCCCGTTGCTAAAAAGTCCGTTCCGAGTGCGGGAAATGCCACCTATGCCATCGATGATGCCAAAACCAATTTCAAAGTAGAGCCGACATTGCCGAGTTTCCGCGCCGAACCGCTGGTGCCTCCGGTCGACGCGGCGCCCGTTCCAGCGCCGGTGGCGCCCGAAGTTCCGGCTTTTACCGTGGAGGAAGCGCGCATACCTTCAGGGACTTCGCCGGCGGTGGTCGCGTTGTTGACCGAGGCCGATCGTAATCGGACGGCGGGTGATCTGGACGCGGCCGTGGTGTCAACCGAACGGGCCTTGCGCATCGATTCCCGTAATCCGACCCTGACCTATAAACTGGCTCAACTCAGAATCAAACAGAACAAACCGCAACAGGCGGAAGAGTTGGCCGGCAAGGCCGCCTTACTGGCCGGTGGCGATCTGGATTTGAAGCGCAAAAGCTGGATGCTGATAGCTGAGGCCAGACGTGTGCAGGGTAATATCGAGGGTGCTAAGGAAGCCAAGGCCAAAGCCGAAAGTTTTTTCGGCCGTTAGTTTAGTTTCGGATTTAGATAGGTTGTTGCTCAATGACTGATCTTGCCGAGATATTCGGCGGCGATGGGGCGTTGGCGGGTGTCATTTCCGGTTATTTACCGCGTTCCGCCCAGATTGAAATGGCGCGGAAAATCGCCGACGCCATCGACAGCCAGCAAAACCTGATTGCCGAGGCCGGCACCGGCACCGGCAAGACCTTCGCCTACTTGATTCCGGCTATATTGTCCGGCAAAAAAGTCATCGTTTCCACCGGCACCAAGAACCTGCAGGATCAACTGTTCAGCAAGGATTTGCCATTGATCCGCAAGGCCTTGAGTCATACCCCGTTCAAGGCCAGTTTATTGAAGGGGCGGGCCAATTATTTATGCACTTACCGGTTGGAACTGGCGCTGAATTCGGCCTTCGGTTACAGCCAGGAAGATGCCGCCGCGTTATCCCAAATCAAGGCCTGGTCCAAGCGCACCAAGGCCGGCGACGTGTCGGAAGTGGTCGACGTGCATGACGGCGACCCGGTCTGGTTCCATGCTACTTCCACTACCGATAATTGCCTGGGGCAAAATTGTCCGGATTATGCGGATTGTTTTTTGACCAAGGCCCGTAAGCAGGCACAGGAAGCCGACATCGTGGTGGTCAATCATCATTTGCTTTGCGCGGATTGGTCGATACGCGAAACCGGCTTCGGCGAATTGCTGCCGGATGCCGAGGTGGTGATTATCGACGAAGCCCACCAACTGGCGGATACCGCCTCCAATTTTCTCGGCGTGACTATCAGCGGCAAGCAGTTGACCGATCTGGCCGACGACAGCCTGGCCGAATATTTCACCGATGCCAAGGACATGCCGGACTTGCGCACGGCTTGCGAGGACTTGCAGCACGAAGTCAAGGACATGCGGCTGGCCTTCGGCTTGGAACTCAAACGCGGCGAATGGCAGGATATCGAAACCAATCCGAAAATCGCCGGAGCCTTGGATTCGCTGCAGAAACAACTGGCCAGATTGACCGACCAATTGGAACGAGCCTCGGTGCGCGGCAAGGGCCTGGAATCCTGTTTCGACCGAGCCGAAGCGCTGGATATGCAGCTGGAAACCCTGATCAAGGATCAGGACGGGCAGTGGATTAAGTGGTACGAAACCTATAGCAAATCTTTCGCGCTGAGCCGCACTCCGCTGGATATTGCCAAGGAATTTCGCGGTTTCATGGCGCGGCATAAAGCTACCTGGATCTTTACCTCGGCAACCTTGAGCGTGGCCAATAATTTCGTGCATTTCTCCAAAAGTCTTGGCCTGAATGGTGCTGACAGCCAAAGCTGGGAAAGCCCTTTCGATTATCCTAATCAGGCCCTGTTTTATCATCCAAAAGGCTTGCCGCAACCCAGCGACCCGGAATTTACCGACAAGATCGTCGAATTTGCCTTGCCGGTTTTGGAAGCCAGTCGAGGCAGGGCCTTTTTCCTGTTCACTAGTCATCGTGCCCTGCAGCGCGCCGCGCAGTTGCTGGAAGGCAAGATCGATCATCCCTTGCTGGTGCAGGGCACGCGTTCCAAGGGCGTGTTGCTGGATCAGTTCAAGCAGTTGGGCAATGCGGTGTTGTTGGCGACCGCCAGTTTTTGGGAGGGCGTCGATGTGCGTGGCGATGCCTTGTCTTGCGTGATTATCGACAAACTACCGTTCGCCTCGCCGGGCGATCCGGTATTGAAGGCGCGATTGAGCGCGATGGAAAAACAAGGCCGTAATCCATTCTTTGAGCACCAACTACCCAGCGCCATCATCATGTTGCGCCAAGGAGTAGGGCGTTTGATACGCGACGTTAACGACCGTGGCGTGTTGATGGTCTGCGATCCCAGATTATTGAAGCGTGCCTATGGGCAAATGTTTTTGGATAGCGTGCCGGCCATGAAGCGCAGCCGGGACATCAATGATGTGCGGAAATTTTTTGCGACGGAGGAAAACACTTGAAATTACTGGCGCTGGAAACCTCCACCGATGCCTGTTCGGCGGCTTTGTTGATCGATGGCGACATCCGGGAAAAATTCGAGCTGGCTCCGCGTGAACACACCAAGCTGATTTTGCCGATGATAGACAGTCTGATGGCCGACGCTCAACTTAAACCGCAACAGTTGGACGCGGTAGTCTTGAGTCGCGGCCCCGGTTCGTTTACCGGCGTGCGCATCGCCACCGGAGTGGCGCACGGCATCGCTTTTGGCGCCGATTTGCCGGTGGTGTTGGTGTCGACCCTGGCGGCGATTGCCCAGGATTTTTTCAATCGGCATGATGTCGGAATCTCTTTTACCGCGATGGATGCCAGGATGGATGAAATATTCTGGGGCGTCTATCGGCGCAATGGATTGGGTTTGGCCGAATTGCTGGGCGGCGAGGCGGTGACGCCGGCCGCCGCGGCGGTATTTCCGGATGTTTCAGGCTTCGGGGTCGGTTCCGGCTGGGGCGTGCATGGCGAAGTTTTGACGGCTCGATTAGGTCGTCGAGTTGAAGACATCGTTTCCGAGGTCTGGCCGCGGGCGGCCTGCATCGCCCAACTGGGAGCCTACGATTTCGCCAACGGACTGGCCGTTCCGGTCGAGCAGGCCATGCCGGTATACTTGCGGGACAAAGTCGCCAAAAAGCAGTCGGAAAGATAAGGTACAATGGCTTTCATTTAATCCTTGTTCCGACTAATGGCCGAGTTTCTCGAAATCCATCCACAAAATCCGCAGCCACGCTTGATACAACAGGCGGTCGCCATTATCCGTAACGGCGGCGTCATCGTCTATCCCACCGATGCCTCCTATGCCTTGGGTGCTCAAATCGGCGACAAGCAGGCGATGGACACTATCCGCCGTATCCGCCGGCTGGATGATAATCACAATTTTACCTTGCTGTGCAACGACCTGTCGCAGGTGTCGACTTTTACCAAGATGGGGAACGATGCCCACCGCTTGATCAAAAACCTGACACCGGGGCCATTCACCTTTCTGCTGGATGCGACCCGCGAAGTGCCGCGCCGGTTGCAACACCCGAAAAAGAAAACCATAGGCGTCAGGATTACCGACAACCGGATTGCTCGTGCTTTATTGGAAGAATTGGGCGAACCGCTGTTGACCACCACGATGATCTTGCCGGGTGAAGACGAGGCCATGGCCGATCCTTATGACATCCGGCAAAAACTGGATCGTGAGCTGGATTTAATCATCGACGGCGGTGTCATCGACTACAAACCCACCACCGTGATCGCATGCATCGATAATGTGATCGAAATCGTCAGACAAGGCGTTGGTAAAGCCCCGATGCTGGAGACTTAATATGATGGACGAACTGACGCTGGTACAGCGTATCGTCGTGTGGATTCTGCCGGTAATTTTCGCGATTACCGTGCATGAGGTGGCGCATGGCTGGATGGCTAAGCAATATGGCGACAAAACCGCCGATCAACAAGGGCGTCTGACCTTGAATCCGCTAAAACATATCGATCCGTTGGGAACCATTATCATCCCCGGTTTGCTGCTGATTAGCTTTACCGGCTTTATTTTCGGCTGGGCCAAGCCGGTGCCGGTCGACGCCCGCAATTTCAAAAATCCGAAACAAGCCATGATGATGGTGGCTCTGGCCGGGCCGTTGTCCAACGTATTGATGGCTCTCGCTTGGGCCTTGTTGGCACGTATCGGCGTTGCCATCGAAATCGAGTTTATTTCCATGCCGCTGATCTACAGTGGCGTGGCCGGTATCACTATTAACCTGGTACTGGCCTTGATCAACATGCTGCCGATTCCGCCGTTGGATGGGAGTCGGATCGTGGCCGGATTGTTGCCGGATTACTGGGCCTGGCGCTTCAATCAGCTCGAACGCTGGGGGTTTTTGATCCTGCTGTTACTGCTGGCCACCAATGCATTGGGTGCGATTTTGTCTTATCCGATGTATTACGCTCAACAATTGTTCTTTAGCTTGGCCGGCTTGTGAGTTGGTTTAGAAATGTGGGATACGCAGTGCGTACCCTAGCATAAACATGAATGCGGTAGAGCCTCGGGTAGAAGCGCCCATTACCCCATTGGCGATGGTCGAGGGCCAGCCCTATCAGGATGCGCCCGACGATTTATACATTCCGCCCGATGCTCTGGAAGTTTTTTTGGATGCGTTCGAAGGACCGCTGGATTTGCTGCTGTATTTGATTCGGCGCCAGAATCTGGATATTCTGAATATCCCCATCGCTCAGATTACCCATCAATATATCGGCTACATCGAGATGATGGATCAGATGCGGCTGGAACTGGCGGCGGAGTATCTGGTGATGGCGGCGCTACTGGCGGAAATCAAATCCCGCATGCTGTTGCCCAGACAGCCAGAGAGCGAAGAAGAGGAAGAAGACCCGCGCGCGTTCCTGATCCGTAAACTGCAGGAATACGAAGCGATCAAAAAAGTCGCCGAGGAAATCGATTTATTGCCCAGAAACGAGCGCGATACTTTCGAGGCCAGCGTCGATGTGTCGACTGTCAACGTACTGCAGGCCCCGCCGGATGTGCAACTCAAGGAAATATTGCTGGCGTTTCAGGATGTATTGAAACGCGTCGAGCAACTCAGTCATCACCAAATAACCAAAGAGCCCTTATCAGTCCGTGAACGAATGGCAGCCATCTTGGAAAAACTTAACGGAGCAGATCAGCTCCCTTTCGCAGCGTGTTTTACCCGAAGTGAAGGAAAAAATGGGGTGGTTGTCGCGTTTCTTGCCATCCTTGAACTCTCCAAGGAGCGAATCATCGACATCTTCCAGCCCGAACCCTACGCCGCCCTCAGCGTTAGAATCCGCCCCGCCACCGCTGGCGGCGATTGACGAGCCGATTAGCGAAACCGTCGTCGATGATGTCATTTCGGAACCCGAACCTAAACCCAAGCCGCGCAAACCCCGAGTCAAGCCGGAGCCTGTTACGGTCTTTGTTCAAGCCCGAAGGAAAGCCGCGCGCTTCCCGGCTGTTTGGACGGCTGAATTGCGCGAGCGCACAATTCCACCGCCTAGCTCGCTGTCGCCCGAACGAAAGGCCGCGACCCGCTTGCCATCCACTTGGGCATCAGACTTGCGCCGGAACAAACAGCAGCCTATTGTTATAGAGCGCCAACCGTTATTACCCGAAAATATTGAGTGCGACGTGAATACCAAACGCATCGTGGAAGCCATCCTGTTTGCCGCCAACAAACCGATGACGATCAAGCAGATACAAGAGGCCTTTCCCGAACTGGAACAGCCCGATACCCTGGAAATCCAGGTGGCGCTGGAAGCCATCGCTCAGGATTATCTGCCGCGGCCGATCGGCTTGAAACAATTGGCGAGCGGTTACCGCTTCCAAATCAAGGAAGGCATGGCGCCCTGGGTGACTCGGCTGTTCGAGGAAAAGCCGGCACGCTATTCCAGAGCCTTGTTGGAAACCTTGTCCATCATCGCCTACCGCCAACCGGTGACGCGCGGCGAGATCGAGGACATACGCGGTGTCAGCGTGAGTTCCGGCATTATTCATACCTTGCTGGAACGGGAGTGGATACGGGTGATTGCCCATAAGGAAGTGCCGGGACGTCCGGCTTTGTATGGCACTACCAAACAATTTCTGGATTATTTTAATTTAACCTCGTTGAACGAATTACCCACGCTGCAAGAAATCGTCGATCTTGATTTCAGCAACGAACAACCACAGCAGGAACATCGTGAAAGACCGCAAACCGAACCATCCCAAACAGAACCCCCATTCGAATCAGCGGAACAAGCAATCGGAGACGGAACGCAAGCCGAGACCGACGGCGATGCCGAAAGCCCAACCATCCACTAAAACCGGCGCGGCAGGCGGCGAGCGCATCCAGAAACTGCTGGCCAGAGCCGGTCTGGGTTCGCGCCGGGAAATCGAACGCTGGATAGAAGAGGGCAGGTTGACGGTCAACAATAACCCGGTTCAGCCCGGTTATCACTTGAAACCCGGCGACCATCTGCAAATCAATGGGCGGGTGGTGAAATGGGAAAAATATGCCGAGCAACCGACTCGGGTGCTGGTCTACCACAAGCCGGTCGGTGAATTGGTCACCCGGCGCGATCCGGAGGGGCGGCCGGTGATTTTTACCCAGCTGCCGCGGTTGCCGGTCGGGCGCTGGATAGCCGTGGGTCGGCTGGATATCAATACGTCCGGCATGATTTTGGTCACCAATAACGGCGAACTGGCCAATCGCCTGATGCATCCGTCGCGCCAGGTCGAGCGCGAATATGCGGTACGCATCTTGGGCGAAGTCGACGAAGCCATGATGGAGCGGCTCAGAGTCGGAGTGGAATTGGAGGATGGTCCGGCGCATTTCGACGAGGTGCGTTTTTATGCCGGCGAAGGCGCCAATAAATGGTTTTATGTCACGGTCAAACAGGGGCGTAACCGTCTGGTCCGGCGCTTGTGGGAATCGCAGGGCGTCAAGGTCAGCCGTTTGATCCGGGTGCGTTACGGTGACGTGGTATTGCCGGAGCGGGTCAGAACCCATTCGTTTTACGAATTGGAGCCCAAGGAATTACAAGCTTTGATGGACTTCGTCGAGCTGTGAGCATTAATTTTTTGATTCAAACCATGGAACAATTCGCCAATTTCAAACAGGTAGGCCGAACTGTTCCTGGTTTATTTAGTTGCTCGGACGGGCTTTGACTGTTTGCCCCAATTGCCGGGTATGGGCATGGGCGTGGATTGCTTGGTAAAGGCTTAAACAGCAAGCTAACCGGCATAAATCGGCGATTTTTCTGTTTAGAGTCGCATCCTCGCTGGTGTACAATCCCGCTCATGGCTTATACGCCGAACCCTTTTATACACACTTACAATTTAGAACACAGGTTCAGACGATGAAAACGATGGATGACAGAGACGGTTGGATATGGCTAGACGGACAATGGGTAGCATGGCGCGATGCGAAAGTCCATGTCTTGACCCACACCCTGCACTACGGCTGCGGCGTGTTCGAAGGCTTGCGCGCTTATAAAACCGACAACGGCACCGCGATTTTCAAACTGGCCGAGCACACCGACCGCCTGTTCCGTTCCGCGCATATCATGAACATGAAAATGCCGTTCTCCAAAGAGGAGATCAATCAGGCCCATCGCGACGCGGTCGCTAAAAATAATCTCGACAGCGCCTACATCCGCAGCATGTGCTTCTTCGGTTCGGAAGGCATGGGCTTGCGTGCCGACAACCTGAAAGTGCATGTGATGGTCGCCGCCTGGACTTGGGGTGCTTATCTGGGCGCGGAAAACATGGAAAAAGGCATCCGCATCCGCACGTCTTCCTATACCCGCAACCACGTCAACAGCACCATGTGCAAAGCCAAGGCCAACGGCAATTACATCAATTCCATCCTGGCCTTGCAGGAAGCCTTGTCGACCGGTTACGACGAAGCTCTGTTGCTGGACCACGAAGGCTTCTGCGCCGAAGGCAGCGGTGAGAACCTGTTCATCGTCCGCAACGGCAAAATTTACACGCCGGAAACCACCTCGGCGCTGGAAGGCATCACCCGTGATACTTTGCTGACCATCGCCCGCGAGCAAGGTTACGAAGTGATCGAAAAACGCATTACCCGCGACGAAGTCTATGTCGCCGACGAAGCCTTCTTCACTGGTTCCGCCGCCGAAGTGACGCCGATTCGTCAATACGACAATCGCGACATCGGCTCCGGCAGCCGGGGACCCGTCACCGAGAAACTGCAGGCTTTGTATTTCGATTATGTTCACGGTCGTAAAGCCGATCACAAGGAATGGCTGACGCCGGTAGCTTAAGTTTTCGTGTCAAAACCGTTTAACATCCTGGTCATCGGCCCGTCCTGGGTCGGTGACATGGTGATGGCGCAAAGCCTGTTCATCACCCTCAAACAACAACATTCCCACTGCAATATCGATGTGCTGGCGCCGGCATGGTCATTGCCGTTGCTGGAACGTATGCCGGAAGTAAGGCTAGGCATTGCCATGCCGCTCGGCCACGGCCAGCTTGGTCTCGGCGCGCGCTTGGCGCTTGGCGGGCAATTGAGAGCGAATCAATACGATCAGGCTATCGTGTTACCCAATTCGTGGAAGTCGGCGCTGGTGCCGCTTTTTGCCGGCATTCCCAAACGCAGTGGTTATCTGGGCGAGCTGCGCTGGGGGTTGTTGAACGACGCCCGCCGTCTCGATAAAAGCCGGTTGACGATGACCGTACAGCGCTTCGTGGCACTGGGTTTGCCGGCCGATGCGCCGCAGCCGCCGGACTATGCCTTTCCCAAGCTGGCGATTAGCGCCGAACAGCGGCAGCAAGTCCTGCGGAAATTTCAAATAACCGGTAACGGTAAAATTCTGGCGTTATGCCCCGGCGCCGAATACGGCCCGGCCAAGCGCTGGTCCGTCGAACACTATGCCGCCGTGGCTCGCGCCAAGCACGCCGCGGGCTGGCAAATTTGGTTGTTCGGCTCGGATAAGGACAAGGTGGTTGCCGAGCAAATCGATCGGTTATCCGGCGGAATTTGCCGAAATTTCGCCGGCGTTACCTCGCTGGCCGAAGCGGTGGATTTGTTGTCTCTGACCGACATCGTGGTCAGCAACGATTCCGGCCTGATGCATGTCGCCGCCGGGTTGGATAAAAAGGTCATCGCCTTGTACGGCTCGTCCGATCCCGGTTTCACGCCGCCGCTAAATGCTACAGCCGAGATTATCAGCCTCAAGTTGGATTGTTCGCCCTGTTTCAAGCGCGAGTGTCCATTGGGTCACACGCGTTGTCTGGCCGATATTGCGCCTGACCGGGTGTTGGCCGCGTTGGACGTTTAAGCGGGCATGAAAATCGCCATCGTCAAATTGTCCGCGCTGGGCGACATCGTGCATGCGATGGCGGCGCTACAGTTCATTAAGGCCGCCTTGCCGGAAGTTCATATCGATTGGCTGGTGGAACAAGGTTTTGCCGGGGTTTTAGCCGACAATCCGGATATTAGGCAGGTCTTGAGCGTCAATCTGAAAGCGCTGAAGACCGACAAAACCCTGTTGTTTCGGGAATTGGCCAAACTCAGGCAATACCGTGAACATCATTATGATCTGGTGATTGATGCTCAAGGCTTGATCAAATCGGCGATAGTGGCGCGGATACTTTCGGCCCAGTGCGCCGGTTTTGATCGCCATTCGATTCGGGAAAAATGGGCCGCCAGCTTCTATAACAAGACCGTAGCTTGCCCCTATGACGCCAATACCATAGACCGTAACGTCAAGGTCTTGACCCAGCCCTTAGGTATTAGTGTCAGCCACCAGCAAATTTTGGATAAACAGCCATTCTTGTTTTTCAAGCCGGCCGATTCCGTGCTGGACGATTATTTCCAGGTCGACAAGCATAATGTGATGCTGGTGATCGGTTCGACCTGGCCCAGCCGTAATTACCCGATCGAGCTATACCTAAAACTGATACTGGGACTGCAAGCCCATTGTTTGATTTGCTGGGGCAGCGAACAGGAGCAACAAAATGCGCAATGGCTGGCCGAGCGTAGCGATGCCCGCGTGTTGCCGCGCCTGAGTTTAAACGATTTAAAAGCCGCGATTGCCCGCGCCGATTTGTTGATCGGCAACGATACCGGCCCTACTCATATGGCATGGGGGATGAATCGGCCATCGATCACGTTGTTTGGCCCGACGCCGGTCAGCCGGGTGTATCAGACCGAGATCAACAAAGTGTTGAAATCGCCGTCCGTGGTCAATCCTTTTAAGCTGGATAAAAACGATTTTTCCATTGCTAAAATTCCGCCGCAACACGTTATTGAGTTGGCGCAAGGTCTGTTGGCCGGAACACCAGGAGTATGAACTATGACAAGCGTTTGCCACTAAACAATATAACGCCCAGCGCGGAACAATTAGCCACCAGAAACATAGCGACTGCGCCCGACTAATTCATCCAGCAATTCTTGCCTAGCATATCGCCAAAAACAACTTACCTGAATTGATAAAGGGGATCGACGAAAATATGGCGCTTTATCCAGCGCAAAATTAGAAACCAGTGATCGGTTACGAACAAGCCATTGAAATTAAAATGCAGCGACTGTTTTGTTTTGCACGCTATTGGAAAAGAATTAGCCTAGTTTGCGGGCATAGCAGTGACGAAACTGGCCATGGTGGTGTCGACTATATTGCGAAGTTATTTTAGATTGATCTCAAAACCATACGACGCGGAGTACAGGAATGAGACTTGACCGATGATCCACCATCGGACCTGGTCCGAAAAAAATGCGGGGCCGGAAATGGCGGTTCAGCACAACCTCCAGTTGTTGGATAACTTTTTGGCGACTTTGGCCTTGAAGGTCATAGCCATATCCAAGCGACTGTCGAAACTCTGGATCATGATTTCCCAAGTGCCAGCCAAGGCAAGCTGATTCCACATGGTATCCATGATGCGACCCTGAATGAGGGCACTATACATCTCAATACCAGCGAATTGTGTTGCGTTAGCATCTCCCTGTGCTGGCAACGGCATGGCAGTCGGCACTATTCCAAAACGTTGCGGATATGATTGGTTTTTTCAATCAAACGATCACTAATAGGAGTTTAGCCGTTGCTCTCGCAGCCCATCCACCACGATAGCCCGTTCCCGTTTTTTTATGCCAATTCTGCATTCTCGGATGAGCAGTGCGCCGCGCTTGAGTATTTATTCTTGCAAGAAGCCGAGTGGCAGCATCGGGATGGTGCGTTTTATCGGTGTTCTCTTAGGGACGTTACCGAGAATATTCCAGCTACGTTTCTGACGGAAGTGCTCATTAGAATGCGTCAGATTACAGGAATGCCTCTGATTAATCGTGTTGTGGTCACGGCTCAACGAATGCAGCCAGGACAAGTCATTGGTATACATAGCGACCGGCCGCTAGTGGGGTATGAGATTGCTCGACTGGTTGTGCAACTGAATATGCAATGGCAAGCTGAACATGGCGGCGTTCTGGAATTATTCTCGTCGCCGGAGAGTGAAGCGGTTTTCAGTGTTAACCCCGAGTACAACAAAGCCTTTGGCTTTCTGCTTCACGTCGATTCATACCACGGCGTCACCGAGGTTACCCAGCCGCGACAAACAGTCGTCTTCAATTTCTGGCATGCGGCGAATACACCAGAACTTGCCGCGCACGTTCAAGCCTTGTTTGCCAACATTCATTTCTCTGACTTGCCGACAGCACTCAATCCTGTTGCCTCGACCGCGGAACTGAGTCTGCCCGAAGATACGACATTTCGTGCAGGCACAGCCGCCGTTGCACTCCAGCGCTGGGGCTATGATGAGACTACCATTGTGGCCGGGTATCTGCACAGCGCCGGTCTTTCCATCTGTGATACTAACGATGCCGAGACCTATGCCGCCGTGCTATTGGCCGATTGGGTGGCGTGTTTGTATCGGGATGCGTTTGATTTGGCACGTTGGCAGATCTTGCGACGCGAACTTGAGGGAATAGAAGTGTTTACACGCCTGATGCCTACATGGCGGCTTTGTCTGCCGGAATAGAGACAACCTGCCGCAGCTAAACCAAAGCTTGCGGCAGTTGTTTTTGCCGAATAGTCAGTGCCTGAAAATAGCTGCGCTTAATCGACCTCATGCTCACAACCCAGTGCAGATTGGTGCGTAAGCACAAATGTTCGAATAGCTGACGAAACTAAAATGGCCGCAAGGTAAAGGCCGTGGGGTCGGTAATCATCTCACCCGGTTTACGATTGGCAATCTGCACAAACTGCTCCGCCCAGCGGTCCATGATGCCTTTAACCGGTCCGTACCAGGTTAACCGGGTAAGATCGATTGGTCCCGCGTCTTGCGTATCGCGATCGGCAAACGTCGCAACCACCTCGCCGGTGCGCAGGTCGCGCAAGCGTCCTTCAAACGCGGCAGTACGTTTGTTGACTAAACCCACTGCGGTTCCCGTACCTGGAGGGCCGGCCCAACTCAGCGCATGCAGCATGGATTGCGACGGATTGACTTCGATCAATGCCAATTCCAACCTAAGCGCGGATGTCATGTTTTTCTGCGGATGTTCGATGACCTGAACCCGGTGATGCGGATCATTTTTGAAGCTTTTCACTACCTGAGCGTGAAAATACTGGGCGAGCTCTTGCGTATCTTTTTTGATATCGCCCAGCACGTTAGCGGAACTGAGTTGATGCATCCAGTCCAGTTCCAACATGTATTGGGTGTTTACCGGTGCAACAACCAGATTCCGGTAACCACCCAGTTCTAATCCCGGTTTGATCCACACCTTCTGAAAAGGAAGATCGGCGGGTTTTGACTGTCTTTCCGGGTGGTCGATAAATCCGGCATCCGGTGCGGGTTGCACCATTTCGTCCTTGATGGCATTGCTGCCGTTATTGACGGTAGAACAACCTACCGCCAGCAGAGCGGCGAGGCAGATAGGCAATAGCCCCGCCATTGAAGCGATGTTTTTTTGAGGATATTTCAAAGGTATTCTCCTGATTGAATGAAATCTACAGCAATGATTAGGATGGATTGTCATTGGCCGGAGCTTGGGTTTCCACGATCACTTTGACGATCTTGCCGGTAAACTGGTTATTGCCTTGGGCATAATCTTCGCTGACAGGGGTGTCTTCATCCGCACCCACATCAGCACCTTCATCCAGCGAGAACACGAATGGCGCGGTGTGTTCGATGCGGCCTTCCGCGGCTTTTTGACCATTCACCAATAGCGTTGCCGCTCCTCCCTTGCCGGAACCGCCGCCGTCATAAGCAAAATCCAGCTTGATGGTGGCTTTACCCGACGCCAAGGGCTGCGAGGAAACGATGCTGGTGCGTTGCATACCAACCAGATTATAGGTATAAGCGGGCTTGCCATCTTTCATATACAGCGCCCAGCCGCCGAAACGTCCACCTTGTGCCAAGATCACGCCATTCGCGCCATTTTCAGGCACTTCAACTTCAGCGGTTATGGTCAGCGAACGGTTTTTAACATCGATAAAGGCGTTTTCCATGATACCGGTCATGCCTTCATAGAGCGTCAACGAATGCCGTCCCGCCATCAAATCCGGGCGCCCCGCCAGCGCCGGCACCAGTCTTTCCAGACTGCGGTCATCCAGCGGCAGCACGTTGTATTTAACCGCTTCTTGCAGGAATAACGCCTGCATGGCTTTCAGCTTGGCGGGTCGTTGTGTCGCCAGATCGTGGGCCAGACTGAAATCGCTGCGGGTATCAAACAGTTCCCATTGATCCTGCTCGAACGGTGCCCGTGGCTGTTTTTCCCAAGGAGCGCGGTGAATGGTGCGCGCCAGCCAGCCGTCGTGATACAGCGCTCGATTACCGAGAATTTCGAAGTATTGCGTACGATGCCGATCAGCTGCGTTGGCATCGTTGAAGGTATAGGCCAGACTGGTGCCTTCAAATGGCTTTTGCGGCGTGCCATTGACCGTTTTCGGCGCGGGCAGGCCGGCAATTTCCAGCACGGTCGGGGCAATATCGACCACATGATGCCACTGCGAACGTAGCTCGCCGCTGGCATGAATGCCCTTAGGCCAATGCACCACCATACCGTTCTTGGTGCCGCCATAATCGGCCGCGACCTGCTTGGACCAGGCAAACGGCGCATTGCCGGCCACCGCCCAACCGACGGCGAAATGTGGGTAAGACTCCGGGCCGCCCCATTTGTCGATGAACGGCATTTGCTCCGCCACGTTGGCGGGCATGCCATTGAAGGCCAGCATTTCGTTGAACATGCCGACCATGCCACCCTCGGCGCTGGCACCATTATCGCCGGCGATATAAATGAACAGGGTATTGTCCATTTCACCGAGTTCTTCCAGCGCCGCGGCGAAGCGACCCACCTCGTGATCGGTAAATTCGGCAAAGCCGGCGAAGACTTCCATCTGCCTAGCATACAGACGTTTTTCCTCGTCGCTTAAGGTTTCCCAGTTCGCAATGACGGGCGGCTTGGGCGCCAGCTTGGTATCGGGCGGCACCACGCCCAGGCGGATTTGCCGGGCCAGGGTTTCTTCGCGGTATTTATCCCAACCCGCATCGAATTTGCCTTTGTATTTATTGATCCAGACTTGCGGCGCATGGTGCGGCGCGTGTGTTGCGCCGGGGGCAAAATACACAAAAAACGGCTTATCCGGCGTTAATGACTGTTGAGACCGCACCCAGGCGATGGAGCGATCGGTCATGTCGGTCATGAAGTTGTAATTGGGGTCGTGCGGCAGTTCTACACGCGCGGTGCCGTCAAAAATATACGGTGACCAATGGTTGGTTTCGCCACCGAGGAAACCGTAAAACTTCTCGAAGCCGGAACCGGTGGGCCAGCGCTCGAACGGTCCGGAGCCAGTGGTTTCCCACAATGGAGTCAGATGCCATTTGCCAAACGCGGCGGTATTGTAGCCGTTCAGCTTCAGCATCTCGGCCAGCGGTGCCACGCTGTTGGGGCGTATGCCGGTATTGCCGGGAAATGCCGTTGCAATGTCCTGCACAGCGCCGGTATTGTTGGTGTGATGGTTGCGGCCGGTGAGCAAAGCCGCCCGTGTCGGCGAACACAAGGCGGTGACGTGCATGTTGTTGTAGCGCAAACCGCTATTGGCCAAACGATCCAGGGTTGGCATGGCCACGCCGCCGCCGAAGGTGCTGGGCTGGCCGAAGCCCATATCATCGATCAGCACTACCACCACATTAGGCGCTCCCTTGGGCGCCTTGACCTCAAAACGCGCGGGAGCTTTGGCTTTACGCACATCGATTTCTTTGATGGGTTTTGGCTTGGTTTCGACAACAGGCAATACCGTACGATCCAGCTTATCGCCTGTTTCTGCGGCCTGTCTAGGCCTGGCCTGCACCGCGCCTATAATGGCAATCCAAATGCCTAAAGCCAGGATAAAGTTTGATTTCAGTTTCATGGCGATTATTTTTCAATTCGTGGCTGTCGATCCGCGCCGATACAATTGCCGCCAACACCGACTTTGGGTACAGCGGAGACGGATAGACTTACTTTTTTGTAATCTGAGGAGTTGATCATCTTTTTCTCCAAGTTGGAACGACAGAACTAGGTAAGGCTAGAATTTGATAGCGGCGGTGAACCCGGCGTAATCGCCGCGAAAGCGGGATTCAGCCTCAAATTCGGTAAAATAATGGAAAGTAAATTGCGTATCGGCCTTGGGTAGTGCCAGTCCGATTTGTCCGCCCACCGCATGCACCTGATTGGGCGAATTCAAAAAACTGGGCTGATCGGCACCGTGATTATCCTGCACCTGCCATTGGCTATAACCAGCCGGGCCTACTTCCAGCAGAACGTTATCGGTAATCGGCAAAAACTGGCTCATGCCCCAGTTCAAGGTGAAATGGCCGCCCTGGGTGAAATTATTGCCTTGGGTTTCATGATTTATTTCGTAAGTACCGGCCAGCATTAGTGCCGTGCCTTTGTGTTCGAAGGGATAATATGCACCGGCCAATTGGAATTGATGTCCCCAAAATCCCAAGCCGGTATTGGCAATGTCATCGACATTGTATTTTCCGCTGGGCGCATAAAATCCGTAGGCCGTGGACACATCGTAGTGCTTACCGTGCCAGCCCAGCATCAGCGGCTGCACGAAAATATCGGCGATATCAAAGGCACTGTCATCGACCGCGAGCTGTTTATTGAACGATGCCGCGCGATTCGCCAGATTAATGTTGGTCAGGGTATCCAGCGAGGCGCCAACAGTAGTGTTGGCGAAGGGTAGTGACAGCAGCATGGCATAATCGGCGCCGAATATTTGATAACCGGTATTCCAGACAAAGGTGGGTGCAATTAAGTACATGTCCACATTGGCATCGATATTTGCGGTAATCGACGCGCCCGCCGGTATGCCCGGCCCCAGGCTCCTGCCGGCTTGAAAGGTAGCGCTGTCAATGGCATTGCCGTGC
The DNA here is from genome assembly GCF_015711015.1 of Methylomonas sp. LL1. Lineage (NCBI taxonomy): Bacteria > Pseudomonadati > Pseudomonadota > Gammaproteobacteria > Methylococcales > Methylococcaceae > Methylomonas > Methylomonas sp. LL1. The sequence goes on from NZ_CP064653.1 coordinate 832,403, forward strand.
TGGTCAGTTAATTCGGATGTTGAATAATTGCCCAGATATAGCGCGGCATAGACACCTTTCTTGTCCGGCACCAGAAAATCCCGGATATTCATCATCCCGGGCAAAAAGTGGCTCGCACCGGCAAAGCTTGAGATGGGCCAAGAGAGACTCGCTAGGGCGTAGAGCGCTCGACGAAATTGAGATGTAATGTCAGCCATGTTGATTTTTCTGATTTAAGCGGTGTAGCAGTGGAAACAAAGCAAACGCCATGCCCCCGTTAGCTGATAGCGAACTGTTAAAACTACCTGCGTTCGGATTTTGCAAATTCGTCCGTTAAGGTTTGGCGGTACCGGCAGTCCATGATGCCAACCGTTTAGTCAACATTTCACACCATTGATCGATGGCGTGTTCCGCATCGCCCCATTGCCATTGAAAGCTGTTAACGGCACTACCACCACCAATGCGCTTGTCGACTGCCGCCGCCAGCACAGCACCGGATACTGAATCGGTAATTCTGACTTCCCCTTGGGCTCCACCGACAAATGGGAAGGTACCGGTCGCCAAATACTTCAAATTACTCAACATGTGCGCCTGCGGCACTAGCATCGAAATGCTACGTAATACCGGGGTCGCTGCTTCGGCGTCGGTCATCGCCACTGTCACCTTCAAAACGCCTGGCCCCGGCTGGTCTGCGAGCTTTAATTTTTTCCCCAGTTGCTCGCGAAGCTGCTGCGAAAAATAATTCGTCAGGGCTTGTTGGTCGGCGGCGGGAACTGTCGTGGACTCTCCCCCCCAGAAAGTTACCGGGTCAATTAACACCTTGTCGTATTGTGTCCACTGCGCAGAGGGGGTGAAATAGCGATAGTTCACCTGATCTTTGCCGCCTGCTTGGAGTTTGTGACATTCGTTGGCTAGCAAACCGCAACGAACGTCTGACTGTTCGAGGGGTGCTTTTTGGGTGACGGTACAAGCCGTCAGCAGCAACGCACCTAATACTGACGCCGTCAAGGAGGCAAAGGATTTAAAGTGTCGTTTGGTAACCACTGGATTTATCATGATCATTCTTCCTGATTTTTGTTTTATTCAATGTTGATGGGTCGGTAATGTTCTTTAACCTCAATTACAGGTTTTTTCGCACGCATCATCAGCCAAATGAAATGGATAAGTTGTCTCGCCCATAACTTCAGCGGCATATCCAAGCCCGCGAATTTCATTAATGACTCTGAACTCGCAGCCAATAAACTCCGGTGCTGACTCGGTCAAGGCAATCAGTTGACTGAAGTGACGTGTACGAAGCATCGATTGAAGCTCATCTTCCGATTTCCACCTTTCAACATAGGAAAGGCAATAGGCATCCGAGACCGCCAAATACAGGTCTACGCCAAGACAACCTCGCTCGGCACGCGCCCAAGCCGCGACAAATTCAAATGCCTTTAACAATGACCGTCGTTTATGCCGCGGCAGGCGAATTGATAGATGAAGTTCAATCATGCATTAGACAGTGCAGCTTGCATGCCACACATGGCCATCACAAACTATTGACAGCTGTATTCTTATTAATTCAATAAGTTACAGTCAGATTGGTGGAAGGGTAAAAAAATTAAGCGTTCGAGGGGAATCGATAACTACTAAATATCGTAGATTGCATCCAACATAGTGGATTTATCGCAAAATCGGCCGAGCAATACCCAGTCTAGCCATTCGGCTTTCCAGAGTGGTAGGCTTGACATCCAGAATCAATGCCGCGCCCGCCGAACCACGAATTCGCCAACGGGTCGCCTCCAAAACTCGAACAATATGATCGCGTTCGACATCCGCCAGCGAAGCCAGGCCTAAATCATTGGCAGGCACTGCCGCCGCAGTTTTTGCAGCAGGTAAATCAATCCTCAGCGACGGCCCTTGCGCAAGGATCACCGCCCGTTCTATCACATTACGTAGCTCGCGAATGTTGCCAGGCCATGCATAGTTAATTAAAGCATTAATGCTGGCTTTGGAGATGGTCTCAATGGGTTTACCCATGGATTCAGCGAACTCGCGCACGAATGATTCGATCATGTGCGGCAAATCATCCAGCCGTTCGCGTAATGGCGGCAAATGAACGGGAAACACATTGAGACGGTAATAGAGATCCTCGCGAAACCGGCCAGCGGCAACTTCCTGGCGTAAATCCCGATGGGTAGCGGCGATGATACGCACATCCACTTTGATGGGGCGTGGGTTACCCAAGCGCTCAATCTCTTTTTCCTGTAGCACCCTGAGCAATTTGGCTTGCATTTCCAGAGGTAACTCGCCAATTTCGTCGAGAAAGAAAGTCGAACCATTGGCCAGTTCAAAACGGCCAAGCTGCCGGGCGACGGCGCCGGTATAGGCACCCTTTTCCCGTCCGAACAGTTCACTCTCAATCAGAGCGGTTGGAATGGCGGCGCAATTCACACGAATCATGGTTCTTTCACTGCGTGGACTGAGTTCATGGATGGCGGTTGCCAACAGTTCCTTTCCGGTCCCGGTTTCTCCGGTAATCAGCACGGAAGCCTGCGTCGGTGCCACTTGTTCGGCCAAAGTCAACGCTTGTTGCATCAGTGCACTACGACTCACAATACGGCTTAAACCTTGATGTTCTCCCGCTTCATGCCTTAGATAGACATTTTCCTGCTGCAGTCTGTCCTTCAAACCGCGAATTTCTTCCATCGCCTGCCGCAGCTGATCTGTAGCCAGTTTGCGTTCGGTAATGTCGAATCCCGCTCCCATCATCCGTTGCGGCTGTCCCGTCTCATCCTGTTCGCAATATCCGACGGCGCTAATCCAGCGAATTTGGCCATCGGGTAGACGGACTTGATATTCTTCGCGTAACTCACCACCTTCCAGCAAAATCCGCTGCAAGATAGTCTGCATCCGTATTGAGTCATCGGGCACCAGCGTTTCCAGGAAACGTTGCAATGTCACGGGTTCGTTGTGCGATACACCATAAATATCGCGGGCCCGTTCGGTCGCCCAAATGTTGTCCGCCTTGATATCCCAAACCCATAAGCCAACCTGGGCGGCATCCGCCGCTAAACGCATTTTGGCTTCACTTTCTTTCAGGACTTGCTCAGCCCGCTTGCGTGCCAGCACATTGGCAAACATATCGGCGATCAGGCGCAGTCTGCGCACCAAAGTATCTGGCCAATCCCTTGCATAACTTGACGAAAATGCCAGGCCGCCACGTACGTGTCCGCCGACTATCAACGGAAATATTAAATCGGCCCGAGTGCCCCAACGCAAAAAATTCTCCCGGTCAGCCGGTTCTAAATCCTCCACGTTACAAACGATAACTGTCTCACCTGCCAGCAAGGTTTTCATGACTAGAGGCACTTCGGTCATGACTGATTGAACGATATTGTGAGGAATGCAGGGCTTGTTGTAGCAATGGGTAACAAAGCCATCCTTGCCGTCGGGCGTTACCTCTCCGAGCGTTGCCCGATCCAGATCGATCGTTTCCGCGATTCTCCTCAAACTATCATTGATGACATCATCAATTTCTTCAGCCAGTAAGTTGACAAAACGCGCAGAAATTTCAGTCAACAGTGATTCAAACCGCAGACGATTTTCCAGCTCGGTCAGAAGCGCATTTTTAGTAAAATGTTCCATTAAATTGACCCGACAAGTATAAAAGACGCTACTCAATAGCGGCGCCGTTACGATGAATGGTTTTATCATAACGACTCCGATATGGCGTGTCAGGCATAATTGGTAGAGAAAACTCTAAAAATTTCCTTTCGTCGTTTTCCGACTCAAGTGTTTGACACTTTGTTTTGTCCGGCTGAATTCGCCTTGACCATTTCAACCTCAAGCGGCTTTACGACATCGTGGTGAACATCGCGCTGCAGAAAAGGAATAACACTGTCGGCCTCCGCGAACAGTTGTTCGATAGGCAAACGAACATCGCTCATCACTCGGTAACGATTGGGCTGAATCTGCGAGTTGATCCAAAAATCCAGTTTCAAGCCCAGTGCGTCGGAATTAAGTGTGAAGCGAAATGCTTGATTGACTCAAAAAGATCTACGACATATCGTAGGTTACACGAAATCAGCTCGTTTTAGGCAATCAATGATCGAATCGACGCGCGTAAGCCGCATTCTCTCGGCGCTTGAACATGGCTAATCGTGTGGCATTTTTTTTGCTAATAACTCTGGAAACATTCATGCGTTTTCCGCCAATCTAAATTCACACTGACAACCGAGCTCATGACGACAATTATTTCAGCCTCATATAAAAAGCTATTCTTGGTTTCGTTGATGCACATGGTGATATGCGCCACAGTCGCATTATCGCTGCAGGGCTGTGCGACGCCAGTCGGCAGTAATCCGGTTGACATTCAGACCGGCTATCGATTGAACACCGTCAGTGCGCTCTCGACCGCAGAGGCATCGGAACCTACAAAAACGGTACTCAGGCGCAACGGTTTGCTGGACCGCTTCGAAACCGAACCTGAAACGGTTCTGGCGGAATTACATGCCGGCTTAAAACCCAACGGGGATGAAGACAAACTGTTCGCACTGGCTGAACTGTCCATGCTACATGCGCAGCAAACCAACGACCATGCCTTTTTTCTGGCATCATCGGTCTATGCATGGTCGCTATTGTTTCCGGGCGACACCGGTGGTATCCAATTAAAGGCCTCCGATCCACGTTACCGTCTTGCTTACGATTTTTATAACCAAGGTATCGCTCAAGGTCTGGCGGATCCCGAAGACGATGACCAGGGGGAAATTGAAGTGATATTAACCCCCGGTGATTACCAGCTGCCCTTCGGCAAATTGACCATCGCGGTCGACGAGTCTGGGTTGACCTGGGGCGGGTATAAACTAGAGCATTTTATTTCAACGGCTTCGACAGAAGTGCGAGGTTTACGCAACCGCTATCGCATGCCTGGTTTAGGCGCCTCTTTAGCGGCCAGCATTGCCGCCAGACAGGAAACCGGCAGTAAAACCGTCGGTACTGACCGGTTGGGGCCACGGATCAAAGTTCCGGTGACGGCTGTATTGCATTTGAGCGATGCGCGCCGCCGCCTTGCCAGCGGTAATCTTGGCGCCCACATTCAGATTTACGCCGCCGACCAGGTCTTAGAAATCACGGTCAACGGTCAACCGCAATCCCTTGAGTACGAGCCTACTGCCGCGTTGGCACTTCAGCTACAAGACAATCCGATCTATGCATTGGAAATTGCCAATTTCTTTAGCGGCGGTTTATTCGACAGCATCGTTCCGCAAGATCGCGCCCAAGACGGCTTGCTTACTTTGCGCCCCTACCGACCAGGCAAGATACCCATCGTGTTGGTGCATGGCACCGCTTCAAGTCCACTGCGTTGGGCGGAATTAGTTAATGAATTGGAAGGCGATCCGCTTATTCGCGAAAGGTTTCAGATATGGGGATTCATGTACGACTCTGCCAACCCCGTTCCTTATTCCGCTGGCCGGCTAAGGACGGCTTTACAAAAGGCGGTCATGGAATTCGATCCCGAGGGAAAGGATAGCGCCATTCAACGAATGGTGGTAATCGGCCATAGCCAGGGCGGCTTATTGACCAAAACAACCGCAATTGACACGGGCACACGTTTCTGGGACTTGATTAGCGACAAACCGTTTAATGAAATCTCGGTCAGCCCCGAAACCCGGCAAATGTTGCAGGAATCTTTGTTTTTCAAACCCTTGCCGTTTGTCAAACGCGTGGTCTTCATTTCCACACCACAGCATGGCGCCATGGCGGCAGCCTATGATTGGGTGACAGGGCTGGTTTCAAGACTAGTCAAATTGCCGTCAACCGTGGTCAAGGGAATTGCGCAAGCAGCTACTTCCAGTGGCGACGAAAAGCTAAATCGTTTGTTGCATAGACCGCCAACCGCTGCGGACAATATGAATCCCAACAATCCCGGCTTGAAAGCATTGGCTTCCATTCCAGTATCACCGCTCGTGCGCGCGCACTCCATCATTGCAGTTGAAGGCGACGGCCCGGTAGAAGAAGGCGATGATGGCGTGGTGGCTTACAAAAGCGCGCATATCGACGAGGCAGTTTCTGAAAAAATCATTCGCTGGGGACATTCCTGCCAAGATCAGCCTGAGGCCATCGAGGAAATTCGCCGTATTCTGATGGAGCATTTGATCCTACCGGATTATGCATCCAGATAGATATATTTATGCTGATTTTTACGTCCTGTGCTGGACTGGACTGATCGGCTTGCTGGGTGAACAAAGCTGTCAGACATTCCGCCAAACGGATTGCTGCCATTTTGCTTCAATCAGTCGATCATCCGCCAAGACAAGATTGAGACGCTAAACGCTCGTTCAAAGCCACACATCTTTATCAACTGCAAGGTAAGGAATTCCAAGAAGTGGATGCACTGATTCCGGGTGACATTAGGGCGGTGATTAAAGTTGATGACATCAAATTCGATGTAGTGCTACACGACTCGCACGACGAGGATTACATTCATCTCAAGCCGTTAAGCTTTCCGAAATCTATGTTTGGATTGTCAGTAGAAACCAAACGCAAAGGCGACGAACAGCGATTGTTTGATGTTCTCGATAAACTGGCTTTGGAAGATAGCGGCGTGGTAGCAGGTTTTCCAGTGGTAGACGTGCGTGTTACCGTTTGCGATGGCAAAACTCATGCCGTCGACAGTAAAGAGATCGCTTTCGTTACGGCCGGCCATAAAGCAGTTATTGAAGCCATCCGCGCTGCGAAACCACTGATGTTGGAGCTTGTTGTGGATATTGAGATTATCGCTCCCGAAGCCACGATGGGTGACATTACTGGTGATCTCTCTGTCAAGCGCGGTCATATCATCGGCACAGACCAAGAGGACAAGGCAGAATCGTCATCAACGGTAAGGTGCCGTTGGCAGAATTGACCGATTATCAATCACGCTTGAACGCACTAACCAGCGGACGAGGTCATTATGCTATTGAGTTAAGCCATTATGCGGAATTACCACCACAAATCCAGCAGCAGTTGACCTGCGGGTTTAAATTGAAGGAAGACGAGGATTAAATAAATCTAGCGATTTCGCACAGCATTTCTGTATGCGAAGGATGGAAGTTATTCTCAGATGTTTCGTTAGATCCTTGGCAATATCAGGATCAATCAAGTTGCTTGAGTTCCAGTCTGCGTGGTTTTCGGGGCTAGCCTCGCCGTGGCCACCACTAACAAAGTCCTTGTAATACCGAATATAGCTGACGGCACCAAGCCCAATAATCGCGCGATACCCCCTGATGCGAACGCCCCCAGTTCGTTTGAAGAACCGATAAATATGCCGTTGATCGCCGTAACCGGCTTCGCATGGTGTCTGGTGTAGTCAGTTGCAAGATGGTGGTGGCTATCACCAGCGGATATTTGGAGTAAGGTTTATCAATTTATTGGCCGGTTGGCCCGCGTTGCTGCCCATGGCGAACGATTGCTTTCCGGCATCGAATTCTTGTCCCTGAATGTCGCAAACTGGCCGACAAGCGCCGACCAATTTAACAGGATTGCCGTCAGTAATCGGGCTTGGCGGTGTTGCGCCATGGTTTTGAAATTTATCCAGCAGGACAAGGAGTTGGGTGATGGTTTGGCGTAGTAAATCATTATCTGTTGGCCTGATTGTCCTCGATTCTATTCTCTTTCATCGAGGCTACAGACTGTTGATGTCTTACTAAGCCTCAATCTTGGATGCGCGCGAACGGTTTGATCATGATGGTCTATAAAATGCTAAAATCTAAACTCCATTAAACCAATGCAATGAACTGACATGACTCAAATCAAAATCGAACACAACCCCAGCGAAGAGCGTTTAAAAGAACTCGGCGTTTCAGGCTGGGCGATCTGGGAAAAAGAGATTTCCAAATTTCCGATAGACTTTGATGAAACCGAGTGCGCTTATGTGCTGGATGGCGAAATTCTGGTAACTCCGGCGGGCGGCGAACCGGTGCGGATTCTGCCGGGCGATTTGGTGGTGTTCCCAGCCGGCCTGGATAGCCAATGGGAAGTGGTAAAACCCTTGCGTAAGCATTATAGCTACGACTATCCAAACGGCATCTAGGCGATAGCCAGTCCGTCTATCGTGCGGAAGGGGCTTTCAGTCAGCCTATGCAAGCAAGCCACCGGTCAATAAGGTGATTTTTGAGAAAATTTGTATTTATTGTCAATGCTAAATAGGCCGTTCGCTGATTAGCGAAGCCTAAGTAGCCTAAGCGGACGGTTGACTTCGGCTTCGCTCAGTCAACGGTAAATGGCTTGGATTGGATACATTGATTGCCATAAATCGCTTAAGGATTGGGTTGGAAATAATTTCCGTGAATTCTTTGTAGGGCGAATGAATTCGCCCCTACAGGACATGTGATATTGGGAACTTATTTTTGACGCAATCCAAAGCCCGTTCAGGTACATTTTTCGCGGAAAATCGCCTTAAGCTCCGTTTAATTTGAAAAAGGCATCCTAGGATGCCTTTTTTATTTGTGAATCTCGCCCGATTGCGAATCAACATGAGCCGTTTAATAACTGTTAGAACGATTGCCCGTAAAGCCAGGCTACCAATCGTGCTGTTACTGATAGCCGGTGGCGGCTGGTATTTTTTGATGCCTTCCAAGGCGGGGGAAGATAAAAATCAAACCACGTTGAAAGTGATTGTGGGCGACATCGAAGAAAATGTCACCGCGCAAGGCAAGTTGGAGCCGAAAGAATACGTCGATGTCGGCGCTCAGGTCACGGGCCAATTGCAAAAACTTTATGTCGACATTGGCGATGATGTAACCGCCGGGCAATTGCTGGTGGAAATCGATCCAAGGGTTTACGCGGCCAGGGTGCAGGCCGACGAGGCCAATATCAAAAATCTGCGGGCACAACTGGCCGGGCAGCAGGCCAACGTGGTTTTTGCTCGCCAGCAATTCGAGCGTAACCGTGAGTTGATGAAGATCAAGGGCGTCAGCGAGCAGGATTTTCAAAACAGCGAGTTCAATCTAAAGAAGGCCGTGGCTACCGCCGATTCGATTCAGGCCCAGATAGAGCAAGTTCAGTCTACTTTGAGCGGCGATCGCGCCAATTTGAGTTTCACCAAAATATTTGCGCCGATGGACGGTACCGTGGTGACACGTACTGCAAGGCTCGGGCAAACCCTCAATGCCAATCAAACCACGCCGATGATCCTGCAGTTGGCCAAATTGGATGCTATGACGGTGCGGGCGCAGGTGGCGGAGGCCGATGTGATGCGCTTGAAGCCTGATGTTCCGGTGTATTTCACCACGCTGGGTTCGGGCGGCAGACGTTGGCATGGCACGGTGCGGCAAATTTTACCGTCTCCGGAAGTGGTTAATAATGTGGTGCTGTATAACGTACTGGTCGATGTCGACAATCGGGATCGGCAATTGATGTCGGGTATGAGTACCCAGATGTTTTTCGTGTTGGGCAGTGCCGAACAGGTGACTTTGATTCCGGTGGCGGCTTTAGGGGCCAGAATGGCGGATGCCGATAACGACAAAGGCCGCGCCTATAAAGTCAAACAAGTCGACGGCGATGGGGTAACGGAAAAAATCGTGCATGTCGGCTTGCTGAATCGGCGCTTCGCCGAGGCACGGGACGGTATCGAAGCCGGCGCCGAATTGTTGAGCGCGGCTCGTCTTGACGATAAAACCAACGGCAGGAAGAAAGACAAGGGTTATCCGGCCTCGGGTACGCCGCGCTTATGAGTGCCGAACGATCGGGAAATCAATCGCCCTTGTTGCGGCTCGAACATATCCAGCGCTTCTATCCCAACGGCGAGTCGATTATCAGGGCGCTGGACGATGTGTCGCTGACCATCTGGCCTGGCGAATTCGTGGCGATCATCGGCCAGTCGGGCTCCGGAAAATCGACCTTGATGAATTTGATCGGTTGTCTGGATAAGCCCGACAAAGGCGTCTATCGAGTGTTGAATCGGGAAGTCGCCGGTCTGGATGCCGACCAATTGGCGGCCTTGCGCCGAGAGACCTTCGGCTTTGTATTTCAACGTTACAACCTACTCAATACAGCCTCGGCGGCGGAAAATATTGAAATTCCGGCCTTGTATGCCGGCATGCCGAAAACCGTGCGGGAAAACCGGGCCTTGCAATTGCTGGATCAATTGGGCTTGGCCGAGCGTAGCGGACACCGGCCCATGCAGATGTCCGGCGGACAGCAGCAGCGGGTGGCAATCGCCAGGGCATTAATGAACAATCCGCCGGTGATTCTGGCTGATGAGCCCACGGGCGCGCTCGATAGTCAAAGCGGTAAGGAAGTGATGAGCCTGTTGCGGGAATTGCACAACCGTGGCCGTACCATTTTATTGATCACCCATGACGAGCATGTCGCCGCCCATGCCGAGCGCATCATCAGTATCCGTGACGGTAAGATCGTCAGCGATAGCGGCGAAAACCGTGGCGAAAGAATTGCGCAGGTGCCGGAACATCATGAAATCGATGCGGTAGGCATTTTGGCCGAATTACTGGAGGCCTCCAAAACCGCATTACGCTCACTGCGGGTCAATCTGTTTCGCACCGCCCTGACCTTGCTGGGGATTATCATCGGTGTCGCCGCCGTGGTGACGATGATGGCGGTGGGAGAGGGTAGCCAGAAGAAAGTGCTGGATCAGATGAAGGCGATGGGGACTAATGTGTTGTCTGTCAGACCTGGTGCGCCGGGATTACGCGGTAGTTCCGATGTCGCTACGCTGGTGCCGGCCGATGCCGATGCGATTGCCGAATTGGATAATGTGGAATGGGCCTCCGCCGAGCGCAACGCCCGCTTAACCCTACGTTACGAAAACATCGATTATGCCAGCAGTGTGCAAGGCGTGGCGCACAGCATGCCGGTCGTGCGCGATTGGCCGATCGCAACCGGCGATTTTTTCAGCGAGGATGACTTGCAGCGCTATGCGCCGGTGGTCGTGCTGGGGCAAACCGTAGCCAAGATACTGTTTCCGGAAGGAATTGATCCCTTGGGTAAATATGTGTTGTTACAGAATATTCCCTTTGAAGTGATCGGCGTGATGGCCGCCAAGGGAGCCTCGGCGATGGGAACGGACCAGGACGATGCGGTATTTATTCCGTTGACGACCGGCTTGATCCGGCTGTTCGGGCAGAATTATCTGAACGGTATTACCGTGCGGGTGGAGGACGTGACCCAAATCGACGACACCCAGCAGGCGATTACCGATTTGTTATTGGCACGTCATCAAACCGAGGATTTCCGGATACGTAACATGGCTTCCATCCTGGAAACCGCCGAAGAAACCCAGAGTACCTTTACGATGATGCTGGGCATTGTCGCCGCCATTTCGTTGCTGGTCGGCGGCATCGGGGTGATGAATATCATGTTGGTCAGCGTCACCGAGCGTACCCGCGAAATTGGTATCCGAATGGCGACCGGCGCCCGGCGTCGGGATATTTTGCTGCAATTCAACACCGAGGCGGCGGTGGTTTGCACCCTGGGCGGCATGATCGGAGTGTTGCTCGGTTTTGCGCTGGGCATGCTGTTGCGTTCCCTGGATATGGCCGTGGTTTTTTCGCCGTTGCCGGCCATAATGGCGTTCTCCTGCGCTTTCGGTACCGGTTTGTTGTTTGGATATTTGCCGGCGCGCAAGGCGGCGCATCTGGATCCGGTCGTGGCGTTGGCGGCGGAGTGATGGCCGGATGAAATCGAAAGTATTGATCGTTTCCTTGTCGTTGACTGCCTGTAATCTGGTGCCCAACTTCCAGCAACCGGCTTTGGACATCCCGGCGGATTGGCGCGAAGCCAGCACCGGGCCAGCCAGCCAGGTCGATCCACAATGGTGGACCGCCTTCGGCAGTGCCGAGCTTGAGCGTTTGATCAAAGCCACGCTGGCCTATAACAACGATCTGGCGGCCGCCGGACAACGGGTGGAACAGGCTAGGGCACAAGCCAAAATCGCCGGTGCCGATTTGTGGCCGGCATTGGGGCTGGAAGGCGATTTTAGCAATACGCATAATAAGTTGGGCGACACTCAAAGGAAATCCGCGCTGGTTTCGGTGGCCTACGAAGTCGATCTTTGGGGTGCCAATCGCGCCAAGCGCGATGCGGGACAGGCTCTGCTACTGAGCGAGACTTACGCTCGCGATGCGTTGCAATTGGTGGTGATGGCCGATGTCGGCCAAGCTTATTTCAATTTGCTGGCGGTTAAGGAACGTAGACGCATCGCCATCGAATTTCTGCAAAATGTCAACGATGTACTGGCTATTGTCGAAGCCCGTTTTCAGGCCGGTGCCATATCCGCGGTCGATCTGGCTCAGCAAAGAACCGAACAGGCCAGCGCCCAAGCCAGTCTCGATCTGGTGGTTCAACAGCAAACCCTGGCGGAAAACGCCTTGTCCATCTTGCTGGGCCTGTCTCCCGGGAAGATCGCGGAGGGGGCGGAGCAATTGGCCGATGTGCGCTTGCCCGTGATTAATCCGCAACAACCGTCCAGCTTGGTGCAACGCCGCCCCGATGTGAGGCAAGTAGAAATGCAATTGCAAGCCGCCAACGCCGATATCGGTATCGCGCTTGCCGCGTTTTATCCCAAATTACAACTGAATCTGGACACCCTGCTGGCCAGCCCACAGCCGGCCGGTCTAGCATTGGCCATGGCCGCCAATCTGGCGCAGCCTCTTTTTCAAGGTGGACGCTTGGAAGGTGGCTTGGAGGACGCCAGGGCTCGTAACGCCGAATTGGTGGAAATCTACCAGCAAACCTTGTTGACGGCTTTCAAGGAAGTCGAGGATTCCGCTGCGGTGCGTAGTCAATCCATGCAAAGGATGCGGGCGCTGGCCGAGGCGGTTAACCAAGCGCGGGAAGCTTATCGATTATCGCAAGAGCAATATCGGGTCGGCGCAATCGACTACCAAACCTTGCTGAATACCCAACAGAGTTGGTTGACTGCTCAGAACAATCAGGTTCAAGCCCGGCTGGATGTTTTGGTGGCACTGGTACAGCTATATAAAGCCTTGGGCGGTGGTTGGCGGGCTTCCTCCTGAAGGCCGTAGTGTTGCCAAAATTGGCAGTCATGACAGTACATCAGGCAACTTATCCGCCAAAGGCGCCAGGGAGATGACAGCTTTGGGACACGGGTGTAGACTTTCAAGCGTGGTCGGGTTCCCTTTTACACTGTTGTCAAAGGCTTTTCCCGCGTGCGCTTTTATTATTAGGAAATGATGATATACTGCGATCAACGCGGGTCTATCGTGCCTCCCCGATCAATTTTGCGATAAACGCTTGGTTTATGAGGCGTTTAAGAAACTTAACTGATTGAATTTGCACGTGTATGGGCCGCAATTCCATCCGGATTACTTTCTCGCCACGCGACCCAATCCATGCTGGCCGGGCGTTTTTGCGGACTTTATACACTGTTCCCAAATCCGAGTTTATCGATTTAAAACTTTAATTTAAAGTGGCTTGAACATTGCTTTAAATTGATTGAAGCAGGTATTACGGATTTTAGGAAACTGAGTTCGATTCCCTTATCTTCCGCCAGCTTATTAAGCTAATGCAATGTTTACATTCAATGTTCCATTTTGTCGTTACTGCTTTGGCTGAACCATTTTTACAAAGTATGCGAGTGAGTTAGCCCACATACCGACATACATTTTATAACCGATTGGTTAATTAACGACACGGAGACTAGGCATGAATACTTTATTAATCGTTTTATTTGGATTGCTTCATGTCGCCGATGGCGTTGTGACCTATCTGGGTTTGAACTTTACCTCCGTCGACGAGGTAAATCCTGTTTTGAACTATTTTGTTGAACTATTGGGCCTGGGTTTTTCCATTACCCTGTTGAAAGCGGCCTGCCTTTCCGTACTGATATTCATGTTTTACGATCGGCATAAAATGAAAAGCCGCTGGATTACGGCATCATTGATGTCGGCCGTGACATTTTACGGCTGGGTTGTCAGCAACAACGTGCTGCTGGTGGTTTATGCATAGCCGGTTGGTGTATCGCTAATCCGATTAAATCGTTGACTTGGATTAAAAGGGTTTGGTTAGGAATAACCAAACCCTTTTTTATGTCGTTAATTTTCATACCCGATTTTCTAATTCACATAAAATAGGCATTAAAAAACAATATCGATTTTGACGTTGTTTGCTGGCAATATCCAACGCCGAATAACCCTAAAGACACAATGACGTCTCTCAAAAAGCATTTGTTCCGATTCTCCGCCAGTCTTTGGTTGACCATGGCAATGTTCATCGTGTTTGCGGTGGTGTTTGTGATCTATGTCCGGTCCGAAAAACAAATCGATTTAGCCAATGAACTACGGTTCCAATCCTATTTTCTGGCCGACGAATTACGCCAATCGTCCGACGATTTGTCACGGATGGTTCGCGGTTATGTAACAACCGGCGACCCCATCTATAAACGCCACTATCAAGAAATCCTCGATATCCGAGACGGCAAGCAGGCAAGACCGGTTGACTATCATTTGATCTATTGGGATTTGGTTTTGCAGGACGATCGCCGGCCAAGGCCGGACAGCTCTCGGAAGATTCCCTTGCTGGACCTGATGCGGCAGGCCGGATTCAGCGAAGCCGAATTTGCGAAACTGGCGGAAGCCAAGGCTAGATCGGACGCGCTTACCCACACCGAGTATGCCGCGATGCGGCAGCTCGAGTCAGTTTCTTCGCCGACCGAAGCTGACCGAAACAGAGCTAGCCTGATACTGCGAGATACGGCCTATCATCAAGCCAAGGCCGAGATTATGCGGCCGATCAGTGAGTTCTATCGGATGATGGATAGCCGTACATCGGCGGCGGTTCAAAATGCATTGCTTAAGGCCAAGCTATTGAGAGGAGTGTTCATTGCCTTCGGCCTATTGTTGGTGCTGATGTTGTGGCGAGCTTATCGGAGTTTATTCAATATATTGGGCGGTTCGCTTGATGAATTGCATGACGTTCTGGTCCGCCTGGCTAGCGGCGATTTTTCATCGGTGATTCCGGTCGGCCACGGCAGGAAAAACAGCATCATGGCGTGGGTGTCCGAAACGCAAGTCCAACTGGCCCAACTCGATGCCGAACACCGACTGGCCGAAGCCAAAAATCAGCGTCTGACGCAACTCTATGCCGCCTTGAGTCAGTGCAATCAGGCTATCGTGCGTTGTGGAAATCAACAGCAGCTGTTTTCGGAAATCTGCCACGCCGCCGTGACCTTTGGCGGCATGAAGCTGGCCTGGATTGGTTGGCTGGATCGGGAGGGCGGGAAAATCAAACCTGTTGCTTGGTATGGCAATGACGCCGACTATCTAAAAGACATCGAGATCTCAATCGATCCCAATGACCCGTTCGGTCGCGGGCCAACCGGCACGGCCATGCGCGAGGATCGTCCGTACTGGTGTCAGGATTTTCAACAAAATCCGGCTACCGCCCCCTGGCGCGAACGCGGTGCCAAGTTCGACTGGAAAGCATCGGCCGCGCTGCCTTTGCATCGGAATGGCGAAGTGGCTGGGGTTCTGACGCTTTATGCCACCACCGCCAACGCCTTTGACGAGGCCGCGCGTAACTTGTTGGTCGAAATGGCGATGGACATTGATTACGCCCTCGACAACTTTGAACGAGAAAATCAACGTAGGCAAGTGCGCTCGGACTTGGCGGAATCCCGTAATTTGCTGCGGACCATTATTGACGCTGTACCACTGCGTATTTTTTGGAAAGACCTGGCATCGGTGTATCTGGGCTGTAATCCGGCTTTTGCCCAGGATGCGGGTGTCGATAGCCCTAGCGATCTGATCGGCAAGAACGACAATCAACTCGCGTGGCGGGAGCTGGCGGAGTTGTATCGAGCCGACGACCGCCGAGTGATGGATTCGGGCATTCCCAAATTTTTCTACGAAGAGCCCTTGATCAAGTCCGATGGCGAGACTATTTGGTTAAGAACTTCCAAAGTACCTCTGCTTAATTTCGAGCGGCAAACCATGGGCGTACTGGGTGTCTATCAGGATATAACGGCAATAAAGCAGACTCAACTGGCATTGCTGCGTAGCGAAGCCAACCTCAATCGGGCGCAGGCCGTGGCCAAAATCGGCAGTTGGCGTCTGGATCTGGAGCAAGGCAGTTTGGAATGGTCGGCCGAAACCCACCGCATTTTCGGAGTATCCCCGGATACTCCGGTGGACTACCCATTATTCCTCTCCCATGTGCACCCGGATGATGTGGATCATGTCAATAATGCCTGGCAAGCCGCGTTGAAAGGCGCGCCTTACCACATCGAGCATCGCATTGTCGTAAAAGGTGACATCCACTGGGTGGAAGAGCGGGCCGAATTGGAGTTCGATGCGGCCGGCAACTGTCTCGCGGGTGTCGGCACGGTGCAAGACATCACCGAACGCAAGCTGGCACAGGCGCGCATTGATCTTTTGGCTAACTTCGATCCATTGACCGGCTTACCTAATCGGGCTCAGTTGGATGACCGCGTCAGGTATGCCGTCAGTCTGGCCAAGCGCGGTCATGGATATTTGGCCTTGATGTTCCTCGATCTCGACCGCTTCAAGGATATTAACGACACGCTTGGCCATAGTGTCGGCGACGCCCTGTTGATTAAACTCGCCGATCGTCTGCGCCGATTGCTGAGGGAGGAGGATACGGTCACGCGCCTAGGTGGGGATGAATTCATTTTGCTGTTGCCCGGCATCGATGCACGCGGAGCCGCCTATGTGGCGCAAAAACTGTTGGATGCCATCGCGGAGCCTTATTCGATCGAGCACTATAATCTGACCCTGACTGCATCGATTGGTATTGCGCTTTATCCCGGCGATGGCGAGGATCTGGAAACATTATCCAGAAGCGCCGATGCCGCGATGTATAACGCTAAACAGGAAGGCCGCCAAGGCTATCGGTTTTTCACTCCGGAGATGCAGGCGAAAGCAACGCGTAATTTGTTATTGCTGAACGCCTTACGTCACGCACTGACACTTGAGCAACTGCAGGTCTACTACCAGCCGCAAGTGTCGATGCCCGACGGCCGAATCATCGGTGCGGAAGCCTTGCTGCGTTGGCGGCATCCGGCGCTGGGCATGGTGTCGCCGGCTGAGTTCATACCCGTTGCCGAAGACAGCGGGCTGATTCTGCCGATCGGAGAATGGGTGTTGCGTTGCGCCGCGAGGCAGGCGAAAGCCTGGGAAGCCGAGGGGCTAGGTTCAGTGGTGATGGCCGTCAATTTATCCGCGGTTCAGTTTCGCCACCCCGACCTGCCGGACTTGGTCTCGCGCGTGTTGGATCAAGAAGGCTTGGCGCCTGGCTATCTGGAATTGGAGTTGACCGAAGGCGTGGCAATGCGGAACCCGGAAAGCGCCATCGATGTGATCAACAATCTGCACCAACGTGGTGTACGCATGGCTATCGACGATTTCGGCACCGGTTATTCCTCGCTGAGTTATCTGAAAAAATTCAAGGTCTACAAGCTCAAGATCGACCAGTCCTTTGTGCGCGACATCAGTACCGACGCCGAGGACAAAGCTATCGTCAGTGCCGTGATCAGTCTAGCCCAGAGCCTGGGGCTGCAAACCATCGCCGAAGGCGTCGAAACCATCGAGCAACAGACTTTTTTGAATCAGCAAGGCTGCGATGAAATGCAGGGCTATTTATTCAGCCCGCCGCTACCAGCCGAACAGTTTGCCGCGTTACTTAGGCCATTTCCCGGGAAAAATATAACCGACTGACGGGGCTTTTTGTCCATCTACTTCGGCTGAATTTTTCAATCATCGTCCAGTTTAAAAAAACTAACCACACTCTGTAACTGTTCAGCCTGGCCGTTTAACTGCTCGGAGGTGGCCGCCATCTCTTCCGAGGCCGCGGCATTTTGTTGGGTGACTTTGTCCAGTTGGTGCATGGCTTCGCCGATTTGATTGATGCCCTTGGCTTGCTCGGTGGATGCGGCGGCGATTTCTTGTACCAGGTCGGATGTTTTAATGATGGTGGGCAACACATTGGCGATTAAGTCGCCGGCTTTTTCGGCAATGGCGACACTGTTGGAGGCCAGTTCGTTGATTTCCTCGGCGGTCATACGGCTGCTTTCGGCAAGCTTTCTAACCTCGGCCGCCACCACGGCAAAGCCCTTGCCATGTTCGCCGGCCGAAGCCGCTTCAATGGCCGCGTTCAATGACAACAGGTTGGTCTTATAGGCAATGTCCTCGATCAGGCCGATTTTCTTGGCAATGTGTTTCATGGCTTTGACGGTTTCGATAACGGCTTCCCCGCCTTGTCTAGCCTCGTCGGCCGATCTGCTCGCCATTTTTTCGGTCACCTGTGCGTTTTCGGTATTTTGCTGGACCGAGCCGTTAAGTTGCTCGATGGAACTGGTGGTTTCTTCGACACTGGTGGCTTGTTGGGTAGTGGCCTGACTAATGGCTTGCGCGGTGGCGCTGACTTCCTTGGACGCGCTGCTTAATGCATCCGAATTGCCGCGCACCTGTTGCACGACCTGGCTCAGTTGATCGCGCATCATTTTCAAGTCATACAATAAACTGCCTTGATCGCCGGGGTTAAGCATGACATCGACAGACAAATCGCCGGCGGCCATTTTTTTCATGGTATCGGCGGCATAGCCGGGCTCGCCGCCGAGCTGATTCATCAATGCGCGGGTAATCCAATAAGCCGCGATACAGCCTAAAATCAACGATATCAGGGCTAGAATTTTGATGATATTGCCACTGCTGTTTACCGTGGCCTTTGCTTCCTCCCCGGTTTTTGCCATTAACTGGACTTGGTAATCGATTAGTTTGATGATGGCATCAAAATAGGCGGTTTGTAATTGTCTGACTTTGGTCAGCAGGTGTTGAGCGGCTTCATCCTGTTTGCCCTCGCCGGCCAACTGTATGAATTGATCTTGGGCCAGGAGATACGGGCGGCGGGCATCCTGCACGGCCTGTAACAAGGTTTTGCCTTCCACCGTTTTAATACCGTTGTCCAGCTTATCCAGGTTTTCGGAAATATTGTTACGGGCTTGCTTAATTCGGTTCAGTTCCTTAGTGATGGTGTCTTTATCATCGACTATCAGCGTGTTCCGCATGGCGCGCGCTATGACATTGATATTATCGATAACATTATTGGCCCAGACGGTTTTGGGGAATTTATCGTTGACCATGTCGTCGATATTCAGCAAAAGTTGATTCATTCGAGAAATGCTGAGACCGGCAATAATGGCTAGCAACAGTAACACGCCGCCAAAACCTAGGCTTAAACGGGTTTTAACTTTCATGTCGCTCATTTTTCGTTCTCCAATGCGGGTGGCCAATGTGACGGAGTGGGTTATCTTGAAGAGTATAGTGGCGGAATTCCGGCAAGGCTATGGCCGGTATCGCGCGACATTCTCGTTGCCTATGGCAACCTGAAAACATCGGCCAGTAAACCTTCCGGCGAGGGCTGGCGATTGGCGGCAGCGGAATCGTTGACGATCAGGATCGAAAGCTTGTCTTTGTGGTCGGCGGAAAACAATGTCATGCCTTCCGGATGGTCTTCACCTTGCCCATAAGGGATTTCTAGGATACGTTCCAGTTCAGCGGCCGGAACCAGGCATTCTTGATCCACTGTCGCGGCATCCGGCCAGCGAAAAACCGCAACCGGGCCGTCCAGATTCATGCTCGGTCCGGCCAGAATCAATAAATCCGAACCGGACAAACACAAGTCGCGTATGCCCAGGCCATCCAGTTGCAGGAAATGTTTACGATACAACGCATGCTTGGGGCCAATATTCCGCAGATGTTTGCCTTGTTCATCCGGCTCGATTTCCAGAATCAACGCCCATCCGCGCAACACCGGGCCGCGTAAGCCGATAAACAATCGTTTGCCCACGACCGCCAGGCCCTCGATGTCGAAACCGTTATCTTTGCCGGGAATAGCCATGAACGCCGCTAAATGCCTGTCCTTTTTCAGCGCTTGAGTGAGTTCATTGCCGTCCTTATCAGCGTGCAGACAAGCGGCTTTTAAGGTTTTACCCTGAGTTTCGACTTTTTTGACCAGGCTATAGAGACCGTTATTTTCCACTACGGGGATTCTGGCCAGCAGATAGCGGTTGCCCTCGCTCGATACGGTGGCCAATTTGTCTTGGTTAGCGTCATCGCCACGATCTGGTTTGGGTTTGCCGCGCTTAAGGCTGTGCGAACCTATCATCCACAAATAACCGTCGGCATGGGCCAGGCCTTCCAAGTCGACTTCTTGCCCGGCTTGAACGGAAATATCGGGCGTTACAGGCAGTTTTAAAAAATCCGATAAGCGGAACTGACAGTGATTGAGACCGATAAATTGGGTGTTCTGGTCGGTTTTGAACAGTGTTAGCCTTTCCAAACTCGCTGTTTCGTCGTTGGCCAGCCAGAGTGTGTCGCCGATTCGGGTGACCACGGATAAACCGCCAGCCAGTCTTTTGCCGTTGCCAAGTTGGTTCAGCGCAGGGTCAAATTGCAATAAAACTTGGCTGGTTGGCTTCATGGCAGCAGGCCTCAGGGCTTGATTTTGGAAATTTGGGTTTCAAATTCCTCGATTTTCAAAGCCCCGCTTTTGCCGACGCGATTATGTGTCGAGGAAAAGAAATAGGTTCTGGGTAATTCGCCATACCAGCCAGGATCGATTTCGTAACGTAATTTTTGCGCGTCGTCGCTGCCGAATATCCAGTTATCGAGGTCGCCTAACCGGTTTCGGGCCAGGATGTTCTTGACTTCGGAGGTGGCGCTGGGATCGTCGGTGGAGAGCATGACGATTTTCAAGTCCGGATGATTTTGCCGAATCTGGTTCAGCACGCCCATATCCTTCAGGCACGAAGGGCAATCGACCGACCAGACGGCTAAGATAAACGGTTTGGCGGCATTTTCCCGCAGGATTTGTTGGTAACTGCCGGGATTGAAGGTTTTAACGAATTTTTCTTGGGCTTGGCTGCTGCTAACGGCTAGGGCCGATAACAGCAATCCGGCGAACACGGTTTTGGATGTCATTTGGATACCTTGCTAGAAGAATGAACGAATCGGCATCATAACCGAGGCTTATCCAGGATGAAAATCGTTTAGTAGCAAAGTTTTTTGGCTTGGGTTATCGTTTTCAGGCTGGGCGACTATCAATCGGCCTGAATCAGTTATCGACTTTGGGATCAATAAAATGAAAATGGGTTTTTGGTTTTTTTTAACGGCTTCATTGCTCGTTAGTGCTTGCGCATCGCAGGCGCCGAGTCAGCCGGCAACGGATGTAAGCAACAAGGATTCGGCCGCTGGAAAACTCGTGGTTTGTTCTGATAAAACCACGGCTTCCGTCGCTTGCTCGAATACGGTAACGGCTGTTTTTGACTCAAAGGGCAGGCTCTGGGTGGCCTGGGTTAATCAAGATCATGTTTATGTGCAGCGT
Organism: Methylomonas sp. LL1; assembly: GCF_015711015.1. NCBI lineage: Bacteria > Pseudomonadati > Pseudomonadota > Gammaproteobacteria > Methylococcales > Methylococcaceae > Methylomonas > Methylomonas sp. LL1. The sequence goes on from NZ_CP064653.1 coordinate 853,721, forward strand.
TCGGGTGACAAAGGCAATAGCTTTTCCGAGCCGGTTGTGGTGAATAAGATTGCCGAGCCGATTATTGCCCACGATGAATATCGGCCAAAAATTCAATTGGACCAACAAGGCAATATTTTTCTGACTTGGACCCGTAGTCTGGATAAACGTCATACCGGTCATATTCGTTTCAGCCGTTCGCTTGATGGCGGCAAAAGTTTTTCCGAGCCGGTGACGGTCAACGATAACCAAGATGTAATCAGCCACCGCTTCGATAGTCTGTTAGTCGGTGAAAACGGTGAAATTTTCATTGCCTGGCTGGATGCGCGGGATAAGGAAAAAGCCAAAACCGGCAGTGCGGAATTTTTGGGGACGTCGCTGTATTACGCTTGGTCGGATGATGGCGGAAAAAGTTTTCATGCCAACCAGTTAGTGGCTCCGCATACCTGCGAATGTTGTCGGCTGGGTACGGCACTGGACTTAGACAATCTACCGGTGGTGATTTGGCGGCATGTGTTTCCCGGCGGTATTCGGGATCACGCCTTGATTAAATTTGAAAATTGGCAAACCCCAGGTGAATTGAGGCAATTGAGTCATGAAAACTGGAAAATCGACGCTTGTCCGCATCACGGGCCGGCTTTGGCGATTGCCGACGATGGGGCTTATCACGCTGTTTGGTTTAGCGGGGCAGAGTCTCGGCAGGGACTGTATTATGGTTATTCGACGGATCAAGGCTTGACATTCGCCGGCAGCATGCATTTCGGCGGGCAGGGGGCAATGCACCCGCATCTGGCAACCCTGGGCCAACAGGTGGCTATTACTTGGTTAGAGTTTGATGGCACTAACACCGTGGTGCGGCTTTTACGGTCGTCTGATGCCGGCAAGAGCTGGTCAGAACCCAGGCAGGTCGCTACCGCGGCTGGGCCGGCGGATTACCCATATTTGGTGGCCGATCGGGCGGCCATTTATTTATCCTGGCGCAACGGCCAAGGCTATCAAATCAGGGCGTTGGAGTCATTTTAATTCATGACGGCGGATTGTCGGCAAAAATACCGAGGTATTTGGCGCATTACAACCCGCTAATTTATGTCATATAGCATAGTTTAATTAATTGGGAGAAGGTCTTCTGGTTTTCGTTTAGTGATGACAGCCTGATTATACCTGGCTTCCGGCCATTCGGAATCGGCTATATCAGGCTTTTTTAATTGAGAATGATTTTTAGTTGATGTGGCAAATCCCCCTGAAATCGTCAAAATAATCGGTTATTTAACGCAGATTAATTATTGTATAACTGGGAAGGGCGGAAATACCGAGTATTAGGGTTGTAATTTAATGCTTACATATTTTATAAGATACTGTATTTTAAGTTATTTGGTGTTGTTGGTATAAGGGTTGCGATCTAAATCAAGCTCTATTCCTGCTTTGCTTGCCGCAAAAGTGGATTTTTGGAGTTTGATATTGACTGAATAACCAGGTAACACGACTCATGCATAGAACAACTAAAATAACGCCGGCAATCATGTTGCTGCCGGGTGTCATGATTTTACCGACAGCGCCGCGGGCCGCCGAACCTGAAGCCGTCAAACTTGAAGCCGTCGAAGTTTCATCAACCGAAGGGCAATTGTTCCCGCAAACCGCGAAGGCCACGCCAACCTATCAGGTGAATGTCAAGGAAGTCGAAAAATTCGTTAATGCCACGACTGTTGAAGATTACTTAAGATTTTCGCCATCACTGAATATACGTAAACGTTATATCGGTGATCCGAATGGTTCATTGGGCATGCGCGGCTCCAACGTGTTCCAAACCGCGCATACCATGGTGTTTGCCGACGGCATGCCGCTGCATAATCCCTTGCGTACTACTTTCAACGGCGCGCCGCGCTGGTCCATGGTGTCGCCCAGCGAAGTGGAATCGGCCGATGTACTGTACGGACCTTTTTCCGCGCAATACGGCGGTAATTCGTTTGGCGGCGTCGTCAATCTGAATACGCGCATGCCGGACAAGTTTGAAGCGCATGTCGATGCGATGGGCATGTTTCAAGACGCGCATCGGCGCGGCCGCAACGACACCTTGAGCGGTTTTAAAACCAATATATCGGCCGGTAATCGCTTCGACAAGTTCAGCCTGTTTGCCTCCTATAACCATCTGGAAAACGAAGGGCAGCCGATGACGCCGAGAACCACGGCAACCTCAACCGCGGCCGGGGGCACGGCCGTAACCGGGGGGATTCAGGAGCGTCAGCCGAACGCTACGCCTGGCATGTATCTGGGGGACGACGGTATAGCCCAGTCCACTACGGATTTGTTTAAGGTCAAACTGGGTTACGATTTTACCCCGGACCTGCAAGGCCGTTTCACCATCGCTTATGAAGAGCGTCTTGGCGTAACCGACGACCCCTTGAGTTTACTGAAGGATAGTAACGGTAATACCGTTTGGGGCGGGGCGACGAATACCGGCGACAGCCAGAGTACCAACTATCGGCAGGACGGAAAACGGTTCGCGGTACCTGGGGCGACCTTTAACGTATCCGAATCCGAGCGTCAGGCTCTCAACTATGGTTTGAGTTTGAAAGGTAAAGTTTCGGAAGATTGGAGTATCGATACCACGGCCAGCTACTACGATGCGTTCAGGGATAAATCGGTATCGTCGTCATTAAATCCCAATCATCCGCTTAATCGGAATAAAGGCCAGGTGAATGATATCGATGCTTGGTGGGCCAATTACGATATTAAGCTGTCTACCGATAATTTCCTGCAAAACAAGGATTTGTCGTTCATGGGCGGTTACCAATTGAGCCATGCGTCGTTAAATAGTAAGACATTTGATAGCAATAACTATGTCGCCGGTACCAGGGCGGGCATGACCAATGATAGCGGCGGCGAAACCCAGACTAATAGCGTGTTTTCGCAGTTGGAATGGCGCTTTTTGCCTGATTGGGCCATCATGGCCGGCGCCCGTTTGGATAATTGGCAGGCTATTGGCGGGCACGTTTATACCGCTACCTCGACTGAAAATTATGCCGACCGGGATGCGACTCGGATTTCGCCGAAAGCGTCGTTGGAGTTTTCACCCGATGTCTGGACTTTCCGCTATTCGTTCTCGAAAGCCTATCGTTTCCCGATTGCCGAAGAGATGTTCCTGAGCAACTCCCGCTTTAATACCCAATCAATAGCATTTCCCGGCTTGGGACCGGAAAACGGTTATTTCCATAACTTGATGGCCCAATATGATTTAGCCAAAGGTTTTGTACGGGCGAATTTTTTCTACGATTTGATCAACGATGAAATCGCCAATACCTTGCAAAACTTTGGCAACGTAGCCGTGACCACTTTTCAACCGATCGAACAAACCGAAACCATCGGCGTGGATCTGACCTTCCAACAAAATCAACTGTTTGATTTGCCCCTGGATTTCATGGTCAACGGCACCTTTATGAACAAGCAGATCGTGAAAAACAGCCGCAATACCGGCTTGGTCGGCAACGAATGGGATAGAATTCCCAAACTGCAGGTTAATACTTCGGCGACCTACCACATCTTGCCGGTATGGGATTTCTCGGCGGCGGTGCGTTACCGGAGCGATGTGTTTCAACGGTTGGAGAATACCGATACCGAGTCCAATGTTTATGGCGGTACCGATGAATACACCTTTGTCGATCTGAAAACCAGCTATCAATTGCCGACTTATCAGCATCTGAAAAGCACGATTTCGGCCGGTATCGATAATGTGTTCGATCAGAGCGCCTTTGAAAATCACCCATTCCCGCAACGTACTTACTTTGTCAAGGCCTCTTTCGATTACTAAGCGAAAGACCGGAACCACCCAAGATATGCGCTTGCTACATCTTGGGTGGTTTTTATTGTTTTATCCCCATCAATCTCTATTTCTCTGCAAGACATACATATTCGGGAAACTTTTGCGATGAACTCGGCCGATCTTGGCTTAGGGTTTGGTAAAAAACAACTTCCCGGCTGGACGATGTTAGGAGGGGGTTTAGCCGCGACCGAAGGCTTGACAAGTCGCGGCTAAAGCCCCTCCCACGATATACAAGCATCGAAACCGGGACGTTATTTTTGGCGAAATCCTTAGCCGACTCACCAAGGGAAGCCGGTCCATCTTCTGTTTCTAACTCATAGGTATCGGCAAGGCAAGTAAGTAGTTGCCCTGGGTTATTGACGCCTTCGATTTGCTGCTATTATGGTTGCCAAGGCAGCCACGATAATCCAACAGTTCATTCGAATAGTCACATGTCCGGTCAAACCATCAAGTATTTAGAACTCGTCGATGTCGACAGTCTGCGGACGCTGATGGACAGCTTGAGTCAAGTAATCGGTATCGCCAATGCGATTATCGACACCGATGGCGTGGTGATTACCAGTTCCGGTTGGCAGGATACTTGTGTCAAATTTCATCGGGTCAATCCGCAAACTTGCATCAATTGCATCGAAAGCGACACGTCGCTGGTCAAAAGCATGCTGAAGGGGGAGGATTTCGCGATCTATAACTGTCTGAACGGTTTGGTGGACACGGCGATGCCTATTGTTGTCGATGGCCAACATGTAGCGAATGTATTTACCGGCCAATGCTTTACCGAACCACCGGATTTCGAATTTTTTCGCGGGCAAGCTCGGCAATATGGTTTCGACGAAGTCGACTATCTGGATGCTATCGCCAAGGTGCCGGTGCTTTCCCGGCAGCGGATCGAAATCATCACCCAAGTGTACGCGCAAATTGCACGGATGTTGGCCTCCAGTGGCCTGGTCCGTTTACGTGAAAAACAGGCGACGGCCGAATTGGCAAAACTCAATAACGAGCTGACTCGGCGAGTTCGGGATAGAACACGGGAACTGTCCGATAAAAATCTGCAATTACAACAAGAAAAACAAGCCTTGGCCGACAGCGAAGCCAGATTGGCCGCATTGTTCGAAAATATGAGTAGCGGCGTGGCGGTCTATAAACCTTGCGAGGATGGCCGGAATTTCATGTTCACCGAGTTTAACCAAGCGGCCGAACGCATCGAGAAAATCAGCCGGCACCAGTTGATCGGCAAAAAATTGGATGAAATCTTTCCCAATATCGATGCGTTTGGTTTGCCCGAGGTACTGAGGCGGGTTGCGAAAACCGGACAAGCCGAAAGCTTTCCGGTCTCGTTTTATCAAGACGGACGGATTCAGGGTTGGCGCGATAACTACATCTATCCGCTGCCTAGCGGCGAGATCGTAGCCATTTACGATGATGTCACCGAACGAAAACAAGCGGAACAGGCATTGCGCGACAGCGAAGCTAATCTGAAGGCTTTTTTTGATTATTCACCGATCGGTATCAACGTTCTGGACCGGAATGGCAAAGTTCTAGCCGTGAATCGGGCGGCCCGAGAAATGTTTGGTGTCGCTCCCGACGATCCGTTGGAGCGCTATTGTTTATTCGACGACCCCGCAGTGCTACCGGAAACTAAAGCCGCGCTACGGCAGGGCTTATCGGCTTCGGAAGAGCGCTTCATCGATTTTCAGCAGATTAAGCGCAACAGGCTCTATGAAACCTACAAATCCTCGGATAGCCGGATTTTTATCCATCTAGCGTTCAGTCCCTGTTTTACCCAAAACCAGGAATTGGCCGGCTACATTGCTTCGATTATCGACATTACCGAGCGTAAGCAGGCAGAGAAAAAGATGCAGCTAACCCAGTTTTCAGTCGATTGCGCCATCGAGTGTATCTATTGGATCACGGCCGATGCCCGTTTCCAATTCGTTAATAATACCGCGTGCCAATTTCTAGGCTATAGCCGTGAACAATTGCTGACGCGTACCGTGATGGATATCGATCCCGGTTTTAGCCGAGAGGCTTGGAGGAACCACTGGCAACAAGTCAAGCAGCGAGGTTCGCTGCAATTTGAATCGGTGCATAGAACCCGTGAAGGCTGTGAAATACCGGTAGAAATTGCCGCTAACTATATCGTTTTCGATGATTGCGAATATCACTGCGCATTCGTGCGGGACATCAGAGAACGCAAGACATTATTGGCCGAACTGGAACACCAGGCCCATTTCGATTACCTGACCGGTATTGCCAATCGTCGCCATTTCATGGAACAGGGCGAAATGGAGCTGGCGCGAGCACAACGATACGGCAATTCGCTTTCGATATTCATGCTGGATATTGATCACTTCAAGAAAATCAACGATAGCTTCGGTCATGCCGTCGGCGATAAAGTTCTGCAAAAAATGGGATGTATCTTTGCGCAGACATTGCGGGAAGTTGATATTCCAGGACGCCTAGGTGGGGAAGAGTTTGCGGTGCTACTGCCCGAAACCAATAGCAGTAAGGCGCTTGAAGTCGCCGAGCGGCTCAGAAACTTTGTCGCCAACACCACAATTCCGTTGGAAGCGGGGGTGTCGTTGCAGTTCACCATTTGTATAGGCGTGGCGACGCTGAGGGAAAAAATTTCCAACATCGACAGCCTGCTCAATTTGGCCGACAAGGCGCTTTATCAGGCCAAGGACAGTGGCCGGAATAAGGTTTGTGGACTGGAAGAATATCAATTATTCCGCTTGTAATGACCTCATCGGTTACGATTGGCCATAATTGGGCTGGCCCTAGAGTCAGTTAATCGTCTAAAAAATCACCCTATTGATTTGCGCTCAAGCCGTCGTGGTTTTTCAACTTATTGGCGGACGGATTCTATGAATTGAGCCAATGCGGATACCGAAGCAAAGATCTTAACCACGTCATCGTGTTCGACGTCGATTTTGACGTCGTATTTCTTCCTGATTGCCAAGCCCAACTCCAGTGCGTCGATCGAATCCAATCCCAGGCCGCTATTAAACAGCGCGGCGTCGGACTTGATATCGTCGACGTTCACCTCTTCCAGTGCCAGAGTGTCGATGATCAGCTGTTTTAATTCGATTTCAGTCTGACTCATAGCATACTCATGGGTGGGAGAAAGTGTCCCGAAATGTTGAATTCAGCAAAAAACGCTGATTGGTTTGAATCGCCGACAGCGGCAACACACGCAAACGATAGGCTGTAAAGCCGGTCGGGTTTGATTGAAGGTGCCGGCAAACGCCGTTCGCGAGCTGTTTCTGGAGTCAAATGTCGTGCCATTGTCGATCTCTGCCCTTGTTCCCTAAATGCAAAACAACAATCATGGAAAGCCATGATTGATAAAAACCGACAATTGTAACGGTTGCCGATGGCCATGACGAGTGTGTTGGGTTATGGCTTTATCACCAAGGCATCGTTTCTAAGGCAGATTTGGGTATTTTTATGCCAAATGACGGCTAGGTCTTTGATAAATGAGGCAAATGACTATATTGGTTAGTCATTTAACGCAGTTTAATTAACGCCGGGGTTGTTTAAGTATATTAGGGAATATTTTATATCATTGAAACCTAGGATTTTACTGGGTTTTGGCATGTAATATGATAATCATTCTTAGTTGGCTAGGTTTCTGGTCCGATCAGGGAATGATGAGTTTATGTTTTAGTTTATTGGATTTCCCCTCGCCAACCAAGCCACACCCGTCGCGAGGCGGGGCCGGAAAGCCACGGTTCTTGAAAATAACAAAAACAAGAAGGCCGGGCCGCCTCCTAAAGTGATGGGGAGGAAGCGGCGTTTGTCTTTTCCCGAGGCAACGCCGAGAACATTACTGTTAACAATAAATAATTATTTGTACAGTAAAGAGGATTAAAAATGAAAAAAATCGCACTATCTCTAATTGCTCTAGCAAGCTTTTTGTTTGCAAGCCAGGCGTTCGCGCACGTTTCTTACTACAATTTGAACGCCAATAACCCTTCAGTAAGAGCTGTAACCAGCAATATCGGTTGGTCTGATGCGGCAGATGGCGATTGGGGTGATAGCCATCACGCTGCTTGGTTTAAATTTACATGGCTATGAACTTACCACAGGTTACCCGATCTGAATTTTAGTGGGATATTCTGGAGAGCGGTCATGCAAGCAAAGATCACGAGTTTTTGGGAGTGGCAACAGCACTTTGCCGATGAAAAAAGTTGTCTTCAAGCCATCATCAACCTCAGGTGGCCTGAAGGGTTTTGCTGTCCACGCTGTGGCCATCAGAAAGGTTGGTTGCTCCAGACACGACATGTCTACGAATGTGCAGTTTGTCATCATCACACATCGGTGACAGCCGGCACCTTGTTTCACAACACCAAATTACCGCTCGTGAAATGGTTTTGGAGTCTTTATTGGGTATCGTCGGACAAGGGTAGTATCTCCGCATTGCGGCTGACCAAACTAATTGGTGTTTCCTGGCTGACGGCGCAACGGCTGTTGAGAAAATTACGCACGGCCATGGGTGATCAGAATAATCTGTACAAACTAAGCGGCATTATCGAATTCGATGATGCCTTTATCGGCGGCAAACGTGCCGGTAAACGCGGGCGAGGCGCCGCCGGTAAAACCACTATTTTAGTGGCTTGCGAACATAATGATGGTAAGCCCGGCTTTGTGGCTATGAAGGTGGTTGAGCAGGTGACGCACGAGAGTGTTAGAGCATTCGCCCAACAAACGCTTGCCCCAGGCCAAACCCTGCATACCGATGCGCTGGCTGCGCTCAATGTGCTGGCCGAGGAACATCACCATATCGCCAAGGTAACCCCTCCTGAAATGGCGAGTGAATGGTTACCTTGGGTTCATGTGGTCATCAGTAACCTTAAAAGCTATTTGCTGGGTACTTACCATGGTGTGTCAGGTAACTATGTACAGGAATATCTCGACGAATTTTGCTATCGGTTGAATCGACGATTTTGGGAAAACCAGATTCCTAACCGATTACTCACGCTATGCGTCACACATGACCCGGTATTTCTTCAACCTGCAACTTGTTCATAGCCATTTAAATTTAACTTGGCCCAAGACTCTTTGGTCAGTATTACAGTTACTGGTTTAAATGCGGGTACCTACGCAAGCGTTAACCAAAATGGTGCCGCAATTAATGTGACGACTTCTTTAAACCTGGCAGATGTTGGTTTTTCCATTTACAAAGGTTTGTTTCCTGCTGGTGCGTATGATTCTGCCGCTTCATTGCCAATTGATGCTGGGAAAGACGGTCGCTGGGATGCCTTAGGCGACACAACTATGGCTAACAATTCCGCAGTAGTTGGCACTGCAATATACAAAACTGCAGTTAATAACAGCACTGGTAATATTGAAACTTTGATCAACTATTTCCTGGCCGCGGGTGATTACAGTATTGGTACAGGTGGTGCATTTGGTTCTACCGGTACCGTAATTGACGCTAATGTTGGTGATCACGCAGGTTCCTACGCGATTCAAGCATCTTTGAGTGTTCAAGCTGTTCCGGTTCCAGGTGCCGTCTGGCTGTTCGGTAGTGCGGTAGCCGGTTTGGTTGGCCTTAATAGACGTAAACGTGTGCTTAACTGAGACTCAGGAATAGCCTATAGCCTAAAGGAAATAGGCAACACGTTTTGAACAGGATGACTTGGAGTTTGGTTGGAAATAATTTCCCTGAATTCATGTAGGGGGCGATTTTAATCGCCCAGGGCGAATGAATTCGCCCCTACAGGACATTCGAATATCAGGAACTTGTTTTTGACGAAATTCTTTGAACGCTGGAGGTTAAAGGATTAACTTGAGCAAGGAAGCATGCAACCCCGACACGGAATGAAGCCGGTTCGGGGTTTTTTATGGGTAGCATGGTACAAATCCTTATTATTAAATTTCATTGATTTCATTTATGGCAAAAAAAACCGGGTCTGGATCGCCATCCACAGCAGCCCATAAATCCAATATCCCTAACTTAAGCAAGGCGGTCCTGTTGCTCACCGTGACCCTCAGCGGCGGAGCCGTGATGATCCTGGAATTGCTGGGTACCCGCATCATCGCGCCATTCTATGGCGCCAGTCTGTATGTGTGGTCGGCGCAGATAGCCGTGACCATGATCGCCTTGGCGCTCGGTTATTATCTGGGCGGTTTTCTGATCGATCGTTATCCCAAGCTACGTCTGGCTCATGTGATCATGCTGGCGGCGTTGGCGACCAGTTTGATTCCCTTTATCAGTGCAACAGTGATGACGTTGACTAACCCGCTAGGCATGCGCGGTGGTGCGTTTACCAGCGCTTTCCTGTTATTTGCCTTGCCTTTGACGACGCTGGCGATGGTCGGTCCGTTCGTGATTAAACTGGCGACCGAAACCCTGGAGGATGTCGGTAGTACGGTTGGTTCCGTCTATGCGATCAGTACGGTAGGGAGCGTGCTGGCAACCCTGTTACTGGGATTTTTTCTGTTGCCGGTATTCGGCACTCGGGCCATTATTTTTGCTCTGGGATTGATACTGATGTTATGGGCGATAGGCTTGATGTTGGGCGATAAACGGGGATTTGCCCATATTTCATCGACGCTGCCGTTAATGATGGTTGCAATAGTCACTGGCCTGCTCAGTATCAATGGCTATGCCAAGTCGCAACAAGTCGGCCGCGAGTTCAAGGTTTTGCATGAAGCAGAAAGTATTTATGGTTGGGTGCGTATCGTGGATCATCAACGGGACGGTTATCGGCTGTTGCTGTCCGACGCTTCGGTTTTGAGTGCGATGTCCTTGGCCGACGGCAAAACCTTGCTAGGCTATCAAACCATCATCGGTACTTTGCCGGTTTTGCGGCCCCAAGCATCCGACGCCCTTGTGATAGGCTTGGGCGGTGGCCATATCGCCCGCGATTTGAAATCCAAGGGCTTGACTACCGATACCATAGAAATCGATCCGGTGGTGGCCGATGCCTCGTTGAAATACTTCAATTTCACGCCTACCGGCGAATTTATCGTCGGCGACGCCCGTTACGAAATCAAAAAATTAAATAAAAAATACGATTTCATTATCCATGACTGTTTTACCGGTGGTTCCGAGCCGACTCATCTGTTGACGCTAGAAATGTTGCGGGATTTGCGCGGCTTATTAAAACAAGATGGGATTCTGGCGCTGAACTATGTCGGTTTTACTCGGGGTGAAGGTACACAAGCCGTGGCTTCGGTTTACAAAACCTTGAAGCAGGTGCTGCCGAACATGCGCGTGTTTGCTACCGAGAAAACGGAAATGACCGATTTTATTTTCCTGGCGTCAAATCAAGCCATGGTTTTGGATTCAAACAGTCGCGATCAACGGACTCAATGGTTATTAGATCATCAATATGCGTTGACTGAAGAAGGCGGCATTGTGATCACCGATGATTACAATCCCATGGAAAGCCTGCAAGTCAGAAAAGCCGAGTATTATCGGGAAGTGTTTTTAAAACGCGTATCCGCGGAATTATTGTTTTTATGATGCTTGCATCGTCAAAAATCAGCCGCAACGCTCCCTGTCCTTGCGGCAGCGGCAAAAAATACAAAGTGTGTTGTGCCGACTCGGCGGCGGTAAATATGTTAACCCCCTGCCGCCGATATTGAATGGCTGCAGCAGCAAGCACAACAAGCGGTTGCCCGCTCGGATTTTGCCGGAGCGGAACACTATTTTCGGCAACTGACCTTGGCCAAACCGAAGGGTGCTTATTTTCTGGCCAGCCTTGGTCAAGCGCTTTGCTGGTTATTGCGTCGCCGAGAAGGGGTGGGGCATCTGCTTCAAGCAGCCCGCTTGCTTGAGCGTCAGGCGAGTAAAAGTCGCAATCCGCGCTTTTTGGTCGAGTTATCCGGGCAATTGGTGCATTGGGGTGAGATGGCCGCTGGCGAACGTTTAGCACGCCTTGCGGTTGCCTTGGGACCCAGTTCGCCGGTGGCATTGAATAATCTTGTGCTATGCCTGACAAGAATGAATCGCAATGCCGAGGCTCTGCCGATTTCTCGGCAGGTGTGCAAAATGTTACCCGATCATCCCGGTTGTAATATTTTACTGGCGATTTTAGAAGCGCAACTGGTTTCTCCCGAACCAGCCCTGATCAGATTGAATAGCGTGATTGAAGATAATGCCGAGCCGGAACAGACCGCGCGGGCCTGGTTGGAAAAAGCCGTGATCCTGGATAAGAGCGGATGCTTTGATGAAGCGTTTGCCGCCTTAACCGTGGCCGGCGAAATGCATACCACTCTCTCGCCATTTAGTCCTGATCAACGCGAATTGATTTACGAGACTTTGGAGCGCAATCGGGCGGGATTCGATCGCAATCTACTTCAGCGCTGGCCGGTTGATACGCTGATTGACGACGATTTGCCTGCTCCGGCATTTTTGTTGGGTTTTTTACGTTCCGGTACCATATTGACCGAACAAGTGCTAGGCTCGCATCCGGATCTGATAGCCACGGATGAAAGCAGCGTTATTCACGAATTGACCCAGGAATTGCAGCGCATCAGCGGCGTAACCGGCGACCATGCCAAGGCGCTGTCTACGTTGAATTTGCGGCGGATCAAGGAACTCAGGCAATTTTATTGGCGGCGTATGCGTGAAGAATACGGCGACGCAGTTATGGCGAAACAGCTGGTCGATAAAAATGCGCTGAATACCATAGAGCTTGGCGTAATCAGCGTGGTTTTCCCGGAGGCAAAAATTTTGTTTGCCCTTCGCGATCCCAGGGATGTTTGTCTCAGTTGTTTCATGTAGGCTTCAGCCCATCGCCGGCCACGGCTAATTTGACTTCCTGGCAAGGCATTGCCAGACAATATGCGGAAGTCATGAGTTATTGGCTATTGATCCGGAAGGAAATTCAGCCCGGATATATGGAGTTGCGTTACGAGGATACCGTGAATGAGTTTGAAACAAGCTTTCGACAGGTATTTGCTTTTCTGGGCCTGGAATGGAACGCGTCCGTTACCCAGTTTCATCAGCGCGCCAAGGGGCGTTATATTTCCACGCCCAGTTTTGCGGCTGTTTCGCAACCGGTTTATAAAACAGCTGCCTATCGTTGGCTAAATTATCAAAAACATTTTCAGAGTATAGATTTGCAATTGAAACCCTTTGTTGACGCTTTTGGTTATACAGACAAGCACAAATAATTCATTGTAAGAGTTTACCTGGACGTTAGAGCATGTTATCTATACCTACAATTTTTTGACCCGTTCTATAGCTGTTGCAAACCGAATTTCGGCATCTCGGTTTCCTCTCCCGATGGAGAGCTAGGGTGACTATATCCACCGCGGATTAGTTGGCTGGGGGCATGTAAGTTATTTTGTTTTTTAACCACACAAGGAAATGTTATGCAGTTAAATCTAAGAAAAAATCTATTGTTGGCGGGCGGTTGTATTTTGTTGTCTGCTTCCCCGGCACAGGCGGCGGTTTTTGATATTCATTTGAATTTCACCAGTGGATTGAGCACGGATTACCAGAGTTACTTTACCAATGCGGCCAATTTCTGGAAATCGATCATTACCGGTTATGATTTTGATATTGGCGGTAACTTGCTGAATTCCGGCATCACTATCGATGTTTCGGGTTCAGCCGGCGCTGTGGGAGGGACATTGGCAACCGCCGGTGTTTCCTATATTCAACATTCTAATCTGACTAGCGGCCGCGCCGTGGTCAATGGCGGTTCTATCAACATCGATACGGCAGACCTTCCAAATATGATTGCCAACAACACCTTTCAATCCGTGATCGAGCATGAGATGGCGCATGTGCTGGGTTTCGGCACGTTGTGGGAAGCCAATCACTTATATACCGATGGTATCGGGCAATATACCGGCTCTTTCGGATTGGCGGCCTATAGAGCCGAATTTGGTCAACCAGCGGCAGCCTTTGTGCCGGTCGAATTGGGCGGCGGTGCCGGAACCGCCGACGGTCACTGGGACGAAGTTGATGATGGTTTCGGAGTCACAGGGATTACCGATAGCCAGGGTCGCGATATGCGCTATGAATTGATGACCGGCTGGTTGAATGGCCCGACCTTCTTGAGCAATACGACTATCCAATCTTTCCGTGATCTGGGATACACGGTTGCGGCTGTGCCGCTGCCTGGAGCCGTCTGGTTGTTCGGTTCGGCGTTGCTGTCATTGATGGGCCTGTCCGCCAAGAAACGCAGAGTTGGAATTGTATAATTACAACATTTACCACGGCATACGAAGTTGGAAAGCGTTTCATGAAGGTATTGCTGATGCTGGTGCTGTTGGGATCGTCGATCAATTCGATTTTAGCCGCCGAAATCGACGTTCCAGCCTCTCCAGATTATTGGCTTCCGGCCGCCCATAAAACGGAAATCATTCGTTTCGATCTTCTTGGTGGCATGCTGCGGGAACCGCATTCACAACCCTTACTCACCATTACGGCTGACGGATTACTGACGGTTAGCGCTGCCCGGGGCGGAGCCGAAACCAGTCAGTTACTCAGTCAGTCGGAGTTGCAGGCGTTATTACATTTCGTCATCGCCGAACAACAATTTCTGAGTATTCGGCCGGCCGAGATCAGTCAACAAATCAGTCAATTACAACGGCAACAAGGTCGCTTTTTTGCCGTTGCCGATGCGCCGACTACGTTGATACGCATTGATCTGCCACAGTTTCGGCATAGCGTCGAGTTTTATGCCTTGGATTTAATGGCGGGGCGATTCCCGGAAATCGAACCTTTGCAAAATTTGTTGTCGGTACAGACGCGCTTGCAGGCGCTGATGGATGCCGCCATTGGTAAGCCGCAGTAAAAATTATAAATCGGATAAAACCGCCAGCGCTTCCTGGATATTGCTGACCGCGTGAATCTCCAGGTTTTTGATGACTTCCTTAGGCTTGTTGGCTTTAGGAATAATGGCCCGCTTGAAGCCATGTTTGGCGGCTTCATTGAGGCGGGCATGGCCGTTGGCGACCGGGCGGATTTCGCCGTTCAGGCCCACCTCGCCGAAAAACACCGTATCGTAAGGGATGATGCGGTCGCGCAGGCTGGAAACCACGCCGACCATGATCGCCAGGTCGGTGCTGGTCTCCGACACCTTGATGCCGCCGACCACGTTGGTATAAATCTCGTCGTTGCCGGTGAATATGCCGCCGTGGCGCGACAGCACCGCCAACAGCATCGCCAGCCGGTTTTGATCCAGCCCCACCGCCAGGCGGCGCGGATTGCCGTATTGGCTTTCGGTGACCAGGGCCTGTATCTCGACCAGCAACGGCCTTGTGCCTTCCCACAACACCGTCACCACGCTGCCCGGCGAGGGTTTTTCGGCCCGCGACAAGAACATCGCCGACGGGTTCTTCACTTCCTTTAGCCCCGTGCTTTCCATCGCGAAGAAGCCCAATTCGCCGACGCTGCCGAAGCGGTTCTTGTCGGCGCGCAGCACCCGGAAACGCGAATCGTCGGTCGACGACAAAACAACCTGGGCATCGACGATGTGGCTCAAGGTCATCGGCCCCGCCAGCGATTGATCCTTGGTGACGTGGCCGACCATGAAAAAAGACACGCCGCTACGCTTGGCGTATTGGGTCAGGTAGCTGGCGGATTCGCGTACCTGCGAAACCGAGCCGGGCGCGGAATCGGAGTCGGCGGTGTACATGACCTGGATCGAATCGATGATCACCACCCGTGGCTTCTCTTCGTCCAGTACCTGGCAAATCTGCTGCACCGAGGTTTCCGCCAGCATCTTAATGCCGGCGGTTTTCAGGCCGAGCCGGTGAGCGCGTTCGGCGATTTGTTGCAGGGATTCTTCGCCCGATACATACAATACCGGCAACTGCCCGCCGATATGGGCGATGGCTTGCAGTAGTATCGTGCTCTTGCCGGCACCCGGTGCGCCGCCGATCAACACCACGCTGCCGGTGACGATGCCGCCGCCCAATACCCGGTCGAATTCGGCCAGTCCGGTGGAGATGCGTTCTGCCTGGGCGAGGTTGACCTCGGACAACAAGTGTACTTCGCTACGAGCGCCGGCGTAACCGCTGTTGTCGCGTCCGGGCTTGGCGTTGCCCAGCCTGACTTCCTTGATGGTATTCCATTCGCCGCACTGGTTGCATTGCCCCGACCAGCCGGGATAATCGGCGCCGCATTCGGTGCAGACATAAGCTGATTTTTGCTTTTTAGCCATCTTAAGGGTGTTGGGGTGGAATTAATGGTTTAGCCACAGACGCTCGAAATCGTAGGACAATTGCTTATGATGCCTGATGGCGAGCAGATAAACGGCATCCGCCGGTAAATACAGTAGTAAATATTCTTCGAGCAAATATTCGCGGATGGACGATAGGCCCACTGTCAGTCTCTCGGTATGTACCCGCGCTTCAACCGATTCGCAGGGGTGCCGGGAGAAAGCGCGGCCCATCTCCGGGTAGCGTTCGAGATTGGGAATGACGGACTGGTCGAGTTCGTCCAGTAAGCGGTCGAAACTGTGCGGGAAATCGGTACCGGCCCAGTAGTCTTCGATGCTTTGCAGGTTGGCCGAGAAGTTGTCGGTTATCCGAACCCGCATACGCTATAGGCTACCTGATTTAGAGCGACGCTGTCTGAGTTCGCTCAATGCCTCGCGGGCATCGCGATGCCGGCCGGCTTCGACATCAGCTAGGCCTTTGTCGATTTCATTCAGCAACGATAAGTGGATGTGCGCGCGTTCAAGCTGGTGATAATGATCTAGCCTATCTGCCGCGATGAGTGCGGCGACGCCTTCGCCGTTTTTGGTGATGATTTTTTCCTTGCCGGCCTGAACCTCGGCGACTAAGGCGGACAGGTGGGTGCGAGCCTCGGAAAAAGGAACAATATCGGCTGCAGAGATGCTCATGAGGACTCCAAGGATACTTTTTTTGCCCAAAATTTAGCTCAATATAACAGCTTGTTACCGCGCTTGTATACCGTCCGCCGCGACTTGCTCGACGATCTGCACCCGCTGGGTAATCCCGCACAACAGGGTGTAAGGAATGGTGTCGGCATGGCGGGCGATTTCCTCCACCGGTAGGCCGCCGCCCCATAAGATGACCGGATCGCCCGGCTGGGCGTTGGGCTGGCTGTTTAAATCCACGGTGATCATATCCATCGACACCCGGCCGATCAGCGGCACCCGTTGGCCATTGACCAGCACCGGCGCGCCGGATCGGGTATGGCGGTGGTAACCGTCGCCGTAGCCTATCGAAACCACGCCCAGCCGGGTATCGGTTTGGCATTGCCAGGTGCCACTGTAGCCTACGGTTTCGCCGGCGGCGACATGTTTCACCGAGATCAATCTCGAATGCAGGCTCATCACCGGTTTCAAGCCGAAATCGGCGCCGGTCTTGCCGGCGAACGGCGAGCAACCATACAGCATCAAGCCCGGACGCACCCAATCGTTGTTTTTTTCCTGGGTCTGGCCGCTCGGCTCCGCTCGGGACTCGATCCGAGCGGAGCCGAGCGGCCAGCCGATGATGCCGGCCGAGTTGGCGATGCTGCGTTCGCCGGGATAGTCTCGTACCGCGTCGTTGAACAATTCGATCTGGCGGCGGGTCTTGTCGTCGAGCAAGTCGTCGGCATTGGCGAAATGAGTGATCAGTCTGATCGGCTGTTTGACGATGGCGCACTTTGCCAGTTGTTGGTAGGCTGTATTGAAATCGCTACCCTTGAAACCCAGCCGGTTCATGCCGGTGTCCATCTTCAACCATACCGATAACGCCAATGGCTCGCCATTTTGCTGTTGCAGAATGTCGATTTGCTGGTGGGTGTGAATCACCGCTTCCAGTTGATGCTGAAGCATCAGCAGCAATTCATCCACGCAAACAAAGCCTTGCAGCACGGTGATGGGCTGGGTGAAACCGGCTTTCCGCAGGCGCACGCCTTCGTCGACGCGCGCCACGGCAAGACCGTTCGCCTGATCCAGAGCTCGAGCGACACGGGTGATACCATGACCATAGGCATTGGCCTTAATCACCGCCATGATTTTATTGTTGGGAGCGTAGCGCTTTACCTGGGCCAGATTATGCCGCACCGCCTCCAGATCCAGATGCGCGTAAGCAGCGGGCGTCATTCGTAATCCTCGCTACCGGTGTAGACGCCGGCGAAATTCTCGAAGCGGGTGTATTGGCCGAGGAAGGTCAACCGTACCGTGCCTAGCGGGCCGTTACGCTGCTTGCCGATGATGACCTCGGCGATGCCCTTGTCCGGGCTATCCTCGTTATAGACCTCGTCGCGGTAGACGAAGATGATCAAATCGGCGTCCTGTTCGATCGCGCCGGATTCGCGCAAGTCAGACATTACGGGGCGTTTGTTGGGGCGCTGCTCCAGATTACGGTTGAGCTGAGACAGGGCGATGACCGGCACATTCAATTCCTTCGCCAGCGCCTTCAGGCCTCGGGAAATATCGGAAATCTGTTGCACGCGGTTGTCGCCGCTGGAAGGCGACTGCATCAATTGCAGATAATCGAGCACGATCAAACCCAACTGGCCGTGCTCGCGGGTCAGGCGTCGGGCGCGGGAGCGGACTTCGGTCGGGGTCAGGGCAGGGGTGTCGTCGATGAACAGCTTGGTCTCGGCCAGCAGGTTGATCGCCGAGGTCAAGCGCGGCCAGTCGTCATCGTCCAGCTTGCCGGTCCGTACCTTGTGCTGGTCGATACGGCCCAGCGACGACATCATCCGCATTGCCAAGGCCTCGCCAGGCATCTCCATACTGAATACAGCCACCGGCATGCCGCTTTTCAAGGCCACGTTCTCGGCCATGTTCATGGCGATGGTGGTCTTGCCCATCGACGGCCTACCGGCGACGATGATCAAGTCGGATGGTTGCAGGCCGGAGGTTTTTTCGTCGAGATCGGTGAAGCCGGTGCTGGCGCCGGTAATGTCGCCTTCCTGTTCATACAGCATTTCGATCTTGTCGACGGCCTTGGCCAACAGCGACTTGATCGAGTTGAAACCACCCTGGCCGCGTTGGCGCTGCTCGGCGATTTCAAATACCCGGCGCTCGGCGTTTTCCAGCAAGTCGGCGGTTTCGCGGCCCTCGGTGCTGAAGGCTGAATCGGAAATCTCGGTGCCGACGTGTATTAATTGCCGCAGTACGGAGCGGTCACGGACGATGTTGGCATAGGCGACGATGTTGGCGGCGCTGGGAGTATCCTTGGCCAGCATGCCCAGATAAGCCAAGCCGCCGACGCTTTGCAGCTCGCCGGTGCCTTCCAGTACTTCGGACAAGGTCACCACATCGAACGGGTCCTGTTTTTCGGCCAGTTGGGCGATGGAGCGGAAAATCAGTTGATGGTCGCGGCGGTAAAAATCGGTTTCAATGACTTTGTCGGCCACCGAATCCCAAGTCTGATTGTCCAGCATCAAACCGCCCAGCACCGATTGCTCGGCCTGGATGGAATGTGGTGGTACTTTCAGGGATTCGACAGCGTAATCGGGAGCGAAATAATAGTCTTCGGACATCGGCGGCTTAATTAAAAGCGGTGGTTATTGGCAGACTTCCAATTATACCGCATCGGATTAAGAGATTTTTAATGCCTACACAGCCCGATGTACTAGCCGCGCGCCAAGCGGTAATAAAGCTCGGCGTGTTGGGTCAGCTTGTCGACCACCGTGGCATCCAGTTCGCCTAGCGATACCCGATGCTGCAAGTCGTCCAGAATGTCTTGTAATGCCATGCTTTCCCGGTACGGCCGAGCTTGCGCCAGAGCCTGAAAAATATCGGCGACGCTGATGATGCGGCATTCCAGGTCTTGCGATAAGCCGCTGGTTTTAAAAGGATAGCCTTCGCCCCGTAGGTTTTCGTGGTGAAAACCGGCCCAGACCGGAATGTTGGTGTGGGCGAATACCCGTTGCAGGATGCGGAAGGTGTCGTAACTGTGCCGTTGCATACTGGCTCTTTCATCGGCTGTCAGCCGTCCCGGTTTTTCGATGATGTCTTCGGATACCCGCAATTTGCCGATGTCGTGCAATAGACCGGCAATCTCGACTTGTTCCAGTTCCCGTCCGCTAATATTGAATTCCCGCGCCAGTTGTCTGGCCACCAACGCTACCCGCTCCGAATGCTGTTCGGTATAAGGGCTCTTGGCATCGACCACCCGTGAAAACAAATGCGCAACTTCGCGCTGGGTGGGGTAATCCAGCGCGATCAGCGGGACTTTTTTGCCCAGCGTGCGTAAATCTTCATCCAGATAATCCGGATCCATGGCCAGCCAAAATGCCTGACTCTTGGCAATCCTGGAAAACGCATCCAGTAATTCGGGGGCGAATAAAGTGCCGGATAAGCCTTGTAGCCGGATCACGATGCTTGGGGACGCGGTTAATATTTGTTCGCTGTTCAGATAGGGCACTTGTAATACATCGATGCGATCGGCCAGAAACAGCAGATTCGCGCGCAAGCGGGTGCGTTGATCCAGGGGCAATTGCAGCAACCGTTCCCAGCGGGTGTGGTGATAGCGGATTTCGGTCGCCAGATGTGCCAGCGGCGGACAGGCGGATAAATACTCGGCGCCGCGTTCGGCATGCGCTTCGGCACCCTCCCATTCCAGGGTTTCGGTGAGCTGGCGGTGTTCGCGAATTTTCGCCACCCCGCAATCGTGCAGCATGCCGGCATGCAGTAGGCTTAAGCGCTCGCTGTCGGGCCAATTCAATTCCTCGGCAATGTGATAGGCCATCATCGCCACCCGTTTGCCGTGCTTAACCTCGTCAATGCCCACCAGATCCAGCGAGCAACTCAAGGCAGTGATGGCGCTGTGCAAATCGATGTCGGGTTGATCCATGCGTGTTAGCTCCATAATCCGAATGAGGTTTGATGCTACCGTAATTGTTCCGAATCAGCAAAATATCGGTTTTGCGAGACGAGCAAACGGTTTGCATGCAAGCTATCCCTGGACCCGTACTAGTCAGGCAAGGCACAATAGGATTCAATTATTGGTTTTCGATACTTCATGCTTGCTACCCTGATCCGCTTTTCCATCCGCTATTCCGGCATCGTCGCCGCGCTCGCCGTGCTGCTTTTGGTTTATGGCGCTTATCGATTCGCCAGTGCGGGCCTGGACATTTTTCCCGAGTTCTCGCCCAAACGGGTCATCATCCAGACCGAGGCGCCGGGCCTGGCCGCCGAGCAAGTAGAAGTGCTGGTGACACAAGCGATCGAAACCGCAATTAGACCCTTGATCGGTTTGGAAAGTTTGCGTTCGGAATCGATCCAGGGATTGTCCATCGTTACCGCCACCTTCAGCGAAGATAGCGATATTTACCGTAACAGGCAGTTAGTCAGCGAACGGCTGGCCAGTCTGGGACAAAAGCTGCCGGCCGGCATCGGCACGCCGGTCGCCGTGCCGCTGTCTTCGTCGTCGTCCACCGTGCTGACCATTGGCTTGAGTTCCGACACTAAATCGCCGATGGAGTTGCGCGGCCTGGTGGATTGGACCTTGGTCCCCAGATTACTGGCGGTGCCGGGCGTGGCCGATGTTAACGTGTTCGGCGGCGATGTCCGGCAATTGCAGGTACAGATCAAACCGGAGGCTTTGCAGCGGTTTAATCTGGCCATTGAGGATGTGGTCAATGCGGCGGCCGGTGCGGCGGAAATCAGCGGTGCCGGGTTTATTGAAAATGCCAATCAGCGTTTTACCTTGCAAGTCAGCGGTCAGCCGGCCAATCCCAAGCAATTCAAGAGCTTGGTGGTCAAGCACCAAAACGGCGGCGGCATTACGCTGGGCGATGTCGCCGATATTCGGTACGCGGCCGAACCGCCGATCAGCGCCGCTCAAATCATGGGCAAGCCGGGCATAGTGTTGATGGTTATCGGCCAGTTCGGCGCCAATACCTTGTCGGTGTCGCGCCAGGTGGAAACGGTGTTGGCTGGCTTTGAAACTTTATTCAAGCAACAGGGCGTGGATTTTTATTCGCACTTGTTTCGGCCGGCCGATTACATCGAAACCTCTGTGCATAATCTGGCCGGGCACTTGTTGTTTGGCGGTTTGTTCGTGGTGCTGATCTTGTATCTGTTTTTGTTCAATTTTCGCAGCGCCTTTATCGCCGCATTGGCGATTCCGCTGTCATTGATGGCGGCGGTGATCGTACTGTTGGAATTGGGCGTCAATCTGAATATCATGGTGTTGGGCGGTCTGGCGATTGCGTTGGGCGAAGTGGTGGACGATGCCATCATCGATACCGAGAACATTTTTCGCCGGTTACGGGAAAACCGGCTTAAATCACGGCCGGACAGCGTAGCCCAAGTCATTCAGCAGGCTTCGCTGGAGGTGCGCGGTTCGGTGGTCTATGCCAGTTTTATCGTGGCCTTGGTGTTCGTGCCGTTACTGACCTTGAGCGGAGTGGCCGGGCGTTTATTCTCGCCGCTGGGCTATTCCTATATTCTGGCGATTTTGATGTCGTTGTTGTTGGCGCTGACCCTGACGCCGGCATTATGCCATTTGCTGTTGAATCGCAATATGGCGGAAAAGATGGAACCGCCGTTGATCCGTTGGTTGAAGCCGCGCTATGCCAATCAGCTCAATTGGGTGATGCGGCATTTTAAAGCCGTGGTGTCGGTCAGTTTGCTGGTTTGTCTGTTGGGTTTTGTGGCGTTTTTGCGCCTGGAGCATAAATTTCTACCGGAACTGCGCGAAGGCCATTTCATCGTCCATACCGCCAGCGTACCGGGGACCTCATTACAGGAATCGATTCGGGTCGGCGCTTTGCTGACTGAGCAATTCTTGAACATCGAAGGCATCGAATCGGTATCGCAATGGGCCGGCAGGGCGGAACGGGGCGCGGACACTTATGGTAGCCATTACAGCGAATACGAAGTGCGGCTGAAGCCGCTATCCGGCACCGAGCAACAACGGGTATTGGATAGCCTGCGGGAAACGCTGGATGATTTTCCCGGCATCAATTACGAAGCCAATACTTTTTTGATCGAACGGGTGGACGAAACCATTTCCGGCTACACCGCGCCGGTGGTGGTGAATATTTACGGCAACGACTTGGCCGCGCTGGATGTCAAGGCCCAAGCGGTAGCCAAACTGATCGAAACCTTGCCCGGCGCCAGGGATGTGCAAATGCGTTCGCTGCCGGCCACCGCGATGCTGGATGTGCGCTTGAACCTGGAACAGCTTAAGTTTCGCGGCATCAGCCCGGCCCAGGTCATGGCGGTTTTGCAAACGGCTTACGAAGGCCGCATCGTCGGCAAGAATATACAAGGCAACCGCATTTTCAATGTAGCGGTGACCTTGCCGGCCGATATGAAAACCCGAGCCGATTCCTTGCAACAACTGGCCCTAAAAAATGCCGATGGTGAACGGGTGTTGTTGGGGCAGGTGGCGGAAATTCGCCACAGCGAAGGCCGTTACAACATTTTGCATCAAGGCGCGTTGCGGGCGCAAACCGTCACCTGCGACGTCGATCAGCGCGACATGGATGACTTCATGCGGGAATTGAAAAGCCGTGTGTTGAATGACATCGCATGGAGTAGCGACAGTTACCCCGAATTCATCGGCGCGGCGCTGGAGCAGGCCAAGGCTCGCGAAGCGTTGATCATGCATTCATTGCTGGCTGGGGCGGGGGTGTTGGTGTTTATTTATATTGCCTTGGGCAGCCTGCGGCACATGGCGTTGACGCTGGTGAATCTGCCGTTTGCGTTGTTGGGCGGCGTGCTGGCGGTGGTGGTGACCGACGCCGCGTTATCGGTCGGTTCCTTTGTCGGTTTTGTGACCTTGTTCGGGATTACGGTGCGTAACTGCATCATGTTGATTTCGCATTATCGGCATCTGATCGAACATGAAGGCCGGGTCTGGTCGCCCGACACCGCTCTACGCGGGGCACAGGAACGCTTGCCTTCAATTTTGATGACGGCCTTGGTTACTGCGTTGGCGATGTTGCCGGTGGCCTTCGACAGCGACAATCCGGGTCGGGAAATCATGGGACCGATGGCGGCAATCATCATCGGCGGGCTGTTGTCGTCGACCCTGCTGAATCTGTTGCTGTTGCCGGCGATTCTATTGAGGTATGGACGGTTCGAAAAGAGCGCCGTGACAGCGGGAGATTGAGTCTTAAGTTTATCCACCCGAGGACAATATGATGAATCCGACTTGGTTGCATGCAGGCGGAAATATTTTAGATCGCAGTAGTCCTTTGCGCCCAGCCTTAGTCGGAGCGAAACTGCTAACGCTGTTATGGCTGTTGATCGTATCCAGCCCATGCGAGGCGGCGATGGCGGGCGGCACTAGCTCCGAAACGATCGTATTACAACTCAAATGGCGGCATGCTTATCAATTTGCCGGCTATTACGCGGCACGAGACTTAGGTTATTACCGAGAAGCCGGACTCGATGTGGTGTTGCGCGAGGGTGGGCCGAATATCGATCCGGTGGAAGAGGTCGTCAGCGGTCGGGCGACTTATGGTGTTAGTGGGGTGGATATTCTATCGGCCAACAGCCAAGGTAAACCGGTCATCGGGATTGGGGCGATATTTCAGCATTCGGCCGAGGTATTGCTGGTGCGCGACGATGGCAAAATCACTCAACTGGCCGATCTTAAAGGCAAACGAGTCATGCTTTCCCGAGGTACTCCCAGTATCCAACCCATGCTTAGCAAAGCATTGGGATCGCTTGATGCAATGACTGTCATTGAGCATGACGGCGATTTTTTAAAATTAATCGATGGCAGGGTGGATGCGCTATCGGCTTACTACAACGACGAACCCCAATTTTTTCACGCCCGCAACCTGCCGGTCAAAATGTTCCGGCCTATCGATTACGGCTTGGATTTTTACGGTGACGTGCTGTTTACCACCGGTCTGGAAGCGTCGGCCCATCAGCGGCGGCTGGACAAATTTTGGCAAGCATCGCTACGCGGCTGGGAGTTTGCGATGCATAATCCCGAAAAAATGTTGCCGATCATCCGTAACTATTCCGACAAATTCACCGACCAAGAACTCACCTCCGAGTATCGGATCATGTTGGAAACCGTGCAACCGCATTACATGCCGCTAGGGCACATGAGCTTATTACGCTGGCGGGCTATCGGCGAGGCCATGAAAACCGCCGGCCAATTGCCCGAAAATTACGACGTCAACCGAGCATTCCATGCACCCAACCTAAGCATGCCCGACGACGGAAATTACCAGAGGCTGCTGATGATCGACCTGATTGCCGCGACAGCGTTTATGGCGGTGATTTTGTACTTGGTGGTCATGAATCGGCGGCTGAAGCATGCGATGAAAAAACGCCGGCAAGCCGAGAACAGTATTTTACAGTTGGGCGATATTCTGGAACACTCGCTGAACGAAATCTACATTTTCGATGCCGATAGCCTGCATTTCATCAATGTCAATGAACCGGCGCGGCGGAATCTCGGCTACAGCATGGAAGAACTTGGCCTGATGACGCCCTTGGATCTGAAGCACGATTTCAATGAAACGCTGTTCCTGCAAAATTATATCGAGCCGTTACGAACCCGGCAAATCACCAGCAAGTTATTTACCACCCAGCATTTTCGCAAGGATGGTAGTGCCTACCCGGTGGAAGTTCTTTTGCAACCCGGTAATTACCATGACCGGATCGTATTCATCGCATTGATACTGGATATTTCCGATCGGGTGGCGGCGGAAACCCGTTATCAACGGGAAAAAGCCCTGCTTAAAATGCTGATCGACAATATCCCGGATTTGATTTTCATCAAGGATAAACAGTCGGTATATCTGGGGTGTAACAAGGCATTCGAGCAGTATTGCGGCCTTGCGGAACAAGACATCATCGGCAAAACCGATTTTGATTTCGTGCCCCAAGCCAGGGCCGATTATTTTCGGCAATGGGATCTGGAGGCATTGACCAGCGGTAACGTGTCGGAGAGGGAGGAGTGGATCACCTATCCGGACGGGCGCGAGGCATTACTGGATACCTTGAAATCTCCCTATTTTGGGGAAGATCGAGAAATTCTCGGCATCATCGGCGTCAGCCGCGATATTACCCATATGCGCGTGATCGAAAACGCCAGACACGCCGCATTGTTAAGGTTCGAAGCCATTTTCAATTACGCGCCGCAAGTGGCGATTCAAGGCTTTGCTCGGGATGGTACCGTGCTGCATTGGAATCATGCCAATGAATTGATCTATGGCTATAGCAGCGAGCAAGCGCTAGGCCAAAAAATCCAGGACTTATTGCTCACGCCCGACCAGCATCAAGAATTCATGCTGAAGATCGAGTCAATCTGGCAGTGTGGAGCGGACCATAAAAATTGCTCCGACAATGATCATTGCAAACTCGATAACCGGTGCCTGGTCACCAAGAGTAGCGAATACTGGTGTCAGCACAGGGACGGCCGTTCCGTATGGGTTTATCGCGCCATGTTTCCCATCGTCGAAGACGGTCAAATCACCGAAATATTTTGCATGGATGTCGAAATCAGCGAGCTGAAACATGTCGAAATGGAGCTGCGCGAGCTCAACGAAGAATTGGAGCTTTGTGTCGAGCGCGAGGTCGAAATCAGCCGGCAGAAAGACTTGGCATTGATCCATCAAGCGCGTTTTGCCGCACTGGGCGAGATGATAGGCAATATCGCCCATCAATGGCGCCAGCCGCTTAATTCCTTGTCCTTGTTGATGGCGATTCTGCGCGAGACTTGCCATCAATGCGACAGCAATGCCGAAATCCTGCAACATACCTACACCGAGTCGCAACGGTTGATCCGAGCCATGTCCCAGACCATTACCGATTTCAGTAATTTCTTTAAATCCGGCCGCGAAGAGGAACCCTTTTGCGTTATGGATGGGGTTACGCACGCGGTGAGCATGATTAAACCGGTGTTGGACGATGCTGAAATCACCTTGGTGATCGAGGGTATGGCAACCGCTAGGGTACAAGGAATTTACAACGAATTCGTGCAAGTCGTCATGAATCTGATGACCAATGCCAAGGATGCCATTCTCGACCATTGCGGTAGTGGCGGACGGATCGGCATCCTGATCGGCGAAGACGAGCAAAATGTGTTTATGTCAATTAGGGACAATGGAGGCGGCCTCCCCGATCACATCATCGAGAAAATCTTTGATCCCTACTTTACCACCAAGCCGCAGGGCACCGGCATCGGTTTGTCCATGGTGCGCATGTTGCTCGAACGGGCAAACGGCTGCATTGGTTGCGATAACGTTGAAGGCGGCGCGGTCTTCACTGTCAGTTTGCCCAAATTATCCGAAGATGCCGGTTAGGACATGGTCAACATACTTTTATTCCGATCGAATGTCGCCTGCCACAACAACCCATTCCGGGAAGTAATTTGTTACCGAATCGTTAGGTGATTTTTGAGAAAGTTTATACCCATTGCCAATGTCAAATATGTGTCGTTCGCTGAGCGGAGCCGAAGCGAACGGTTGACTTCGACTACTTCGGCTTTGCTCAGCACAAGTCCGCTCAGTCAACGGCAAATTGCTTGGATTGGGTACATTTATTGCCATAAATCGCCTTAGTCATGGTAACCGCGGATTCGGCGCGGGGTTGTTAAATCCGCGTTTCGGCCGTCCCGAGCGAGTGTGACTCGGCTTTTTTCAGCGCCGCCACCGGCAAATGCTGATTTTTCCATGGCTGATCAAGCACGTTGTCGCCGGGAACCGGGCGGCTGAACAGGTATCCTTGGATTTCATCGCAACCATGCCGCAGCAAAATGGCCAGTTGGCCCAGCGTTTCCACGCCCTCCGCGATCACTCGCATATTTAGGCAGTGCGCCACCGAGATGATGGCGTGGACGATTTCCTGATTGCCGCTATCCTCGGTCAGATCGTCTATAAACGATTTGTCGATTTTCAGCACATTCGCGGGAAATTGCTTCAGATATGAGAACGAACTATAGCCGGTGCCGAAGTCGTCGATAGCGATCCGGACGTGTTGTTCGCTCAGCGCCCGGAATGTTGCCAGAGCCTGCTTGGGGTTGTGCAGCATCACGCTTTCGGTAATCTCGACTTCCAGGCAATCGCCGGGCAGTTGGTAACGATCCAGCGCGGCGGTAATGCGGGCGAAAATATCGTCTTTGTGGCATTGCACGGCCGATAGATTGATGGCCACCCTGATATTGTCAAACCCGGCAATACGCCACAGTTCCAGTTGGCAACAGGCTTCTTCGATCACCCAGGCGCCGATTTCGACGATCAAACCGCAATCCTCCGCCACCGGGATAAATTGCGCCGGTGAAATCAGACCCTTTTTGGGATGGCGCCAACGAATCAGGGCTTCCATGCTGGTGACTGTCATGCTTTTTAAATCCAGCTTGGGTTGATAATGCAGTTCGAATTGTTCGGATAATAATGCTTCGCGCAAGCCGGTTGACAATTCCATCAGCTCCAACTGCTTGCGATGCATGTCGCGAGTGAAATAGGCGTAGTTGTTGCGTCCGTTTTCCTTGGCCCAGTACAGAGCGGCGTCGGCATTGCGCAGGATTTCCTGCGCATCAACCCCGTCTTGTGGATATATTGCAATACCAATGCTGCAACACAGATAAAAGTGGTGATTGTTGACCTCGCAGGATTCCGCGATGGTTTGCAAGGTTGCCGTTGCCATTTGACTCAGGGATTCCTTATCGACCACGTCCCGCAGTAAAATCAAAAAATTGTCTCCACCCAAGGAGGCGACCGTAGCCGATGGGCCGCTCAATCCTTGCAGGCGGCTGGCCATCACCCGCAGCAGCCGATCGCCAACCGCATGGCCAAAGGTCTGGTTGACAGTCTTAAAGTGGTCGAGATCGATATACATCAGCGCCACCTTAGTGCCATTGGCGTCCGCATCCAACAATGCTTGCGGCAGATGAGCCAGGATCGAAGAGCGATTCTGCAAATCGGTCAGGCTGTCGTAATTGGCCTGGTAGGAAAGCTGATGTTCGTAAGATTTGCGTTGAGTAATATCCCGTATCAAGGTTATCAGCCGCATACCTTGCGCGGTATCCAAGCGGTTGACGCTGACCTCGCCGGTAAATTCCGAACCGTCGGCCCGACGGCATTGTCTTTCTTCCGCTGTGTTGCAGCCAAGTTCCTCGGCCGAGGAAGCGCCGGTTATCAACGCCGGTAACGAGCAGCCTTGTAACTGGTGTTTCCGGTAACCGAACATCTGCTCCGCGCGGTTATTGGTGAATAAAATTTCACCTTGTGGATTGGCGACGAGTAAGGCGTCGGGGGCAAACTCCAGTACTTCATGCAGGGTTTGATTGACATGATTGAGTGTTTGTTGAGCTTGGCGGCGGTCGGAAACGTCCTTGAACACCATCACCGCCCCTACCGTCTGGCCATCCGGCAGGCACATGGGCGCGGCAAAATCCTCAATGGGTACGCTACTGCCGTCGCTTCGGAGCAATAACAACTGGCCGGCCGAATCGTAAATGGGTTTCTGGCAAAAACATTGCGCCATCACATTGTCCGCTTCTTGATGGCCGTGTTCGTTAATGATCTGAACCGCCATGGCGAACGGTTGGCCGCGCAGTTCCCGGCTGCTTTTCAGCAACAGCCTTTCGGCTTCGGTATTGACGTAGTCTATGTTGCCGTTTCCGTCAACGGTAATCACCGCATCGCTGATGGCCTCGATAGTCGCCGAGGTCAATGCCTGCAAACGTTTCATGTTGGCGAGGTTGGATCGAGTAAATGACGCTTTCATCTGTAAAGCCTTGCTCATGCAATTATTCTCTATGGACTATTGGGGGGCCGGTATATCGGCCATGTGGCAATTTCTCGAATAGCGGATTCGGCATGATCATGGCCCAGGTTTGCGATAAATGGATGGGGCTACCGATTCCAGAGCAAGACCCAAATCATTCAAGGTTTCGGAGTGGCTAATAAAAAAATACCCGCCGCCGCGTAACGCCGGCAACAGGCTGCTCACAACCTGACGCTTGGTGTCCCGGCTAAAATAGATCAAGACGTTCCGTAAAAAAATTACATCGAATTGGCTTAGCGTTGGCGGAGCGCCCATCAGGTTATGTTGAAAAAAATGGATGCGATCGCGCAGCTTTTTTTCCATCAGCAACAAACCGGTTTGCGATCCCGTGCCTTTGAGACAATAACGATAGAGGTACTGCTTGGGAATTTCGGCGATGCGTTCGGCCGGATAGATGCCGCCACGGGCCCGCTCCAGTACCCGTGTGCTGATATCCGAGGCTGAAATTTCCCACGGCTCAAGGCCCAGACTATCGTCAAGTAACATGGCCAGGGTGTAAGGCTCTTCGCCGCTGGAACAGGCGGCACTCCACACCCGCAATAGTTGCCCCTTGCGTCTGGCCGGAAGAATTTGTTGCCGTACAAAGTCGAAATGCTTGGGTTCTCGAAAGAAATGAGTTTCGTTGGTGGTCAGTAAATCGATGGCCATTTGCAATTCGGCTTTACCTTCCGAAGCCGTGATCATCCGGTAATATTCGGCAAAGCTTGACAAATTGTAGTGGCGCAAGCGCTTCATCAGCCGGCTGGTCACCAGCGGCTTTTTAACGGACGACATCGTGATTCCGGCAATCCGAAACAGCAGTTTGCTCAGTAAATCGAATTCATGATCATACAGCTTGGGTACGCTATAAGTACCGGAAAAGCCTTCTGTTTGAATGGGTTGCTGCATGATCGCCTTTTCCTAAAGAATATCTCACAGATTTCCTCTCGCTAGTCTGGTTCCAAGTAGAGGCCGGATTGTTTCCAATTCGCTTAAGGATGCGGTAACAATATTCGATTGCTGTTGTCATCAGATCCTGTTGTAGGGGCGAATTCATTCGCCATATGGTCTTTCATTGGGCGAATGAATTCGCCCCTACAATTTTGCTTTTCAAAACTTTTGGAAGTTATATTCTCAGGTGACTTTTTAGAAAGTTTGTACCCACTATCGATGCCAAAACCGCTCAGTCAACGGCAAATTGCTTGGATTGGCTACATTTATTGCCATAAATCGCCTAACTACCTGATCTCCGAATGACGACCGATGGTTGCCGCCGGCGGCTAATTACGCCGCTAGTGCTTGTGCCGGATTTTCTTCGCGCTTGCCGTCGGAGGCAACGCCGGCCAACGCCGCGATTTCGTCCATCGCCAGCACGTAATCGACGTTCAGGATGATCACAAACTCATCGTTCACCTTACCGACAGCGCTGATGAAATCGGTGCGTATATGCGAGCCGAAGGAGGGTGGCGGTTTGATTTCCGATGTTGGAATCTCCATCACCGCGCTGACACCGTCCACCATCACGCCGACATCCTGTTTATCATCGTCGTCATCGCCGACTTCGATGATAATGATGCAGGTACGCCGGGTCAGCTGTGCCGGTGGTTTGTCGAAGCGCGCGCCAAGATCGACGACGGGTACCACGCCGCCGCGTAGATTGATCACTCCACGGATAAAGTCGGGCATCCTCGGTACCGTGGTCAGGCGGCCCACTTCGGTAATTTCCTTGATGACCAGGATGTTCATCGCGAACATTTCCCTACCCAGCATGAATATCAAGTATTGGCCCTGTTCGGAGGGTTCGGTTGTGATTAACTCGGTGTGTTTTGAATCCATGATTTTCTCCTTACACTGTTCGGCTTATTTCCCGGCGCATGCTTATTCGGCACTGAAACGAATGAATTCTGCCTCGTCCCCGGATTCGATGGTCGGCATCGCCGCCATCACAGCGCCCCTAGAGGTGGGCGCGGAGGCTCTATGCACCAGTTTTAGATCTCCGGTTGCCCGGCGCATACCGCCGCCACGGGTGCCGGATACTTTAAAGAACGCCATCAGTTCACGCAGTTGATTGGATTGCGACTTGAGCTCTTCCGAGGTGGCGGCCAGTTCTTCGGATGAACTGGCATTTTGCTGAGTGACTTGGTTCAATTGGCTCATCGCGGTATTGATCTGACCGACACCGGCGGATTGTTCCTCGGAGGCGGCGGCAATTTCCTGCACCAAATCGGAGGTTTTCTTGATCGACGGCACGATTTGATCCAACAATGTGCCGGCGGATTCCGCCATGCCGACGCTGCTGGATGCCAGTTGACCGATTTCCTGAGCCGCCACTTGCGAGCGTTCCGCCAATTTGCGAACTTCGGCCGCGACTACCGCAAAACCCTTGCCGTGATCGCCGGCACGGGCGGCCTCGATTGCCGCATTCAGCGCCAGCAGATTGGTCTGATAGGCAATGTCATCGATGATGCTGATTTTGTCGGCAATGCTCTTCATCGCCGTGACGGTTTGTTTGACGGCATCGCCGCCTTCGACGGCCTCCTTGGAAGCCTTGGTCGCCATGCCGTCGGTGACTTTGGCATTTTCGGTGTTTTGATTCACCGAAGCCGACATTTGCTCGATCGAGGCCGAGGTCTCCTCGACGCTGGCGGCTTGT
Source organism: Methylomonas sp. LL1 (assembly GCF_015711015.1). Lineage (NCBI taxonomy): Bacteria > Pseudomonadati > Pseudomonadota > Gammaproteobacteria > Methylococcales > Methylococcaceae > Methylomonas > Methylomonas sp. LL1. The sequence goes on from NZ_CP064653.1 coordinate 885,798, forward strand.
TCGCTGGCCGCCTGACTCAAGCTTTGCGCGGTGATGTTGACTTGTTCCGAAGCGTTGTTGACCGCATCGGTGGTGGAGTTGACATCGGTAACGATTTGCGACAACCGGCCCAGCGTGCTGTTGAGCGTTTCCTTCAACTCCAGCAATTTGCCTCGATAATCGCCATTCACCATCCGGGTCAGATCGCCTTGCTCCATCGCGATCATGGATGCCATGGCCTCGTTGACCGGGCCTATCACCGCATCCAGCGTGTCGTTCACCCCTTGGACGATTTTGCGGAAGTCGCCTTGATGCTTGGTCGCATCGGCGCGCGTTTCCAACTTGCCGTCGACGGCGGCTTGCGCCAGCATCGAGGCGTCGGCCACCATTGCATTGACCGCATCGATACAGGTGTTCAGATTATTTTTCAGGATATTGAAATCGCCGTTGTAACTATCGGTGATTTTGGCTGGAATCGCGCCCTTGGAAATGTTATCGACATAAGCTGCAGCCACGTTCAATGGACCAATCACCGCATCCAGCGTATCGTCTACACCTTGAACAATTTTACGGAAATCACCTTGGTGCTTGCTCGCATCGGCGCGGGTGGCCAGACGGCCTTCCACGGCGGCTATCGACAGCATGTTGGCATCGGCTACCAGTGCGTTAACCGCATCAATGCAGGTGTTGAGGTTGTTTTTCAGGATATTGAAATCGCCGTTGTAGGTGTCGGTGATTTTGGCCGGAATAGCGCCCTTGGAAATGTTATCGACATAACTAGCAGCCACGTTCAAAGGTCCAATCACCGCATCCAACGTATCATTCACGCCTTCGACAATTTTGCGGAAATCACCTTGATGTTTGGTTGCATCGGCGCGGGTGGCCAGACGGCCCTCCACCGCGGCTATCGACAGCATGTTGGCATCGGCTACCAGTGCGTTAACCGCATCAATGCAGGTGTTGAGGTTGTTTTTCAGGATATTGAAATCGCCGTTGTAGGTGTCGGTGATTTTGGCCGGAATAGCGCCCTTGGAAATGTTATCGATATAAGTTGCAGCCACGTTCAATGGACCGATCACCGCATCCAACGTATCGTCAACACCTTGAACAATTTTACGGAAATCCCCTAGATGCTTGCTCGCATCGGCGCGGGTGGCCAGACGGCCTTCCACGGCGGCTACCGACAGCATGTTGGCATCGGCTACCAGCGCGTTGACCGCATCGATACAGGTGTTGAGGTTATTTTTCAGGATATTGAAATCGCCGTTGTAACTGTCGGTGATCTTGGCTGGAATCGCACCCTTGGAAATCTTGTCGACATAATCGGCCGCCACGTTCAATGGCCCAATCACCGCATCCAGTGTGCCATTAACCCCTTCGACAATTTTACGGAAGTCACCTTGATGCTTGGTTGCATCGGCGCGGGTGGCCAGACGGCCCTCCACCGCGGCTTTGGACAACTGGTCGGCATCGATTACCAGTGCCTGAATTGACAGTACCATGTTTTTCATCGCCGCCATGATGCTGGTGCTGTCGCCGGCTTTGAGTTCGATTTGAGTACTGAGATCGCCGCCGGCAATTTTATTAGCCAAGCCGGATACGAATGCCGGCTCGCCGCCCAATTGGCGCATCAGATTGTGGGTGATAAACCAGCCGAGCAGGGCGGTAAACAGCACGACTATGCTCGAAATAATGCCGGACATCAGGGCCGCATTGTCATTGGCTTCAGCCGCTACATTCGCCCCTTTTTTCGCCAGCTCTACGTTATATTCCATGTGTGTAGTGAATGCGGCGTTCAATCTATCGACTTGCGGGGTCAAGTCCGTCAGCATGGCGTTAGCGAGATCCTTCTTGTTCTGGCGGGAGAGGTCCAGAATTTTTTCCATGCCAATTGTGTATTCGTTAAAAGAGGTGACATCCTCATCCAGCATTTGCTTATCCTTGGCATCGGCTATCGTGGTCTCATACTCTTTCAGGCTACTCGTTATTTTGTTTTGCGCCTCCTTGAGCTTGGTTTCGATTTCCGCCGTCTTACTCGCATCGGCATTCAGAATATGCCGGTACAACTGAATACGCATGCGGCCGAGCGACTCGGTAGCCTTATCCAGCATCACGATCGCGGGCACGCTGTTGACATTGGCAAAATTGGCTTTTTCATAAACCTCGTCCATCTTGCTGTGTCCTAGCCAGGCCAAGCCCACCAAGCCCATGATGGCGGCGGCCACCAGTAAAATCATCATATTGTTAACGGTCATCTTCATGGCATTTACTCCTCGCTATATTTAAGCGACAAAAATTGCTTGGTTTATCAATTAAACTTGTTAAGAAATCACGCATACAGCGCTTGAAAGCCATGTAGGCTTATTGGGTGTCGATGATTCGATTGCTTGGCTAGACGTTGTAAGGCACCGGATACATCTGTTCGTGCTCGACCTGATGCAACAGTCCCCCCACGTCCAAGACTAGCGCCACGTCGCCGCTGCCTAGTATGGTAAATCCGCCGATGTCCTTGGTTTTGCTGAACACCTTGCCCAGACGCTTGATGACGGTTTGGAATTCGCCCATCAATTTGTCCACCACCAGTCCGGCTTTTTGACCGGCGTAGCGAACCACCACCACACTTTCGCGTTCGGCTCGCTGTCCGGCCTGCGAGAAATAATCATGTAAGCGGATGTAAGGCAGCACTTCGCCGCGTAATTTTAAATATTCCTTGCCGTCGGATTGGCAGTCCCAGGCCGCCAGTTCGATGCATTCTTCCACCATCTCGAGCGGCAGCACATAAGCTGAATCGCCTACGCCCACTAAAAAGCCATCGATGATCGCCAGCGTCAGCGGCAGACGTATCCTTACCGTGGTGCCTACGCCTTCATGGCTCTCCAGTTCGACCGAACCTCGCAGGTTTTCGATATTGCGCCGCACCACATCCATGCCGACGCCACGCCCGGAAAGATTGCTGACCTGATCGGCGGTAGAAAAGCCGGCCTCGAAAATCAGGTTATAAATTTCACGATCGCTGAGAGTTTGGCCTTCGCTGATCAGGCCGCGTTCAACCGCCTTGGCGAAAATACGGTCCCGGTTCAGGCCTCGGCCGTCGTCAGCCACTTCAATCACAATGCTGCCTGAATCGTGATAGGCGTTGAGTCGCAAGGTGCCTTTTTCCGGCTTGCCGGCCTCGCGGCGCGCGTCGGCCGGTTCTATGCCGTGATCCATCGCATTGCGTACCAGATGGGTCAGCGGGTCGCCGATTTTTTCGACCACCGTTTTATCCAGTTCGGTTTCGGCGCCGTTGACCACCAACTCGATTTCCTTGCCCAGCTCTAGGCTGACATCGCGCACCACGCGCTGAAAGCGGCTGAAGGTGGAACCGATCTGGACCATGCGCAGATTGAGCGCTGAATCGCGTACTTCCTCGACCAGACGTTGCAGGGTCGAGGTGGATTCCAACAGTTCGGGTATACCGGCATTTTTGGCAATCTGTCCGGTGCCGGCACCACAGATGATCAGTTCGCCGACCAGATTGATCAGTTGATCGAGCTTTTCCGCGTCGACCCTGATAAAGCGGTTGTCGGTACTCTTGTTTTCCTTAACTTGCTTAAGTTCGGCCGGTTGCGCATTACTTTTTTGCATTTCCAGCGGAACTAATGAAACGGTATCGGCGGCATGGCTAGGATGGCGCATCGCTTGTACGCTCGATAGTTCGCTCGGCGTCAACGTGCCGCATTTCAGTAAAATGCTGCCGATACGTTCGTCATCTTCCGGCACCGATTCGATCAGCTGAAAATAGTCGGATAGCTGACTATGCGGCGGCAGTATCAGTATTTGGCTGTCTTCGCGGACGAAATCGAACACGCCATTAATGTCGTCCTGATTGGCTTCGCTCCTAAAAGCAACTTCAAAGCCTAAGTAACAGCTTTCCGGGTCCATTTGGCTTTCCGCTGGCATGGCATCCGGCAAGGTGACGATGTGTTCGACATGGCCTAAGGTGGACAGGTATCGGAGAAACGACAAAGGGTCCATGCCGCTACGCAGCACATCGGCGCCGAATCGCAGGGAAAGGTGCCAAAGCTCGCTTTCCGACCTGTCGCCTTGCGGGTGTTCCGCGGGCAAGGCGACAGGTGTTGTTGGTTGCTGTATACCTTCCGTTTTGCCGATATGGCTGAACAATTGATCAATTAGCCGTTGGCTTGTTTCTTCGATGTCCGGCGTCAGGACTACGCTGCCGGCGGAGACTTGGTCGATTAACAGTGAAATATGGTCACGGCTTTCCAATAACATCGCCACCAATTCGGTGCCCAGTTCCAGTTCGGCGCTTCGTACCTTGTCCAGCACGCTTTCGGCGGCATGGGTAAACTTGACGATATGATCGAGGCCGAACAGGCCCGCCGAACCCTTGATGGTATGAGCGGCGCGGAACAAGGCATTCACTAGTTCCGGATCGAGTTGCGAGTGTTCGCACCGCAACAGGGCATCCTCCATTTCCCGCAGCAGATCACGACTCTCCGCGATAAAGGTCTGCAATGCATCGTCAATGTTCATGTCAGCTCCCTGGATTAGACCTCAAGTCGTTTGACTGGCCTCTATCCTGACAAGAAATAGGGTTTTGGGCTATCGGGTGATGCTGATTTGGCTATAGGAATTATCGTGCCGGGATAAGACTATTCTTATGGCTCATTCGGGTTGGCCACGGCTAATCCACTTGGCTAACACCGTCAATAATTCGTCTACATCCACCGGTTTTCTGACAAAGTCATTCATGCCGTACTTTAGACAATCCTTGGTTTCGTTGTCCATCATCGTGGCGGAAAGTCCGATAATGGGCAGTAGGCTATATTCCTCAATTGCCCGTAAACGGGTAGTCGCTTCATAGCCATTCATGACCGGCATGTGGATGTCCATGATGATAGCGTCATAGGGACTGCTAGGGTTTTCTGTCTGGTTGCGTTCTATGAGTTGCAAGGCATGCAAGCCATTTTCGGCGGTGTCTACGTCGGTCGCAAAATGCAGTAGAAAGGTTTTGAATAAATTGCGGTTGAGTTCAAAATCTTCCACAATCAAAATTTTAGTGCCGCGGAGAAATGCGCGGTTGTTGAGTCGACCCGCATCCTGCTGGTGGGTGGCTGTTGAACTAGCCATTGCTACGGAGTTTTTATGATATTGATCGGCCATGGTTTTACCTCATTCCGCTGATTCGCGCGGGTAAGCCAACGAATATTCGCCATTCCGATCGCTCCCGATGGATTGCGAACAAATGGTTGCTCATTACGAAAATCCGATAGTTTCAAGGCGGTAACGAAGTTGAATGGGGGTCGTTTCCGCGCGTTACGTTCCGGTTATTCTGAATCCCGCATCAATCACCGAAAGGGCGTTAGCTTCCCGGACGGCAGATTCATCCCGACGGTGTCTCTATTTGCCTAGCATTTGGCTTGTTTGGCTATCGGCTATGCCTGGTTTTTGACTAAGAATGTCTGTAATTGGAATAGGAATTTTCCGAGACCATGCTGTTTCGGAGATTTTCATTTTTTATCGGAATAAATAAGCGGTTATCGCTTTGTTTGATCCAATATTCGGCATGGGTTAACTTCTATCGACGTGCGTAGCGGATCGACTTGACACATCGGTAAATCGAAATAGGGCGGATAGCTGGGCGGGCCATGCATGGCATCGCAAACGGATTTTTGGGCATAAACGGGCGCATGTTGGGTACGCCAGGGCGCTTGCAGGTCGAAACTAATTTTATACGCGATGGGATGGAACATCAGGTTTCAGGATGAATAAAAGATTCCTCCACCGTCACGCCGGCCGCGCCGATAGCCTGCAGCATAGTCGCTTGTAGGTTGTTAGCTTTGCGCAATTCGTTACACACCAAATACTCTCTTTCAAGCTGGTTACACAGTTCGGTATTACAGGATTCCAAGATCACAATTCGCTTTTCCAATTGTTCGGTGCGAGATTGAACATGCTGATCCAGGAAATAGCGATGTGTTTCCAGTTCGTCCCGCATGCTCTTGAGGTCGGTAATATCCCGTATCACGCCTTGGAAAAACATGGCTTGTCCGCTGTGGTTCCTGATAATGCGGGCTTCGTCAACAAACCAATGCAATTTGCCGTGGCGGCCCAATGCTCGGTATTCGCAATGGAACAACTCTCCGGTTTCACAACTTTTGGCAAAAGCGCGTTCAACCATGGTCCGGTCTTGTTCTAAAATACATTGAAAGCGGAGGTCCGGATTGGATAGCCATGTTTCGCGGTCGTAACCCATGGACTCGATTTGGGGGCTGACATACAGCCACTGATGGCTGATTTGCAACGATGCAATATAGGTAATAGCCGGAATATGCTCAATCAGGGTGCGATACAGCGTTTCTATCTGTTGTTTTTCGTGCGCTAGGCGCCTATTGTCCAACATGCGCTGAATCAATACGGGTAACAACTTGAGATAATGGCCGTCCTCGTCCTTTATCAGAAACTCATGTATGCCTCGCCTGACGGCTTCAATTGCTAGCTCGGGTTTATGTGGAGGAACCAGTTTTAATAGCGGTAATTGCAATCCGCTGGTCAACTCGGTCAGCCGGCCTAAAAACTCCAGGCAGTCCATGTCCGGCAACGAACAGTCGAGTAAGATACAGTCAAAGGCGTCTTGGCATGCCAGGTGCAGACCTTCTCCGCCGTTTCCGGCTTCCACCAGCTCGACATTGAAATCACTGGTTTGCTGTAGTGCATTGCGACAGGCGTGGCGATCTTCGGTATTTTTTTGGATCAGGAGTACTCTTACGTGAGCTGGTATTAGGCCGGATTGTGTGCGATGCGGGATATTGGTCGAGGGTAGCGGCAAAACATTGGCTCGATCAGTGTCCGAATGCGGCGGCTGGCGATTTTTTTTGGCCCTGGGAATGGGTACGACATTTCCGCCTGGCCCAAACGAAGCTTGTTTTCGTGCGAATTGCTCGTTACCCAGTATCGTGCCTATGTCGTTCATCTCAACCCCCCTGGTTGCTGCATGTTTATCAATAACAGCGGAAGCGGTTCAACTGTTCCAATGGGGTAATGTTGACAAAAAAAATCTCTAGTCTCTATCGGGCTACGCCGATTTTGTCCTAGGAATAAGTGATGGTTGGGTAGGAATTTTCCGATGAGGCCAGCCTCTACGTTATTCGAACAAGCGATGTTGCAATGCGTATTTCACCAGTTCGGCGGTGCTGCTGACTTGCATTTTTTCCATCAAGTGAATCTTGTGGGTACTAACTGTCTTGTTACTGATTTTAAGCCGTTCGGCTATTTGATTGACGCCTTGCCCATCCGTCAATAGCCGGAAGATTTCAAACTCACGATTCGATAAATGCTTGTGTTGCGCGTTTTCCTCGATGTCGGTCGGTGCGAAAATCAGTTGCTCGGCCATTTGTGCATTGATAAACCTGCCGCCGTCGGCAGTCTTACGGATTGCCAGCAACAGCTCTTCCGCCGCCGATTCCTTGCCGATATAACCATTGGCGCCGGCCTTGATTGCGCGCGCAACCATGGCGACATCTTGATGCATGCTCAGGATCAGAATCGGCAAACTAAAACCGTGGCTGCGAATCCGGACAATAAGGTCGACTCCGCTTGGCTCGGGCATGGACATATCCAGCAGCAGCAATTCGACCGCTTGATTGCGCAGATAATCCAATACTTCATAACCGCAGGTAGCCTCGCCGACAACAGTCATATCCGGTACCGAGGTGATCAAGTTTTTCAAGCCCTTTCGAACAATTGGGTGATCGTCAGCCAATAGGACACGTATCATTAAACTATCTCCATCTGTGCAAGAGTTTTACTGGAAGGATTGAACGAAAGTTTCCTCATTCGCGATTGAGTCGTTGCTGTTTCCGTTGGATTTTTAAACCGAGACCAAGAAGCCCGGAAAGCAAAAACCCTATCAGTTTGGCCCATCCGATAGGGGCTAATGCCCCTTCTAAGCCGACTCTAAGTACCGATAATGCTTGAATAAATTGATGACTGGTTTCGACCGAAAATTTTCGAGCGACTAACTAATTATTAGTTTCGCTGTTTTTGCTTCGCAAGACAATATTTTATCAAGGGTTTTTCATCCGAATGATTCCGGCGGAATCCTTAGCCTCAGTGCTGTACCTATGTTTTTTGAACTGGCAATTTCGATTTGTCCGCCTAGCGCGAATGCACATTCGTCCATTAAAGACAGCCCCGAACGCTTTTGGTGGGGCGCGGTATCGTGAGGATCAAATCCCCGTCCGCTATCACTGACAACGACTTCAAGACCGGTATCGGATGCGTAATTGCAGGTAATACTGACCTTGCAAGGTCCCGCATGCCGGATTACGTTGTCTAAAGATTCATGGATAATGCGGAAAAATACCGTGGCGAAAGTTCGGTCAAATGCCTTGCATTCGCCGGATATAGTCAGCGCGCATGGTAACTTATGCCGTCGTTCAAAGATATGACAAAGCCGATTTAAAACCGTTGCCACATTGGGTTCGGCATCCCCGGTTCGCAGATTATCGATTAAATGGCAGATGGATTGCATGCAACGTTCCGTCAACATCAACATACCGTTAGCCGTTTCCGTCATATCCTTGTCGTCTTGATGCCGCAGTTTGAATAGCGAAATTTGCATGCTGAGTGCGGTCAGTAATTGCCCTAAATCATCGTGTAATTCGCGAGCAACCGCGTTGGATTCTCTCTCCAAAATCGCATTCCATTGCTTGTTGATTGCTAATAAACGTTGCCGCAGGCAAGCTTGGGTAAATTCCGCGCCGATGGGGTTCAATTCATCCTTCATGACCATTATCTTGAGTGCTTAAATGTTGTTTTGTCCGAATCATTGTCGTGTCGCTTCAAAATATTCGTCGACTCCAGAATTGCCAATCAACCTAGGTTTGCGCCGGCATAGACAGCCCCATGATGGATTGCACTGATAAGCGTCCCACAAGTAGGCGCGGCTGGTGGCGCTGGCGGATTGACGTAATCCGAGTCTATAGTCTTCGAAAACCACTATGGAGTCACGCGTTGAAAACGTTTAAGGCCCAAGCCTTCGCGGGGCAAGAACGCGCGTAATGACGGGATTTTTACGGCATAGCCATCATTTGCGCTATAAACAGTCGCTTTTATACCTAAAAACAGCGGTCATGGATAGGCCGATTAATCCGCCGACGATGCCTATGAGAAACCTTGAACAACTGTTCGCCGCGCTTGCCAAATCCGCGTTTCGCGGCAAATTTCATTTGCAAGATAAGGATTTGCATTATATACAGGCGAAAGGGTTGCCGACGATACTCGATCACGCGCGCGATTTTATTGGCAAGCGTCTGGCTCCCGGTTTTATCCCCAACGATGGCAAACAGACGCCTTTTCGCGGACATCCCGTGTTCGTCGCGCAGCATGCAACCGCCTGTTGTTGCCGAAGTTGTTTGCAAAAATGGCATGGGATAGAGCAGGGGCGTAAGCTGAGTGCTATTGAGCAAGACTACATTATCGAAGTACTGCGGCACTGGCTACAGCGGGAAATCAATCGATTCACCGAAAACAGCCATTGACATGTTCAATGAGCCCGGCTTGCTAGGAATTGATAGGCTATAGGGTCAAATTAGCCTCGGGGTGTGGAGTTTGCAAAGATCGGGCCTGATTATTTGTTAAAATGCCGCGCATTCAAATCATTGTCTACTCAATATGAAACACGTCGAACTCCTTTCTCCCGCCGGTACCCTACGTAACATGCGTTATGCCTTTGCGTTTGGCGCGGATGCGGTATATGCCGGCCAACCGCGTTACAGCCTGCGCGTGCGCAACAACGATTTTCTGGCCGATAACTTGGCTAAAGGCATTGCGGAAGCGCATCAGCTGGGAAAAAAGTTTTTTTTGGCGGCCAACGTGATTCCGCATAACGCCAAGATCAAAACCTTTGTCAAGGATATGGCGCCGATCATTGCCATGCAGCCGGATGCCTTGATCATGGCCGATCCCGGCTTGATCATGATGACGCGCGAAAATTGGCCGGAGATGCCGATTCACCTGTCGGTGCAAGCCAATACTGTCAATTTTGCCACGGTTAAGTTCTGGCAGCGGATGGGGGTGGAACGGGTGATTCTGTCACGGGAATTGTCACTGGACGAGATTGCCGAAATTCGCCAGGAATGTCCGGACATGGAACTGGAGGTTTTCGTGCATGGCGCGCTCTGTATCGCTTATTCCGGCCGTTGTCTGCTATCGGGCTATTTCAATCACCGCGACCCCAATCAAGGCACCTGTACCAATTCTTGCCGTTGGAAGTACGACACCGTACCGGCCCGGGAAAATGCCGAAGGTGATTATGTGTTGGACGAGAGTTCGGTATTGTCGATGGACGATCTGAACCAAAGCCTGAATACCGCCAGTTGCGGCGGCGCCGAACGCCATCCCTTGGCCGACAATATTTATTTTCTGGAAGAAGAAGGGCGTAAGGGCGAATTGCTGCCGGTGATGGAAGATGAAAACGGCACCTATATCATGAATTCCAAGGATTTGCGTGCCATCGAGCATGTACAGCGTCTGGTTGAAATCGGTGTCGATAGCCTGAAAATCGAAGGCCGTACCAAATCGCATTATTACGTGGCCCGCACCGCCCAAACCTACCGGCAAGCGATAGACGATGCGCTGGCCGGTAGGCCATTCCAGCCCGAGTTGATCGGAGTGCTGGATAATCTGGCTAACCGCGGTTATACCGATGGTTTTTATCAACGCCATCATACCCACGAGCATCAAAACTATATTTCCGGCTATTCGAAAAGTCACCAACAGCAGTTTTGCGGGGAAATTACCGCCTACGATACCGCAACCGGTCTGGCCGATGTCGGCGTAAAAAATAAATTCGCGGTGGGTGATAGGTTGGAAATGATTTTGCCGACGGGTAACCGTGATATAACCGTGGACAGTATGCTGGATAAATACGGCAATCCGATGCGGGAAGCACCAGGCGGTGGTTATGAGGTGAAGATTCCATTGCCGGATGCCGAGTGCGAATATGGGTTGCTGGCACGTTATTTTTAGGAGGCTATCATGTCGTTTGTAACGGCCGATCTCTGTGACCGCTTCTCCGGTCAGGAAAACTTTCAAATCGCCGAACCACTGTTTCGGCACTTTGGCGGCAATCGCCGGTTTTGCGGGCGCATCTCGACGCTTAAAGTGTTCGAGGATAATTCCTTGGTGCGTACCGCGTTGGAGGAAAAAGGCTATGATCGGGTGCTGGTGGTTGACGGCGGCGGCTCCAGGCGGTGCGCTTTGTTTGGCGATACGCTTGCCGGTTTGGCGGTCGAAAACGGCTGGCGGGGTATTATTATTTACGGTTGCATACGGGGTGTTGAACTGATCGATCAAATGCCGATTGGCGTGATGGCATTGAATACGCATCCCTTGCGCAGCAGTAAGCATGGCGAGGGTCACCGCGATGTGATGATCACTTTCGCCGGCGTCAATTTCAAGCAGGATCATTATTTATATGCCGACGCGGACGGAATTATCGTTTCGGAAACAAAATTAGATTAAAATCGTTCCATCTTTACCCAGTAAAATACTCAAGAATATGCAAATCGTACTCGCAAACCCACGTGGATTCTGTGCCGGCGTTGACCGGGCTATTGAAATTGTCGATCAAGCCATTGATACATTTGGCGCGCCGATCTATGTGCGGCATGAAGTGGTGCATAATCGCACGGTAGTGGATGGCCTGAAACAAAAGGGCGCCATTTTTATCGAGGATTTGAGCGATGTGCCGGTTGGATCGTATCTGATCTTTAGTGCTCACGGCGTGTCGAAAGAAGTACAAAAAGAAGCCGAACAGCGTAAATTAACCGTCTTCGATGCCACCTGCCCATTAGTGACCAAGGTACACATGCAGGTTGCCAAACACGCCAAGCAAGATAGAGAAGTCATATTGATCGGCCATGCCGGCCATCCGGAAGTGGAAGGCACGATGGGCCAGTACGATAAATGCACTGAACATGGTGATATTTATTTGGTGGAAACCCCGGAAGACGTCAAAAACCTGAAGGTCAATAATCCGGATAATCTGGCTTATGTGACTCAAACCACCTTGTCGATGACTGATACCAAGGTCATGGTCGACGCCTTGCGCGAACGGTTTTCTTCCATCAAGGAACAGAAAAAGGACGACATTTGTTACGCCACCCAAAACCGTCAAGATGCCGTGCATGACTTGGCCAAGATTTCGGATTTAATTTTAGTGGTAGGGTCACCGAACAGTTCCAATTCCAACCGCTTACGCGAAATTGCCGAGCAATTGGGCAAATCGGCCCATTTGATTGATACCTACAAGGACATGAAACAGGAATGGCTGGCGGGAATCGAGGTGGTTGGCGTGACGGCCGGAGCTTCGGCGCCCGAAGTGTTGGTACAGGAAGTGATTAATCAGTTGAAGGAATGGGGCGGAGAAAGTACTGTAGTCAGGGAGAACAAAGGCATCGAAGAAAAAGTGGTGTTTTCCATCCCCAAGGAATTAAAAAAACACATGGAAGCCTGATCGAAAGCAGGCATTTTATATTCACGGCAAATGGAGATTTAACATGAGCATAACCGCGCAAGATATGGTTGCCGCAGCTAAGCAACAAATCAAGGAAATTGATAGCGCTACCGCGCAAAGCTGGTTGGACAACAGTTTGGTGCTTGATGTCCGCGAGCCGGCCGAATTCGCGGCCGGACATCTGCCCGGTGCCGTCAATATTCCACGCGGCCTGTTGGAATTCAAGATCGACAGTCACCCGGATTTTCAAGCTAAGCAGAATGCGGATATCGTGGTGTACTGCCAAACCGGTGGCCGCTCCGCGTTGGCGACTTTGGCCTTGAATCAGCTGGGCTATGAAAAGGCGGTCAGCATGGCCGGCGGTTTTAAAACCTGGGCGGAGAGTGGCTTGCCTCTTGGCTGAAATCTCCGAAGTTCGTATCGATAAATGGCTGTGGGCCGCGAGGTTTTTCAAAACCCGCGGCCTGGCGGCCGACGCCGTCAATGGCGGGAAAGTGCATGTCAACGGCCAGCGCTGCAAACCGGGCAAAAACATCAAAATCGGCGATTTGATCAGGGTACACAAAGATCAATACAGCTGGGAAATCGAAGTCACCGATCTGAACAAGCAGCGTCGGCCCGCCAAGGAAGCGTCCTTGCTGTACCAGGAAGATCAGGACAGCATCGGCAAACGTCAGCGGCAAATGGAATTGCATAAGCAACAACAAGCGTTGCAGCACCCTTCCGAACGCGAGCGTAAGCCCAACAAAAAACAACGCCGGTTGATACATCGATTCAAACAAGACGCCAGTTAAACCGCGTCGCGCCTACAAAAACAATAGCCACAATACCTGCTTCAATTTATCATTCCATCCGCTTCGCAAAGGGAACTCCGAGGGTTTGTGGCGAAGCTTGCGTCACCTTCGAGGATAACTAATGTTGAAACGCCGTGCCTTATTGCTCAATTTTGCCCTGTTTGGCAGCGCATTGCTGTCGGGTTGCTCCACCAGTCGGCAAATCGTTGTCGATTATCCTAAAACCGAAACTTCTATTTTAAAACCACTGAAAGGGCAATCCGCTGTCAGTGCCGATGATTACTATGTGCAACTGGTCTCGGAGTTTGAATTCAAGGGCGATAGCGCCCTAAAAGGCGGTTGTAGCGATGTCGGTGCCTCTTACGAGACCGGCGATATGTCGGCGGCACTATTGTTCAAGATCCACAACGACGCGCTCAAGTACAAGCAAGAGGCCAGCGGATTTTTATACCAAGCCACCACCGGCAAATGTAATTTCAAGCTGGAAACCAAGAAGGCCTATCTGACACCTTGGTTGAGATTGGATTCGGCCAAGGATACCTCGCTTGAATACAGCTTTTTGACCAGTAACAGCCGCGAAGCCAATCTTTCCCAATTGGTCGGCGATGTCAATACCGCCAGCAACCTGATGATGTTGACCGGGGTCGGCACCGGGGTTGCCTTGATGGGCAAACTGGCCGGCAGTTGGGTCGAGAGTGCCGCCGCGCAACCTGTTGGCAATAAGCAGCCGTCGCCGTCGGCCAAATACAGTTCCGAGACGCACAATTTGCCCGCCAGCGTGGTGCTGGCTAACGACGGTGGCAGTCTGAATCAAAGCCGGTTGGCGGTCTATGAAGTGGTGGATGGCGGGCTGAAAATGTGGGCCTCCGAAACCAAATTATTGGGCGAAATGCGGGTTTATCCGGAACTGGTGCCATCGTTGTTGTTGAAGTCTTCGGTCGAGGGCATTCCGGACGCGCATGATTTGTCGCTGGATGAATTGATGCGCACGCCGATCAAGACCGTGAGCGGCGAAGTACCGCTCCGGCAATTATTCGAACAAATCGATCCGGCCGATAGACCGGATTTCAAGCCGGATTGGCGCGATTATGACGAAATTGTCAACCAGTGCCGGCGCTTGAAATTGGTCATGAAAGGCATGGGATACAATAAATTCGATCGCAATGCGGTGTTGTTTTATTTCCTGGATAAAGCATCGCCCGACTGGAAAAGCTTTAATATCACGGCGCAACAAGCAATGACCGACGCCATTCGTCCGCGGGTATTGGAACAGTATCGCGCCAAGGATTTTTCCGGTTGTCTGGCCAGCGAAGATTATGCGGTGATGAAAAGTATGCGGTTGCCGGTTAACACCGTGGAAGATTGGGATAATTTGACCAGTAACCGGCAGAAAAAAGAAGGTGTGATCAGTTCGGTTCAGTCGTTGGGGCGGCAGTTATTGGCGGCCTTGAGTCATCCCGATAAGGACGAAATGGCCAGGCAATTGTATCCCTTGTTGTTTACCGCCAAGGACGGTAACGGTTCGGTGTTGCTGCAAAATCACCTGAGCAATTTCGGTTTGGAGAGTTTGCTGCAAATGCCGCCGATTGCCGACGAAGGTGTAGCCATCAACGCCGCGAAACTGGCCGACGTGATGGTAGGGTTGAACGTAGAGAGTTTTAGTTGTGTGCGTCCGGCCCAGGATCAAGGTCAGCCTTTGGCGAATATCGGGATTTTGCTGTTTGCCACCCGGCCCGGCAGTCCGCGCGAAAAGGGCGGGGCGCTGGAGTTTGAAGTGGCTCAAGGCAAAATCAGCCGCTTAAGCTTTCAGCACCCGACATTCCGCGATTTTGAACAGAATATAGCCGATTACCCCGATCTGGGCGGCTGCCGAATCGAGGCCGATTTTTTGAATAAACTGCATTAAAGTCCGCCGAAAATGCTGAAAAAAATCCTGATATTGGCTGCCATCCTGGTTGCATTAATCGGTTTGTACGCCATTTCGGGATTTTATTTGCTACCCAGACTGGCGACCGACAAACTGCCGAAACTGCTGACTGAAATGAGTGGTCGGACGGTGCAATTACAGACCGTGCATTTCGATCCGTTCGAGTTGAAGGCCGAGCTTCAGGGGGGTGATTTTCCGGCCGCGGACGGCAAAGCCTTGTTGAGCTTCGAGGCGTTATCGGTCGATGTCGATCTGATTGAATCGGTCAAGCAAAAAAGCCTGATTGTGGCGAACCTGACCTTGCGTAAACCCGTTGGCAATATCGAGCGCGGCGCGGACGGCCGTTTCAATTTCAGCGATTTGGTCGACAAGGTTTCAGCATCCGGCCAGGAAAAGCAAGATACGTCCGAATCCGGCGCGCCGCCGGTTTTGATCCACCAAATCAGTTTGGAGGAGGGCCAAATCAGCTGGTCCGACGCCTCGTCCGGCCAGCGGAAACAGGAAGCCTTGCTGCCGGTTAATTTGTCGATTTCCGAACTTGCGACACTGCCGGATAACAAGGCGGCTTTTAATTTGAGTCTGAAACTGGCTTCGGGCGGCGGTTTGGATATACAAGGTGATCTGGCTCTGTCCGCGTTGGGTTCGCAAGGGCATGTCAATCTGGACGGCGTCGGCTTGACTCAAATCTGGCGGCTGTTTTTACAAGAGGCAATGCCGTTGGAAATTGTCGATGGCCAGTTGTCACTGCAAGCTGATTATGTATTCGGCGGCAATCAGAAATCGGGTTTGCAGGTGTTGGTCAGCAACGGCTCCGTGGTTGTCAAGCAATTGGGGCTAACCGAAAAATCCAAGGACGCGCATTTGATCGACCTGCCGCTGTTGGCGGTAAACGGCATCCATCTGGATTTGCAGAAACAACAGCTCGGTATTGCTTCCGTTGCCAGCAGCGATGCCAACATCAAAGCCTGGTTGCAAGCCGACGGGCAGGTTAATTACCAAGCTTTATTCACTGATCAAGCCGTGGAGAGCTCTTCGCAAGCGGAACCCGCGGTAGCCGAATCCGCCCCCCCCTGGCAAATCCAGTTGGACACATTGGCGCTGAGCAATTATCGAATCGAGTTTACCGATCACAGCCAGGTCAAGCCGGTGGAAATGGTGTTGAGTGAACTCAATTGCACGCTAAACGACTATCGCAATGCCGACGCCATCCGCGTGCCGCTGGAATTTAGTGCGCGATTCAATCAATCCGGCAGTTTAAAGTTCGGTGGCGATCTTGGATTGTCGCCATTCTCGGCTAATTGGGCGCTGGACATGCGCGCGATCAAGCTGAAAACATTCCAGACCTATGTTGATCCGTTCGTGCGCCTGGAGTTGGTCGATGGCGAACTGAATACTCAAGGTAACCTACGCTTGAGCATGGCGGATGCCATTCAAGTCAACTATCAGGGCGATGCCAATATCGATAGTTTGATTACCCGCGACAAGGCAAAAAATCAGGACTTTGTGAAATGGGCCAATTTGGAGCTCAAGCAAATGGTCATTGATGTGCCCAAGCAGGATTACAAGTTAGCCAAGGTCATTTTCGATCAACCCTATGCGCGGTTCATGATCAAAAAAGACGGTACTAACAATATCAGCGATATTTTGGTAGCTAAAACCAGTAGCAAGTCGTCAGCCAAAAATAACAACAAAATCGATAAAGAAAACGGCAAGGCGGCTGAACCGGTGGTTACCATCGGCAACATCGAGCTGAAACAGGGACAATCGGATTTTGCCGATTATTCGTTGATATTGCCTTTCGTGGTAAAAATGAATGACTTGTCGGGAGAAGTGGATGGTTTTGCCTCGAATTCCGATAAGGCCGCCAAGCTGAAACTGCAAGGCAAGGTCCACGATCTGGCCAGCGTCAAGATTCAGGGTAATTATCAATTTCAAAGTGGTGATTCCGATATTGTCTTGAACTTCAGCCACCTGCCGTTACCTTTGGTGACGCCGTACATGGCTGAGTTTGCCGGTTACCGGATAGAAAAGGGCCAGATGGCGCTTGATCTGAAATACACCATTAAAGACAGCCTACTGACCGCGCAGAATAAAATATTCATAGACCAGCTGGTGTTGGGCGAGAAAGTCGAGAATCCCAAGGCTGTCTCATTGCCCTTGGAGTTGGCCGTGGCGTTGTTGAAGGATGGCGATGGCAAAATCAATCTGGATTTTCCGATCACCGGCAGTTTGGAAGATCCGAAGTTCAGCGTTGGCTCGTTGGTGGCCGATGTCATGGTAAATGTCATCAGCAAAACGGTCTCGGCGCCGTTCAAGGCGATTGCGTCCCTGTTTGATAGTGAAGCTGATCTTAGTACCATAAGTTTTGCGGCTGGTAGCGCGGAATTAAGTTCGGAAGAAATCGCCAAGTTGGATGTCATCGTCAAAGCCTTGACCACCAAGCCCGAACTGGTTTTGGAAATCAAAGGGGTGGCCTACGAGGTTAGGGACTGGCCGGTCATGCGTTTTGACGCACTGACGGATATTTTGAAAAAAATGAAATCAGGCGAGTTGCGCGACAAGGGCGAAAAGGTCCGTTCCGAATATATCGAGTTATCGGATCAGGATTATAAAAGGCTGTTAGCCAAGTTTTAC
The DNA here is from genome assembly GCF_015711015.1 of Methylomonas sp. LL1. Taxonomy (NCBI): domain Bacteria; kingdom Pseudomonadati; phylum Pseudomonadota; class Gammaproteobacteria; order Methylococcales; family Methylococcaceae; genus Methylomonas; species Methylomonas sp. LL1. Next base: position 903,655 of record NZ_CP064653.1, read on the forward strand.
GCCGAGGTTTTTCCGCAAAAAATCGAATATTCGCTTTTCGGCGAACCTAGGATCAAAAGCAGCCCCGCTGCCGATTTTTATAATCAGGCTCGTCAGGAACTGGAGGCTATGATGCAGCCGGAACCACAGCGTCTGAACGATCTTGCGGTAGCTCGCGCCAACCATATTGCCAAATATTTGACCTTGCAAGCCGGGGTGGATAGAAGCCGAATCTATATTTTGGCAACCGAGTTAAGTAACGAAAATGCGGAGAGCGGGATTGTCGCTCATTTATCCTTGAACGTGGCATCGTGACCGGCAGCGCTGGGTTTGTACTATAATTGGCCATTCATGCAATTTAATTCCGCTTTTTCGCGGGATACGTGGAGATAAAATGAACATTCGATTTTCCCGGCTTTTACCGGCGCTGACCGTGGCCGCCTTTTTCGGGGCTGGCGCGATGCCTGCCGCGGCGCAATCAATGGCATCCTGTACCATGACCTATAAACTCAGCGGCTGGTCTTTCGTTTACAAACAATATGATGGCATCGGCCATATCAGTTGTAATAACGGGCAACGCGCGCAAGTAGGGCTGTCGTCAAAAAGCATCGGTTTCACCATAGGCAAATCCGAAATCGAAGGCACCGGCGTGTTTTCCGAAGTGCGAAATCTGAATGAAATTTATGGCCATTATGCCGCGTTTGAGGGACATGCCGGCGTGACAAAATCAGTCGATGCCCAGGTGTTGACATCCGGTGAGATTTCGCTGGCTTTATCGGGTAATGGGCGTGGAGTGGATATTGGCGTGACCATTGGGGCCTTGACCATATCGCCTCGGTAATATCTAGGCCGGTTTTGTTATTGGCATAATAGGTGGACGCACCAGTTTGCTGTTCACGCTCCTACCCAGGCATGGCCTGTTGGGCGAGCATCCGCCGGTGCAAAACCTTTAACGGCCACGGAATTTTAGATTTTCAACTGATGTTTTTCGACTGCCACTAACCCCTGATAGCAGCAAGCAATGTATTTTCAGCAAGCATTCTTTTATTTCGAATTTGATAAAGCTTTGAGTTTTTTCAATGATCCGCATTCGCCTATCAGGCTAAAAAAACGATTGTTTGCTTAATCCATGACTTTGGACAGTGTGTGAAAAACTCTTTTTTTCTGGTCATTCCCGAGCAAAAAAACGATCCGCAATTAGTCGCCACTTTTGCCGAACCGGCATTGCGGCAATGGGTTGCGGAATTGCCTTCGGCTAATCCCGGCCTGGCTACGCGTTTGTTTCAGGATTTAATCAATGATTTGATTTCATTGAAAATGACCACCGCCAATCGCCTGAATGCACTGGAGTTACTCAGGCAGCAGTTTTTAATGATTGAAGAGTATTTGCGTTCCAGGTTGATCAAATCCGGTTTTCCGAAAGGCGAAATTGAAAAAAAGATATTTTCGTTGGTAGTGGTGATTGAAAAACAATTCACCATCGGTTACTGGAGTGTGGCTCGCGATCTGACTCGGCGCGAAGTCGGTTGGTTGCAAGGCAAAAATACCGCATTATCGATACAACGGTCGATTAAGGGTTTGAGCGGCATCATTATCAGCCATTACATGATGGGCTATCCGGTGCCGGAATGGATATGGTTTGATCTGCATTCGCTGTATAGACTGGCCTCCAAACTAGGCAAGGAAAATACTCGTGTCAGCGACCAGGCCGGTATGTTCAGCAAGTCGAGTAGTGTTGAAGATAGCTATAAACAAATCTTGTTGTTGAGTTTGGCCTATCCGTTCGGATTGATGCAAAAAGAGTTTCAGTTGGTGTATGAGTTCATCGAAAAAATCAGCGATCTGGTGGTCATCGAAAGAAAAGCGATAGCCGATCAGGCTACGCAGTGCGTGATATTGGCGGATGAGGATTTGCCGCCGAGTTTTTTCGCGGCCGAAAGCGCCGAAAAGGATAGCCGGACCGAGTCGGTCAAGCTGTATCTGAATCTGAGCAAGTTGCTCAAACTTATCAAGCAATCCGAGAAGTTTTGCAGCAAGGATGAGGCGCGCTTCAGTTCATTGGAGGTCCGTAAAAGCGACAATCAAAAACTATCCGCCGAGCTATTCGACTATCTGATGCAGCGCTGGCAAGGTAATGAACCGCAAGGCACGGCTTTTTTTACCGATCGATTGAATCGTTATCTGGCGATCGGACTGGATGCTACGCATGAATTGCAGGATACCCGTCAAGAGGCTTCCGCCGACCTGGAAATCCTAGCCGAAACCTATTCGGATCGCGCGTTGTTCTGCTGTTTCGAAAAAGAAGGGGTGTTATCGATCGGCAGCTTGGTCAGTTTTAGAAAAATCGACGCATTGCCGCATCAACGTTGCCTGGGCGTGGTCTGTAAAATTCAGTTGCCCAAACAGGATAATAAGCTGATCTTTGAGGTCACGATCATCGCGCAGCAGTCTTTTTCGGTGACCTATCAGGAGCCGGACGCGGCATCGGAATCCGAGCCCAGAAAAGCCTTGTTGTATGGGGTTAAACATCATAACGAGGAAAGAAGTTATATCATCCTGGAATCGTTCATGATAAAAGATGGCGATGTGCTTAGAATGACCATGGGTCATGAAAATTTCCCCATTATCCTTAATGGCCGTAAAAATATCGGCTTGGGATACTGGCAGTTTGAATGCCGGCGTATCATGGAAAAACGCACCCAACAGAGTGAAAGCAAAAAAGGTTATGATTTTATCTAACTTACGAAGCTGTCTTGCGGCAGCCACCCGCCAGTCCCGGCCAAAGTTTTATTCAATGAAAATAAATGACAGAAAACCACGATCAGGAAACTGATTTTAAAACGCTCGAAGATCCTTACGCTCAGCGCGAGGCCGAGAAATACGAAAACCCGATCCCCAGCCGCGAGCTGATACTTCAGCTTATCCAGCAAGCCGGCAAACCCCTACGCCGTCAACAAATAGCTCAACAATTCGGTCTGGAAAGCGCCGATGCCCTGGAGGCATTACGCAGACGCCTGCGGGCGATGGAACGAGATGGGCAATTAGTCTTCAATAGTCGGCAAAAATACAGTTTGGGCGATGGCCATAATACGATTGCCGGTCGAGTGTTGGGCCATCCGGATGGTTTCGGTTTTCTAAAGCCCGACGACGGCAGTGACGATTTATTTTTGTCGCCGCGCGAAATGAAGCCTTTAATGCATAACGATAGGGTGACTGTTCGGGTCTCCGGTATCGACCGCAAGGGCCGGCGCGAAGCTGCGGTGGTGGAAATAATCGAACGTAATACGCATCAGGTGGTGGGCCGGTTTTTTGTCGAAGGCCGGGTGGCCTGTGTGGTACCCGATAACAAAAAAATCATTCATGAAGTGCTGATTGCCAACGAAGATATTGGCAATGCCAAAAAAGGCCAAATCGTCGTGGCCGAAATCGTTCAGCAACCCACCGCGCATTGCCAACCTATCGGCCGAGTCACTGAAGTGTTGGGCATGCACATGGCACCCGGCATGGAAATCGAAATGGCGATTCGTTCCTACGATTTGCCTAATCAATGGCCCGACGCCTTGCTGGAAGAAATCAAATCCCTAACCCCGCAAGTGCCGGAACAAGCCAAGCAGGGTAGGGAGGACATTCGCCATTTACCGTTGGTGACGATAGACGGCGAGGATGCGCGCGATTTCGACGATGCGGTTTATGCGCAAAAAACCGCCAAGGGTTGGAAATTGCTGGTCGCGATTGCCGATGTCTCGCATTATGTGCGGGTCAACACCGCGCTGGATGCGGAAGCGCAAAACCGTAGCACCTCGGTCTATTTTCCGGAAAAAGTCATACCGATGCTGCCGGAAATTTTGTCGAACGGTCTATGCTCGTTGAATCCGGAAGTCGATCGCTTGTGCATGGTCTGCGAAATGCTAATTAATGAAGAAGGCAATGTCTTGCGTTCTCGGTTTTTTGAAGCCGTGATGCGCTCGCATGCCCGGCTGACCTATACCCAGGTAGCCAAGATGCTGGTGGAGGGCGATCAAAAACTGGCTCAAAAATATGCCGGGTTGATGCCGCACTTGCAGAATTTGTATGGTTTGTACAAAGTCATGCGCCACCAGCGTGAATTGCGTGGGGCCATGGATTTTGATACCCAGGAAACCCGCATCGTATTTGGCGCCGGACGCAAGATCTCTGAAATCGTGCCAGTGGTGCGTAACGACGCGCACAAATTGATCGAAGAATTCATGATCACCGCCAATACGGCGGCGGCCAAGTTTTTAAACCGCAAGAAAATGCCGCGCTTATTACGGATACACGATGGTCCGGGCGCGGAAAAACTGCTGGCCCTGAAAACCTTTCTGAGCGAACTCGGTTTACATCTCGGTGGCGGCGCCCAGCCCACGCCTCTGGACTACATGCATTTACTGGAGTCGGTCAAAGAGCGTAAAGACGCTCATCTGATTCAAACCATTTTGTTGCGCTCGATGTCGCAAGCGGTTTATAGCCCCGATACCAAGGGCCATTTCGGTCTGGCGCTGGATGCCTATGCGCACTTTACCTCGCCGATTCGACGCTATCCGGATTTGTTGGTGCATAGGGCAATTCGGCATTGCTTGGCCGGCAAAAAACCGGCCGAATTTCACTACAGTCATCCCGATATGGTGGTGCTGGGTGAGCATTGTTCCGCCCACGAGCGCCGCGCCGATGATGCTACCCGCGATGTGGTGAGCTGGCTGAAATGCGAGTATATGATGGACAAAATCGGCGAAGAGTTTGCCGGCATCATTTCCGCCGTCACCGGTTTCGGTTTTTTTGTCGAGCTGCAATCGATTTATGTCGAAGGCTTGGTGCACATAGCTTCCTTGCATAACGATTATTTCGAATTCGACGCCGGCAGGCATCAGCTATACGGCGAGCGCAGCGGTGTACGCTATCGTTTGGGCGATTTGGTGCGGGTAAAAGTGGTGCGGGTAAATCTGGACGACAAAAAAATCGATTTTGAATTGATAGCCTCGAATAAAGACACCAAAAAAGCCGGAAAAAATTCGGCAAGCAAGTCGTCGCGAGGCAAAAAATCCTCGGATCAGCCGCCGGCCGCAAAAACCAAAGCCAAGCCTAGAAGGCGCCGTAAATCATGAGCTCAACCCAACTCTTCGGAATCCATGCGGTGCAAGCCGCTTTGGAATATTCTCCGGACAAGATTCTACGGGCCTGGGTTGACAGCCAGAGGCAGGATGCCCGTTTGAAACAGGTCATCGATGATCTGGCCGCGCTAGGGATACAGCCGGAAAAAACCGAACGTAAAAAACTCGAACGCATGGCCGAGGGAAAAAATCATCAAGGCATTATTGTGTCGGTGGAATTGCCGGCCATGCGGAGTGAAGACCAACTGAAGCGGGACGTGGAAGCCCTGGCCGAAATGGCGTTCTATCTGGTGTTGGATCAGGTGCAAGATCCGCACAATCTGGGAGCCTGTTTGCGCACCGCCGATGCGGTTGGTGCGCATGGGGTTATTGTGACCAAGGATAACGCCGCCGGTATTACACCGACGGTTTGCAAAGTCGCCAGCGGCGCGGCCGAAACCGTGCCGGTCTATCAGGTAACCAATCTAGCTCGGGTGTTGCGCTGGTTAAAGGAACAAAACATCTGGATCATGGGCGCGGCCGGCGAAGCCGAACAAACCCTCTATGACATGAAACTGGATATGCCGCTGGCCTTGGTGATGGGTGCCGAAGGCAGCGGCATGCGGCATTTGACCCGGCAGCATTGCGACTTTTTGGTCAAGATTCCAATGGCGGGGCAGGTCGAAAGTTTGAATGTATCGGTGGCGGCCGGCGTGTTGATGTACGAAGTGTTTCGACAAAAGCAGGTCAAGCGCTAATCAGGATGGCGATGAAGTTTGCGGGGGCTTTGTGGTTGACTTTCATCGTTTTTCCTGTCCTGGCCGAGGTTGATGCGCGGTTGATCGCGATGAACTGCATGAATTGCCATCAAGCCGATTCACCAGCCGATGCGAAGAGCATTCCGTCGTTGACGGCTTTATCCGAACGGCAATTACTGCAAGTCTTGTTGGATTTCAAATACGATAAAAAACCGGCTACCCTGATGCCTAGGATTGCCAAGGGCTTCAGCGATAGCGAGTTGGCGGCGCTAGCGAGCTACCTGAGCCGGCCTTGAGCGATGGCCGGATTATCCCGCAGGCACTTTTTGCAAGGTCTAACCACGGCCGCCGGTTTGTCCTTGGCAGGTTGCCAGAACCTGCTTCGCAAGACGCCAACGGCGCATGTGGTGGTGGTGGGCGCTGGTTTCGGCGGGGCGACCGCGGCCAAAACCATCCGTTTACTGGATGCCGGCATCAGAGTGACTTTGATCGAACCGAAATCCCATTACACCACCTGTCCGGCCAGTAACTGGTTGTTTGCCGGCTTGACCTCGTTGGACAAACTGACTCTTGATATTCGGGATTTGCACGGCCGGTATGGCGTCGAGCGCATGGCCGCAACCGTCGCCGAAATTGAGCCGGCACGCCGGCGCTTGAGGCTGACAGATGGGCAAAGTGTTTGCTATGACCGCTTGATACTGTCGCCGGGCATCGCTTTTAGATGGGATGCCATGGCCGGTTATGATCAGGCTGCCGCGGAAAGCTTTCCGCATGCTTGGCAAGCAGGTCCTGGGACCCTGCTGTTGATGCGGCAATTGCAAACCATGCCGGATGGAGGGGTGGTTATCATCGCCGCGCCGCCCGATCCTTACCGTTGTCCGCCCGGGCCTTACGAGCGGGCCAGTATGATGGCGCATTGGTTGAAGCAATATAAGCCCCGGTCGAAAATCCTGATACTCGATCCCAAACGTAGCTTTTCCAAACAGAGTTTATTCGAGGCCGGCTGGACTAGACATTACGGTTACGGTACGGCCAACAGTCTGATTGAATGGCATTGTCTGGCCGATAATCCGATCACTCAATTCGAACAAGGCAATAAAACCTTGATCAGCGAATTTGGCGATCGTTTCAGCGGGCATGTGCTGAATATCATTCCGCCGCAAACGGCCGCCGCCCTTGCGCTGGAAAACGGCTTGACCGATAAGTCCGGTTGGTGTCCGGTCAAGCCGCAAACCAGTCAATCGGTTTTTGATGAGTTTATCCACGTGATAGGCGATGCGGCGCATTTCGCGCCTATCCCCAAGTCGGCGTTTGCCGCCAATTCCGAAGCCAAGTCTTGCGCCCTGGCGGTGGTAAGCTTGATAAACGGTTATGAGCCGACGGAACCGGCCTGGTTGAATACCTGTTATAGCCTGATTGCGCCATGGCACGGAGTTTCGGTGGCGGGCGTCTATACACTGGATGACGCACGGGCGATTGTTGCCGTTAAAGGCGCCGGTGGTATCAGTTCTAGTTCTTCCGCTGAAAACGTAGCGTTGGAAGCAGACTATGCGCGCGCGGCTTATCGGACCCTAATAGGCAATACTTTTGCCTGATTCCCGTTTGGCGAGTCTTATTTAGTTCATAATTATCAATAGGTAACAACGCTTTTTTGTTAGTTTGTTTTTATTGTTTTTGCTTGTACTTGAAACTAAAAAATAAAAGCATTTTTTAGGCCAAATTGATGAAGATTCGCTGATTCAACAGTCTGTAAACCTCAAACCGCATGATACAATCGCGCCTATCTATTTTTTCTGGTCGAATGAGTGAAAAAAAATCCGCTTTTACAAGTACTAGTGCTGAGTATGCTGACCGGCAAGGCGGCTCTTGCCAGTAGTTTTGTAGTTGAAGACATACAGGTCAGAGGGTTACAAAGAATTTCAGCGGGTACGGTTTACAACTATTTGCCGGTGGCCGTTGGAGAAACGTTTTCCGAGGACAAACAAGGCGCGGCGATCAGGGCGCTGTTCAATACCGGATTTTTCAAGGACATTACGCTGGAACGTCAAGGTGGCACGTTAGTGGTCAACGTGGTCGAACGGCCATCGGTTGCCAAGATCGTCATCGAAGGCAACAAGGATATTAAAAAAGAAGACCTGGCCGACGCGTTAAAGAAAATCGGTTTGGCTGAAGGCAAGGTTTATAACAAGCAAATTCTCGACAAAGTAGAGCAGGAACTGCGCCGCCAATATTTCAGCCACGGTAAATACGGCTTAAAAATCAAGACGGAAGTCACCGAACTGACCCGAAATCGGGTTGGGATTCATATCGATATATCCGAGGGTCGGGTCGCCAAAATCAAACAAATCAACATCGTCGGCAGCAGGGCGTTCAGCAATGATGATTTAAAGAAAGACTTCGAACTCAGCACTACCAACTTTTTGTCCTTTTATTCCAAGGACGATCAGTATTCCAAGCAAAAACTCTCCGCCGATCTGGAAAAACTGCGTTCGTATTATCTGGATCGCGGTTACATCAATTTCTCGATCGAATCCACTCAGGTTGACATCACCGCCGATAAAAAAGAAATTTATATCACCATCAACGTCAAGGAAGGCGACGTCTACATGCTGGAAAAAGTTAAGCTTTCCGGCGAACTGGTAGTGGATCCGGAGGAATTGGTGAAATTGGTCAAAGTCGGGCCGGGCGAGATATTTTCACGTAAAAACGCCACCGAAACCTCTAAAGCAATTTCCGATCGCTTGGGCGATGAAGGCTATACCTTCGCCAACGTCAACATGGTGCCGGAAATCAACGAGCCTGCTAAAACCGTGGTCATGACTTTTTTCGTCGATCCGGGCAAGCGTGTCTATGTGCATAGGATCAATTACAAGGGCAATACCAAAACCCGGGACGAAGTCATACGGCGGGAAATGCGGCAGATGGAGTCCAGTTGGGCGGCCAGCAGTAAGATCGAACGCTCTAAAACCCGTCTGGACCGCTTGGGATATTTTGAGGAGGTCGGCGTCGAAACGCCGCCGGTCGTCGGGGCGGCGGACCAGATCGATGTCAATTATTCGATCAAGGAAAAAGCCTCGGGAAATCTACAGGCCGGTATTGGTTATTCGCAGGTGCAGGGCGTGATTTTCAATGCCAACATTTCCCAGGATAATATTTTCGGTACCGGTAAGCGGGTCAATTTTGCCTTTAACAACAGCAGTATTTTAACCCGTTATAACTTCGGCTACCGTGATCCTTATTTCACGCTGGATGGTGTCAGCCTGGGCTGGGATGTGGGCTACACCTCGCGCGACGGCTATCAGGCCAATATCTCGCGCTATAACACCGACGTGGCGAATGCCGGCTTTAACTTCGGCATTCCGCTGAACGAATTCGATAATCTGGGATTCGATGTCGACCTGAAAAACACCAGTGTTTCCGACACCGATTATTCGCCGCAAGAAATTGTCGACTTTATCCGCGACAACGGCGATAGTTTCATGACGCTATCGACTGGCCTGGGCTGGTCGCATGATACCCTGGATAGGGCGGTGTTTTCCACCCGTGGCGGGCAGCAGCGATTTTCGGCTTTGGCCACGGTACCGGGCAGCGATCTCGAATATTTCAAGGTCGGTTACAAGCAAGAGCACTATTTTCCGTTAGCCAGTGATTTTACCTTGAGAATGTTGGGCGAAATCGCTTATGGTGATGGCTATGGCGGTACCGATGCCTTGCCGTTCTTTGAGCATTATTATGGCGGTGGCTCGACCTCGGTTCGGGGGTTCAGGGATAATACCCTAGGGCCACTGGATACTCCCCAGGCGGGCAGTGGCCAAAATCCCAGACCTTTTGGCGGCTCCAGCAAAATCCTGGGCAAGGCTGAGTTGTTCTTTCCGGTGCCGTTCCTAAGCGATGTGAAATCGGTCCGGATAGGTTCTTTCGTCGATGCCGGTAATATCAGCGATGGTTTAAATTTCAACAATATGCGTTATTCGGCGGGCTTGTCGGGGCAGTGGCTTTCACCTTTTGGCGCCATAGCGGTCAGTGTGGCTCAACCGTTTAATGCATCCAGTACGGATGATGTGCAGAACTTCCAGTTTACCTTCGGTTCAGGATTTTAGTTTGGACCGCTTCGTTTTTGCCCTATAATTCAACATTGTGTTTTGTTCTAAATCCCTCAAAAAATCTAACCCGGAGATGGTTGTACTCATGAAAAGTAGAATTTCGTTGTTTTTAATGCTGATGTTGGTTGCCGGCGCGAGCCACGCTGAACTGAAAATCGGTTTTGTGAATGTGGCCAAAGTATTGGAAAAGGCGCCTCAGGCTGCAAATGCCAAATCCCGGTTGGAAACTGAATTTTCTCCTCGCGATAAAGCCCTGGTTTCCCAGCAAAAAGAAATCAAGAGCATGGAAGAAAAACTGGGTAGGGATTCCGCCGTGATGGGTGAAGAAGAACGCCGTAGATTGGAAAAGGACATTCTGGATAAGAAACGCGACGCGCAAAGAGCGCAACAGGAGTTCAGCGAAGACTTCAATATGCGCAGAAACGAAGAGTTGGGCAATTTGCAAAAACGTATCGTGGAAGCCGTCAGAGCCCTGGCCAAGGAAGAGTCTTTTGACTTGCTGTTGACCGATGGCGTGATTTACGCCAACGATCAAATCGACGTCACCAGCCGTGTTCAGCAAAAGCTGGAAACCTTGTCGCAATAAATTAAGCGCCGGCTCGCCGGCGTTGCCATGCATAATGCCGGATACCGCAACCGTTGCGGGCATCCGGCCGATCTTCTTACCTGCTTAAAATTTCAATGACAGGCAAACTCGATATATTACAAATCCAGGAACTCCTGCCTCATCGCTATCCCTTTCTCTTGGTTGACAGAGTCATCGAGTGCGAGCCGGGTGTGAAGCTGCTGGGTATCAAAAACGTCACTTTCAACGAGCCTTTTTTTCAGGGCCATTTCCCCAACAAGCCAATCATGCCCGGCGTGTTGATCATGGAAGCCCTGGCGCAAGCCACCGCCCTATTGACCGCGCAAAGCGATGCTAACCTAGGCAAAAAAGGCACGACGTATTTTCTGGCCGGTATCGACAATGCCCGTTTCAAAAGACAAGTCATTCCCGGCGATCAGTTACGCTTGGTAGTGACCTACCTTAAACATAAGCGCCATCTTTGGTCATTCGACTGTCGCGCCGAAGTCGATGGCGAACTGGCGGCCAGCGCGCAAATCATGTGCGCCGCGGTGGTGGACTAAATGATCGATCCACGCGCGGTGGTTCATATCAATGCCGAATTGGCCGATGACGTCAAGGTCGGCCCTTTTTCGGTGATTGGTCCGGATGTGCAGATCGACTCCGGAACCGAAATCGGCCCGCATGTAGTGATCAAGGGGCCGACCAGCATCGGTAAAGATAATGTCATTTATCAATTTACCTCGATAGGTGAAGATCCGCAGGATAAGAAATATGCCGATGAAATTACCAGGCTGGAAATAGGCGACCGAAACGTAATCCGCGAATTTTGTACCATGCATCGTGGTACCCAACAGGATCAGGGGGTGACGCTGATAGGCGACGACAACCTGTTCATGGCCTACACCCATGTTGCCCACGATTGCGTGATCGGTGATCATGTGATCATGGCTAATGGCGCCTCGATTGCCGGGCACGTACATCTCGGCGATCATGCGATACTCGGCGGTTTCACCTTGGTGCATCAATTTACCCAGATCGGCGAATACAGCTTTTCGGCGATGGGCAGTGCGATTACTCAGGATATTCCGCCCTATGTGATGGTGGGTGGCCGCCCGACGCGTCCGCACGGCATCAACTCGGTCGGTATGGAACGTAACGGCAAGTCACCCGAGGTGATTCGGCAAATCCGCCAGGCTTATAAGATTCTGTACAAAAACAATTTGCGCCTGGAAGACGCGATCGAAGAAATGGAAGGCATGGCCGGCGAAAGCAACGAGCTATCGAATATGGTCAGTTTTCTGCGTAATGTTACCCGCGGCATTCTCCGATAATCCCTCGCGCGTTGCCGGTATCGACGAGGTAGGGCGAGGTTGTATTGTCGGCCCCGTGGTCGCGGCGGCGGTGATTCTCGATCCGGCCAAGCCTATTACCGGCTTGACCGATTCGAAAAAACTCAGCGAAAAACGCCGTGCCGTACTGGCCGAACAGATCAGATGTTCGGCATTGGCCTGGGCGGTCGGCCGTGCCGAAGCCAGCGAAATTGACCGCATAAATATCCTGCAAGCCACCATGCTGGCCATGCAGCGGGCTTTCTCGCAATTACAGTACAAACCCGATTTCGTCAAGGTCGACGGTAACCGTCTACCTAATCTGGATTGCCCCGGCGAGGCCGTGGTTCAGGGCGATTTGCTGATAGCCGAAATCTCCGCCGCTTCCATTCTCGCCAAGGTCGCCCGCGACACCGAAATGGAGGTGTTGGATAGGCTTTATCCCGGCTATCAATTTTCGGTTCATAAAGGCTATCCCACCCAATTGCACTTACAGGCCTTGCATCAATTCGGCGTTACGCCCCAGCACCGGGCATCGTTTGCGCCGGTCAAAAAAATTCTCGCTTAGAACGTCATGCATCCGACTTTCGTCCATCTCAGGATCCATACCGAATTTTCATTGGTCGATGGTATCGTCAGGATCAAACCGCTGGTGAAAAAGCTGGCGGATTACGGCATGCCCGCCGCCGCGATCACCGAGCAGAGCAATATGTTCTCGCTTGTCAAGTTTTACAAGGCTGCCCAAGGCGCCGGCATCAAACCCTTGATGGGCGCCGACGTGCTGGTTTTCAACGATGACGAACCGGCGTCGCCCTTCCGGTTGACTCTGTTGGCCCGCAATAAACAGGGTTATGTGACGCTGACCGAATTGATTTCGCAAGGCTATCAGCTTGGACAGCATCAAGGTATTCCGATGTTGCGAAAGGAGTGGATTGCACAAAACCACGAGGGTCTGATTGTCTTGTCGGGGGCGATGGAGGGCGACATCGGCCAGGCTCTGCTGGCTGAAAACGCCGAACAAGCCAGACAGTGCGCAAAATTTTGGAACGAACTGTTTCCGCAATGCTTTTATTTGGAGCTGCAACGGGTCGGTAAAAGCGACGAGGAGCGCTACATCAAGCTGGCGGTCGATCTGGCCGCCGAGCTGGATTTGCCGGTGGTTGCCACCAATGACGTACGCTTTATCGGCAAAAACGATTTCGATGCTCACGAAGTCAGGGTTTGTATTCATCAAGGTCGGGTGTTGGACGACAGCCGCCGGCCGAAAAATTACACCGACCAGCAATATCTGCGTAGCGCCGAGGAAATGGCCGAGCTATTCGCCGACATTCCCGAAGCCCTGCAAAACAGCGTCGAAATCGCCAAACGCTGCAATGTCGAACTAACGCTGGGCAAAAACTACCTGCCGGATTTTCCCGTGCCGGAAGGCATGACGCTGGACGATTATTTCAAGCAAGCCTCGCGCGATGGCCTGGAACAACGTCTGCGGCAACATCCGCCGATAGGCAAGGGCAGCTTCGAAGAAAACCGCAAGGTCTACGACGAACGGCTGGAAATCGAGCTGAACGTGATCGTGCAGATGGGTTTTCCCGGCTACTTCATGATCGTCGCCGACTTCATTCAGTGGGCCAAAAACAACGATATTCCGGTAGGCCCCGGACGGGGGTCCGGTGCCGGCTCGCTGGTGGCCTATGCGTTGAAGATTACCGACCTCGATCCTATCGAATTCGATCTGCTGTTCGAGCGTTTCTTAAATCCGGAACGGGTATCGATGCCCGACTTCGATATCGACTTCTGCATGGATAGGCGCGACGAGGTGATCGACTACGTGGCGCGCCATTACGGCCGCGACCACGTGTCGCAGATCATCACCTACGGTTCGATGGCGGCCAAGGCGGTGATCCGCGATGTCGGCCGGGTGATGGGGCACGCTTACGGCTTTGTTGACCGTCTGGCCAAGTTGATTCCGTTCGAAATCGGCATGACGCTGGACAAGGCTCTGAAGGAAAGTCCCGAGCTGAAAGAGTTGTACGACGCCGAGGAAGAGGTCAAACAGTTGATCGACATGGCGCGCTCCTTGGAAGGTATCTCGCGCAACGCCGGTAAGCACGCCGGCGGCGTGGTGATTTCGCCGACCAAGTTGACCGACTTTTCGCCGCTCTATTGCGAGCAGGGTGGCGGCAACCTCGTCACCCAATTTGACAAGGACGACGTGGAAGCGGTCGGTCTGGTCAAATTCGACTTCTTGGGTTTAAGAACTCTGACCATCATCGATTGGGCGCTGCGGACCATCAACCGCCAGCGTGCGCAACGGGGTGAGCCGCCAGTCGACATCAGCCAGATCCCGCGCGACGATCTGCCGAGTTACGAGCTGCTAAAAAACGCCCAGACCACGGCGGTGTTCCAGCTCGAGTCCAGCGGCATGAAGGCGCTGATCAAGAAACTGAAACCCGACTGTTTCGACGACATCATTGCCTTGGTGGCGCTGTTTCGGCCCGGCCCCTTGGAATCGGGCATGGTCGACGACTACATCAACGTCAAGCACGGCGCCAAGGCCGAATACGCCCACCCCTTGCTGGAACCGATCCTGAAGCCGACCAATGGCGTTATTCTCTACCAGGAACAGGTGATGCAAATCGCCCGGGAATTGGCGATGTATACCTTGGGCGGTGCCGACATGCTGCGGCGGGCGATGGGTAAGAAAAAGCCGGAGGAAATGGCCAAGGAGCGGGAAAAATTCATGTCGGGCTCGGTGGCCAACCAGATCGACGCCGGCATCGCCACCTACGTTTTCGATTTGATGGAGAAGTTTGCCGGCTACGGTTTCAATAAATCGCACTCGGCCGCCTATGCGCTGGTGGCCTATCAGACCGCCTGGCTGAAGGCGCATTACCCGGCTGCCTTCATGGCGGCGGTGATGTCGTCGGACATGGACAACACCGACAAGGTGGTGGTGTTGATCGAGGAATGCCGGGAAATGAAGTTGCAAATCCGGCCGCCCGACATCAACCTATCCGATTTCCATTTTACCGTCAACGACCAGGGCCAGGTCGTTTACGGCATCGGTGCGATCAAGGGCGTCGGCGAAAACGCCATCGACGATTTGCTCAAAGAACGCAACGCCAACGGCCCTTATTCCGGCCTCTACGACTTGTGCAAGCGTGTCGATTTACGCAAGGTCAATCGCCGGGTGCTGGAAGCATTAATCAGGGCAGGGGCCTTGGATTCTATCGATCCCAACCGCGCCGCGCACTTGGCCGAACTGACCACCGCGCTGCGGGTCGCCGAGCAGCATGGCAAGATGGCGCTAGCCGGTCAGAATGACCTATTCGGGTTGGGCGTCGAGGTCGAGGCCAGCGAAAACGAAACCGAGGCCTATTCGACTGAAGTCGAGGCCTGGACCGAAAAAGAACGACTGGAAGCGGAAAAGTTGACGTTGGGCTTGTTCCTGACCGGTCACCCGATTGCCGAATATCTGCCGGAATTGAAGCATATCACCCACGGTACGCTGGGTGGCCTGGAAGTCGATGCCGGCCGCGCGCGGGGCAAGATGGAAGCTCGCGTCGCGGGTCTGATTGTCGACATGCGTACCCGTCAGACCAAACAGGGCAAGATGATGGGCTTCGCGACCCTGGATGACCGTACCGGACGTCTGGAAGTGGCGGCGTTCAGCGGTATTTTCGACAAATACCGCAACCTGTTGGCCAAGGACACCATCCTGGTTGCCGAAGGCTCGCTGGCAATGGACGACTTTAGCAACAGTTTGCGGATGACCGCCGAGAAGCTTTACAGCATCGAAGAGGCGCGAGAAATGTTCGCCCGCGGCATCGTCTTGACTTGGGATGCGGCGCAATGGCCGCCGCAACGTCGGTTTGTCGAGGAACTGCGCAGGATTGTTGAGCCTTTTTGCGGCGGTCAATGTCCGGTAACGATCGATTATTCAACCGGCACGGCCAAGACTAGCCTGCAATTGGGCGATAGCTGGCGGGTCCGGCCAAGCGACGAACTGCTGATTCGCCTGCGCAAGTTTTTATCGTCCGAGGCGGTGGTGGTTAAATATACCAACTGATTTAATGGGCGAGGCCATTGGTGAATACGATGCGGTTGCCGCGCCGTTGGTCGATCGGAGTCGAAGCCCGCGTTCGGGGCTGTGTTACAATCCCCCTTTCATTTGAAATGACTCAATAAGGCCTTCACCATGCAAATTCAAAAACTTCCCGTTATCGTCCTGATGCTGTTATCTTTTTCCGCGGCGGCGGAAGTTAAGTTAACTCAAGCCGATCTGTTGGGGACCTGGAGAATCGATAAAGAATCAGCCAACAGTGACGGCAGCAATGCCAGAAGCTCGAATACCACCTGGACCATTAAAAATGATGGAACCATAGAAGGCTTGACTCACGAATCCGACTCGCACGCCCGCGTCGACAATCTGCGAGCAGTATTAAACTATTCGGTTGAAGACGGCAAATTAGTCAAACAAGCGGCCCCGGGCCGTTCCAAAATGGAAGCCTGCGAGGCTATCGAAAAAAGCGGCAATCAAATGGTGTTAAAGTGCCAAACGGTTTATTTTTTCATGACCAAAAAATAATCGGCGATTCAGTCTGGAACATCCCAGGCGAAAATGGGCTTCGTACCGCCCTGGTAGGTGTCTAATTCGAAGGCAGGATTCCGTCAAAAATAAGTTCCCGATATCTGATGGTCTTGTAGGGGCGAATACATTCGCCCCTACAATGAATTCAAGGAATTATTTCCAACCAAATCCTTAGCCTAAGCATCTTGCCAGTCAGGAAAACTTAACAGTCAGTTAGAATGGCTTGGTGCTCAAGCAAATAAATCGGTTGTGCAGAGATAGTCCGATCACCTTGATCGTGAAACGCTGTTTGGCTATTTCTGCATACGAAGTGTAGTCGGTGCATGCCGCCGTCCGGATCGAACTTTTTGATTCAGGAGGTCTGTTGAATTGCAATCCGTGCTTCATCATCTTCGTGCAGCGTTCGAAATAGTGGGGCTGGTTATTATGAACCGGTCCCGTGGCAGGCAGCGAATAGTTACAAATTGACAATGTTCTGTAACAACAGTACCTTAGCCGGCCTTGCTTACAAGTTGTCTTCAAACCCGAATCTCAAGAGTCATTAATGGAAGAATTTCATCGCATCAGTCGTCTCCCTCCTTACGTTTTTAATATCGTCAACGAACTGAAAGCCAAGGCGCGTGCCGAGGGCGAGGATATTATCGACTTCGGCATGGGCAACCCCGATCAGCCGACCCCTAAGCATATTCTGGATAAAATGCTGGAAGTTGCCCAGCGCGACGATACCCACCGTTATTCCGTTTCCAAGGGTATCCCCCGTTTACGCAAGGCCATTTGCGGCTGGTATAAAAATCGTTTCGATGTCGATCTGGATTTCAACACCGAAGCCATCGTTACCATAGGCTCGAAAGAAGGTTTGTCGCATCTGGCGCTGGCGACCTTGGGACCTGGCGACGTAGTGTTGGTACCGAATCCGGCCTATCCGATCCATCCTTACGGTGTGGTGATAGCTGGCGCCGATATACGCCACGTGCCGCTGACGCCCGGTACCGATTTCTTCGAGGAATTGCGCAAGGGCATCGCCGAGTGTTGGCCCAAGCCGAAAATGTTGATCCTGAACTTTCCGGGCAATCCTACTTGCCAGTGCGTGGAGCTGGATTTCTTCGAGAAAGTGGTGGCGATCTGTAAGGAACACAATATCTGGATCGTGCATGACATCGCCTACGCCGACATCGTATTCGACGGTTATGTCGCGCCGTCGATTTTGCAGGTGGAAGGTGCCAAGGACATCGCGGTCGAATTTTTCTCGCTGTCCAAAAGTTACAACATGCCGGGCTGGCGTGTCGGATTCATGTGCGGCAATCCGACCTTGGTCGCCGCGTTGACCCGGATCAAGTCCTATATGGATTACGGCACCTTCACCCCGATTCAAGTAGCGGCGATCACCGCGCTGGAAGGTCCGCAGGATTGCGTCAAGGAAATTTGCGAAATGTACCGGGTGCGCCGCGATGTATTGTGCGACGGCCTGAATGCGATGGGCTGGCACGTGGAAAAACCCAAGGCGACCATGTTCGTTTGGGCCAAGATTCCGGAAGCCTACCGCGAGATGGGTTCGATCGAATTCGCCAAAAAACTGATCATCGATGCCAAGGTGGCGGTTTCGCCGGGGGTTGGTTTTGGTCAGCATGGCGACGACCATATTCGTTTCAGTTTGATCGAAAACGAACATAGGACCCGGCAAGCCTTGCGCAGCATCCGTAATATGCTGAAGAAGGACAACGTAGTATAATCCGCGCCATTTTGGGTTTAACGCTAGGAGTCAGGTTTGAAGCCGGTAAAAGTAGGGGTTTTGGGATTGGGGACTGTCGGTGGCGGCACCGTCAACGTACTAACAAGGAATGCCGAGGAAATCGCGCGCCGGGCGGGACGAGAAATTGTGGTTAGTCGAGCCTCCGCGCGTCATCTGGCTCAGAAACGGATTTGCGATACCCAGGGTATTGCGCTGACCGCCGATCCGTTCGAAATCGTCAACGATCCCGATATCGATGTCGTGGTCGAATTGATCGGCGGCTATGACATGGCCAAACAACTGGTGTTGTCCGCCATCGCCAACGGCAAGCACGTGGTCACCGCCAACAAAGCCCTGATTGCCCTGCACGGCAACGAAATCTTCGCCGAGGCCAGCAAGAAGGGGGTGATGGTGATGTTCGAGGCGGCGGTGGCCGGCGGTATACCGATCATCAAGGCCATTCGCGAAGGTCTGGCCGGCAATCGTATCAAATGGCTGGCGGGCATTATCAACGGCACCGGCAACTACATTCTGACCGAAATGCGCGACAAGGGCCGCGACTTTGCCGACGTATTGGCCGAGGCGCAAGCCTTGGGTTATGCGGAAGCAGATCCGACTTTCGACGTCGAGGGCATAGACGCCGGTCATAAGCTGACTATCCTGGCCTCTATTGCTTTCGGGATTCCGTTGCAGTTCGACAAGGTCTTCACCGAAGGCATCACCAAGATCACCCGGCTGGACGTCGAATACGCCGAAGCCCTGGGCTATCGAATCAAGAATCTGGGCATCGCCCGCAAAACCGAGGATGGTATCGAGCTACGCGTGCATCCGACCTTGATTCCGAAACGCAGGTTGATCGCCAATGTCGACGGCGTGATGAATGCGGTGCTGGTCTGCGGCGACGCAGTCGGCCCGACTTTGTATTACGGCGCCGGCGCCGGCGCCGAGCCTACCGCTTCGGCCGTGGTGGCCGATTTGGTCGATGTGGTGCGGGCAATGACCAGCGACCCGGAAAACCGGGTTCCGCATCTGGCCTTCCAGCCCGACGCTATCGCCGACATTCCGGTATTGCCGGCCGATGCGATCAAAACCGCGTACTACCTGCGTTTGACCGCCGAAGACAAACCCGGCGTACTGGCCGACGTGACCCGAATTTTGGCGGCCCACACTATCAGCATTGAGGCTCTAATTCAAAAAGAGCCTCCGCAAGGCGAAACTTCGGTACCCATCATTCTGTTGACGCAACAGACCTTGGAAAAAGAAATGAACGCGGCGATTGCGGAAATCGAGGCCCTGGCAACGGTCAGCGGCAAAGTTGCGCGCATTCGCTTGGAAACCTTAGGATAAAACATGGCAACAAACACACGCTACACGGGACTTATCGAACATTATCGCGACCGCTTGCCGGTGTCCGGCACGACGCGCCTGATTAGTCTGGGCGAAGGCAACACGCCGCTGATTCAATTGCAAAACATTCCGCGCCTGATCGGCAAGAACGTCGACATTTACGTTAAATTCGAAGGCTTGAATCCGACCGGTTCTTTTAAAGATCGGGGGATGACAATGGCTGTGACCAAAGCCGTGGAAGAAGGCAGTCAAGCCATCATCTGCGCTTCGACCGGCAACACCTCGGCATCGGCCGCCGCTTACGCGGTTCGCGCCGGCATTAAAGCCTTCGTGTTGATTCCGGAAGGCAAGATCGCACTGGGCAAACTGGCGCAAACCCTGATGTATGGCGCGAAAATCATTCAAATTAACGGCAATTTCGATGCCGGCATGGGCATCGTCAAGCAAATTGCCGATCATGCGCCGGTCACCATCGTCAACTCGATCAACCCCTTCCGTCTCGAAGGCCAGAAAACCGCCGCATTCGAAATCGTCGACGAACTCGGCGACGCGCCGGATTACCATTGTTTACCGGTGGGTAACGCCGGCAACATCAGCGCTTACTGGAAAGGTTATAGCGAATATGCCCGCGACAGTGAAGCGCACAAAGCCGTGACCGACAAACGTCCGGTGATGTGCGGTTATCAAGCGGCCGGCGCCGCGCCATTTGTGGCCGGCAAAATGATAGACCATCCGGAAACGGTGGCCACAGCGATCCGCATCGGCCATCCGCAATCCTGGGATTTGGCTTGGAATGCGCAAAAAGAATCCGGCGGCTGGTTCGATTCACAAACCGACCAGCAAATTTTGGCCGCGCAAAAAATGCTGTCGGCCTACGAAGGCATATTCTGCGAACCGGCTTCCGCCGCTTCCCTGGCCGGCGCCTTGCAGGATATCGGTTCCGGTAAAATTCCCGAAGGCAGCCGTATCGTTTGTACCCTGACCGGCAACGGCATCAAGGATCCGGATACCGCGATCAGTCAATGCAAGGATGCGCATCCGGTGACTATCGAAGCCACATTGGATGCGGTTAAGAAAGCGATTCTGGATAATATGTAATCACCCTGATGAGTATTCAAAAGCCGGCTGTTGCCGGCTTTTTTATTTCCTGATATGTATCTGCAAGGCGTCAAAAAAAATATAGTCCAGCGGCCGCAAGCCGTCGGCAAGGTTCAACTCGGCGACATTGATCCGGTGCTGCAACGCATTTTCAGTAGTCGCGGTATCCAACAGGCCGACGAACTGGAGCGGACTCTGTCGACATTGCCATCACCTTGGCTGCTCGGCGGTATGCAAGTCATGGTCGAACATTTGATCACGGCCCTCAAACAGCAACAAGCCTTGACGGTGGTGGCCGACTTCGATGCCGATGGCGCCACGAGTTGCGCTCTGGCGATCAAGGGCTTGGCATTGCTGGGATTCAAGTGCCTGAATTTTGTGGTCCCAAATCGCTTCGAATACGGCTATGGCCTGACGCCGGAAATCGTCGAATGGGTTAAGCGGCAAGGCCCGGACCTGATTCTGACGGTCGACAATGGCATTTCCAGCGTGGAGGGTGTCAGGGTGGCCAAGGCCGCCGGGATTAAAGTGCTGATCACCGATCACCATTTGCCGGGCCAGCAGTTGCCCGAGGCCGACGCTATCGTCAACCCCAATCTGCCCGAGGACAAGTTTCCCAGCCGCAATATTGCCGGCGTCGGTGTGATGTTTTATGTGCTGATGGCCTTGCGGATACGGCTACGGGAATTGCACTGGTTCGAACAAAACCGGATTCCCGAACCCAATCTGGCCCAGTTGCTGGATTATGTGGCGCTGGGTACGGTGGCCGACGTGGTTGCATTGGATCGAGTCAACCGCGCCTTGGTGCATCAGGGCTTGCTGCGTATCCGGTCCGGGCAGTGCCAAGCCGGGATCAAGGCCTTGGTCGAAGTCTCCGGTCGCTCGTTGCCGAATATTCACGCGGCCGATCTGGGTTTTGCGATTGCGCCGCGATTGAATGCGGCCGGCCGGATGGATGATATGTCGCTGGGTATCCAGTGTCTGTTGACCGAGGATGCCGGATTGGCGCGGGATATCGCCGAGCAATTAGATGCCTTGAACCAGGATAGAAAGGAAGTCGAAGGCCAGATGAAAAACGAGGCCATGGCATTGCTGGCCGAGATGAAGGCGCTGGATGAAAAACACGTGCCGGCCGGTGTCTGTCTCTACGACGCCAATTGGCATCAGGGTGTGATAGGCATTCTGGCGTCGCGAATCAAGGATAGGTTGCACCGGCCGGTGATAGCTTTTGCCCCGGCCGATAAGGCCGAACTGAAAGGCTCGGCCCGTTCCATTCAGGGCGTACATATTCGCGATGTATTGAGCGATATTGCCGCCGCTCATCCGCAGATACTCAGTAAGTTCGGCGGCCATGCAATGGCGGCCGGGCTCAGCATCAAATTGCACGATTATCCGCATTTTGCCTTGTTGTTCGCCGATGCGGTGGCGGCCAAGCTGAGCCAGGCCGATCTGGAGCAAAAAGCCTGGTCCGATGGCCAACTGGATATGCAACACCTGACTCTGGCATTCGCCGAGCAATTACAGCAGGCGGCCATTTGGGGGCAAGCCTTTCCGGAGCCGGCTTTTGACGGTGTTTTTGATGTATATCAGTGCCGCATCGTCGGAAAGCAGCATCTCAAATTCGTGTTAAAGCCGCCGTTCAGTGATTTGTTGATAGACGCGATCGCGTTTTTTGCCGACAAGCCGGAAAATTGGCTGGGTTGCCGCAAGGTTAATGCCGTCTATAAACTGGATATCAATGAATACCGGGGTCAGCGCAGTCTGCAATTGCAATTGCATTATCTGGAAAAAGTGGAGTAGCGATCGATGTTTGAAAAATCCTTGCGCTGGATCGACGAGCACCTTATCGGCTTGTTGTTGACACTGGCGCTGTTGCGTGGCGGTTTTTTGCTGGCCAATGGGCTGGACTTGATCGGCGACGAAAGTTATTACTGGGATTGGTCGCGCCAGCCCGATTGGTGTTATTACAGCAAACCGCCGATGGTGGCTTGGCTGATAGGGGCTTTTACTTGGCTGTTCGGCGGCTATACCGTTGTCGTGCGATTACCGGCCGTGGTGCTGGGCACTGTTTTTCTGGGCTATTTTCACGCCACCGCCAAAGCGTTTTACGGTTCGCGCGCGGCCGCACTGGCTTTGTTGCTGATATTGGCAACGCCAATCAACGTGTTGGCCAATTTTTTGATGACCATCGATCCGCCCTTGTACTGCTTCTGGGTGATGGCGCTGTATTATTTGCGCAGGGCTTTATTCGATCATCAGCCGCGCGCCTGGTTATGGGCCGGTTGCGCCAGTGCCGCGGCTTTATTGACTAAGCAGGCGGCTTTGGCGCTGCCCTTGATGTTGCTGGTTTTTTTGGCTTGCGACCGGCAACGCCGTGCTTATCTGAAGCGCGAGTATTGGCTATACCTGTTGCCGATGCTGGCGGCGGCGCTGCCGATTTTACTGTGGAATCAGCAACATGACTGGGTCATGTTCGGACACAGCAAGGGCCATTTCGGCAATCATGAAGCGGTCGGCTTGGCTAAACATATCGCGCATGCCAGGGATTTTCTGCTCTATCAATTGTTGCTGTTGTCGCCGGTCATTTTTGTGATGGTGCTGGTTACCAGTTTGAAGGCTGCGGCGGGTTTCAAGCGTTTGAGCGCGGAACGGCAGTTCTTGTGGCTGATGGGGCCGGCCTTGCTGTTGGGCGTGTTATTGTTGAGCTTTCTGCAAAAAACCCAAGGCAACTGGCCGATGCCGTTTTATATCAGCGGCTTGATTTTGTTAGCCGGCTACTGGGTCGAGGGGGCTTGGCGTAGGAGCCTAAAGTTCGGTTTGGCGCTGGGTTATACGATGGTGGCGATGACTTATGTGCTGCCGCTGCTGTTGCAGGCCTTGAATCTACAGGATAGTGCCTTCGATCCGACCAAACGCTTCAAGAGTTGGCAAGAATTGGCGGTAAATATTCACTTCGAACGCCTGATTAGCCAGCCCAAGCTTGATGATAGCTTCGTCGTGGCGCTGGGGCATCGCTATTTGGCCAGCCAACTGGCGTTTTATTTGCCCGATCATCCCAAGGTATTCCGGTTCGAGGAATCCGGACAGGTCATCAGTCAGTATGAGGTCTGGCCGGGACCGCGGGCGGCCTATGCCGGCAAAAATGCCTTCATAATCGGCGAGACAGCGGAAGAAAATGTGCCTGCGTCGCTGAAAGCGGCGTTTCAGCGCTTTGTGTTTTTGGCTGAAATCGCCAATCCCAACAACCCGAAGTCGCCCTATTTTCTCTATTTAGGTGAAAACCTGAAGGCTTGGCCCGAAGCCGCCAAGCAATTATCCATAAAGGAATGAGATGCCTCATCGAAAAATAAAGCGTGCCCGGCTGGAGTTGCTGGTATTGCTGCTGTTGGCGGTCGCCACCACCGTCTTGTTCTGGTTGACCGACCTGGACTATCGAGCCGCGGCCGTGTTTTATCGGCCGGACCCTAGTGGGCAAGTCTGGCCGTTGCAGCATTGGTGGCCGTTAAAGCTGCTCTATGATTATGCGTTTCCGTTTACGGTGATTTCCGGCTTAACCGCGCTAATGGTTTATGTCGCTGGCCACTATCATGCTTACAGTCGGCGTTTTCGCAGAAGAGCCTTGTATATTTTGTTGGTGATACTAATTGGTCCGGGCCTGCTGGTTAACCTGGTATTCAAGGATCATTGGGGGCGGCCGAGACCGGTGCATATCGAGCAATTCGGCGGCGAATATCAGTACGTGCCGCCGTTGAAATTGGGCCATACCCCGGATAAATCCTTCGTCTGCGGGCATTGCTCGGTGGGCTACGCCTTTTTTGTGCTGTATTTTTTGTCGCAAAATCATAAGCCGTTGTATTTTCTGTTGACCTTGGTGCTGGCCTGGACCATGGGCTTTACCCGGATGACATCCGGCGGACATTTTGTCTCGGATATTTTATGGTCGGGTTATCTGGTGTTTCTGGTGGCTTTTGCACTGTATTACGGTTGGTTTGTACGCGTGAAACCGGAGCACCCCGAGTCTCCTTCCTCATCATGAGTCTGACGATTTGGGTGGATGGTGATGCTTGCCCCAACTTGATTAAAACCGTGTTGTTTCGTGCCGCGCAAAAACGCCAGTTGGCTTTGCAGCTGGTCGCGAATCAATCGATTGCCACGCCGCCGTCGAAATACATTCGGGCCATTCGGGTAGGCGGCGGTTTTGATGTAGCGGATGATTACATAGTCAAGCATATGCGGGGCGGGGATTTGGTCATTACCGGCGACATTCCGTTGGCGGCCAAAGTGATTGAGCGGCAGGGAGATGTGATCAATCCGCGCGGCGAGGTGTATGGCGCGCACAACATCGGCGAAAAGCTGGCGATGCGTAATTTCATGGAGGAAATGCGTAACAACGGCCAGGTATCCGGTGGCGCGGCGGCGATGGCGGCCAGGGATGTGCAAAAGTTTGCCAATGCCCTGGATAAATTTCTGGCCGGCAAGCAAATATAACAGGCTGGGTTTTGTGGCCGAGCTTGTTATAATGCCGGCTGTTTTTGGAAAAATTCTGACGAGAGATTTGCATGATTCAAGGTAGTATCGTTGCTTTGGTAACCCCGATGACTGAAGACGGCGCGGTGGACGACGTTAGTCTGAAAAAGCTGGTGGAGTTTCACGTCGAGCAAGGTACGGATGCGCTGGTCGCGGTAGGTACCACCGGCGAATCGGCAACTTTGGACGAAGACGAACATTGTCATGTGATCAAGACCATCGTCGATTGCGTGGCTGGCCGCATGCCGGTGATTGCCGGGACCGGCGCCAACTGTACCCGCGAAGCGATTCGTCTGACCCAAAGAGCCCAACAAGCCGGGGCCGATGCCTGCTTGTTGGTCACGCCTTACTACAACAAACCGACCCAGGAAGGTTTGTATCTGCATTACAAAGCCATTGCCGAAGCGGTCGATATTGCGCAAATCCTTTACAACGTGCCGGGACGTACCGCTTGCGACATGCTGCCGGAAACGGTCGGCCGCTTGTCGCATATCGACAATATCGTCGGCGTCAAGGAAGCGACCGGCAAGCTGGAGCGGGTCAAACAAATCCGCGACTTGACCGGCGACGATTTTGCGCTGTACACCGGCGACGACGCCACCAGTCTTGAGTTTTGTCTGCTGGGCGGTAACGGCAGCATCACCGTTACCGGCAATGTCGCGCCTAGACTGCTACGCGATATGATAGCCGCCGCCATGCGCGGCGACCGTGCCACGGCCGAGGCGCTGGATGCCAAATTGACCGGCTTGCACGGCAGTCTGTTTATCCAATCCAACCCGATTCCGGTGAAATGGGCGGTGGCGGAAATGGGCCTGATGGGCAAGGGCATACGCTTGCCGCTAACCTGGCTGAGCGAGGAGTGCATCCCACCGGTGCGCGCCGCGATGCAGCAGGCAGGCGTTTTATAGGTATGAATAACAAACTTATCCTGCGCTGGATAACCGGAGGGTTGCTGGTGGGAGTTCTCCCGGCCTGCGGCACCATCAAAAGCTGGTTTCCGGATAAAGAACGAGACTATCAATTTACCTCCGAAATTCCGGAGCTGATAGTGCCGGACGATTTGAAGAACAAGGGCTTGGCCAGTCTGAGCCCGCAGTCCGCCGAACCGCCTGTTTCCGAAGCTGAATCCGTTTCCGGCTCCAGATATCCGGCCGAAGCGGAAGCGGAACCAACTGCCGCTGAAGTTGCTACAACCGAATCGCAAGCGGCCACTGTTATCTCGGCCGCTGAAACGGAATCCGTCAAAAATCCCGATCAAGATGAGAGCAAACCGGTCGAGCAACCCGTGGTTGCCGGCGGCGTCAGCAGCTTGCAGATCGATCAGCCGAAAAGCCAAGCGGTAAGGATGGTGGGCAGGGCTTTGAGCCGGCAAAAGCTGGAAGTGGTCGAGCGTAACATCGACAAAGGTTATTTTTATGTCAAATTCGATCTGCATGCCGTCAAGGCCACCGATGAAAGTATTTGGGACGAATTGAATTTCTTTTTTGGCGACGATCCGAGTCAGGAACAAGAATATCGGATTACCGTGCGGCAAATCGAACCTCAATTGTCTCAAGTCACAATACAGGATAGCGCGGGTGTTTCCTTGTCCGATGCCACGGCCAATGCCTTGTTGAAATTGATTACCGACGCCATCAACGAGGTTCAGACTCAGGACGCGAACAAGGGCCCAGCCGAAGCCGAGCCTAAGCCAGAAACCGAGCCTAAACTAGAATCCGAGCCCGAACCGAAAGCGCCGGATAATCCCGCCAAGCAGGAATAATCAGGTTTTATATTTTGTCGATCTTGAGGCGTGGACATCGCCATTGGGATCACGAACATTAACCGGCGGCGAATTTCCTTGCGCCCTTGGGAGATTTGCCCTTTAGTTTCAAGCGGGCGAATATACCTGGGGTATTTAAGTTAATTTGCTCCTATCCCGAACTTCGCTGAATAGTCAGGTTAATTTTTACAGTTAACGAACCTTCATCAGCTATTTCTAAACGCTTTACCCATAATTCAAGATCGCCATGTTGACACTTCCCGGAACCGCAGCCCTTTCATCGTTTCGTATCGAAAAATTACTCACCCAGTTGCAAAGTCTGGATAGTGGCATACAAGCCGTGTCGGCCCGTTTCGTGCATTTTGTCCAGCTCGAGGCCGGATTGGCGGATGCGGAAGTTGAAATGTTGAAGCGGTTGCTGGATTACGGATACGCCACGCCGGTAGCGGACTTGCAGGGTGACAAGTTGTGGGTCGTTCCGCGTCTGGGCACTATTTCACCCTGGTCCAGCAAGGCCTCTGAAATCGCCGAACGTTGCGGTTTGACAGCGGTAAAGCGCATCGAGCGCGGTATCGAATATACCATCGTCTCATCCTCGGAATTGAGCGACGCCGTCAAACACCAACTGGCGGCCTTGCTGCACGACCGGATGATTCAACAGGTCGTCTATTATGAAGCCGAGCTGGATTTGTTCGCCGAGCATGAGCCCAAACCGCTGCAAAGCGTCGCCATCATAGAACAGGGCAGGGAGGCTTTGGTCAAGGCCAATACCGAATTGGGTCTGGCTTTGTCGGCCGATGAAATCGATTACCTGACCGACAGCTTTACCAATCTGGGCCGCAACCCGACCGATGTCGAGCTGATGATGTTTGCCCAGGCCAACTCCGAACATTGCCGGCATAAAATCTTCAATGCCAGCTGGACCATAGACGGCGAGGAACAAGCCAAGTCGCTGTTCGCGATGATACGCAACACCCACACTCTGAACCCGCAAGGCGTGTTGTCGGCCTACAGCGACAACTCCTCTGTTCTGGAAGGCCCGACCACTAAGGTATTCATCCGCGACGCGGCTAATAACTATGCCTACGGCTATGTCGAGGAACAGGCGCACATGTTGATGAAGGTGGAAACCCACAATCATCCGACCGCGATTTCCCCGCATCCCGGCGCGGCGACCGGTTCCGGCGGTGAGATTCGCGACGAAGGCGCCACCGGCAGAGGTTCGGCGACCAAGGCCGGCTTGACCGGTTTCAGCGTTTCGCATCTGAAAATTCCCGGTTTCGAGCAACCTTGGGAAGCCGATTACGGCAAGCCGGAACGTATCGTCTCGGCCTTGGACATCATGCTGGAAGGCCCGATAGGCGGCGCGGCGTTCAACAACGAATTCGGTCGTCCCAATATCGCCGGTTATTTCCGCAGCTTCGAACAGCCTTCGGAAACTGGAGAGCCCAATCAATATCGCGGCTATCACAAGCCGATCATGATCGCCGGCGGCATGGGTAACATCCGGCCGATGCTGGTCGACAAGCATCCAATTCCGGCCGGTTCCTTGATCGTGATCCTCGGCGGTCCGGCGATGCTGATCGGTTTGGGCGGCGGTGCGGCATCGTCGCAAACCTCCGGCGAAAGCGCGGCGGAGCTGGATTTTGCTTCGGTGCAGCGCGAAAACCCGGAAATGGAGCGCCGCTGCCAGGAAGTGATCAATCACTGTAATTCCTTAGGGCACAATACGCCTATCGTCTCTATCCACGACATCGGCGCCGGCGGGCTGTCCAACGCCGTGCCTGAGATCATTCACGATTGCGACCGTGGCGGCCGTTTCGAACTGCGCAAGGTGCAAAATGCCGATAAGGGCATGTCGCCTATGCAAATCTGGTGCAACGAGGCCCAGGAACGCTATGTGGTGGCGATCAAACCCGAGTCGCTGGAACTGTTCGAGTCCTTTTGCAAACGCGAGCATTGTTTGTATGCGGTGATCGGCCATGCCACCGACGAGGAATATCTGACTTTGAGCGACGAATGGCTGGGCGGTAGTCCTGTCGACTTGCCGATGTCGGTGCTGTTCGGCAAGCCGCCGAAAATGCACAGAGATGTAAAACGACTGCAAAAAAAATTGCCGGACTTGGTTCTGCAAAATGTCGAGCTGGCCGAAGCCGTCAAGCGCGTGCTGGCGTTCCCGGCCGTGGCCGACAAGAGCTTCTTGATCCATATCGGCGACCGTTCGGTGACAGGTTTGGTGGCGCGTGATCAAATGATAGGCCCATGGCAAGTACCGGTGGCCGATGTCGCGGTGACGGCCTCCGGTTTTTATGCGCATAGCGGTGAAGCGATGGCGATGGGCGAACGCACGCCATTAGCCGTTATCGACGGTCCGGCTTCCGGACGCATGGCAATAGGCGAAGCCTTGACCAATCTGGCGGCGGCCCGAATCGGCAAATTGAATGACGTGAAGCTGTCGGCCAACTGGATGGCGGCTTGCGGTAGCCCCGGCGAAGACGCGGCCCTGTTCGATACCGTCAAGGCGGTGGGCATGGAATTGTGTCCGGAATTGGGCATCGCAATTCCGGTCGGCAAAGACTCCTTGTCGATGAAATCCGTTTGGAAGGATGGCGGAAGCGGTCGCTCTCAGCATCCTGCTTCCCGCGACACTAGCACATCCATGTCCGTCGGTCGTTCACAACATCCTGTTTCCCACGACACTAGCACATCCTTATCCGTCGAAAAGACCATGACTTCGCCGTTGTCACTGATCATCACCGCTTTCGCTCCGGTGCTGGATGTTCGCAAGACGCTGACGCCGGAACTCAAGGATTCGGATAGCGTGCTGCTGCTGATCGATCTGGGGCAGGGCAAAAATCGCCTCGGCGGCTCGGTGCTGGCCCAGGTCTACAACCAGATCGGCAACCAAGCGCCGGATTTGGACGCCGCCGGTTTATTCAAACGTTTTTTCGATACCATCCAATCCTTGAACGAACAAGGCTTGATTTTGGCCTATCACGACCGCGCCGACGGCGGCTTGCTGGCGACCGTAACCGAGATGCTGTTTGCGGCCCGCAAAGGCGTCGATCTGGATATTTCCGAACTGGGCGGCGACGCCTTGGCGGCCTTGTTCAACGAAGAGTTGGGCGCGGTGCTGCAAGTTAAAAAATCCGAGCTGGATCATATCGCCCGCCTGCTGGATCAAGCCGGACTCGATGAGTTCACGCACATCGTCGGCAAGGTGGTCTCAGGTCAACGGCTGCGTATCGTTCAAAACGGTAATGAACTCTTTAGCGCCGAACGCGCCGAACTGCAGCAAACCTGGTCGGAAGTCAGTTACCGGATGCAGGCTCTGCGCGACAATCCCGATTGCGCCCGCCAGCAATTCGAGCGTATCGCCGACGATAGCGATCCTGGCTTGTCGGTCGTCTTGACTTACGACCTCAACGACGACATCGCCGCAAAATTTGCTGGTGCGGCGCGGCCAAAAGTCGCGATCCTGCGCGAGCAGGGCGTCAACGGCCATGTCGAAATGGCGGCGGCCTTCGATAGGGCCGGTTTCGCGGCGATCGACGTGCACATGACCGACATCATCAGCGGCAGGGTTAGCTTGAGCGAGTTCACAGGTCTCGTGGCTTGCGGCGGCTTTTCCTACGGCGACGTGCTGGGTGCCGGCGGCGGCTGGGCCAAGTCGATTTTGTTCAACGCCAAGGCGCGTGACGAATTCGCGGCTTTCTTTGCCCGCAAGGATACCTTTGGTTTGGGCGTCTGCAACGGTTGCCAGATGATGTCGGGGCTGAAAGACATCATTCCCGGTGCCGAGCATTGGCCGCAGTTCAAGCGCAATTTGTCCGAGCAGTTCGAGGCGCGGGTGGCGATGGTCAAGGTACAGGCATCGCCGTCGATTTTCTTTACCGGCATGGAAGGTTCAATGCTGCCGGTCGTCGTCGCACATGGCGAAGGGCGGGCGGAGTTCGGTGAGCAAAATCCCGCTAGCGCGCAGGTTGCGATCAACTATGTCGACAACTACGGTAACGAAACCGAAGCCTTCCCGGCCAACCCCAACGGTTCGCCGAATGGCATCACCGGCCTGACTACTTCCGACGGTCGTTTCACCATCATGATGCCGCATCCCGAGCGTTGCTTCCGCGCCGTGCAGAACTCCTGGCATCCGGCTGATTGGTCGGAAGACGGCGCTTGGCTGCGGATGTTCAGAAATGCACGGGTTTGGGTGGGGTAAATCAGTAGCCGCCATGGCTAGGCTGGCGGCGGTTTTGATGGTCTTTTTTTCCGCTTCGATGCCGGTGGCAGCGGTTGCCGACGGCGTCAGGATTTACAAGGCGGCTCATAAGCTACAAGTGTTGGACGGTCGCCGAGTGCTTTACGAGTTTCCGGTCAGTCTGGGGCGCAATCCGCAAGGCCACAAACTTCAGGAAGGCGACGGACGCACACCGGAAGGCATGTACCGGCTGGATTACAAAAATCCGGCCAGCGCCTTTTATAAAGCTATTCACATTTCCTATCCTAATTCGAAAGACGTTGCCGCCGCCAAGCAACGCGGCGTCGATCCCGGCGGACAAGTCATGATACACGGCCAGCGCAACGGTCTGGGTTGGCTGTGGTTTATCAGCCGCTTTTTCGACTGGACCCAGGGCTGTGTGGCGTTGAGCGACGATGATATGGATTTACTCTGGAATGCCGTTGATGCGGGCACGACGGTTGAAATTTTGCCGTGAATTTAGTTGGCGATACATAATGCGCCAAACTATCCGGAGCCAACCTGAGCGCAATATAACTCGCGCCTATTGATATTCCATGGGTTTGTAGCCAACCAGTTGGCTTTTGATAATAGTTGCCCCTATATTTTTTCTGGTATATAAAGTTATCCCGCACCGACCACAATTTGTCAGCGCCGTGACACTGCCTTCAGTGCCCACTGTGTCCAAGGGGAGAAGAACGATGGCAATCAAACTTGATGTTCCGCTGTTGGCGCAGGAAATGCCTAACTGCTGCTGGCACACTGCGGCTATGATGATCTGGTTGTACCACCAACAGAAGACTCATCGTCAGGGACCAATGAATACGGTGCCCGAGGCTTACGCGCGGGCCGCAACGCAACCGCTCTACTGGGCCGAATTCATCACGTTGGCTAAGAACGTCGGCATGATCGGCTTGCCAATGGCCAACAACTACAGCGTAGAGAGTCTCACCCAAATGCTGACCAATTCCGGCCCGCTCTGGTGCTGCGGGATGTGGTACGGTGCCTGTCATGTAATCGTGCTCACCGGCGTCGAACCGGGTATCGTCTACCTCAACGATCCGGACAGAGGTGTTAGGAAGACCGGTACGATCAACTGGTTTAACCAGAAGCTTTATAGTGCCGCGAGTTGCTCCATCATGGTGAAAGACCCAACCAGATATTGATCACGGCGGGGAGCTTAAGCGTTTAAACGTATTAATGTCGGACGCCAATATGTGCGCAATACGACGGTTGCCCATTCACTGATTAAAACTGCATCCGTTTCGGGCGTGCGAAATTGTCCAAGCGGCGAGAGTTGATGCACAAAAGGTAAATCCCATCGGACTTACCAAACCCCGAAGGGTCTATAATAACCTTACGTCGGCCATTGTTTAGTTTTGGCAGCTGGCTGGCGGCGTATTTTCCGGAATGGCCTTCGTTGTGTCGCCCAGTTCTAATGTTTTAAAAGGATAAAAAACTATGCAAAAATTAACCGCGCTGTTCTCCGATCCCGACTTTATTGCCACGGTTGCTTCTGAAAAAATCTCCTATCCCGCCAATAGCCCCATAGTCGAAGAAGGCGACGAAGGGCAAGATTTGTTTATCATTAGACACGGAGAAGTAGAAGTCAGCTACAACCTGCATGACGATGCCTACGACCAGCCGGCACGCATCACCCGCTTGGCGGATGGCGACGTTTTCGGCGAACTCTCCATGTTTGATGGCGGGCCGCGTAGTGCGGAGGTTAAGGCATTAACCGATTGCGAAGTCTTTAAGGTAGACGGTCCCGCGTTGATCGCTTACCTCGATGGCCATCCCGCGACAGGCTATTTTGTGCTGCGGGAGTTGTTCATGCGTTTGATTATGCAGATGCGCCAAAACAATTTACGCACAAAAATGGCTCTGCAAATGTACTTTCATGAGCACGCCGACGACTAATTTGTACTGGTGAGTTATCTCGATAACCTAGGGCTGTTCGGATAGCGTAGCCCTATTACGAACAGCTTGGGCATGCCTCGTGCCTAGGTTTCACGGTTTTTCTAATTCCGCCGATTGCTTTTGGGGGTCGCGAATATAGCCTTTCATCTTGCGTCGATCGCCTGAGTTACAATCTATTATTTCCTAATCAACAATAAAGCATCAATAAATATCGGTATTGTATATTTATTGTAAGCCTTTATAGTTAAGCCGCACTCATTAATCGACTGAACTCAGTCTAGGCGGCGGTATGGGCAAATCGCAAAATCCGTACAAATATATTATTTTCGGACTGGTTTCTTTGATCGGTCTGTTTAGTTTTCTTCCGGGCGAATTCGTGATTTCCACGCTACTCTTTGCCGCGGTGACTTATGGTGGCGTGTTGATGATCCAATCCGCAATAGCACGCGACTTGAAAACCAAAAAGACCAACAAGACTTAATGCCATGACGGGGGCTTTCTTCCGCAAGGGTTGTTAAACAAGCTCGGGCGAATGGTAACATTTCGCGCCGAGCTTCATCCGGGAGCGGAACCAGCTTGCCTTATTGGCGTTTCGAGACACTTTTGAACCTTTGACCGGGGCAGTTAATCGGATAATTGGGTTTAGCCGCATGGCAAAGGCTTTATTACCCTAGCGCAAAAAACCGCCGATAAAGGTCCGGAGGCTCGTCATGCGTCTTAAGTTCATCTTTTTCACGGCTCCTTCCGACAAGCTCGGCTTTCTTGCGTTGTGGCGATGTCGGTCCTTGGCCGAGGGCCATCAATTAATCGGCTTTATGATGAAGCGTAGCCTGCTGGTCTCATCATTGGTCGCTATCCTTGCCTTAACTCTTTCAGCCTGCGCCGGATCGAAATGGTTTTCTCCCGCTGCGCCGGCGATGCGGGAAGTAGACTGCGAGCGCCTTTTTACTGAGTTTGACCGGTTGGTAGCCGAGCAGGGCACCGCAGATGCCGGGGCGGTTCGGGTGCCTGACTTTCCCGAGCTTCGACTCGACCGCTTTCTGGCGTCCTTCGCGGAAGACAAACCGACAGGGAAGGCTTATGCCGCCTGGTTTGAGCGCATGCGAAAGCTGGATGAAACAGTCCGTTTGATCGAATGGCGCAACCTGCCGCCCGAAGCCGTATCCTCGCTGATAGCTTCTCATGGGCCTAATGTTGGGACGGTATTGAATGTCTGCGGACAAATCCTGGCCGAGCGGGATCTGAATTCGGCGGATCGGCGAGCGCGCTTGCTTTCGGCGGTAGAACCACCCGACGCTTATTCGACTTGGCGGCGCTTGTTCGGATTCTATTTTTTGAGCCGTTGGGCCATCGTCGGTGGCGTTTGGCGGGTGCAGCGGGAAATGCGCGAACCCTTCATCACGCCGGTATTGCCCCACTCCGCCGCAGGGCTATCGATCCGCTATGGGCCGGCCAAGCCGGAAACGCTGGATGCGGCCGAAGTTGCCGAGATTCTGCAACAGTCGACTGCTAACCCGTTGCGTATTCCGGAGCCTTCCACGGAGCAATTGGCTCGATTGTTTTCCGGTTTTGCGCCGGTATGGGTCATCGACACGGAAAATGACAACGATAGGATCGGTAGCGCCCGCATCGACGCAAATGGAATTAATTTCATAGATACCACACAAGCCAGCGTTTATCGCCTACCTTCCCATACCCGCTACGGCGGACAAGTGTTGCTGCAACTGAATTACCTGATCTGGTTTCCAGCTCGCCCAGCAGCAAGCCGAATCGATATTTACGCCGGCCGTTTCGACGGACTGATTTGGCGCGTCACCCTGGGGCCGGACGGCAAGCCACTGGCTTATGACAGCATACATCCCTGCGGTTGTTATTATCAGATCTTTCCGGGCGAAGGGGTCAAGGTTGTACAACCCCAAGACGGCAGCGAACCGATCTTGTCGCCGATGCCGATTCTTGGCCTAAAGCGCGGCCAGCGGCTAGCCATCCATCTCGGTTCAGGAAGCCATTTTATCCATCGCATCTCGGTGGAAAAAAGCGCGCCTGAATCCGTGGTGTATGACTCGCTTGATTACGACCAACTCCGCTCGCTGACTTTGCCCAACGGTCGGCAACGCAGTTTTTTTGATCAGGATGGTTTGGTAACGGGCAGCGAGCGAGCGGAAAGATTCCTGCTCTGGCCTATGGGCGTGCCGAGCGCCGGCGCCATGCGGCAATGGGGAACCCATGCCATTGCTTTCCTGGGTAAACGCCATTTCGATGACCCATGGCTATTGGAAAAGCTAATCCGGCCACTGTGGAAATAGGCGAGGGGAAGGTTTGCCGAAATCGGAAACGAGAGGAAACAACAACAGCGGCGAGCGAGCCGGATTATTCCGGTGCCCGGTCGTGAATTAGCCGTTTGCCGAGGCTGATGACGTCGTCCTGGACGTAGCCGAGTTTGCGATAGAATTCCAGCACATCCAGGTTGCCGGTGCGTACTTGCAGGTTTAGTTTCGGGCAGCCGCGTGCCGTCAGCAAGCGTTCCGCTTCATTCATCAACTGCCGACCCAGCGACAGGCGACGTTTGTCGGCCGCGACGGCCAGATAATTGACCCAGCCGCGATGGCCGTCGAAGCCGACCATCGCGGTAGCGATAACATTCTGCTCGGCATCGATACCGACCAGAAACAGTTCCGGTTGCACGCCAAGCTTGCGCTCGATGTCGCGGTCGGGATCGTTCCAGGGCCGGAGCAAGCCGCACTCATCCCACAACCTGATCACGGCGTTTCGGTCGGCGGTTTGAAACGGGCGGATTTTCATTTAGGCGATTTATTTCAATAAATGTACTCAAGCCAAGTAATTTAGCGTTGAACTAGCTGAGCCGACGTCAACTCTTCGCTTCCTGGCGGCTAACAACGCAGGGTAAACGTCACCGGACCATCGTTGATCAACGCTACTTTCATATCCGCGCCGAATTCACCGAATTGCGAACCCGGATAAAGCAAAGCGGCTTGTTGTTGAAAATAGCCGAACAGTTCGCGCCCCAGTTCCGGTGGCGCGGCCGAAGTGAAACTGGGCCGGTTGCCTTTTTGAGTGTCGGCGGCCAGGGTGAACTGCGGTACAACCAGCAAACCGCCCTGAATGTCGCGTAGGCTGAGATTCATCTTGTCGTCGGCATCGGCGAATATGCGGTAATTCAGAATGCGTTCCAACAGCCGATCCGCTTGGGCTTTGCCATCGTTTTTTTCCACCGCCACCAGCACCATGATGCCTTGATCGATAATACCGATGTCGTTGCCGCCGACCGTGACTTTGGCTCGGCTGACCCGTTGAATGATGCTGATCATGCGTATATTGGTTCCGGTTGTAGTGCTACTGGCCGGGCATTTTATCGTTTTTGGCCCGTGTCTGATCAGTTGGCCTATAAAAATCCCCAATAACCGCAAAATTTTATTTTTTCTTGATACCGGCCCAAGGAATTTTTAGGACATTTTTATTCGCCGCTCCGTAGACTGAAGTCATGGCAATTCGGTCGAGTCGCCATGTTGATGAAAGATTACGAATCGTTGAGGGGGGTAGTCATGAGTGGAATATATTGGCTGAGCGGAGGCTTGGCACTGGCCGTGTTTATTTATCTGGTCGTGGCCTTGTTTTATCCGGAGAAGTTCTGATGACGGCGCAGGGGTTTCTACAAATTAGTATTTATATCGTCACGTTGCTGGTATTGGCCAAGCCATTGGGTGTTTATATGGCCAAGGTGTATCAGGATCAACCGGTGGGCTTGAATCGTTGGTTTGCCGGCATCGAAAAGCTGTTTTATCGATTAAGCGCTATTCAACCCGAGCAGGAGATGCGTTGGACGCAATATGCGCTGGCGATGTTGCTGTTCAATTTGGCGGGCTTGTTGGCGGTTTATGCCCTGCAATGCTTTCAGGATTTATTGCCGCTCAACCCGCAAGCCTTGCCGGCGATCAGTCCGGATTCCGCCTTTAACACCGCCGTCAGTTTCGCCAGCAATACTAACTGGCAGGGCTATGCAGGCGAGACTACGATGAGTTATTTGACTCAGATGCTGGGCTTGACGGTGCAAAACTTTCTGTCGGCCGCCTGCGGCATGGCGGTGTTGGTGGCGTTGATTCGCGGTTTTAACCGCCGAAACAGCAATAGCATCGGCAATTTCTGGGTGGATATGACGCGCGGTACTTTGTACATCTTGTTGCCTTTATCCATGATATTGGCCGTGGTTTTGGTCGGGCAGGGCGTGGTGCAGACTTTCAAGCCTTATCAAAACGTAATGCTTTTGCAAAGTGGTAGCGAGCAGTCGATCTCCTCGCCCTCCGCGGAGGAGATTCAAAATGGCAAACCGAGCACTCAAACCCTGGCGCTAGGCCCGGCGGCGGCGCAAATTGCGATCAAGCAATTGGGCACCAACGGCGGTGGCTTTTTTAATGCCAATTCCGCGCATCCGTTTGAAAACCCAACGCCGCTGTCCAACTTTTTGGAAATGCTGGCGATTTTGTTAATCCCTGCCGCTTTGTGCCACACGTTTGGCGTGATGGTCGGCGATACCCGGCAGGGTTGGGTGATATTGGCGGCGATGACGCTGGTGTTCGTCGCGCTGGTTTTTGTGGCGATCCCGGCCGAGCAAGCTGGCAATCCGGTGTTCAGCAGTTTGGGTGCAGACCAAACCGGGTCCGATCGCCAAGCCGGCGGCAATATGGAAGGCAAGGAAACCCGTTTCGGCATCGTCAACTCGGCCCTGTGGGCGGTAGCCACCACGGCGGCGTCCAACGGTTCGGTCAATTCCATGCACGATTCCTACACGCCCATTGGCGGCATGGTGCCTATGTGGCTGATACAACTGGGCGAGGTGATTTTCGGCGGTGTCGGTTCCGGGCTGTACGGAATGATCGTATTCGCCATCGTTGCGGTGTTTATCGCGGGATTGATGATAGGCCGTACTCCGGAATATCTGGGTAAAAAAATCGAAGCCTACGAAATGAAAATGGCGGCTGTGATTATCCTGATTCCGCCGTTGCTGGTGCTGGGCGGCAGCGCGCTGGCCTTGATGCTGGATGCCGGCAAGGCTTCGATCTTTAATCCCGGCGCTCACGGTTTTAGCGAAGTGCTGTATGCCTTTTCCTCGGCCGGCAATAATAACGGCAGTGCCTTCGCCGGCTTGTCGGCCAACGTGCCGTTCTATAATTTTATGTTGGGGCTGGCGATGCTGGTATCTCGCTATGGGCTGATGATACCGGTGCTGGCGATTGCCGGATCGTTGGCCGCCAAAAAGACTGTTCCGGTCGGTCCCGGTACCTTGCCCACGCACACTCTGTTATTCGGACTATTGCTGATCGTCACCGTGTTGATGGTCGGGGCATTAACCTTTGTCCCGGCGTTGGCCTTGGGTCCTATCGTCGAACATCTGCAAATGCTAGGCCATCACTAATTTTGCTACAGGTACAGTCATGACTGATAAATCAAGTGTCACCTCCATGTTTGATCGAGACATTCTTCGGCAAGCGATCATCGATGCTTTTTACAAATTAACGCCGAAACAGCAATGGAAAAATCCAGTGATGTTCGTCGTTTATCTAGGCAGCTTGTTGACCACGCTGTTATGGTTGCGGGCGTTGAACGGCGACAGCGAAGAACCGGCCGGTTTTATTTTGGCGATTACCCTGTGGTTGTGGTTTACCGTGCTGTTCGCCAATTTCGCCGAGGCGGCGGCCGAAGGCCGTAGCAAGGCGCAGGCGGCATTCTTGCGAACCGCCAAGCGCGATATTGCCGCCAAGAAACTTGACGAGCCGCGCTACGGTAGTCGTTATACCAACCTGGCCGGTTCGGACTTGCTCAAGGGCGACGTAGTGCTGATCGAAGCCGGCGATTTCGTGCCGGGCGACGGCGATGTGATCGAAGGCGTGGCCTCGGTCGATGAAAGCGCCATCACCGGCGAAAGTGCGCCGGTGATTCGCGAATCGGGCGGCGACTTCAGCTCGGTTACGGGGGGAACCAGGGTGTTGTCCGACTGGCTGGTGGTCAGGATTTCCACCAATCCCGGCGAGACTTTTCTGGACCGGATGATTTCGATGGTGGAGGGCGCCAATCGGCAGAAAACCCCCAACGAAATCGCATTGACCATTCTGTTGGTGGCCTTGACGCTGGTGTTTTTAATGGCAAGCGTGACCTTGTTGCCGTTTTCGTTGTACAGCGTCGAAAGCGCCGGGACCGGTCGGCCGATTTCGATTACCGTGTTGGTCGCGTTGCTGGTGTGCCTGATACCTACTACCATAGGCGGATTGCTGTCGGCGATCGGCGTGGCCGGCATAGGCCGGATGATGCAGAAAAATGTTATCGCGACTTCCGGTCGGGCGGTGGAAGCGGCTGGCGATGTCGATGTATTGCTGTTGGACAAGACCGGTACCATCACGCTCGGTAACCGGCAGGCGGCTGCGTTCATGCCGGCCAAGGGCGTCAGCGAAAAACAGCTGGCCGACGCCGCCCAATTGGCTTCGCTGGCCGACGAAACTCCGGAAGGACGCAGTATTGTGGTGCTGGCCAAGCAGAAATTCGGGATTAGAGCGCGCGATGTGCAGTCCTTGGGCGCCACCTTCGTGCATTTCAGCGCTCAAACCCGGATGAGCGGTGTCAATCTTCAAGGCCGGCAAATTCGGAAAGGCGCCGAGGATGCGATACGCGGTTATGTGACCGAACAAGGCGGACGTTTTCCCGATGAAATCCAGACTATGGTGGTCGACGTGGCCCGGCGCGGCAGTACGCCGCTGGTGGTGGCGGAAGGCAAGCGGGCGCTGGGAGTGATCGAATTAAAGGACATCGTCAAGGGTGGCATCAAGGAGCGCTTCATCGAACTGCGGCAGATGGGTATCAAAACCATCATGATCACCGGCGACAACCGCTTGACCGCCGCCGCGATTGCCGCGGAAGCCGGCGTCGATGATTTTCTGGCCGAAGCTACTCCGGAAGCCAAACTGGCTTTGATCCGTCAACATCAGGCCGACGGCCGCTTGGTGGCGATGACCGGCGATGGCACCAACGACGCGCCGGCCTTGGCTCAAGCCGATGTCGCGGTGGCGATGAACAGCGGCACCCAAGCCGCCAAGGAAGCCGGTAATATGGTCGATCTGGATTCCAACCCGACCAAACTGATCGAAATCGTCGAGACCGGTAAACAGATGCTGATGACCCGCGGCGCGTTGACCACCTTCAGCATCGCCAACGACGTCGCCAAGTACTTCGCGATCATCCCGGCCGCGTTTGCCAGCACTTATCCGGCCTTGAATGTGCTGAACGTGATGGGCCTGGCGACACCGGCCAGCGCGATCCTATCGGCGGTCATCTTCAATGCGCTGATCATCATCGCCCTGATTCCACTGGCGTTGAAGGGTATCCGATACCGGCCGGTGGGTGCCGAGCAACTGCTGCAAAACAACATGCTGGTCTATGGTATCGGTGGACTGATCGTGCCGTTTGTCGGCATCAAGGCGATTGATTTAGTCCTGGTTACGATGAATTTGGTGTAAAGGAGTATGAATATGACGAGCTATGTAAAACCCGCCCTAATGCTGTTATTAACCTTGACGCTTGTAACCGGCGCTATTTATCCGGCGCTGGTTACACTGATCGCGCAAACGGCATTTCCAGCGCAAGCCAACGGTAGTCTGATAACGGATAAACAAGGCCAAACCATCGGCTCTAGCCTGATCGGTCAGACCTTCGATCGGCCGGAATATTTCTGGGGTCGGCCGTCGGCTACCGCGCCAGTTCCTTACAATGCCGCCGCTTCCGGCGGTTCAAACTTGGGGCCGACCAATCCGGCTCTGCGCGACGCCGTATCCGCCCGTATTCAGGCCTTGAAACAAGCCGATCCGGATAACAAAATGCCGGTGCCGGTCGATTTGGTCACGGCTTCCGCCAGCGGTTTGGATCCGCATATCAGCATTGCGGCAGCCGAATACCAGATCAAACGCATTGCCAAGTCCGGTAAAATCACCGAAGCCGCGCTATACGAATTGGTCAATGCGCATACCCAGGATAGGCAATGGCAGGTGTTCGGCGAACCCAGGATCAATGTATTGGAGCTCAATTTGGCTTTGGACCGGTTCAAGCCGGGTAAGCGCAAATGAATGATCAACGGCCTAACCCCGATCAACTGCTGGCGCGGGTCGAACGTGAACAGGCCAAGGCCAAGCGCGGCCGCCTGAAGATCTTTTTCGGGGCGGCGGCCGGCGTCGGTAAAAGCTATGCGATGTTGCTGGCGGCGCGGGAACGGCGGGCGGAAAATGTCGACGTGGTGGTTGGCTTGGTGGAAACCCATGGCCGCAAGGAAACCCAGGCCTTGCTGAATGGCCTGGAAGTGCTCCCTACCCGTAAAATCGATTACAAAGGTACCGTATTGCATGAGTTCGATCTCGATGCGGCGCTGAATCGGCGGCCGGGGATCATGTTGGTTGACGAACTGGCGCATACCAATGCGCCGGGCTCTCGACACCCGAAACGCTGGCAGGACATTCACGAATTGTTGGAAGCCGGTATCGATGTTTACACCGCGTTGAACGTGCAACATCTGGAAAGTCTGAACGACGACATAGGCCAAATTGCCGGAATACGAATCTGGGAAACCGTGCCGGACACGGTATTCGAGGACGCGGACGAAGTCGAGCTGGTGGATTTGCCGCCGGACGAGCTATTGGTGCGGCTGAAGGAAGGCAAGGTCTATCTGCCGCAACAAGCACAGCATGCGATCCAGAATTTTTTCCGCAAGGGGAATTTGATTGCGTTGCGAGAATTGGCGTTGCGCCAGACCGCCAGCCGGGTCGATGCCCAGATGCTGGACTACCGCGAAGACAATGCGATCCGCGAGGTCTGGCAGGTTAGCGAACGGATTTTGGTTTGCATCGGCCCCAACATGCTGGCTGAACGCCTGGTACGGGCGGGCAAGCGGTTGGCGGCTAGCCTGCGTTCGGAGTGGGTCGTTGTCTATGTCGAGACACCGGAACTGGCGCGGATGCCGGCCGAGAAGCGTGATGGCGTGTTACGGATTTTACGGCTGGCGGAACAACTCGGCGCCGGCACCGTTACCCTGAGCGCGCCGGCGATGGGCGAAGCGATAATCCGCTTTGCCCGCGAGCGCAACATCAATAAAATCGTGGTCGGTAAGCC
Source organism: Methylomonas sp. LL1 (assembly GCF_015711015.1). Lineage (NCBI taxonomy): Bacteria > Pseudomonadati > Pseudomonadota > Gammaproteobacteria > Methylococcales > Methylococcaceae > Methylomonas > Methylomonas sp. LL1. The sequence continues at coordinate 945,869 of NZ_CP064653.1, forward strand.
TAGCCGCCGCGGTTGGAGGCGCTGGTTGTTAGGGTCGGTGGTGGATGTGTTGATTAGCCATGCCCACAATATCAATATTTATCTGCTGGGTAGTCCGCAGTTGGGCGAGCGCGAGGAACTGGAAGCCGAGCTATCTCTGTTCAAGAAAAAGCCCTTGCCGGGGCTACGCCAGCGTATTCCCTCCAAAACCCGGAAACGTTATCGTGGCTATATCTGGGCGCTTGCGGTAACCTTGCTGAGTACCGCGGTCGGCCGCTTGTTGTTCGGGCGGGTGGAACTGGCTAATGTGGTGATGGTGTTTTTACTCGGTGTGGTGTTCATCGCTACTCGGTTTGGGCGAGGACCATCGATTTTGGCATCGGTGTTGAGCGTCGGGATACTCGACTTGCTGTTTGTACTGCCGTTTTACAGCTTTTCGGTATCGGATAGCCAGTATCTGATTACCTTGCTGGCGATGCTGGTGGTGGCCATCGTCATCAGCAATCTGATGGTCAATGTGCGCGCGCAGGCCAAGGTAGCCGCGCATCGGGAGCGGCGGGCGGCGGCGTTGTATGCCATGAGCAAGGAGTTGGCGGCGGCACAGAATGAGGATCAGATCGTGCAAATCGCCGTCAGACATTTGCATGCCGAATTCAGTAGCCGTAATGTCATTCTGTTTGCCAATGCCGCTGGGCGCTTGGTTTATCCCAGACGGCAAAGTCTGGCGGAATCGTTGCGTGGCGCGGATTTGAGCGTGGCACAATGGGTGTTTGAGCACAACGAAATGGCCGGACAGGGTACCCATACCTTGCCCGGCGCCGACGCCATTTACTTTCCGATTCATGATGAAGACAAAGCGGTCGGCGTATTGGCTTTATTGCCGGTCAATTTACGCCGGGTGTTTCTGCCGGAACAGCAAAAATTGCTGGAGACTTTTTTGCGCCAGATCGGCCAAGCGGTAGCACGCTTACGCTTTTCCGAGCAGGCTAAATCGATACAAATGCAGATCGAAGCCGAGCGTTTGCGCAATTCGCTGCTGAGTGCCATTTCCCATGATTTACGCACGCCGCTGTCGACTATCATAGGCTCGGCTAGTGTACTGGCGGAGGACGATGGCCATCTGCAGGCGCCACACCGGCTCGAACTTAGCCGAGGCATCGTAGATGAAGCCGAGCGCATGGCTGATTTGATTAACAATATTTTGGACATGGCCAGGTTGGATGCCGGCATGGTGGAGTTAAACAAGCAATGGCATCCGGTCGAGGAAATCATCGGAGTGGTGCTGACCCGCCTGCGCAAACATGCCGCCGGCAGGCCGATTAAAGTCAAATTACCGCCGGGTATTCCGATGGTACACGTCGATGCGGTCATGATCGAACAAGTGTTGATCAATTTGTTGGAAAATGCGTTGCGTTATACGCCGTCCGCTACTGAATTGGAAATCACTGCGGAAAGCGTCGGCGATAGAATGGAAATCAGCGTGGCCGACCATGGGCCGGGCATCCCTGATGGGCAGGAGGATAAATTGTTTGAAAAATTTTACCAGGCCCGGCATGAATCGGCGCAAAGCGGGGTCGGCTTGGGGCTGGCGATTTGCCGGGCAATCGTCGAAGTGCATGGCGGCCGGATTCGGGCACAAAACCGGCAGGGTGGCGGGGCGGTGTTTACCTTCACGTTGCCGGCCGATCAGCCGCCGAGATTGGAGTCGGAAGAATGAAACTACTGTCGCTGAATCCGCGCCATGGCTAAAACCAATCCCGTCATTATTTTGATTGAAGATGATCCGCCGATCAGGCGTTTTTTACGTACCAGCTTGGCCTTGCATGAATTTATCGTATTCGAAGCCGACTCGGGTAAACAAGGCCTGATTGAAGCCGGCGTGCGTAAACCGGATTTGTTGATACTCGATCTGGGACTGCCGGACATGGATGGCGTCGATGTGATCAAGGCCATACGTGGTTGGTCGGCCGTGCCGATCATCATCCTCTCCGCCCGTAGCAACGAGCAACAAAAAATCGAAGCCTTGGATGCCGGCGCGGACGATTATCTGACCAAACCGTTCGGATTCGGCGAGCTGTTGGCGCGAATTCGGGTGGCGCTACGCCATTCGAGCCGGCCCATGGAGCAAGTCCAGGCCGATGTGTTTAATATCGACAATCTGAAAGTAGATTTCCTGAATCGGTTGGTGAGCCTGGATGACAAGGAAGTTCATCTGACCCCGATTCAATACCGCTTGCTTTGCGTGCTGATCAAACATGCCGGCAGGGTATTGACCCATCAGCAGATTTTGAAGGAAGTATGGGGGCCGTCCTATCAGGAGAATCCGCATTATTTGCGGATTTACATGAGCCAATTACGGCAAAAGCTGGAAGCCGATCCGACCCAACCCAGGTATTTGCTGACCGAATCCGGCGTCGGTTATCGGTTCAAAATTTAGCAGATTAGTAAGGGGGATTGGTAAATCCGAGTGCGTTTTTCGTTTTCAGGCGATTTCCAACAATCAATAGGCTTGAATGGCGCCGGATTCTTATGGATGGGTAAAAAATCCGTCACTCGGCTGTATCTTTATCGGGAAATTGCCTAAAGTACCTGGGGGCCCAGTACCCGCAGCACCTCGTCACAAGTGGTCAGCCCCTGGCTGACTTTTTCGACGGCATCGTCGAGAATGGTTTTATAGCCGCTGGCGATGGCTACTTTCTTGAATTCCAGATGGCCCGCCTGCCTGACTATCAGGTCGCGCATTTCTTCGTTGGGTATCAGTAGCTCGAATAAACATAGGCGGCCGTGATAACCGCTATTGCCGCAACGTTCGCAGCCCTTACCTTTAAATAGCGGTTGTCGGAGGCTGACAAACCCTGGTCCGAGTTGTTGTAGTAGACTGGTATCCACCGGGTCGGGCGCTTTGCAATGCTCGCAGATACGCCGTACCAGCCGCTGGGAAATAATGCCTTCCAGGCTGCTGGATAGAATATAAGGTTTCAAGCCCAGGTCAAATAAGCGGGCAATGGTGGCAATGGCCGAGTTTGTGTGCAGGGTCGAGAACACCAAGTGGCCGGTCAGGGCGGCTTGAAAAGCCACTTCAGCAGTTTCCAGGTCGCGAATTTCGCCGAGCAGAATCACATCCGGGTCCTGCCGTAAAATAGCCCGCAACACCACCGGAAAGGTCAGTTCGATTTTGCCCTTGATATTAACCTGGCCGGCGGCATCCAGATAATACTCGACCGGTTCTTCGAGGGTAACGAAGTTTTTGGTCGGTGTCGCCCCATGCTGCAAAAACGAATACAGGGTAGAGGTCTTGCCGCTACCGGTCGGCCCGGTACACAGAATAATGCCCTGCGGTTTATTGATCAGCCTGTCGATCTTGAGCAGATCGTCCGCTGAAAATCCCAGTTTGTCGATAGGCTGGATCGAGGCGTTTTGATCTAGTATCCGCATCACTACTTTTTCGCCGTTGATGATCGGCAAGGTCGAGATGCGCAAATCGATAATCCGGGTGGGGGTTTTTACGGTCACCCGGCCATCCTGGGGCCTGCGGCGTTCGGAGATATCCATCTCGGCCATGATTTTGATCCGCGACACCAGCGGTCCATGAAAGTGGTGAGGGAAATAAATCTTGTCCTGCAAAATGCCGTCTATCCGGTAACGCACCACCACATTTTTAGCTCGCGGCTGAATATGAACGTCGCTGGCGCCCAAGTGAATCGCTTCTATGATCACGGCGTTGACCAAACGAATGGCCGGCGGCTCGGCGGTTTGTTGCAATAGCTGGCCGAGCGGCACGGCATCGTCTTCTTCGATGATGATCTGGATGCTTTCAAAGGGATCGTTACCGTTAACGATTTGGTCGACATCGTTAAAACTATGCACTGCGCCGTACACTTCATCGATTTTCTTCTGAATGTCGGCGACATTGGCCATCACGACTCGCAGCGACAAACCACTCATGAAGCGCAGTTCGGCTTGCAAATCCATATTGACCGGATCGGCCATCGCCAATAGCAACAGGCCGCTTTCGATTTTTAACGGCAATACCGCATGTTGTTCGCAAATCGAACGGGGCAACAGGTTGTGCACATCCGAATCGATTTGAAATTCGGCCAGCGAGACTTCTTCCACCATCAAGTCTTTGCGTAAAATCGCCCGGATAGCGGATTCATCGACCCATTGCCGGTTCAGAATCAGCTTTAGCATCGATTGATTGCTGTTTTGTTTGAGCTTGAACAGTTCCTGCAGTTGGTTGTCGCTGAGCAGGTTTTTTTTGTTGAGCAGGATGGCGATCTCGCCGCTATCGGAGCCTATCAGTTTTTTTAGGCTTTTGATTTCCTTGGTTTTGTTGTTGTTATCGACCTTTAGCTTATTGTTCTTTTCGATCAGGTCGTATTGCTCGAGCGCCAGACCGACGGTGATGCGCAAATCATCGTCGTTCCAAGGTTTTAGAATGAATTTGTAAACCGCGCCCTCGTTTATGGCCCCCAGCACCGCGCCGGTATCGGCTTCGCCGGTTAGCATGATACGGATGGTGGCCGGATGCAGGGCCTTGACCCTTTTTAGCAGTTCAGCTCCGTTCATGACAGGCATCTTATAATCGGAAATTACCAGTTGATACGGATTATCCTTGAGTAATTGCAGAGCCTCCGCGCCGGACAGAGCGGTATCGATGTGGTAGTTTTCGCGGCGGAATATCCGGCGTAACGCACTCAGGATGTTGGGTTCGTCGTCGACAAACAGGATCCGGTAAGCGGCTTTTGCCGCATGGTCTTCCTCGGCATTGCCGCCGGTAAACAGCGAGCTATAGCGTGACATAGATGGTGGTTGTCATGATGAGGCTTGACGAACCGGTTTCAGCGGCAAGACGATGCTGACCAGCGTGCCGACATTGGGTTTGCTTTTGATTGCCAAGTTGCCGCCATGGGCCTGAATGATATTGCGGCAGACCGTCAAACCCAAGCCCATGCCTTTTCCAACTTCCTTGGTGGAAAAAAACGGATCGAATACATGCGGCAGATCGGTTTCGGCAATACCGCAACCGTTGTCGCGCACTTCGATGTGAATCCGCTGATCCTTGGAATAGGTGCGAAATTGAATCATACCGGTGGTGTTGATCGAATCGACTGAATTGATCAGCAGATTCAAGAATGCTTGCCCCAGTTCCCCTGGCTGACAGTAAAAAGGCGGCAGCACGGCTAAATCCAACGATAACTTGACTTTGTCGCGTAATTCGGCGATGGCGATATTACAAATTTGCCGAATGATTTGATTCAAATCGGCGCTTTCCCGAGCGGAATCGTTGATGCGGGAGAAGCCTTTTAAATCCTTGACGATGGCGGCGATTCGCTCGGTACCCTGGATGCTCTCGTTGAGAATATCCTGCATATCCTGCTGTACAAAAGCCATATCCTCGGCTTGCCAGGCGGCTCGTAGCGCGGCAGTGTTGGCGCTAGCCTCGAACAGTACTCCGATTTTTTTCAGTGATTCCAGGTAACCGACCGCAGTCGTCAGATTACTGCGGATAAAACCGATCGGATTGTTGATCTCGTGAGCAATGCCCGCCGCCAAACGTCCGACCGAGGCCAGCTTTTCGCTTTCATAGAGTTTCAGTTGCGCGCTTTCTATGGTTTTGACTTGTTGTTCGACCCGTTGCTCCAAGGTTTCGGACAAGGCTTTATAACGTTGTTCGGATTTTGCCAGGGCGAGATGCCGGCGTTGCAGTTCCTCATAATCGGCGCGCTGGGTTTGCAGATGCAAATCGGAGGCCATCAGGTAACGGGCATTGGTGCGCAATAACAAGGTCAACAGTTCCGCTGCCGCTTGAAGGTGTTGCGGCGCGACATCGGCGTTCAGGCTGCCTATGGCTTCCAGTTCAACGATGATCGGTAGACAGGGGGCCTCTCGCGTTACTTCAGTCTCGCCTAGCAGGCGGACCCCCTTGGTATCGAAGATCGCCAGCGGGGCATTCAGCAGGCCTTGCAAGGCGGAGAGCAGGCGGCGGCCATCGATACCGCGCAATAAGTCGTCTAGCGCCAGTTCCCGCTCGAAATCGTTGAAGGGTTCGGTCGACATGATCAAGTTACCTCATTGCCTAACTGCCCGGTGGATTGCCGGATGAATTCGTCGCGAGACAGCTTGTGGGTTTGTTGAAAATCAAATTCCTGATTCAGATTGTCATACACTTGAAGCAGTAGAGCGTTGAAGGTTTCTATCACGCCGCGGCCGTCCAGCGCGGCGCTGAACACAACCGGCCAAGGTGCCTCCCGCCAACGGTCCATGACTTCGTCTTCGCTCAGAATATTGGCCATGTCGCGTTTGTTGAATTGCACCACTAGCGGCAGATGATCAAAGTCTATGCCGACGCGGGCGGCGTTTTCTTCCAGATTGGCAAAGGCCTCGCCATTGTTGATGCTTTGGGTGCGTTGCGAGTCGGCGACGAACACCACGCCGTCGGCGCGCGACAATACCGCCTTACGGGTGCTGTCATGCACAACCTGGCCCGGCACGGTGTAGAGCTTGAACTTGATCAACAGACCCGATGGCGCCTTAAAACCGACCGGTAGCAAGTCGAAAAACAGGGTGCGGTCGTTGGCGGTCTCCATCATCATGATTTCGCCCTTCAGATCGGTACGCAGCAGGTCGTGTAGCCGCATCAGGTTGGTGGTTTTACCGCTCTGCGCCGGGCCGTAATATACCAGTTTGATGCTCAAGCGCTTGTTTTCGTCGTCGTATAATGCCATGGCGATAATGTCCTGGGTCTGACTATTACAGTCAAGTTTACGGGAATCCCGTTAGTATTTCAGCTTGTTGGAACAGGCCGGCTTCACATTGCAATTGGCAAGCTGTGTCTAACAGGCGCATTGTTGCTCGGCTCGGTCTGGCTCGATTTGGTACGCATAATTTTGCCGCATGGATGATTTTATTCAGTACCTGTTCTCGCTGCGCTGGCTGAAAAACGGTTCGACTAGACAAGGGCAAAGTCTTGTCCAGTGGCTATCCAGTATGTTGGCGGGACTCGCCCCCATGCCATGATGCATCAGGATACTCTTACATTAATGTTGGCTTGTTGTATTTCTGATTGCCTAACTCCGGCTATTAGGTGTAGCGATATAGACTGATTACGCCTGACCACCATCCGGACCAGCTCGTTTTTTTAGGCATGCATTTTTACGAGTCTGAAGAAGTATTATCAACTTGTGGCCGGTTATTTTTCGAACAGTTTTTGCGAGAAAAATCCAATCACCGCAATTACGATTAAACCGGAAAAAACGGCTAACCCAATTTCATCTTCTTTTGCGACTTGATGGCTTCTTTTGGCGGCCAGAACCGAGGCGGATGTTCGGCCATCAACGGAATAGCCCGCTTTCAACGTGGCAATTTTTGAAGATTTTTCCGTGGGTTTTGCCGGGCCGGCTTCTAAGGACTGGGTGGCTGCAGTGCTTGTTCCCAAGATTGAAACCATCATCAATAGAGCCAAAAGTAAACCTTGTAAACTGAAAAAATGTCTCATTTTTCTACCCCATCAAACAACTAAACCTGATATTGGCCTACTTTTTTGTAGCGATTTTTATGTTGCGTTTTTATTCGGTGCTTGGTGTGACCTGCCCGGACAAGACGTTTTTGAGCCTGTTTCAGTCCCCGGTAGTCTGCAAACAACACTAACGTTGTAACCCAATCTTAACTGATAGTCTACAACGTTTGCGGTAAGTTGATGGTCAAGGATGCTTTATCGAGAATTCAGCGGAGTTTACTAAAGCAAAAGCTTTTATGTAATTATTAATTAATAAAAAACAATTATTTAACAAATATATTTAATGTTATTTGTATGATTTTTGGCGAGGGAAGGCCGGACGTTTAAATGGTGTTCAGAGAAGCCTGTAAGTTAAGATTTACCCGAGCAATGCAATAATTCAGCAGGTTTTATAGTCTGGTCAGGTCTTGTTGTCTAATCCCGTAGACGTTTTTCTGATTTTTAGTGAAATGTGAATGCGTGGGCATGACATCAGGCGCGAATATTAGGCGGCTCAAGCAGAATCACGATCTATTCAATCAATTTTGCCGGCAATGGTTTCACGGGGAACTCTTAATATTTAGGATTAACCCACTTTAACAATATGCTGTAACTTACTTTAATAATGTTGTGCAATATATTGATACTAAAGTAATAATGTTAATTGTTATTTGTAGTTTTATTTAGAGAGGCAGGTGGAGATGCGGTGTTTTTGCCGATCGAATAAGTATTGGCGCTGGCTTATTCGTTGATGTGTTTTATTCATGGTCTACAATGAACAAAATGATAATGGGGGAGCTGCTATGCAAACCATATTGATTACAGGTGCTAATCGAGGTTTGGGATTTGAGTTTTGCCGGCAATATGCCATGGCCGGATGGCGGGTGATTGCCGCTTGTCGCGATCCTTCCGCCGCGATTGGATTGGTAGCTTTGGCGGAGCAATATCCGTCGCTACAAATCGAGGCATTGGAAATTGCTAATTTTGCCCAGATCGATGCGCTTAGTCTACGTTTGGCCGATCAATCCATTGATGTGTTGCTGAATAACGCCGGAGTATATCCAGACAAGCCCGAGCAGGGTTTTGGTTGGATTGATTATCCGGAATGGTCGAAGACTTTGTTGATTAACACCATGGCGCCAGTGAAATTGGCCGAAGCGTTTTTGCCTCAACTTGAGCGCGGCCACAAAAAGTTGATTGTCGCCGTCAGTAGCTTAATGGGCAGCATAGCTGACAATAGTAGCGGCAGTAGTTTGTTGTATCGCACCAGTAAAGCCGGCTTGAATGCCGCAATGAAAAATTTAGCTATTGATTTGGCCGCTCGTTCGTTGGGTGTGCTGATTTTGCATCCTGGTTGGGTTAAGACCGATATGGGGGGCCAAAATGCGTTAATCGAAGCCAAGGAAAGCGTAACCGGCATGCGAAAACAGATTGATGCATTCTCACTCGAGCAATCCGGTTGCTTTATTAAGTATGACGGTAGCCGTTTACCCTGGTGATTGGGGATGGATTTGTCTATTTTAACCTGGAGTTTGGCTGTTACCGTTGCCCCTTGTTCAGGGGTTATGCACAGAATGTTGGCGTTTTTTCTAAATAAAAATGCTTGACAACGCAACCCTTTGAATTGCTGTGTAAAAATCTTAAGTTATTGATTTGTAATATTTATGCTTGGTTGTTCAAGTTCGATGCAATCTAACGAAAACCCAGTAAAATCGAGGTTTAGCATTCGTTTACGACATTTAATACACAGAGTTATCCACAGTTTCTGTGGGTAACTTGGTTTTTCACAAAACTAGTAATCATACCTAGAACTTACCGAATTTTCCTCGGCAAAACGTTAATAGGGGTAAATTTCAGGGTTTGCGGGTACCGCAGACATAAATCGTCTCGTTTGCTAGTTGCGCTGACTTATAATCGGTGTAAAAGGGTTATGTGCCATTAGCACGGCTATAAGTCCGGTCTTTTCTTTCAGTTAATAAAAGGTTGTTCTATGCAAAATCAGCAAACACTTACCATTGACGGCAACCAGGCCGCGGCTAGCGTCGCGCATAAATTGAACGAAGTGATTGCCATTTATCCGATTACGCCTTCGTCGGCAATGGGGGAGTGGGCGGACGAATGGTCATCGCGCGGGCAGAAAAACCTCTGGGGTACCGTACCCCAGGTCATCGAAATGCAGAGCGAGGCCGGCGCGGCCGGCACCATACATGGCGCGTTGCAGGCCGGTACCATGGCCACCACCTTTACCGCCTCGCAGGGCTTGCTATTAATGCTGCCCAATATGTACAAAATCGCCGGTGAATTAACCCCGACGGTGTTTCATATCGCCGCGCGGTCGCTGGCTTGCCAGGCCTTGTCCATTTTCGGCGATCATAGCGACGTAATGGCGGCGCGCATGACCGGTTTTGCGATGCTGTGCTCCAACTCGCCCCAGGAAGTACAGGACTTCGCCTTGATCGCTCACGCCGCCAGTTTGGAAGGCCGAATTCCGTTCATGCATTTCTTCGATGGTTTTCGAACCTCTCACGAAGTGGCCAAATTGGTGACCATTGATGACGGCGTGCTGAAGGGCATGATCGATCAGGAATGGATTAGCGCATTCCGTAACCGGAGTTTGACGCCTGATCAGCCGATGTTGCGCGGCACCGCCCAGAATCCCGACGTGTATTTTCAAGCCAGGGAAGCGGTTAATCCGTTTTATCAAGCATTGCCCGGCATTGTGCAGCGGGCAATGGATAGGTTCGCCGGTTTGACCGGCCGCCAATATCATTTGTTTGATTATGTCGGATCGCCCGATGCGGAGCGGGTGATAGTGCTGATGGGCTCGGGAGCCGAAGCGGTGGAAGAGACTCTGGATTATCTCAATCGTCACGGTGAATCAGTGGGTATGCTGAAAGTACGGCTATACCGGCCTTTCGCGGCAGATGGTTTGATTGCGGCGCTGCCGGCCAGTTGCCGCAAGATTGCGGTATTGGATCGCACCAAGGAACCCGGTTCCGATGGCGAACCCTTGTATAAGGACGTGTTGGGCGCCATTGCTCAGGATGTTATTGCCGGCAATGGCAAATTTTCAGTGATGCCTAAAGTCGTCGGTGGCCGTTACGGTTTATCGTCGAAGGAATTCACGCCGGGCATGGTCAAGGCAATTTTTGACCAACTCAACAACGATCGGCCCAAGAATCATTTCACCATCGGCATCGATGACGATGTGTCCAACAGTAGCTTGCCATGGGATGCGGGTTTTAGAACCGATGTACATGCCGACATTTTTCAGGCCATGTTTTACGGCCTTGGTAGCGACGGCACGGTTGGAGCCAATAAAAATACTATTAAAATCATTGGCGAAGAAACGGAAGATTTTGCCCAAGGCTATTTTGTCTATGACTCGAAAAAGTCCGGCGCGATTACCGTATCGCATTTGCGTTTTGGCTCCAAACCCATTAAATCGACATATTTGATCGGCGAAAACGACGCCAATTTCATCGGCTGCCATCAAACTATCTTTCTGGAACGTTACGACATGTTGATCAACGCCGCCGACAACGCGGTATTCTTGTTGAACACGCCGGAGCCAGTGGATCAGGTCTGGGACAGCCTGCCCAAGAAGATGCAAGAGCAGATGCTGGCCAAGAATATCCGTTTTTTTGTGATCGATGGTTATGCGGTGGCGGAAAACTGCGGGATGGGGAAACGCATCAATACCATCATGCAGACCTGCTTTTTTGCCATTTCGGGCGTGTTGCCTCAGGATCAGGCGATTGAGGCCATTAAACATGCGGTCGAAAAGACTTACGGTAAAAAAGGCCGTCGTATCGTTGAGTTAAACTTCAAGGCTATCGATGACACACTGGCCGGTTTGCATCAGGTGACTTTACCAAAGCATACCAGCAGCAACTTCGACATCATGGACCATGTTGCCGAATCGGCCCCTGACTTTGTCAAACGCGTCACCGCCGAAATCATCGCCGGGCGCGGTGATTTACTGCCGGTCAGTGCGATGCCCATAGACGGCACATTTCCAACCGGTACCACCGCCTATGAAAAACGTAATCTGGCACTGGAAATTCCGGTCTGGGAAATCGACTTATGTACCGAATGCGGTAAGTGTGCGATGGTTTGCCCGCATGCCTCCATACGCAGCAAAATCTATCCGCTCGAAGCCCTAGACAATGCGCCGGCCACTTTCAAGCATGCGCCGATGCTAGGCAAGGATTTTCCGGCCGGTTTGGCGATGACCTACCAGGTAGCGCCGGAAGACTGTACCGGCTGCAGTTTGTGCGTGGACATCTGTCCTATCCGCGACAAATCCAATGCCAGCCGCAAGGCCTTGAACATGCGTCCGCAAGCGCCGCTGCGCGAACCGGAGCGTGAAAACTGGGATTTCTTCCTGTCACTGCCGGAATACGATAGGCGTCATTTGAAAACCAACACCATCAAGGGGGCAATGGTGTTGCAGCCTTTGTTCGAATTTTCCGGCGCCTGTGTCGGTTGCGGCGAAACCCCTTATATCAAACTGGCTTCGCAATTGTTCGGCGACCGGATGATAGTCGCCAACGCCACTGGCTGTTCATCAATTTACGGCGGTAATCTGCCGACCACGCCTTGGACTAAAAACAGCGAAGGCCGAGGTCCGGCCTGGAGTAATTCCTTGTTCGAGGATAATGCCGAGTTTGGTCTGGGCATGCGGGTGTCTATCGATAAACAGACTGAATTTGCAACCGAACTACTGTCGAGTCTGCGTGAACCATTAGGTGGAGAGTATGTCGATGCCGTCCTGCAAGCCGATCAATCGGACGAAGCCGGTTTATACGAGCAACGTCAACGCGTGGCGGAATTAAAACAGCGCCTGCAAGCCATGACAGAGCCCGCCGCAAAAACACTGCTAGAACTGGCCGATTATTTATGCAAGAAAAGCGTCTGGATCATCGGCGGCGACGGCTGGGCCTATGACATCGGTTACGGTGGTTTGGATCATGTGCTGGCCAGTGGTCGTAACGTGAATATCCTGGTGCTGGATACCGAGGTTTATTCCAATACCGGTGGCCAAACCTCCAAATCCACGCCGCTGGGGGCGGTGGCCAAGTTTTCCGCCAGCGGTAAAGCCACGGCAAAAAAAGATCTTGGCTTGCTGGCCATGGATTACGGTAATGTCTATGTGGCGCATGTGGCCTATGCCGGCAAAGACATTCAGACCCTGAATGCGTTTATCGAAGCCGAAGCGCATGACGGGCCATCCATCATCATCGCCTATGCGCCTTGTATCGCGCACGGAGTGGATATGTCCAACAATCATCGCCAGCAAAATTTGGCCGTGAAAAGTGGTCACTGGCCGCTGTTCCGCTTCAATCCGAATCGGATCAAGCAAGGTAAAAATCCGATGCAACTGGATTCGGCGGAACCCTCTATCCCGTACCGGGAATTTGTGATGAGCGAAACCCGCTTCAGCATGCTTTGGCAGTCCCATCCGGATGCGGCCGAAGCCTTTTTACAGCAGGCCCAGCAGGATGTGAAAAGCCGCTACCGTTATTACAAACAACTGTCGGAGCTGGAATGGAACGAAGCCACCAGCGTTTCGGCGGTAAAAGCGCAGCTGATTACCGAAACTGCCAAGGAGACTCAAAATGGTTGATTTGACAACACATTATCTAGGCCTGCGGTTGGCGCATCCCTTAGTGCCGTCCGCCTCGCCGCTTAGCAAAAATTTGGATAGCGCTCGGCAACTGGAAGATGCGGGCGCATCCGCCCTTGTGATGCCGTCACTGTTCGAGGAAAAAATCGAGGCCGAGCAACAGCAAATGGAGCGGTTTTTTTACGGTCAGGCTATCGGCTATGGCGAAGCGGATTCTTTTCATCCGGTGCCCGATCATATTCTGACCTATCAGGAGCAATACCTCGAACATTTGCAAAAACTGAAAGCCAATTTGCAAATACCGGTGATCGCCAGTCTGAACGGTACTTCCCTCGGCGGCTGGATCGAATACGGGCAGGCCTTGGAACAAGCGGGGGCCGATGCGCTGGAATTGAATATTTATCATTTGGCGGCCAATTCCGAGGAAAGCAGCGGAAGCGTGGAGCGGCTTTACCTGGATATTTTGCAGGAATTGAAAGGCAAGGTCAGCATTCCTCTCGCCATGAAACTTTCGCCGCAGTTCAGTTCTCCGATCAATTTCGCTCAGCGCTTGCAAGCCGCGGGTGCTGACGGCATTGCCATCTTCAATCGATTTTATCAACCCGACATTGACCTGGAAACCTTGCAAGTCGTACCTAAGCTGGAACTTTCAACCGCGGCCGAAGCCCTGTTGCGTATCCGTTGGACGGCGTTGATGTTTGGGCGGGTCAAGATGTCGCTGGCCGTTACCGGCGGTTTTCATCAAACCCCTGATGTGCTCAAAGCCTTGCTGGCTGGTGCCGATGTGGTGCATTTGTGTAGTGTATTGCTGGAACATGGGGTGGGGCGCTTGACCGAAATCCTGAATGAAATGCGGCAATGGTTGGAAGAACATGAGTATCAATCGATCAGCCAACTGAAGGGTAGTGTCAGTCAACAACATGCCATTGATCCGAGTGCCTATGAACGTGCCAATTATGTTCAGGTCTTGGATAGCTACACGCCGGCTAGCGGAGTTTTGAGATAGGGATGGTTAAAGTTCGCTGGCTGGAAAAGCCGAACCGCGCCCGGTGTGCGGTTGCATGACGGATCATTATCAGAGTTCTGTTGACGTTATCATTATTGGTGCCGGCGCTTCAGGTTTAATGTGCGCGATAGAAGCAGCCAAACGCGGCCGTAAGGTGCGCGTGTTGGATCATGCCAACAAGGCCGGTAAAAAAATTCTGATGTCGGGAGGAGGACGCTGTAATTTCACTAATTACCACGTCGATGCCGATAATTACCTTTCGCATAACCCGCATTTTTGTAAATCCGCTCTAAAGCGCTTCAGTCAATGGGATTTTTTGGCGTTGGTGCAGCTCTATCGGATTCCATTTCACGAGCGATTGCATGGCCAGTTATTTTGCGACGATAGCGCCAAGGATATTCTAAATATGTTGCTGTCCGAATGTCGTCAGTTTGGCGTGACTATCAGCTTGCAAACGCCCATAGAGCGAGTTTCCGCCGATGCGGGCGGCGGTTTCGCCGTGCATACGCCATCGGCTAAGCAGCATTGTCAATCGTTGGTGGTGGCAACGGGCGGTTTGTCGATTCCGAAGATGGGCGCCACGCCTTTCGGTTATCGGATTGCCGAACAGTTCGGGATCAAGGTGTGGCCAACTCGCGCAGGCTTGGTGCCGTTGACGCTGCATCCCGATGATAAACAGATCTTTTCGGCCTTGACCGGCATAGCCGTGCCCTGTGAAGTGACCTATCAGCGTCACAGTTTCAAGGAAAACCTGTTGTTTACGCATCGCGGCCTGAGCGGACCGGCCGTCTTGCAAATATCGTCATATTGGCGGCCGGGAGACGTGCTGACGATTAATCTATTACCCGAGCATAATCTTTTGCGGATGTTGAAACAAAGGCGCAATCAA
The DNA here is from genome assembly GCF_015711015.1 of Methylomonas sp. LL1. NCBI lineage: Bacteria > Pseudomonadati > Pseudomonadota > Gammaproteobacteria > Methylococcales > Methylococcaceae > Methylomonas > Methylomonas sp. LL1. The sequence continues at coordinate 960,870 of NZ_CP064653.1, forward strand.
GGCAATAAAGTGAAAGTCAGAAATTGGCTAAGCGATTATTTGCCGAAGCGTTTGATTCAAGCTTTGTTGTCTGAGTCGTCGTTGGAAATGTTGTTGGCCGATTGTTCCGATAAACAACTACAGCATATCGTCGATAGTCTGCAAGCCTGGCGAATCAAGCCTAATGCCAGCGAAGGCTATCGGACCGCCGAGGTTACGGTGGGTGGGGTGGATTGTGATGCGCTTTCTTCCAGAACCCTGGAATGTCTGCAAGTTCCCGGCTTGTATTTTATCGGCGAAGTGCTCGATGTAACGGGTTGGCTGGGTGGCTATAATTTTCAATGGGCCTGGTCGTCGGGGTGGTGCGCGGGTCAATACGCCTAGCGGGTTGGAGTAATTCACCGCCTGTGTGATAATCCTGATTACCTTTCATGGGACATTGATACGGGATATAGAGAACACTATGGCAAATGATACCTTGCTGGTAAAACACAGCGGTACCGGAAAACAGGTTGAATATCCACTCCTGAAAGGCACTTTGGGGGCCGATACCGCCGACATTCGCAATCTCAATAAGGATCTGGGCTGTTTCACCTATGATCCTGGTTTCATCGCAACGGCGGCTTGTAAAAGCAAGATTACCTACATCGATGGCGATAAAGGCATCCTGTTGTATCGCGGTTATCCGATCGAACAACTAGCCGAACACTGCGAATTTACCGAAGTGGCTTATTTGTTGATGAACGGTGAGTTACCTAATCAGACTCAATTGCGCGATTTCAACGAGGAAATCAGCGATCGCGCCATCATTCACGAAGCCTTACGTAAATTTTTCGACGGTTTTCATTACGATGCTCATCCGATGGCGATGCTGGTCGGCGTGGTGGGTTCCTTGTCGGCGTTTTATCACAGCGATCTGAATATCAAGGATCTCAATAGTCGCCGGATTTGCGCGACACGCATGATAGGCAAAATGCCGACCATCGCCGCCGCATCGTATCGGCATTCCGTGGGGAGGCCTTTCGTTTATCCGCGCATGGACTTGAGTTATTGCGAAAACTTTTTGAATATGATGTTCTCGCGCTCATCGCAAAACTACATTGACCAGGATCATTACATCGATCCTAATTTGGTCAAGGCCTTGAATTTGCTGTTCATTCTTCACGCCGATCACGAACAAAACGCCAGTACATCAACCGTGCGTCTGGCGGGTAGTACCGGGGCCAATCCTTACGCCTGTATCGCCGCCGGTATCGCGGCGTTGTGGGGGCCGGCCCATGGCGGCGCCAACGAGGCGGTACTGAATATGTTGGCACAAATCGGCAGCGTCGAAAACGTGCCCAAATATATAGCCAAGGCCAAGGACCATGATGACCCCTTCCGTTTGATGGGTTTTGGTCATAGGGTTTATAAAAATTTCGATCCCCGAGCCACCATCATCCGCAAGACTTGTTACGATGTCCTGGCGCGAACCCAAAAGAACGAACCTCTATTTGAACTGGCCTTGGCGTTGGAAGAACATGCATTGAAGGACGAATATTTCATCGAGAAGAAGCTTTATCCGAATGTCGATTTTTACTCGGGGATTATTTATAAGGCTTTGAACATTCCGGTGGATATGTTCACGGTGATGTTTGCGATCGCTCGCACCGCCGGTTGGGTTTCGCATTGGCTGGAAATGATGGAAGATAGCGTGACTCCGATCAGCCGCCCCCGGCAACTGTATGTCGGTTCGCCGCGCCGCGATTTAATAGCGATCAATAGTCGTTAGTTTTTTCATAAAAACGACATGAAAAAACTAGAGACTATCCACGAACAAGCATCCGAACCGGCACCAGCCGGATTGCCGGATCAGGCATTAACTTCTTCCCCGGTTCCGGAATTAAAAGAAATCAACGGTCCCAAGGGACTGGAGCCCACCCGCTTCGGCGATTGGGAACGCAAGGGGCGCTGCGTTGATTTTTAACCTAACGTCTTGGTAATTTCATAGGGTAACCATGCCAGTCAACAGACCTCTTTCACCTCATCTGCAAGTCTATCGATTACCCTTGACAGGGCTGGTGTCCATCACCCACCGCGTGACGGGTGTTTTGCTATCGATTGGACTGGCGTTGTTCGTCTATCTGTTATATGTGCTAGCGGCAGGCGAAAGTATGTATCTGGCCATGCAGACCTTCATGGCTTTTTGGTGGTCGAAATTGGTTTACTGGGGGTTTATTTATGCCTTGTTTTTTCATCTCTGTCATGGCATTCGACATTTGATTTGGGATGTAGGCAAGACTTTAGATCGTGCTAGCCTGAATTCCTATGCCGTTTTGGAATTGCTTGCTTCGGTAGCACTGACTCTGGGCGCTTTCTTATTGCTTGACGGAGCTTGCTATGTCTGACAAAGCCCTGCGGGTAAAATCAGCTCATCCCGCCACCAGTCATTTTTGGTATCAACGCCTGACCGCCATTGTTTTAATACCATTGACGGCCTGGTTGATCGTGTTTTTTCATAAATCCTTAAATGCGCCCCATGCGGAAACCTTGGACTGGCTGAGGTCGCCGGTCAATGCCGCCGCTGCCTGCGTTTGGGCTATCGCGGCGACCTATCACGCCGCCCTGGGTATGCAGGTGGTGATAGAAGACTATGTATCGACTATCCCGGTCAGACGCTGGGCGATTCGTGGTAGCCATCTGATTTTTTTAGTTCTGGGGGTTGCCGCGCTAGTTGCGATCGCCTTCATTCTGTTTCCAAGGTAACTCATGGCCTCAGCATATAACATCATCGAACACCAACACGACGTGGTCGTGGTAGGCGCGGGCGGAGCCGGTTTGCGCGCCACTTTCGGCATGGTGGAAAAAGGCCTGAAAACCGCCTGCATCAGCAAGGTGTTTCCCACTCGCAGCCACACGGTTGCCGCTCAAGGCGGCATTAGCGCCGCGCTGGGCAACATGGGCGAGGACGACTGGCGTTTTCATATGTACGACACCATCAAGGGGTCGGATTGGCTGGGTGATCAGGATGCCATTGAATATATGTGCCGCGAAGCGATCCCGGCTGTTATTGAGTTGGAGCATTACGGCGTGCCGTTTTCCCGCACTCCGGAAGGCAAGATCTATCAACGCGCCTTCGGCGGCATGTCGACTCATTACGGCAAGGGCCAGGCCCAACGCACCTGCGCGGCGGCCGACGTCACGGGTCATGCGATTCTACATACTCTTTACCAGCAGGCCTTGAAACATAAGGCCGAATTTTTTGTCGAGTACATCGCGCTGGATTTGATCATGCAAGATGGCGAGTGCCGAGGCGTGTTGGCCTGGAGTCTTGACGACGGCTCGATTCATTTGTTTCGCGGCCACCAAACGGTTTTGGCAACTGGCGGTTATGGCCGCAGCTATTTCTCCTGCACTTCCGCGCACACCGTTACCGGTGACGGCAATGGCATGGTATTGCGAGCAGGATTGCCGCTGCAAGACATGGAATTCGTGCAATTTCACCCCACCGGCATCTATGGCGCCGGCTGTTTGATGACCGAAGGCGCGCGAGGCGAGGGAGGGTTTTTGACCAATTCCGAAGGCGAGCGCTTCATGCCGCGTTACGCACCGCATGCCCAGGATTTAGCTTCGCGCGATGTGGTTAGCCGGGCGATAACCATCGAAATCGGCGAAGGCCGCGGTGTCGGACCTAAAAAAGATCATGTGCTACTGCATCTGGAGCATCTTGATCCCGCCGTGATTCATGAACGTTTGCCCGGCATCACCGAAACCGCGCGCATCTTTGCCGGCGTGGACGCCACCAAACAGCCCATTCCGGTATTGCCGACCGTGCATTACAACATGGGGGGCATTCCGACCAATTACAAAGCCGAAGTCGTCACATTGAAGGATGGTAACCCGGACACCGTGGTGCCGGGCTTGATGGCGATAGGGGAAACCGCCTGCGTATCGGTGCATGGTGCCAATCGCTTGGGTTCAAACTCGTTACTGGATATTGTGGTGTTCGGCCGGGCGGCGGCGATACGTTGCTCCGAGTTGGTCAAGCCAGGCATGCCGCTCAAACCCTTGGCGAGTGAGGCTTGCGAATCAGCACTGGCACGTTTCGATAAAATTCGTCATGCCAATGGCAGTCGCTCAACCGCCGAAATCCGGATGGATATGCAAACCACCATGCAGGCTAAGGCCGCCGTTTTTAGGACAGAGGCCACCTTGCAAGAAGGCATACAGCGTATCGGTGAAATCGCGGCATCGTTCGACGATGTTAAGGTTGGCGATAAGTCGCTTATCTGGAATACCGATTTAGTGGAAACCCTGGAGTTGGATAACTTACTGGGTCAGGCGCAAGTTACGATTACCGCGGCCGGCAATCGCCAGGAAAGCCGGGGAGGGCATGCGCGGGAAGATTTCCCTAAACGGGATGACGAAAATTGGCTGAAACATACACTGACTTGGCGCGAGAATAATCAGGTCAAGATCGATTACCGCCCGGTGCATCTGTACACGCTGACCGATGAAGTCGAAGTCGTCGCACCCAAAGAGAGGATTTACTAATGGTCGAGTTCTCATTGCCGAAAAATTCCGTGGTCAAGAAAGGTAAGGCTTACAAGGCTGCATCGAGCGCCAAAAACGTTCGCAAATTCGAGGTGTATCGTTGGGATCCCGATTCCGGCGAAAACCCGCGTATCGACCTATACGAAATCGATATGGATACGTGCGGCCCCATGGTGCTGGACGCAATCTTGAAAATCAAAAATGAGATCGACAGCAGCCTGACTTTCAGGCGTTCTTGCCGGGAAGGTGTTTGCGGTTCTTGCGCGATGAACATCAACGGCAAGAACACCTTAGCTTGTACCAAGGCTATTTCCGACTACAAAGGCACGGTCAAGATATTTCCATTACCGCATATGGCCGTGGTGAAAGATTTGGTGGCCGACATGAGCCATTTCTTCGAACAATATGCGTCGATCAAGCCATGGTTAATCGACGAAACCGAAGCGCCAGCCGATACCGGCGACGCGGGTTCCCTACCGACTGCCGCACTTCCACCTTCCATGGCGGTCGAGCGCCTGCAAAGCCGGGAGCAGCGCGCGAAGCTAGACGGTTTGTATGAATGCGTGCTGTGCGCCTGCTGCTCAACCAGTTGTCCCAGTTACTGGTGGAACGGCGACAAGTATCTTGGCCCCGCCATTCTGCTGCAAGCTTATCGCTGGTTGGCCGACAGCCGTGATCAGAGCGACCAGGAAAGGCTGGACGAACTGGACGACGCGTTCAAGCTTTATCGTTGTCACACTATCATGAATTGTACCGATACCTGTCCTAAAGGCCTGAATCCCGCCAAAGCTATTGCCGAAATCAAAAAGCTGCTGGTTCAACGCGAGCATTTGTGAGCGAACTGAATAAGCTGCGCTGGCGTTGTCGGCGCGGGACGCTTGAACTGGATTTGATGCTAATCAGGTATCTGGACTTATGCTATCGGAATGCCGACACTCGGGAAAAGCAATCTTTTTTGGCATTACTGGAATTGGAAGATACGGAATTGCTACGCTATTTGATGGGAGAGGTTTTGCCCGACAACCCATTGTTAGCTCAACAGGTTTCTATCATCAGAGCGTTACCGGCGCATGATGATTTTGACCTGCGACCATAAAAAGCTAAATCACACTTTACCATTCCTGCCAGCGGTGTCATGCAGTTGGATGCCGCGCGGCTTAACGTTATAAAATCAATGCATTGGGTTATTGTTTTATCGTAGCGCTATTGGCTACACGGTCAGGATTCTCGCCCGGTAATGGGAGTTCGAACGGTAAGTCAGGCATGACACACTTGTCAGTTCAAGTGTCAAATTTGGCATTGGCAAGGTAAAAATGTGAACTAATTCACGACAATCGGCGACGCTTGAGCTCTATTTGATTGATTCGAAGAAAATTTAAGTACATGGCTCGGCTTATGCTTGGTATTTAATGAGTTTAATCAATCAATAGGTGGCCGTCATGGAAACCTTCAGTGAAATCAATGATATGTACGTGGAGCGATTCGCTTTTATCGAAATGTTGAGTCGTGAATTTGTTGCAATGACTGGATGCGGGGTTTATGTTTATCTTAACCCGCTGGATGTTGATCAGTTGTTCAATAACTATCAGAATCTGCGCATGCCTATTAGAGCTTTCGCGCGGCAATGCATCAAAAATGTTGCCGGTTAAGTTTCGGCGGCTGGCTGGCTAGCGGAGAATTGACCAGCATTCAAAAGCAATCTGCCCGTCAAGCTAGATGTTATCACGCAGTCACCTGTGATCGAGAACCGCATATTGAGCGGATCGAGCATGGCAAGAAAGCCAGCCGGTCGGCGGATATGCGGATTCATTTGCCGCTAGCGGGGCTTTGAAAAAGCAAGCCCCGTAACCCCGGTCTTGAAGATCGGCAAAATTTTGGCTTAATAGACATCCCTAACATAGCGTTTGTCTTTTTTCAGTTGATTGACATAATCAACAGTTGTGGTGACGGTTTTTTTGCCGTGTATACGTATCACATCATGCAGGGCTTGATCGACATCCTTGGCCATCCGGTAAGCATCTCCGCAGACGAAGAAGTAACCGCCTTGTTCCAGCCAGGCATACAATTCGGCGCCATTTTCCAGCATCCTATCCTGGACGTAGATCTTCTCGGCTTGGTCGCGGGAAAAGGCCAAATCCAGCTTTGTCAGCAGGCCCGATGCTTGCATGGCTTCGATTTCATCACGGTAGATAAAATCAGTCGCGGCGTTACGGTCGCCGAAGAATAGCCAGTTTTTACCGGAGGCCTTGCGGAATTCGCGTTCTTGCAGGAATGCGCGGAATGGAGCGATACCGGTTCCGGGGCCGACCATAATCATCGGTAGACTGTCGTTATTGGGTACCCGGAAGTTGTTGTTGGGAGTAAAAAAGATCTTAACATCGGTTTCTTCACCGACCAAATCGGCCAGATAAGTCGAGCAAACGCCTTTGTGATGCCGTCCGTGCGCATCGTAGCGGACACTGGCGACAGTTAAATGCACGCTATCCGGATGTTTTTTGCCGCTGGAGGAAATGGAGTAAGCCCGGTGTTGCAGGGGTTTTAGCAAACGCAGGAATTCGGCGGCGGAAAATTCAACGCTTGGAAATTGCAGCAATAAATCCAGTGTATCGCGACCCCACAGATAAGCGGTCAATTTGTCTTTGTCGCCATTATTAAGCAAGGCATTGAGTTCTTGATCACCTGAGCGCCTGGCGATTTCCTCGATCAGCTCCTTGCTCGGTAGTTTGATCTCGAAGTGAGTGCGTAGGGCTTCGGACAGCGTCATCAATTCGCTGTTAACCGGTTCCTCCTCATTACCGCTACAACCCAACACTTCCAAAATCCGAGCGACCAAGTCCGGACAGTTGGTGGGGACGACGCACATCGCGTCGCCGGCTTCGTAACTAAGACCTGAACCTGCAATCGAGATTTCGTAATGGCGGGTTTCCTTGGACGAATCCAACGCGGTGACGATGCGGTTGACGCGCATTTTGGCCGGGAACGGATTTTTACGGTTATAAGCCGATTTGGTCGGTTGCGTTTCACCGCCGATGACCGAGACAGTGGCAGCGCCTTCCGCCATCAAGGGAATCACTTCGCTAATCCATTTTTCCGCCGGTGCTTCGAAATCGACGTCGCAATCGACGCGCTCTAACAGGCGTTTACCACCCAGTTCATCCAGGCGCTTATCCCAATCGATGCCGGCCTGGCAGAACAAGTCGTAGCTGGTATCGCCCAAGGCCAATACCGAATAGTTGACCTTATCCATGTGTGGGGCAACTTCGCTGCTGGCGGATTCCCACAGCATCTCGGCATTATCCGGCATCGCGCCTTCACCGTAGGTACTGGTAATGATCAACAAATACTCCATGGCCGCTAATTGGCCGATTTCCACTTCGTCCATGCTTTTGACCACCGGGACCAAACCGTGGCTTTTGGCGCGCGCGGCGGCATCGTTGGCCACTGATTCCGAATTGCCGGTCTGGCTGCCATAAAGAATATGCACGGTGCGGGCATCGGCCTGATTGATGCTGCCCGCGCTATGCAGCATATGGCTGTGCATGCCGGCAAAAAAGCCGCTTAGCCAGGCGCGTTGAGTATCACTGTAAGGTGCGTTTAACGGGATAAAAGGTGCTTTCATTTTGTTACCAACTTTGGGCCGATTTTCGTCGGCCCTGTCACTTAATAAATCAACGTAGGGATTCATAGGCTGTTTTTTACCCGGTAGGGCAAACCGATGTAAAGCCTGCTGGTGGATTGCCTATTGCGAATCCAGCCTTACGTTAAGCTGTTTCGTTTTCCAACATATCTTTGACGATTGCCAAACTTTCCAAGCTGGCCAGATTTTTATCGACGGTCGGTACCCCGGCCAAGGCTTGGCGGTTGAGGTTGTCCTGCTCGATAATCCAGGCGGTGGAGCCTATGGAATAGATACTTTGCACATCGCGCAGCATCAACGTGGTTTTATAGTCGTGCAAGCGTTTTTCCGCCATCAGCGTGGCGAGTTGGGCGTCGTCATACTGGCTATAGGCTTCCCGGATGTTTTTGACCAAGGCATCCTGCAGCTTGCGCGGGCGCTCCATGATCAATTTGCGGGCATGTTGGTCTATTAAGACTTCGCTAACGGGCAGGCCAGCCTTGTTCAACTGATCCTTGGCGATCTGTTGAGCCTTGTCGATCACGGCGTAGCTGTTGATCAGTTTCAAGGTCAACTCGCCATCGACATCGCCGTAACCGGGAATCGCGCCGTTAAACAAAGTCGTTTGGCTTTGATAAGCCTGTTTGATTTGCGCGATTTGCTTTTGCGCAAAGGCAACCGATAGTTCTTCGATCATGACTTTACGGTCCATGGATTGGCTGAGGAACTCGGCGGTTTGGGTTCTGTTCAGCCACAAGGGTAGGGCAAACTTAAAGTGCTGGCGCTCTTGTGGCCAGTTCGCCAGGATGGCTTTGGCTTTTTCGGAACCCGTGTATTCGATGTGCAGTTCCAGCATGTACAAAATAAATTGTTCATGAGCAGCCGCGACATCGCTACCTTCGCCCAGACTGTGAATACTGACCGAGGTTTTGTCGTACAGAGTTTGCAAGCGGTTTTCCGGATCATATTGATAGGCATTGCCGCCGGACATGCCGGTGCAGAAACCTTTGCCGAATCCGCCCAGATTCAATACCGCGCCATTGATCATGTATTCGCAGGCGAAATCACCGACACCTTCCACAACGGCCATAGCTCCTGAGTTACGCACCGCGAAACGGTCGCCGGCTTCGCCGTTGATGAAGGTTTTGCCGCCGGACGCCCCAAACAAGGCGAAGTTGCCGATCAGCACGTTTTCGCCAGGCAATTTAGAGCCACCGCCGGGCGATTTGATGATGATAGTACCACCGCAAGCGGTTTTGCCGACGCCGTCGTTACAGGTGCCGGTATGTTCCATACGGATGCCGTCGTTGTTGAACGCGGCATAACTTTGACCCGCCGAACCGTGGGTACGGACGATGATGGTGTCATCGGCAAGGTAACGCCGGCCATGCTGGTTGGTGTAAATGATTTTGGACGCGGTAATTTGCTCGGCGCTCAGTTCATATTGCAACAAGCGCTCCAGGTCGATCGCGGTTTGTCCGCCGACGGTTTTGTTGCGATTGTTCAGTTTGAATGCATCGCCTTCCACAATCACTTGCTGTTGGCCTTGTTCGAACAAGGCGGTTTTGACCTGGGCAAAAATCTTGTCGTCGATGGCAAAATCTTTTTCCAGATAGATTGGTTTTTCGATTTTGACTTCCTTGACTTCGGCCAGCAATTTTTGCAGATGAATTTGGCCAACCATGCTGGAATGATTGATCAAATGCAACAATTCGGTTTGTCCCCGAATCTCGCGTAGGCTGGTATAACCCAGGTCGGCCAGAATCTCGCGTACTTCGTGCGCCAGATTCATGAAGAACTGCGCCAGAACCCGTGGATCGCCCTTGAACTCTTCATGTGCGGTGGTCAAGCCGGCCGGGCAGCGGATATTGCAGTTTTTCGCCATTACGCAGCGCAGCATCATCAGCGCGGTAGTACCGAACTCGAACGAATCACCGCCCAATATGGCGGATTTGACCACGTCGACGCCGTTTTGATGGGCCGCGCTACAGCGCAAAACGACTTTGTCGCGTAGGCCGTTGGCGGCAAGGGCCTGATGGACTTCGGCGATACCGATTTCCGGTGAGCGTCCGGTGTTTTTCAGGCTGGTGACTGCCGCGGCACCCGTGCCGCCGGTGTTGCCGGCTACGTTGATCACATCGGCGCCGGCCTTGGCCACGCCAACCGCGATGGTGCCTATGCCTTCGGATGAAACCAGTTTGACGACGACTTTGACTCGCGCGGCCTTGGCGTCGTGAATCAATTGACCTAAGTCTTCGATCGAATAGGTATCGTGATGCGGAGGCGGGCTAACCAGTTCCACTTTAGGCGTGCCGCCGCGCAGGGCCGCAATTTCAACCGATACTTTAGGTGCCGGCAGTTGGCCTCCTTCGCCGGGTTTTGCTCCCTGGCCAATTTTGATCTCGATTTCTTCAATGGTCGGATCGGCCAAGTAGCCGGCCCATACGCCGAAACGGCCCGAGGCAAATTGTTTGATCTTGCTGGAACGCAGGGTGCCGAAGCGGCTGGAATGTTCGCCGCCTTCACCCGAGTTACTTTTGGCGCCGGCTATGTTGGTGCCCTGTGCCACGGCTTCGTGAGCTTCCGCCAGCAAAGCGCCGTGACTCATCGCGCCCGACGCAAAAGCCGGGGTGATTTGATGCGCGGGTTGCACGTCAGCAATGGCTATGCCGGAACGGGCGGGGCGGATATTGCCGAGATAGCGGTAAATATCGCTATCGCCGTCGTTGGCGCGCAGGCTGATGGCGTCGTTTTCAACCGTCAAACCAAAGTCGTTACCGCTAAAACGGGCTTTCAGGTGTTCGGCCAATTGTTCCAGGCGCGCCTTGCTGCTGTTGCTGGTCAAACTCAGGCTAAACACGACATCATTGGATTTTTCGACCTTGAGGCCGCGTACCAGGAAATTGTTATTACCGTACAGATTTTGACTGCCCAACAGGCGATCGAAATCAGCCTTGCTAGTGGCTGACGAAATATCAACCGGAAAATCCATGACATCGCGCAAGGCGGCCGGACGGTTTGCCCGTTCTTGAGACAAATTACGGGAAAAACTGCGATAGGCCGGGGTAATTCCAAAGGCGTCGATTTGTTCCGGTGTGCGTTTGTCGTAACCGAAATCCCGGTAAGCCGTGTCGCTGGCTTCCGCGGCTTGCTGCTCGGCTATATACAGAATCGGTTCATCGGTCATGTTGATGTATTCACGTACCGCCGTATTACCGAAGGTATGGCCGGCGCCTTCCTGACGTTCCTTGAACAGTCCCAGGAATGGGATGTCGTTTTCATCCTTAACCGATAGTGCTTTGTGATGCCATTCGGTGGTGCTGGCGGCAATGTCGGTATAACGCACGCCACCGACCGATGCATTGATGTTGGGAAAATAGGCTTGCAACTTGGGTTCGTCGGTATCCAGATAGTTGGATTCAAAAAATTCGCCGCCGATATAGCTTTCCGCCGTACACAGGCCGAATTTGCCCATGGTTTTCATCAGCGATTTTTCGACGCCTTTCTGGAAGTTATACAAGGCTTTTTTACGCGCGTCGCTGTCGCTGTATTCGGTCATCACCCGGTTATGTACGCTTAGCGGACAAATAGCCGATGCGCCGAAGCCAAGTATGGTGGCGACATCATGCGGGCTGGCGGCTTGTCCGGTTTCCAGAATTAGCGATGAGTTGAACCGCAAGCCGTGCTTGACCAGGTGTTGGTTGGCGGCGGCCACCATCAGTAGGGCCGGGATGGCGGCCTTGTGTTTGCCGATGTTGGCGTCGCTTAGAATGATGATGCCGGTGTTGCCGCGCGCCGCTTGTTCGACCTGGTCGCAAACTGCTTGCAACGCTTGCTCCAGGGATTTTTCATTTTGCGCGGCATTATCGAAATCCGGGCTATACAACATGTCGAAGGTGATGGTTTTCACCTGATTCTGGCGGCGGATTTGTTCCAGCTGGGTCCGTTGCAGGATCGGTGATTCGATCATCAGCTGTTTGCTATGGCTAGGCGCAAAAGTCGGTTTGGCGCCTAGCGCCACGCGCAAGGTCATGCCGTCGCTTTCACGCAAGGAATCCAGCGGCGGATTGGTGACTTGAGCGAAACGCTGGCTGAAATAGCGCGACATACCGCCTTCCGCCGCGCTCAGTGCGTTGGGGGCCAGACCGTAACCCATGGCCGAGACTTTTTCCAGGCCGGTTTGCAGGATAGGATCGAGCAGGAATTTAAAGCTTTCCTGATTCAGCGAATAAGCGGTATGGCGTTGGTCGATATTCAATTCGTGGTCGTTGCCGATTTCCGATAGCTCAACCTTGGGCAGGTCACCAATGTGCATGCAACGTTGCGCCAACAAGGTTTTGTAATCCTTTTCCGTGGCCAACCGCTCCATGACCTGATGGCTGTCATAAGACAGGCCGGTGCCGTGGTCGAAATACAGCATGCCGCCAGCTTCGATCCGGCCGCGTTTTAACACCTGTTCCGGCGGGAAATCGATCTGCCCGGCTTCCGACATGACCGCCAGATAGTCGGCGGTTTCCACCGAACGCAAGGGACGCAAGCCCAATCGGTCCAGTCGCGCGCCGACCCGAATACCATCGTTGAAAATCAAGGCGGCCGGGCCGTCGTTTTTCTCTTCATAGAGGCTGAAGTATTCCAGCATCGCCCGGACTTCATCCGACAGAGTGGTGTCGTTTTCCCAGGCCGGCGGCATCATCGCCAGAATCGCGGTGACGATGTCCAGTTCGTCTTCATTGATCCGGCGAGTCAGGGTTTGGTCGAGGCGGCCGGAGTCGGACTGGCCGCAAGGAAAAATGACGTGTTTGTTATTTTGCCGGGCAATCGCATTTTCGCTGAGGCGGTTTTTCTTGTCCGTGTTCAATTCACCGTTATGCGCCATGTAGCGGAAGGGTTGCGCCATCATCGTGGCGGGCGCGGTATTGGTCGAAAATCGGGTGTGGAAAAACAGCGTGCGGATTTCGTTGTTTTTGTCGTAAAGATCGACAAAATACGGAATCACCTCGAACGAGTTTAGGCGGCCCTTGTAAACCAGGGTGCGCGAACTCATCGACAGCGGGTAAAAGCCTTGAAGTTCGGGGCGGCTGAAGCCGTCGGCTTCGATCGTCAGCAAAGCCTTTTGAATGTGTCTTTCAAATTCGGTATGGCTGGCATCTTGCAATGCGGCTGGTCGGCCGAAAATAACCTGTTTGATCGGTAACTGGGCTTTGACCGCGGCCGCATTCAATACCGAATTGTCGACCGGAACTTCGCGCCATTTGATGATCGGCAGGGCGAATTCCTTGAAGTGTTCTTCAACCAATTGCGCCGCGCTGGAATCGTAATGAACGTGATCTTCCGGGAAAAAGAAGTTGGCAACACCGAATTGCCCAAGTTCCAAGCTGTTGTCGCCAGTGATTTTACGGAAAAAATTTAGCGATAGGTCGATGTTGACGCCCGCGCCATCACCTATGCCTTCGGCGCTCATGCCGCCTCGATGAGGGATGGTACATAATGCTTCATGTGACTTGATCAGTAGATCATGGGTTTGTTTGCCGTCCTTGCGGGTAATAAAACCAACTCCGCAGCTATCCTGGGATAAGTCGGCGTCATAAAGCATATGTACTGTATTGATTTTCTGGGCGTTTTTAATCATTGCTTTCCAGATCCTGTCTTGCTGATCAAATGCGCTACCCGTTATTTGTGTGAACGGCAGCGCTGTTTATGGTTTTTCTACCTGCTGCGTGTTAGAGTCAGCCGATGCAGCGAAAACCTTACGATTTTATACGGAATTTCGGTTAGTGAAACTTGCTAATGATAACACGTGGCGCCGTTTCTGTCATTCCGCCAATATTGAACCCGGCATTTGCTTGCCTAATCTTGCGATTTAGACTCTTTAGACAATTATGAAAGAACATTTTGATGTGGTAATTATAGGCGGTGGCATGGTGGGTGCGGCCGTGGCGTGCTGTTTGGGCAATAGTGATTTACGGGTGGCATTGATAGAGGCGCAGCCGCCCGAGCCGTTTCATGCAGATCAGCCGCATGATTTAAGAGTCTCCGCCTTGAGTATCGCTTCCAGAAATATCTTGGAAACAGTCGGTGCTTGGGAGGGTGTGACATCAAGACGCTACTGTCCGTTTAAACGTATGCGGGTTTGGGAAAATGCCGGTGATACCACGTTTAATAGCGATGATATTCGCGCGGCCGAGCTAGGTTATATCGTCGAAAATCGGATTACGCAATTGGCATTGCTGGAAAAATTACCGAGCTTCGATAATGTGCAAGTGTTGATGCCGGCCATGATCAGTAAAATCAATTATGACGGTAGCGCCAGTGAAATCTCGTTGAGTGATGGCCGGGTATTACGGGCTCAATTGGTGGTTGCCGCCGATGGCGGGCAGTCGCGGGTTAGGCAGGCGGTTGGATTGGGCGTCACCAGTTGGGATTATAATCAACATGCCCTGGTAATTTATGTCGAAACGGCTTATCCGCAGCAGGACATCACATGGCAGCGTTTTGTGCCCAGCGGCCCGCAAGCCTTCTTGCCATTAACCGGTAATTACGGATCTATCGTCTGGTACCAGTCACCCGACGAAGTACGCCGATTACAAGCTTTACCTTTTGAGGCATTGCAAGCCGAACTTATCGCGGCTTTTCCGGATTGCCTGGGCGAGATAAAGCAAGTCTTGGGGGTCGCCAGTTTTCCGTTGAAACGCCAGCATGCGCAGCACTATGTCAAACAAGGCGTGGCTTTAGTGGGGGATGCGGCGCACATGATTAATCCATTGGCTGGGCAGGGCGTCAATATCGGTTTGCTGGATGCCGCGGCCTTGGCCGAAGTGTTGGTGGACGCGCATAACCGCGGCAAAAACATTGCCGATCTTGCCGTTTTAAAACGTTATGAAGCCATGCGGCGAAATGAAAATCTGAAAATGATGACGGTGATGGATTTGTTTTATCAGTCCTTCAGTAACGATATTTTGCCGGTCAAGTTGATCAGGAATCTGGGGCTGGGATTGGCGCAGCGTTTGACGCCGGTCAGGAACAAAGTCATGAAGGCGGCAATGGGGCTGGAGGGTAGTAGGTTGCCGAAATTGGCGCGCGGGGAAAGTTTGTCCGCCAGATCAAGCTGAGGGCCGAATTTTAGCCCTATGTATTAGCGGCGTTTACGGGGCATGGTTTGAGCGACCCTGATTTACTCCTTCAATGCCAGGTAGCGCTGTAGCGTAGTGCTGATCCGCTGCTTTTCGTGATCGTCCATGATGGGCAGCGAATCCTGGTTGCTGACATAAAACATGTCTTCCGCGCGGCTGCCGATGGTGGTGATTTTGGCGTCGTGCAGTTGAATGTCCAACTCGGTGAATGCCCGGCCTATCGTGGACAACAGGCCGGCGCGGTCGGTGGTAACCAACTCGATGATGGTGTGTTGGTTTGATGGATCATCCAGAAAGGTGATGCTGGTGTCGATTGGAAAGTGGCGCGCCTGTCTGGATTGTTTATGAATGTTTTTCGACACTTTGACTTGCTTGGTAATCAAGCCTTGGCGCAATGCGTCGCAGATGTGGATTTCCCGGTGCAAATCGTTGATGGCCGCGCCGGATTGTTCCAATACCTGAAAGCTGTTCAACACATATTGATCGGCGGTAGTAATGATGCGTGCGTCGAGAATAGTCAAGCCCAGTTGGTCCAGTGTCGCGGTGCAAATCGAAAATATCTGCGCTTCATTGCGGGTGTAAATGAATATTTCGGCGCTGCCGCGCTGGGTTTGCGGGCGCAGTAGTACCAGCGGTAATTCGGATTCGGTGGAGGCGGCGATGGCGATGGTGTGCCAGGCAATTTCGTCCGCGGAATAGCGCAAAAAATAATCGTCGCTCAAATGCTGCCAGGATTTTTTCAGCGTGGCTTTGGAAATGCCGAGCTTCAGTAGCTCGTCCTGCGCCTCTTTCTTGACGTCGTGGATTCGCTCGGAGCGGGCGACGGGGTTGTGCAGACCGCGATGCAAAGCCTTATGGGTGGAAATATATAGCTCTTTCAGTAGCGCATCTTTCCAGGCGTTCCATAGGCTGGGATTGGTGGCACGAATGTCGGCGACGGTCAGCAGATACAGATAATTCAAGGATTCGATGCTGCCGACCTGCAACGCAAAAGTATGTATTACGTCCGGATCGCTGATGTCCTTGCGTTGCGCGGTCATTGACATCAGCAAGTGATTGCGCACTAGCCAGATAATGATTTTGCTGTCATGTCTGGGCAGGTCATGCTGCCGGCAAAAGTCGCTGGCGATCTTTTCGCCCAAGATCGAATGGTCGCCGCCCCGGCCCTTGGCGATATCGTGGAACAAGGCCGCGATATAGAGTACGTCAGGCTTTGGTGTCAGCAGAAAGATGTTATTGCAAAACGGCAGTTCCTTGCTGTGTTTGTCCAGTGCAAAGCGGCGCAAATTTCGAATCACGAATAGAGTATGTTCGTCGACCGTGTAAATGTGGAACAAATCGTACTGCATGCGGGCGACGATATTGGCGAAGTCCGGCAAGTATGCCGCCAACACCCCATAGCGATTCATCCGTTTCAGCTGATGGGTGATGCCGCGTGGTTGCCGCAGAATTTCAATGAACAGGCGATTGGCATCCTTGTTGTGGCGAAAGTCGTCGTCGATTAACGGCAGACTCTTGCGGATCAAGCGTATGGTGCCGGCGCGTATCCCTTTCAAGGATGGTGACTGCTGCAGGAGTAGAAAAATTTCCAGTAAGGCCAGGGGATGGTTTTGGAACACATCATCGCTACTCACTTCCAGGTAACCGGCAATGGATGAAAAGTTTGCGGTAATAGGCGTCGGGGTCAGGGCTTCATGGCTGCCGATCAGTCTTTCATTAAGCAATTGCAACAGCATTTCGTTCAGGCGCTCAATATCGACCACGGTCTTGAAGAAAAACTGCATGAATTGTTCGACATCGGGTTGTTGTTCCGGGTCGACAAAACCGAACAGCGTGGCCAGTTCGCGCTGATAGTCGAATAAAAGCCGGTCTTCGCAACGGTTGGTCAAGGCGTGTAAGGCAAAACGCAGGCGCCAGAGGATGTCTCGCGATGCGACCAGGCTGTCGTATTCCGATTTGGGCAGAAAGCCGTATTTGATCAGTTCGCGTAGGGATTGCGCGTTGTAGTGATGCTTGAAAACCCAGCTTATGACTTGAATGTCCCTGAGTCCGCCGGGACCTTCCTTGATGTTGGGTTCCAGGTTATAGGCGGTGTCATGGTATTTGCTGTAGCGTTGTTCCTGCTCGTTCATTTTGGCCAGGAAGAACCGCTCCGACGACCAAAGCTGTGTGTTGATTATTTGTTTTCTGAGCTGCTTGAACAGGTCGTTATTGCCGGTGATTAGGCGCATTTCCAAGCGACTGGTGAATATGGTCTGATCCTGAGAGGCAAATGCCACGCATTCGTTCAGAAAGCAGGTGCTCAGTCCAGGTTTAAGGCCGATATCCCATAGAAAATTACTGAAGCCGGACAGGCTGTCCTGAGTGCTATCGCAATAGTCCGGATTCAGAATGATCAGAATATCAATATCGGAATGCGGAAATAATTCGCTTCTACCATAGCCCCCGGTTGCGATCAGGGCGAGATTGTCCGACTCGCCGGCCAGAAAATGCTTCCAGCTGGCCGATAGCAGGCTGTCCATGAAATGGGCTTTCTCGCTAAGCAGGCTTGCGGCCGATTGTTCGGGGTGAAAGCGCTGCTTTAGATGTTCGTTTTCCTGGCTAATGGCGCTTTTGAAACTGGCGACAGGGCTGCTGTCTAAAAAGCCTCTAGCAAAATCGGCTTCGGTAAACAAGTAAGAGGTCACCGTTCTTCCTGGCGCAAAGTCAAAATTTCATAGCCGTTGTCGGTCACTAATATGGTGTGCTCCCATTGAGCAGACAGGCTGCGGTCCTTGGTCACCGCTGTCCATCCGTCGGGTAGGATTTTCATGTGCCGCTTGCCGATGTTGATCATCGGCTCTATGGTGAAAATCATGCCGGGCTGTATGACTGCTCCATCGCCGCGTTTGCCGAAATGCATTACATGCGGTTCTTCGTGAAAACTTTTACCGATACCATGTCCGCAAAACTCACGCACCACCGAGTAGCGGTTGCTTTCGGCGCATTGCTGGATAGCGTAACCAATATCGCCAAAATGGGCGCCGGGTTTGACTTGTTCGATGCCTAGAAACAGGCATTGGCGAGTGATTTCAACCAGTCTTTTCGCGTGCTGGCTGACTTCGCCCACGCAGAACATTTTGCTGGTGTCGCCATGATAACCGTCTTTGATCACGGTAATATCGACGTTGACGATGTCGCCATTCTTCAGTTTTTTATCGCAAGGGATGCCGTGACAAATCTGATGATTGATAGAGGTGCAAATCGATTTGGGAAAACCGCGATAATTCAGAGGAGCCGGAATGGCTTGTTGTTCGTTGACGATATAATCATGGCAAAGCTGATCGAGTTCGTCCGTGGTGGCGCCGACCACCACATGAGGCGCTATCATTTCCAATACCTCGGCGGCCAGCTTGCCGGCAACCCGCATTTTATTAATTTCGTCGGTGGTTTTTATTACAATGCTCATCAGGCGGTTGGGGTTTTGTTTAGGTTATTAATGCGATACGCGGGCCGTTATGTTGCCCGGTTATCGGACCAGTCTATCAGACTTGCTATTGTTGTGAAATCGTAATCATGGTATAAAGTGAAGTTCACTATGTTTAATACTCACGCCTGTCGACACGATTGATGGGGTGCCGGTTAAAGTCCTAGGGCATTAACGGGTCATCAGTCGGGACGGAGCGGAGGCGTAACCCAACGCCGAATCATTCGGCAAAATCTTAGGAGAAATACATGGCAGCAGTGTCAATGCGTCAAATGCTAGAAGCGGGTGTTCACTTCGGACACCAAACTCGTTACTGGAATCCCAAAATGGCTTCCTATTTGTTCGGAGCCCGTAACAAAATCCATATCATCGATTTGGAACAAACGCTTCCAATGTTCAACGACGCGATGAATTATTTGGGCCAAATGACCGCCAATAAAGGCAGCATTCTGTTTGTCGGCACCAAAAAGGCCGCGCGTAAAGCCGTGGCGGAAGAAGCCAAACGTTGCGGCATGCCTTATGTCAACCATCGCTGGTTGGGTGGTATGTTGACCAACTTCAAAACCATCAAAAAATCCATTAATCGCCTGAAAGAACTGGAAGCGATGAAGGCCGATGGTACCCTGTATCAACGTTTTAGCAAAAAAGAAGCGTTGGGCATGGAGCGTGAATTGGAAAAACTGGAGCGCAGTCTGGGCGGTATCAAAGACATGCGCGGCACGCCGGACGCGATTTTCGTGCTGGATGTCGGCTATGAGAAAAACGCTATCATGGAAGCCAAAAAACTGGGTATCCCTGTTATCGGCGTGGTTGACTCCAATAACTCGCCTGAAAACATTGACTATGTCATTCCTGGCAACGATGACTCGATTCGCGCGGTCACTCTGTATTGCCAAAGTGCTGCCGCGGCGGTTTTGGAAGCCAAGGCATTGCGTATGGATGCCGGTGCAAAATCGGATGACTTCGTCGAGGAAGTTGTAGCGGAAGCGTAAGTTTTATGCATCCCGGCCGCATAAAGCCGGGTATGCTTGAGCCTGATTCGACCAGGCTCCGATTTAGTCTTTTAAACGCCTCCTTAGTGAGGCGTTTTTTTAGTTAATAAACTTGAGGAAAAAATATGAGTATTAGTGCGGCTATGGTTAAGGAACTGCGTGAGCGTACCGGTTCCGGCATGATGGAATGTAAAAAAGCCCTGGTTGAAGCTAATGGCGATATGGAATTAGCCATCGAGAATATGCGCAAAGCGGGTTTGGCTAAAGCCGATAAAAAATCCGGCCGTATCGCCGCCGAAGGCGTGATCGGTGTAAAAGTCTCCGATGACGGTAAAACCGTCGTGATGGTGGATGTCAATTGCGAAACCGATTTCGTGGCCAAGGGCGATGATTTTTCAGGGTTCGTCAACGATGTGGTTAATGCAATGTTGTCCGCCGATGTTGAAAGTGAAGAACAATTACAAGCCATGACTCTGGCCAGCGGCGTCACGGTTGATGACACTCGCCGCGCGTTGATTGCCAAACTGGGCGAGAACATCACCGTTAGACGCTTTAAAAAGTTTTCCACCGCCGAAGGTGGCCAAGCATGCTATTTGCACGGCAGCAAAATCGGCGTTATCGTAGAACTGTCGAAAGACGACAGCGCGCTGGGTAAGGATATTGCGATGCATATCGCCGCATCCAAACCGGAATATGTGTCCGAAGATCAAGTATCCGCCGACGTGATTGCCAAGGAAAAAGAAATTTTCTCCGCCCAAGCCTTGGAAAGCGGCAAACCGGCCGAAATCGTCGAGAAAATGATCGGCGGTCGCATCAGCAAATTCCTGGCCGAAATTACGTTGGTTGGGCAGCCTTTCATTAAAGACGATAGCATGACGGTCGGTAAACTGCTGTCTTCCAAAGGCAATTCCGTGGTGCGCTTTGCCCGTTTTGAAGTCGGCGAAGGGATTGAGAAAAAAGAAGAAGACTTTGCCGCCGAAGTGATGGCGCAGGTAAGAGGTTAACCTCATCCGATAAAAACCCGGTTTTTACCGGGTTTTTTCTGTTCTGAATTGATTACTTTAACCTATCAGCCTTGGGATACTATCGAATATGAGTCACACGATTTGCCAGAGAATTTTACTTAAATTAAGCGGCGAAGCACTGATGAGCGAAAAAGGGGGTAGTATTGATCCCGATATCGTTCAGCGTTTGGCGCAAGAAGTTAAAGACTTGTGTGATGCCGGTATTCAGGTGGGCTTGGTGATTGGCGGCGGCAATATCTTGCGGGGTGGCGAGAAAGCCTCGGAAGGGCTTAATCGCGTTACCGGCGATCAGATGGGGATGTTGGCAACCGTGATTAACGCCTTGGCCATGCAGGATGCACTGGAATACCTGGGCCAGCCGGTGCGGGTGATGACGGCGCTTAAAATCAATCAGGTTTGCGAGGACTACATTCGCCGACGGGCGGTCAGGCACTTGGAAAAAGGCCGGGTCACCATCTTTGCCGCCGGCACCGGTAATCCGTTTTTTACCACCGATACCGCGGCCAGTTTGCGCGCCATTGAAATCGACGCCGAGTTGATGATCAAGGCCACCAAGGTCAAGGGCGTTTATTCGGCCGACCCTAATAAAGTCGCCGACGCCGTGTTTTATTCGCGTTTGACCTATGACGAAGCCATAGACCAGCGTTTGAACGTGATGGATACCACGGCGTTGGTGTTATGTCGTGACAATAACCTGCCGATGCGGGTAATGAACATTTTTGAGCCGGGAGCGGTAATGCGTTTGATGCGCGGTGAAGACATCGGCTCTCTAATCGTGAGGAAATAGAATGATCAGTGATATTCAACAAGATGCGGCGGCGCGGATGGTAAAAAGCATCGAAGCCCTGCAAAAAGCGTTCACCAAAATCAGAACCGGGCGGGCACATCCTAGCCTGCTGGATCAAATCAGTGTCAGTTATTATGGTTCGGAATCGCCCTTATCCCAGGTAGCCAATGTCTCGGTGGAAGATGCCAGAACTTTGAAAGTGGTGCCCTGGGAAAAGGGTATGATACAAGCCATCGAAAAAGCCATTTTGTCGTCCGGTTTGGGCTTGAATCCGGCTACCCAAGGCACGGTGATTCGTATCCCGTTACCAGCCTTGACCGAGGAGCGTAGACGCGACTTGGTGAAAGTGGTTAAAAACGAAGCCGAACAAGGCCGGGTTGCGATCAGAAACATCCGCCGCGATGCTAATGCGGCAGTCAAGGATGCGCTGAAGGAAAAGTTGATTTCAGAAGACGATGCGCGGCAAGCCGAAGACAAAATTCAAAAGCTCACCGATCAATACATCAAAGAAGTGGAAAAGCATCTTGAAGAAAAAGAAGCCGATCTGCTGTCCATGTAGATTAACCGAGAGTGCTTATGTCAGATGAGCTTGGTAGCCCATTGTTAGTTAACAACGATAATCCCCGGCATATTGCCATCATCATGGATGGCAACGGCCGCTGGGCGCAAAAACGATTGATGCCAAGAATCATGGGGCATCATGCCGGCGTCAAAGCGGTTAGAAAAATTGTCGAGTATTGTGCCAAGCAAAACATCGAAGTGTTGTCGCTGTTTGCCTTTAGCAGCGAAAATTGGCGGCGTCCCAAGGATGAAGTCAGTTTGCTGATGGAATTATTCATGAGCACGCTGCAAACCCAAGTCGATAAACTGGACAAAAACAATATTCGCTTGCGTATCATCGGCGACAAGGAAGCATTCCCGGAAAAATTGCAGGAAAAAATCCGTGCCGCCGAAGCCCAGACAGCCCATAACACCGGGCTGACCCTGGTGATTGCCGCCAACTACGGCGGCCGCTGGGATATTACCCAGGCTCTGCAAAAAATTGTTGCTGCTATCAAAGCCGATGAAATCCAGGAACAAGCCATTACCGAAGACTTGATCAACCAATATCTGGTAACGGCCGATCTGCCGGAACCGGATTTGTTTATCCGTTCCGGCGGCGAGGAGCGGGTCAGTAACTTTTTGTTGTGGCAACTGGCTTACACCGAGTTTTATTTTACCGACGTGCTGTGGCCGGATTTCGATCAGGCTATGATGCAGAAAGCCATAGACAGTTTTAAGGGCAGGCAAAGGCGTTTCGGCCACACCGGCGAACAAATCATCGACAAACGTATTCTCTAGGCACTTTTCACAACCATAATAATTAAAAGCACACTATGTTAGTACAACGCATCCTAACGGCCTCGGTGTTGGCGGCCGTCGTTATCCTGGCGGTTTTTCAATTGCCCTCCATTTATTTTTCATTGTTCATCGCTATCGTCACATTAGGTGGGGCCTGGGAATGGCTGTCTCTGACCGGGGTCGAAAAAATGAGCAACAAACTGCTGTTTTTGGCGCTGCTGATTTTCCCGATGTTCGGAGTCACTTACTGGACGGTTTTTCTGGAATTGCTCGGCGAAGCCATGGAATGGCCGGAAGTCAAGGATTACTCCGATGCGCTGGAATGGCTGGTGATTGCCCCGGTATTGTTCTGGATTTTGGCGATGATAGTCATCAGACAATCGGCGCCGCAATTATTGAAAATGGAGTTCAAACCACGCTTGCAAGCTTTTCTCGGCTGGCTGGTATTGTTGTCGGCCTGGATGTTTTTGAGCAAATTGAGAGCTTATTACGGTCCCGGTATGGTGTTGTATTTTCTGATATTGATATGGGCGGCCGATATCAGCGCCTATTTTGTCGGTAAAGCATGGGGCAAGGACAAGTTGGCGCCTGAAATTAGCCCCGGCAAGACAGTGCAAGGCATGTATGGCGCATTGAGTTCCGCGGTAATTTGCGGTATCGGTTTTCACATTTATGGCCGGTTAACTTCGGACGATTCCTCCGAAGCGCAAGACGGAATGTTAAGGTTCCTGGATGAGCTGGTGTTTGTGGATATGCTGGTGTTATCGGTTTTCACTGTATTGGTTTCAATTTATGGTGATTTATTTTTCAGTTTGATTAAGCGGCGCAGTGGGGTAAAAGATAGCGGTAGCTTGCTGCCCGGTCATGGAGGCATATTGGATAGAGTGGACAGTATCATCGCCGCCGCCCCGTTTTTTTATGCGGGTATTGTATTGATCGGTAGGATTTTCTACTCATGAAAGGTATCTGCATTCTCGGAGCGACTGGCTCGATAGGCGTTAGCACCTTGGATGTCGTGGCTCGGCATCCGGATAAATACCGTATCGTCGCGTTGACCGCCAACGGTAACATCGAGACGCTCTACCAACAGTGCCTAACTCATCATCCCGAATACGCGGTGGTCGTCACCGAAAGCAAGGCCGAAGAATTCAGGCAAAGAATTGCCGTATCCCCGGTGGCGGACATCAAGGTTTTGGCGGGCAGCGATGCCTTGCAACAAGTCGCCACGCTGGATAATGTCGATGCGGTGATGGCGGCGATTGTCGGCGCGGCCGGACTATTGCCGACGTTGGCGGCGGCCAAGGCCGGTAAGACGGTATTGCTGGCCAATAAGGAAGCGCTGGTGATGTCCGGTCAAATTTTCATGCAAGCCGTCAGCGATTCGGGCGCGGTGCTGTTGCCGATCGACAGCGAGCATAACGCCATTTTTCAATGCATGCCGGCCGGTTATACACCGGGGCATAGCGCGAAGCAGGCGCGGCGGATTTTGTTGACCGCGTCCGGCGGTCCGTTCCGAAAAACTCCGCTGGAAACCTTGCCGAGCGTCACCCCGGATCAGGCCGTCGCCCATCCAAAATGGGACATGGGGCGGAAAATTTCGGTGGACTCGGCTACCATGATGAACAAAGGCCTGGAACTGATCGAGGCCTGTCTGCTGTTCAACATGGATCCCGATCAGATTCAGGTGGTGATCCATCCGCAGAGCATCATTCATTCGATGGTGGATTATGTCGATGGCTCGGTTTTGGCGCAAATGGGCAATCCCGACATGCGTACCCCTATCGCGCATGCCATGGCTTGGCCCGAGCGTTTTGATTCCGGCGTGGCGCCGTTGAATATCTTCGAAGTCGGGCACATGGATTTCGAACAACCCGATCTGCAACGTTTTCCGTGCTTGAAGCTGGCCTACGACGCCATCAAGGCTGGAGGTATCATGCCGACGGTATTGAACGCGGCCAATGAAATCGCGGTCGAAGCGTTTTTAAACCAAGAAGTGAAGTTCACCGACATCGCCATCATCATCGAACGCAGCATGGCCCAATTTGCCCCTGACAATGCCGATAGCTTGGAATTGGTATTGCGGGCAGATAGCCAGGCGCGCGAGGTGGCTAAAACCGTGATCGGAGCCCTGGCGGCCTAATGGAAACTCTGCATACTCTGTTTTATTTCAGCATCGCGATTGCGGTGCTGGTCGCGTTTCATGAACTGGGCCACTTTTTGGTGGCGCGTAAAACAGGGGTCAAAGTCATTCGCTTCTCGATTGGCTTCGGCAAAAAATTATGGGCTTACCAAAAGTCGCCCGACCAAACCGAGTTTGTGCTGTCCGCCATCCCCTTGGGAGGGTACGTGAAAATGGTGGATGAGCGCGAAGGCGAGGTTAAACCGGAAGATTTGCCCTATGCATTCAATAGGCAATCGGTTGGTGTTAGAACGGTTATCGTGGCGGCGGGCCCGCTGTTTAATCTGATACTGGCCGTGGTTCTATTTTGGCTGGTTCTGGTCATCGGCGAAACGGGTATCAAGCCGATATTGGGTCCCGTCGCCATCGGTACGTTGGCGGCGGACGCCGGATTCCAAGCCGGCGATCAAATTGTTAGCGTCAACCAAAAGCCGACCCCAACGTGGGCGATGGCTTTGGATGAAGTTTTTTCATCGGCTATCGATGGTCAGCGCGATATTGTGGTCGACGTTAAAACCAACGACGAGCAACAGCAGTTTCGTGTAATCACGCTGAACGACGATGATGTCAAAACTCCGGAAGTATTTAATGATCGGCTTGGATTGAAACCCTGGATGCCGGTGATCAAACCTGTTATCGGCAAATTGCTGGAAGATGGCCCCGCAAAGCAAGCCGGTTTGCAAACAGGTGATTTGATCCTCAGTGCCGATGGTCAAGCCATCACGGATTGGCAGCATTGGGTCGATTATGTGCAAGCCAAGCCCGACATGCGGATTGATGTCGCCATCGAACGCAATGACGTGCGGAGCGAGTTGCAGCTGACGCCTCGTGCCGAGACTCAGCCTGATGGCAAATCCATCGGCAAAATCGGCGCCGGCGTGGATATACCGAAAGAGTTGCTGGATAGCTTGCAGGTCGAATATTCGCTATCGCCCTTGGAGGCCGTGCCGGCGGCATTTGAAAAAACCCGGTTTTACGCGCTGAGTACGCTAAAAATGATAGGCAAAATGTTTATCGGGTCGGCCTCGGTCGATAATTTAAGCGGCCCCATCAGTATCGCGCAATATGCCGGACAATCGGCCGAAATGGGATTGACCGCCTTTCTGAAGTTTTTAGGTTTGGTCAGCGTTAGCCTTGGGGTTTTGAATTTGTTGCCCGTGCCGGTTTTAGATGGTGGGCATTTGTTGTTTTTTGCCGTGGAAGCCATCAAGGGCAGCCCGGTTTCCGATCGCTTGCAAATGTATTTTCAGCAAATCGGCATGTTTTTGTTGATTTCCTTAATGGTACTCGCCATGTTCTTGGATCTGGGGCGTTTGTTTCAATAAGGCTGAACAAAGTACCGGATTTAAAGTCCACTTCATTTCCTTCAAATCAAACCATTAGTCTTCATTATGAAAAAAATCACTCAACTATTGATATTTGCGGCCGGTGTACTGATGGCAAGCAGTTGCATGGCCGACGAAGCGGCGATTAAGAAAGCCTTGGCCGAATTCATCCCCGGTGCTCAAGTCGATTCGATTAAAGCGACGGAAATCAAAGGCCTGTACGAAGTCGTTGCCGGCGGTAACATTTTTTACGCTTCCGAGGATGGCCGTTATTTGTTGCAGGGCCAATTGTTTGATGCGGTAGACAAAAAAAATCTTACCGAAAGCAAGCTGGCTGATGTGCGCAAACTGGCGCTCGATAAAGTCGGCGAAAAAAATATGATTATCTTTAAGCCCGAAACCAGTAAACATTTCGTTTCGGTGTTCACCGACATCGATTGCGGTTACTGCCGCAAATTGCATTCAGAAATCGACCAGTATCTGGCTCAAGGTATCACCGTGCGTTACTTGTTCTTCCCGCGCGCCGGCAAGGGTTCCGAGTCTTACACCAAAGCGGTTTCGGTTTGGTGCGCGGCCGATAAACAAAAAGCCCTTACTGCGGCGAAAAAGGGCGAATCACTGGAATCAAAGTCTTGCGACAATCCTATCGACCAGCATATGCAATTGGGTGAATCGTTCGGCATGAGCGGTACGCCGATGATCATTACCGAGAAAGGCACGGTACTGCCGGGTTATGTGCCGGCGGCACAATTGGCAAAAGTTCTTGGCAGCGAGTGAGTTGACACGAGGCGGCTTAGGTTTTTCAAGCCGCCTCAAAGTCCTTATCTTATCGTGACTTCCACCCGGCGATTTTTAGGTTCGGAGGTTTCATCGCCGGTTTTTACCAGTAAATTTTTCTCGCCATGCGAGGTTACGGTAATTTCCTTCACATCCATCTGGCTTGGATCAAACAGCTGACTGACTTGCTCGGCCCGCTGCCGAGCCAGTTTTGCATTCAGTCTATCTTCGCCAACCGTGTCGGTATGGCCTATCACTGAAATATCGGCCGCGGGATGTTTTTTAGCGGTTTCGATAATCTTCGGTAACAAGGCATTCGATTCCGGGGTTAGTTGGGTACCGCCGGTTTCAAAATACAGTAAAAAGGTTTCCGGTAAAACAGGTTCAGAAGCCAATGCTCCGGCAAAATCCGATTTGATCTTTTGTTCATCGACTTTGAAAGCCTTATGGCTGGGGTCTTTTAGATTCGCGCCATAACCGGCCTGATCGATTACGGTTTCTCCTTGGTTGCTCTTGAAAATAACTTGTCCGGTGGAGCCGTCGTGATCTTCCAATAACACCAGATAGGATTGGTTACAGCCGGATAAAAGCAGGCTAAGGCCGACTACAAAAGTTTTGCTTGGAAAGTTTTTTGTCATGGCAAATACTCACTAATCTTCAAGTTTGACCAGAAAACGAGTGCCTCTGACCGCAATCACGCCGGTGGGGGTTTTCACGCTAACGGCTTCGGGTTTCAGCTTGGCGATCACGCCTGAAATATATTGCAAGGTGCCTTTTAGCAAGCTTGCACTGAGTTCCAGCTTGTCGTCCTCGGGCGCGAATTGGTAAGCATCGATGCTGAATTCGGTGTTGGGGCCAATCGACAATAGGGTGTTGTCTTTTAAGGTCAATCCGGCTGAACCATGCTCATCGGTTTTGATCAGACTGCCGATATGCACTGGGGAGCCCTGGCTAGCCCTGCTGGTGTTGCCATCATCGACAATGTAGGCGATGTCACTGACGGTTTTAATATAACCAATGACCGAGGCGTCGGCGGCTGCGTTGCCCGGTATCAGTAGCACGACAAACAGTGCCGAGCACGGTGAAAAAGCTTTCATGTTAACCTCAACTATCAAGGGTGTGGGAACAGGCATCAATACATCCAGCATTGAAATCGCCCTGCAAGTATAGACAGTATTGGTATTTAATCAGGCGGCGAGTCGCTTGCCCGGCTAGTGCTGTTGCTACGGTGTTTACGGATAACGATATTTTCAACGCCGTTGATGGTTAACACCGAGCCGATCAAATTGCCGCCCTTGGCAAACAAAGGCGCAACCACTAAATTCGCCGTCATGCTCTGCCTATCCAAAATAGATAATTCGCAGGCAGGAAATTTCAATGGTTCGTGATGAGTGATGGATTGCCGGATCAATTCACCAAGTTTATAGCGATGCTCATTCACCGCCACGCAGAAAACCTGGTCGACATTTAGCCGTGGTAAGCGAGGCAGGCTATTATCAAGTAGATTGAGCGCCGCCGGATTCATGTAATCGATAAAGCCTTCGGCATTGGTGGTGATCACGGCGTCGACTATCGAATTTAACGTAATGTAGGCTAGCTTCCTTTCCACGAATAAGGAATGGATTAGCTTCTCGAATTGCCCCCAACTGCGTAAGGGATAACCGAGCAATAACACGAACAAGATCGCGGCGGGCGCAAACCAAAAGCCGGCAAAATAAAGCAGAGCAAGGCTGAAAAGCAAGATCACCGCGGCGATTTGAGCTATCACGAGCGGCAGCCAGCGCGGCGAATAGCGTGCGCAAATACTCATCGACAGGGTGACGAAACATAACGTGACGAACAGTTGCCACTTCATTGGCAAGGGTTGCCAGAGAGTGTTTTTGAGCAGGCCATCGAGCGTGGCGGCAGCGAAGTCCACGCCGCTCATAGGCTGGCTGCCGGTGGATACCGGTGTGGTGATGCTAGTATCGATGCCGTTGGCGGTCACACCTACCAGCACGTATTTCCGGTGGAAAAACTGGCTTGGTATGCTTCCCGACAATACGTCTATATAAGAAACCCGGCTGAAGTGGCTACTCGGATCATAAAACGGCAGCCATACTCGATAGTCACCAACCAAGGTGTTGTTCTCGGCGTTGGCGGCGGCAATGACTCGCTGCCCGGGTAAGGCCTGTTGAATTTCGGGATGATGCGGCGTAAACATGGCTAGCGCCAAGGCCGGCCAGCGCCTGGTACCCAAGCCGATTTGTAAAAATACGCTACGGCTGACACCGTCCTTGTCCAACTCGACATTGGCGTGGCCCATGACCGCATGATCGGAAAAAGCGGGTATGGGCAAGGTTTCCACAAAATTCGGGCCGTTGCGTTCGATAATAACCGGTAGAACGACTGATTCGGCGGCGGCCAGTGCCTTGCCAAACTGAGTATCAGGATCGGGGTTGTATTGATCTGCCTCGGAGAACAGCAGGTCGAAGCCGATGGCTTGTGGTTTTGCCGATGCCAAGATTTGCAATAATTGGGCATGAATATCTCTAGGCCAGGGCCAACGGCCGATTTTATTCAGGCTCTTTTGGTCGACTTCGATGATGACAATCTCTTTAGAGGCCGGTGTGGCGAGTAGCTGTAATTCGGCGTCATAAATCCAGCGGTCGAATCGCCACAATAGATCGGAATAACTGAGTGCGGCTGCCAACAGCAACATCAGTAGCGGCGCAAATGACGATTGTTCAAAATAGCGTTTTGCCATATGAGGTTGCAGCGAATGATGTCGGTTAGGGTGGGAGTTAATTAAAGTCGCCCTACAATAGCGTCTTCAAGCGATAGAGTGTATCCAAGGCTTGTCTAGGACTTAAGTTATCGGGATCGATTTCTTCCAGCAAACATACCGCGGGATGGCATTCCTGACTAGTAAATAAATCAAACTGATTCACCTCGCTGTGGCTTTGCTGCTCGATATAAGCGGTATTCTCCAGTTGCAGCAACTTGCTTTTAGCGTTGGCAATCACCGATTGCGGCACGCCGGCCAGCGCCGCCACCTGTAGGCCGTAACTCTGGCTGGCGGGACCGTCTTTCACCGCATGCAAAAACACGATCTTGTCGCCGTGCTCCATCGCATCCAGATGGATGTTGTGGATGTTGCTTTGCTCCTCGGCCAGCGTGGTCAGTTCGAAATAGTGAGTGGCGAACAGCGTGAAAGCCTGGGTGTGGCGGGCCAGATAATCGGCGCAGGCCCAGGCCAGCGACAAGCCGTCGAAGGTGCTGGTGCCGCGGCCGATTTCGTCCATCAGGATCAGGCTGTTGCTGGTGGCGTTGTGCAGGATGTTGGCGGTTTCCGACATTTCCACCATGAAGGTCGAACGGCCGCTGGCCAGATCGTCCGACGCGCCGATGCGGGTGAATATCTTGTCTATCGGCCCGCAACGCAAGGATTGCGCCGGCACATAACAGCCGATATGCGCCAGCAGCACGATCAATGCCGCTTGGCGCATGTATGTCGATTTACCGCCCATGTTCGGGCCTGTGATCACCAACATCCGTCGTTCGGCGGAGAAATTTAGATCGTTGGCGACGAAGGGGATACTGGACAAAGCCTCCACCACCAGATGCCGGCCGGCAACAATTTCGATCCCGGCTTGCTGATCCAGAATCGGTTGCGCCAGATTCAGGGTATCGGCGCGTTCGGCGAAGTTCACCAAAACGTCCAGCTCGGCCAAAGCGTTGGCGCAATGTTGTAAATCGATCAGCGCATCGCTCAGCGTGGTCAACAATTCGTCGTACAAGGCTTTTTCGAAAGACAGTGATTTTTCTCGGGCGCTGAGGACTTTGTCTTCAAAGCTTTTCAGTTCCGGCGTGATGTAACGCTCGGCGCCTTTCAGGGTTTGCTTGCGGGTGTAATGCACCGGCACCTTATCGGCCTGGGCGTTGGATATTTCGATGTAATAGCCGTGCACCCGGTTGTAATTGACCTTGAGCGTGGCGATGCCGGTGCTGGCGCGTTCGCGCTGTTCCATGTCGATCAGGAACTGGTCGGCGTTCTGGCTGAGGTTGCGCAGCTCGTCCAGCTCGGGATGATAGCCCGGCGCGATGACGCCTCCGTCGCGGATCAACACCGGCGGATTGTCGATGATGGCGCGTTGCAGCAATGCCAGCAAATCAGGTTGTTCGCGCAGTTGCGTGCGCAGGTTTTCCAGATGAGGGTTCTCACTGTCGGCTAGCTGGGTTTGTAAGTTGGGCAACACCGCCAAAGTGTGACGCAACACCAGCAAGTCGCGGGGACGCGCGGATTTCAAGGCAATTCGCGAGCTGATGCGCTCGATGTCGCCAACCTGGCGCAGGCTGGCTTGTAAATCGCGATAGAGTTGATCGTCCAGCAAACTGGCAACGCAGGCATAGCGGCCATTGATGATGCCGTGGTCGCGCAACGGCCGGTGTATCCAGCGCCGCAGGCAGCGGCTGCCCATCGCGGTGGCGGTCTTGTCCAGCACGCCCAGCAAGGTGTATTGCAGCTGGCCGCTGGGGTGGCTGTCCAGCTCCAGGTTGCGGCGGCTGGCGGCGTCGAGGCTGATGCTGTCGTCGCAGTTTTCGACGCTGATGCCCTGGATGTGGGGTAGGGCGCTTTGCTGGGTATCGCGGACGTATTGCAACAAGCAGCCGGCCGCGCAAATCGCCGCCGGCAGATGTTCGCAGCCGTAGCCTTTCAAATCGTGGCTGTTGAATTGTTTCAATATCAATTGCCGGCAACTGTCCAGGTCGAAATGCCAGGGCGGCCGCCTGCACAGGCCTTTGCGTTCCTTGACGGCGGCCGGCAATGCTTGGTCTTCGCTAAACAGCAATTCGGCCGGATTCAGGCGTTCGATCTCGCTGAGCAACTGGGTTTCGGTCTCGAGTTGTTGCAGCACGAACTTGCCACTGCCCAGGTCCAGGCAAGCCAGTCCGTAGAATTTATCGAACGCCGCCAGCGCCACCAGCAAATTGTCCTTGCGATCCTCCAGTAAGGCCTCGTCGGTGACCGTGCCCGGCGTGACGATGCGTACCACCTTGCGTTCCACCGGTCCCTTGGATTTTGCCGGGTCGCCGATCTGCTCGCAAATAGCAATCGACTCGCCTTGTTTCAATAGGCGGGCGATATAGTTTTCGGCGGCGTGATAGGGAATGCCGGCCATCGGGATAGGCTGTCCGCCGGAATGTCCGCGCGCGGTCAGCGTGATGTCGAGCAATTGCGCGGCCTTCCTGGCATCGTCGAAAAACAGCTCGTAAAAATCGCCCATCCGGTAGAACAATAGTGTCTCCGGGTGTTGCGCCTTGATGCGGAGAAATTGTTGCATCATTGGCGTGTGTTGTGTTTCGTTGCCTTGCTTGCTTTCTTGTATTGTTTGGAGATTCATTCGTAAATTAATGAAATAACAGATAATTGTTCTATGACTATGGGTCAGGTTTTCACCAGCTACACTTTTCAAAACTTCCCTGTGCTTTGCTGTTTAGTATAGGTTTTTTAGAGTTATCCTTGCGTCATCGAACAACATAAAAAACCTATATTAAAATGCAATTCCATGCCTGCACCGCTAAAGCTTTGAGGCTAGGACAGCATATGGCTTTTGACGATTACCCAGGGCTGCATTTGTCTGCCATGGCAAAGGTGAGAACTTGGTTTTATCGATATAGAAGCTCCTTTGATGGACGCCTTAGGCAGGTGTCCATTGGCCATTGGCCGCCTATGTCATTTTCAGCGGCTATTGTCGCTTGGGAAGCTTTGAAAAACCAGCGTGATTCTGGTAATGATTCTGTATTAGAAGTAAAGCAAGTTAAATTAGAGACAAAAGCTTTCCTGATTAGCAAGCTCCTTTAGCAATCGGCGGAATCCAAGTGATCCCCGATTAAAACGCACATACTAAGTTCAAATTCCAAGGAGACATTCGTCATAGCAGTGTTGGGAGCCGGAATTTGTATTCGGTTGTTGCAATACCTACACTATGTGACGTCTACCTTATATTTTGTAAATCAAAATGCGCCTTCCGCCTAAACACCAGCGAGATGTTCTTAAAATCGGTGAACTGGCCGATGAACTCGGCACCACGCCAAGAACGATTCGCTTGTACGAAGAGCTCGGACTGATCGCCCCCGACCGCACAGAGGGCGGCACACGTCTTTATGCCCGGAAAGATTTGAAACGCATGGCTATCGCGTTGCAGCTTGGTCGTGTCGGTATCGAACTGGAATCGGTGCAAAAGCTCGCTCAAACCCGGCAGCAATGTGTTTCCGGCAAAGAAGCATCAGCCGCGATGCAGCCGCTCCTGCATGATTTGCGTACCAGAATAAGGGGATTGCTGGATGATTTGGAAGAACTGGATCGAGACCTGGAGCGGGCGGATATGCTGATCCGCCAATGCGGAACTTGTCAAAATCGCCCCAATCGCCAGGATTGCCCGGAATGTCCGGTGAATAAGAACGTGGATTTAACCAACATTGGTCGTCTGGTTTGGGATCCGAGTTGTCCGTGAACGACCCGTTGCGGTGTGCGCCAGGATAAGCTGAAATGGTTTAATGATCCCGGACACTTCAAAAGGCAGACTTTATACTGTCAGCAGAGGTGACCATGACAAACGAGCAAAAACTGATGTGTCAACACTTTTCCGGACACACAGCTAAGCAGCTTTAAGCTGCACTTCGTAGTCAACGGGCGACAGGTAGCCATTGGCGGAATGAAGTCGCTCGCGGTTATAAAACACTTCGATATATTCGAATACGGCCTGCCTGGCCTCGGATCGGGTTCGATAGGTCTGGTGATGTATCAACTCGGTTTTCAGGGTATGAAAGAAACTTTCCGAGACGGCATTATCCCAGCAGTTTCCCTTACGACTCATGCTTTGCCGGATGCCGTGTTGCGTTAATAAGGCTCGATGGCTGTCCGATGCATATTGGCTGCCGCGATCGGTATGCCATAGCAAGCCTTTCTCGGGCTTGCGCTTCCAAACCGCCATCAGTAGCGCATCGTTCACCAGTTTGGTCCGCATATGTTCGGCCATAGACCAGCCCACGACTTGCCGGGAATAGAGATCAATCACCACGGCCAGATACAGCCAGCCCTCCTGCGTATGGATATAGGTGATGTCGCCGGCATAGACTTGATTGGGCTTTTCCACGGCAAATTGCCGATCCAGGTGATTGGACGCAACCGGTTGATGATGCTTCGAATTCGTCGTGGCTTTGAATTTGCGCTTGGTTTTACAGGCCAACCCCGCTTCCCGCATCAAACGACCGATACGGCGGCGGCTGACGGTTCGGTTCTGAGCGGATAAGGCGGCTTTGAGACGGCGCGTACCGTAGGTTGCCCGGCTTTTGCCAAAGGTGCTTTGGATCATCTCGGATAGGGCGGCATCGTCTTGTTCGCCCGCAGAGGGGCCTTGCTTCAGCCAGTCGTAGTAGGCGCTTCGGGATACCCTCATGAACCGGCACAGGGTATCTACCGCAAAGTCCTCTGCATGCTGCTTGATCCAGGCGTACTTCATCTTTGTTCCTTGGCGAAGTACGCCGCTGCCTTTTTTAGTAAATCGCGCTCCTCGGTCAATCGGGCCACTTCCTTCTTAAGGCGCTTGAGTTCATCGTACAGATGTTCATCGGTACGGACCGCTTTATTGCTGTCTTTGGGGCGACTGTATTTTCCTATCCAGGTATGCAAGGTATTGACGTTAATGCCAAGATCCTGGGCTACCTGGCTGATCGGTTTATCGGATTCATTCGCCAACTTGACGGCTGAGGCTCTGAATTCGGCTGTATAGGTATTGGGTTTTTCTTGGCTCATTTTGGATTCACGCTTTTTCAGGTTATTTTAAAAAGTGTGTCCGGTTTAGTGTAGCCACATCAGGTGCCGACGGCTAAGGCGACCTTGCCGGAGCGGCTGTATATGCCGAGTCGGATGGCGGTGCGATGCAGATCAAGTAATTTTGCAAAGCAATTACCAGCGGCGGCATTGAAGCCAATCGATTTACACATCTAGAACAACCTCTAACAAAAATGTAGATTTGGAGCGCGCTGTATGGCAAAAAGCAATGCGCATAAATCCATGCAATTAAGCGCGGACGATAAAAATGATAAGCCACGCTCTTTGTTCAAAATATACCATTAAGGTTATATTTTGCAAAATCTCGCAGGTTCCGTTCAATGCACAAAACCATCCAAGTAAGCGCTTTTGCATTGCTTGCTTAAGTCCGGATAAGGCCAAAGTCAGAGCAAAGCGCCGCCGCAGCTGCTGCCTTGGCCGGCGGTGCAGCCGTAACAATGGGCGGCGGTGGCGATGGGTGCGTTTTCGAGTTGTTCCAGGTGCAATTCGCTGATATGTAGTTTGGGTTTGGCTGCGGCGCCCAATGGCAAATCCAGCATCTGATTGAAATCGCAGTCGTAGACGTAGCCTTGCCAGTCGATGCTGAGGGTATTCAGGCACATCAGGTTTTCAAGGTTGGCTGTGCGAAAGCTGCTTTTTAGCAAGGCCATATAAGATTCGAAGCGGCCATGGCTGATCAAGGTGCTGCCGAAGCGCTGAATCGGCATGTTGGCGATGGCAAACAGGCGGTTGAAGACGATGCCGTAATGTTGCCGTAAGTGCTGTTTGTAAGCCTGTTCCAGTTGCTGTTGATCGGGCGGCAACACGGCGTCTTGCGGGTTGAAAACCAAATTCAACTCCAATCCGCTGCCCGGCTGACCATAACCCAAGCGGTTCAGGCGCCGCAAGGCCGCCAGACTGTCTTTGAACACGCCTTTGCCGCGTTGTTTGTCGACATTTTCTTCCAGATAACACGGCAGGGAGGCGACGATGTTGACCTGCTGCGCGGCCAGAAACTCCGCGAGATCGGCGTATTCCGGTTCTTCCAGAATGGTCAGATTGCAACGGTCGATCACCTCGATGCCACGATCACGCGCGGCTCGCACCAGATAACGAAAATCGGCGTGCATTTCCGGTGCGCCGCCGGTCAAATCCAGCGTGTGAATGTTAGCGGCATCGGCCAAAGCCAGTACCTGATCAACGGTTTCCCGACTCATCATCTCGGTACGTTTGGGGCCGGCATTGACATGACAATGCACACAGCTCAAGTTGCACAGATAGCCAAGGTTGATTTGCAAAATCTCCAACGGATTGCGAAAAACGGACGGAAAATCACTATTGGCCAGTAAAGGTTTGGTGTCGTGCATGCTTAGTCCTTGGAAAACCAGATATCGCCGTAAATAGCAGACACCGAGCCATTGCTGTTGTCGGTATCGGTCATGATGGCGACGGCATCGATAGTGCTGATGTCTTCACCGAATAGTTTCTTGAAATCGGCCCTGATGTTGCGCTTTTCGGTTTGCCAAACGTTCAACGATGCTTCCGGGCCGCGCAAAGCCAACATCATGGCATGATCACCGGCAAAGGCATTGGGCCAGACGCTGTCTTTTTTAGTGTTGCCGGCCCATACGTAATTGATGGCCTTGGTTTGCCAAAACGCCAGCCCGCCTTTGACCACCACATACACCCGCGCCGCGTAATCGTCGCCTGCCTTACTTTGTTCATTCAAGTCGGTCAAACGATTGCCGATGCGCCACGACCAGTTCAGGAACGGGGTTTGTTCCAGATCGATATGCTGCTCTTTGAATAAACCGGAACCGGCGGCACGACTATCAGCCGTCAATACCGTCACACCATCGATAGCTTGCAATCGATACTGGGTTTCGCCTTTGAAGCTTTTATGCTCCCAACCCTCCAGGCGATTTTGGCTGAACTCGCCGATAGGCAGTTTGTTATCGGCAACTGCCGCGTGCTGCGGCAGTAAAATAGCCAAGCAAAGCAATAGGCGATTATTGATGAATGGCCTCATGGCGCTAATATGGGAAGGATAGGGGAGAGCTGTCATAGTCGGTTGTCCAGGTTTTGCTTCATGAGGATGTCGTCACGATTTTCCTGCAAATGATAAAACGAGCAAGGCAAGCTGGCTTGCCTTTTCTACTCTAGTAGTCGTGACTGGCGGGGATTCCTTACAGAGGAAATCACGCCCGAAGCGGTCGAGGTGGCCGGTCACAGCCGCATGAAGCGCGGCCGCAAACCGCTCGATCCTCATCTGCCGCGCGAGATTGTGCGCTATGAATTACCGGAAGCCGAATGCATCTGCTCGCATGACGGCGGCCGTCTGGTGGGAATCGGCGCGGAAATCAGCGAGCAGCTCGACATCGTGCCGCAACAAGTGCGAGTGATTCAGCATCACCGTATCAAATATGCCTGCCCCTGCTGCGACAACAGCATCCGGGTGACACGCCAGCACCGGTTCGCACTTGTGCCCCAGAGGGTATCATTCCCAAAGGCTTATTGACCGAAACGGCCTTGGCCTGGGTTGTCACCGCCAAATATCAAGATAGCCTGCCACTGTATCGGCAAGCCGCATTGCTCAGCCGATTCGGCGGCGATTTGTCGCGCACCACGCTGGCCGCCAGCCTGATGCGGGTCGGTCAGGCGGTGCAGCCCATCATCAATCTGCTGCGCGACCATCTGCTGGAAGCCGATCTGATCCTGGGCGACGAAACCGTGGTTCAAGTGCTCAAGGAATCCGCGCGAGTCGCGCAAGCTAAAAGTTATTTGTGGGCACAGATGACCGGCTCCGGCCCGCCGATCCGACTGTTCAGCTACACGCCGGGTCGTGCGGGCACGCATGCGCAGCCGTTGTATGAAGGTATCGAGCCCGGTGTGGTACTGATGAGCAATGGCTATGAGGTGTATAACACTATTGCCGCTGCGCGGGGTGCTATTCACCTCGGCTGCTGGGCGCATGCGCGCCGTTATTTTGTCGAAGCCGAAGCCGCCATCCCCAAAGCCGCGCGTGGACCGGAATCACTGGCGACGCAGTTTATCGTTGAGATTGGCGAGTTGTATGCCATTGAAGCCAAGGCGAAAGACCACCTTAGTGCCGAACAGCATGGACAACAGCGCCAACAGTTAAGCAAGCCGGTTTTGGCCAAGATCGAAGGCTTGCTGATACAGCATCTGCATGGGGTAACTCCCGGCAGTTTGCTGGGCAAGGCCTTGCATTATCTGTCGTCGCAATGGCCGAAATTGATCCGCTTTGTCGACAACGGCGCCTAGCCTATTGATAACAACCTCTGCGAAAACGCCATACGCCCGTTTGTCGTCGGCCGCCGCAACTGGTTGTTCTGCGGCACGGTGGCCGGTGCCCAGGCCAGCGCCAATCTCTACTCGCTCATCGAAACCTGCAAAGCCAACAGTATCGAACCCTACACCTATTTGGTGGCATTGTTCCGCCAGTTGCCTCTGGCAAAAACCGTCGAAGATTTCGAGGCATTGCTGCCTTGGCAACTCGTCGAGCCAAAGATCGAATAATAAACTGGGCGGCTTTGTTCGAAAAATCAATCGCGTGGTTTAAAGGGCGCTTACTGTGTTCCCTATGCGTGGTAACCACGAGGAAAAACGCTGACGTTGCCTGCCAATACGATGGGGCGCATGAATGTGGTGGGTTTGGTCAGTCGGCTAGGCGCGAGCTATTTTCACGCCGTCGAAACGACGGTCACGTCCACCGTGATTGCCGAGGCCATGGCGGGTTTTATTCGATCTCGTCCTACCGGTAAATTGACGGTGGTGATTATGGATAATGCACCGCCTCACCGAAAGGCCGAGCGAGAAAGCCAAGCTGATTGGTTGTTGGGACATGTCTGGGTGTGGTTCTTGCCACCTTATTCGCCAGAACTGAATCTCATCGAAATTCTATGGAAGAAAATCAAATACGAATGGCTTCCGTGGGCGGCTTATGCCAACTTTCAATCTCTCCGTAGCGCTTTGCAGGATATTTTTGAAAATTATGGCGCTGGCTCAAAATACCAAGTGAATTTTGTATGACTGCTTAGGTTAAATTCACTTTTGAATCCGTCTAGCATTTTTTAATAGGATTAAAGTGCAGTAAACCATATCGTTGTGTTAAACGCTCAGCAAAAAGTTAACTGGCATTAGTTGATCTCGCTCCTCTTCGGTGTTTGACACTCATCCCTTGGTTCTTACATTGTTAAACATCCGTTTATTTTAATGCATGTCAATTTGTTGCGGAGCGCTGATCTGTAAAAATCTTAAAGACGCTCCCAGCAGGATAAATGTTTACTCTGGGGCTATAGTTACCTGTCAATATTAGCCCAGTTCGATCGATGAAGTTTATGGCTAAAGTTTGGAACAGCCATCCCAGAGGGAACGAACAGAACATCACACTGCAATTCATCTGCATGCATATATGGCTTAATAGCCACATTAACTCTATATGCTGAATATCCTAGCTCACAAAAGCCATTAATTAATTCATGTTTGTTTGAGCCGAGTTGACGTAAAAACGAGTCTGATATTTCAGCAATGACATAGGGTTTATCACGTGCCAATAGACTTTTCATGCCATTCAACACTAGGGTTTCAGCGCCCTCCACATCGATCTTGATTAACCTAATTGGTGGAAAGTCGTCAATCATATTATCGAGTCGAATTGCTGAAACTTTGACGACAGAACTGGTTTTATTTCCTAGAGATCTAATAGATGATATACCCGTGTGGTTTGTAGGGCCGCAATGAAATTCTATTTCACTATTGGCATCGGAAACCGCATGATTATAAGTCTTGATGTTTCTGTAAAGATTGTTATTGGCTAATACTTGGAGGCGCTGATAAGTACTGGGTGACGCCTCGAATGAGAAGATT
This sequence comes from Methylomonas sp. LL1, assembly GCF_015711015.1. Classification (NCBI taxonomy): domain Bacteria; kingdom Pseudomonadati; phylum Pseudomonadota; class Gammaproteobacteria; order Methylococcales; family Methylococcaceae; genus Methylomonas; species Methylomonas sp. LL1. Next base: position 1,000,726 of record NZ_CP064653.1, read on the forward strand.
TTTCCATTCAATCCGACGGTTAAAGATGCCAATGCAGAAAAATAGCCAACGTTAGCTCCCACGTCTATCATGTTATCGCCTGGTCGAAGCAATTGGCTGATAATATTCGTGAGTGGCTCCCTTATATTCAAACCGTAAATTAAAGTCTTTAGGCCGTCAAAAGATTCCAAAGGGTTAAGGTAAATATAGGTGCGATTGGCGATTTTTGCTGGTCCAGCAGGGGAAGCCCGAAGTACTGTTTTTTGCTGATCAAGCCACCGGCATAGTCGCCATCTTGCAGGGAAGTTTTGGTTTAGTCTATTAAGTTCGCATAAATACTTCAGAAACCGATATTTCATTTTGAACATGGTATAGCCCCTAACTAATTGTCTTATCCTTGATTAAAAGGATAGCCGAATCAAGGAAAAAATGCGTCGAAGTTTTTCCACAGCCCCGGCGCTTAACAATCAATACTTTGGTGCGGATTGGCTCCTAACCAATCAATAATTCTTCCAAAACCCACTGATTTACCCCGCAACCTTAATCCTGGTCGTCATAGGCAATGTGAATTGCGTGGATAGATAATTATATTCTGCTGATTTTGGATGTGATGGCCTATTGAAAAATTGGCAGAAATGCAACTCCCCGGCAGCCATATCTGTGATACTGTTGCTATGGATCATGGAGGCTTCGGCAGATTGGTCGCTTTAAAACAGTGAGGTTTTGTGGCGCCACCTCAAGGCAAAATCGCATTTAACTATTCAATTGAGGTGTTAATTCAGAGGGAAAATGATGGAAAAGCATGCAGCACTTTCGTTAAGTATTGGTGGATTGTCCGGTGTAGCAACGTTTTTGGCGGTAGGTCCGGCCAGCGGCGTATTTTTTATCTGGGCGGCGACTATCGCCTGGGCCGCGTACTTTATGTTGGGCGCCAATAAAGAAGCTTTAATCAACACTATCGTAAACGGTATTTATGGCGTGGTCATGGCATGGATAACGGCCATTTTCCTGACGGAAATTTCGCCCGATGCGGTGCTAGGCTTTACCCTGATGGCTGCGATTACGGTGGCGGTTGTGGTAACGGTGATGTGCCTGTTGGCGGTTATTCCGCAAATCGCGGTGATTCCAGTCAGCGTGCTGGGTTATTCGGCAACTTTTGCCTATTTGCTGCAGACGCCGGATACCTTAACAAAAGACGTATTATTGGGCGCTTCCTTGGGCAATCCATTGTTGGTGATAAGCATTTCAATCTTGGTTGGCGCATATTTTGGACAGCTCTCGGGTCAATTAGCCGCCAAATGGACTAAAGTCTAGAAGTTAGACCATCGGACGGGATTCGCCATCCCGTCCGTGATGTGTTAGCGGTTGTGAAGGACTGGAGGCGGAGTGTATTACGCAAGGATTTGCGTTGATCATCATAGCCTCGAACGTGTCACAACCGTCGGATTAATAACACCGTTAGCCATGGTAAAGTCAATATTGCCAATCCGATAAACCAGTCTTTGCTTGATACGGGCGGCGATGGCGGTTCCAAACTGTCGGCCGCCGGATTGCTGGGAGCGAAACTCAACACGAGTGCAACCAGCAGCATTAGCGGTGGCGCAAACATAAAACCCAACAAAATTCCCCAGGCCGAAGAGCCGATGTCACGGGCGCGTTTGATCATGGCAGTGGCGCCAAATAAACCGAGCAAACTCGCCAAAACCCAATAAAAGCGCTCGGTGTATCCGTCCGGCAAACCGGCTGCGCCGATGTTCAGCGTATAAACCAGCACGGCCGCGTTGAACAAACTTGGTAGGCCCAAGGCGATATATCGGGATCGATCGTAACGTAGCATTAGAGAGCCTGAAGTGATAGGGTTTTAGCTGTGCCGCGGACGTGTAAGGGCTTCAATTGTTGTATAAAAGCTACGGCACCTTAAATGTTGACCGTGGTGAGTAAATGCCTCAACGGTTATGATTTCGGCCCTAATCGTAACAACAACTTTTCCAGAAACACCACCTTATCCTCCATATCCTTAAACGTGTAGGTAAACCTTAATTTATCCGCGCCGTCGAATTTATAGACCCGCGACTGACTTTGAATCATCGTGATTAACTCGCCGGTATCGATTTGAGGACTGGAACTGAAGACGATGCGACCACCGGTGCTGTATGCCTCGATTTTTTTGATACCCAGATGCGCGGCTTGCTGTTTGAGTTCGGTGATGGCGAACAGAGCCCTGACTTGATCCGGCAACAGACCGAAGCGATCGATCATCTCGATTTTCAGCTTGCGCAAATCGTCCTCGGTTTCGGTGCTGGCGATGCGTTTGTACAGCACCAGGCGGGCGTGGATGTCCGGCAAATAATCTTCCGGAATCAAGGCCGCGATTTGTAGATCGACTTCCGGGCCGGTCTCCAGCGGCGCATCGAGCTCCGGCTGCTTACCGGATTTCAAGGCTTTCACGGCCCGTTCCAGCAACTCGGTATATAGGGTAAAGCCGATTTCCTGAATCTGCCCGCTTTGTTCGTCGCCCAGCAACTCCCCCGCGCCGCGGATTTCCATGTCGTGCGAGGACAGCATGAAACCTGCGCCGAGTTCGCCGGAGGTTTCGAAGGCTTCCAGGCGCTTGATGGCGTCCTTGGTCATCAAGGATTTCGGCGGCACGATGCAGTAAGCATAAGCTCTATGGTGCGAACGGCCGACCCGGCCGCGCAACTGGTGTAATTGCGCCAGACCCAGTTTGTCGGCGCGGTTGATGACGATGGTGTTGGCGCTGGGAATGTCGATGCCGCTTTCGATGATGGTGGTAGCAATCAGCAGGTTGAAGCGCTGGTGATAGAAATCCAGCATGATCTGCTCCAACTCGCGCTCCGCCATCTGGCCGTGAGCAATCTGAATCCGGGCCTCCGGCACCAAGGCCTCCAACTCGCGGGCCATCTTGTCCATGGTCTTGACGTCGTTGTGCAGGAAAAATACCTGGCCGCCGCGCTTGATTTCGCGTTGGCAGGCTTCCTGGATTTGCGAGTCTATCCATTCGGTGACGAAAGTCTTGATAGCGTGGCGGTTCGGCGGCGGCGTGGCGATGATGGAGATGTCGCGCAGGCCGGCCATCGCCATGTTCAAGGTGCGCGGAATCGGTGTCGCGGTTAGCGTCAGTAAATCCAACTCGTAACGCAGTTTCTTGAAGTGTTCCTTTTGGGTGACGCCGAAGCGGTGTTCCTCGTCGATGATCACCAGGCCCAATGATTTATATTGCATGTCTTTCGACAGCAGTTTGTGGGTGCCGATGACGATGTCGACCTTGCCTTCGGCCAGCTCGTCGGCGATGGTTTTTTGCTGCTTGGCGGTGACGAAGCGCGAGGTGACTTCCACGCGCACCGGCCAGTCGGCGAAGCGGTCGCGGAAGTTCTGGTAATGCTGTTGAGCGAGCAGGGTGGTCGGCACCAGCACCGCCACCTGTTTGCCGCTCTGCACCGCGACAAAGGCGGCGCGCATCGCCACTTCGGTCTTGCCGAAACCGACGTCGCCGCAAACGACGCGGTCCATAGGCTGAGTGGTGGCCATGTCTTGCAATATGGCGTCGATGGCGTTGAGCTGGTCAGGGGTTTCCTCGAACGGGAAGGCGGCGGCAAAAGCGTCGTAGTCGCTGTTGTCGACATTGAAGGCAAAACCCTGGCGAGCGGCGCGTTTAGCGTGGATGTCCAGCAATTCGGCGGCGACGTCGCGCGCCCGTTCCATGGCCTTTTTCTTGGCCTTACTCCACTGGTCGGTGCCGAGGCGGTGTAATGGTGCGTTTTCGGCACTGACGCCACTGTAACGGCCGATCAAATGCAGCGACGACACCGGCACGTAAATCTTGTCGTGGTTGGCATATTCCAGCATTAAAAACTCGGCGTCTATGCCGCCTACGTTCAGAATTTGCAAGCCCAGATAGCGGCCGACGCCGTGTTCTTGATGTACCACCGGCGAACCGACGGTCAGTTCGTCGAGGTTGTTGAAGATATTTTCCAGCGCCCGGGCCGCGGATTTCTGGCGCCGGCGGCGTTGCTGAACTTTTTCGCCGCTGAGTTGGCTTTCGGTGATAATCGCGATCTTGGGTCCGTCTAGCCACAGTCCTTGGTCCATCGGTGCCACGACGATGCACGGCGAATGATCGCTTTGCAGAAATTCAGGCCAGCTCTGGACTTGTTTGGCGGCGAGTTTGACGCTTTTCAGTTTGTCGATCAGGCCTTCACGGTGGCCGGCGGTTTCGGCGACGAACAGGACTTTGCCGTCGAATCCCTCTATAAACTGGCGTAAATGCTGTGCCGGTTCTTTTAGTCGGCTGTCGATTGCGACCTCAGGCAGGCTTTTGCAATGAAAATCTTGTCCATCTCCACTTGGGAAAGGGACTGGAGTGAGGTTATCCAACACGATGCGGTTGAAACTATCCGTGTGGCACTGGATTTCCTCGGCCGACAAAAACAAGCGCTCGGGTGGTAGCAGGGGGCGGTCTACATCGTATTTGCGCTGTTGATAACGCTCGTCGGCCTCGTTGTAAAAACGCACGGCGTTGTCGGTAAAAGCGGCCGGCAACACGAACAAGGCGGTCTTGGGCAAATAGGCGAACAGCGATTCGGTGCGCTCGACAAACAGCGGCAGATAATATTCGATACCGGCCGGAGCGATTTGCTTGGAAACGTCCAGGTACAGATTGTTTTTGGCGGAAGCGTTAGGAAATTGTTCGCGGAAGGCTTGGCGGAAACGTTTGATCGCATCGTCGGTAAACGGAAACTCGCGGGCCGGAAACAGCTCGACCTTAGTCATCTTTTCCCGCGACATTTGTGTGTCGGGGTCAAAACCGCGTATCGATTCCACGTCATCGTCGAACAATTCGATCCGGTAAGGTTGCTTGCTGCCCATCGGAAACAAATCGATGATGGAGCCGCGCACCGCGAATTCGGCGTGCTGATAGACTTGCGACACGCATTGGTAGCCGACCGCTTCCAGCCTGGCGCGGGTTAGTTCCAGATTCAAGCCGCCGCCGACTTCGATCGCGAAGCTGTGCGCCAGGATATGCTCGCGTGGCGCCAGTCGCTGCATCAGGGTCGAAATCGGTACAATCAGCGCTCCGCGCTTGGTCTCGGGCAGCAATGCCAGGGTACGGATGCGTTCCGAGATAATTTCCGGCAAGGGCGAAAACACGTCGTAGGGCAGGGTTTCCCAGTCGGGAAACTGTAGAATCGGAAACGCGTTGTCCAGGAAAAACGCCAGCTCGTGTTCCAGGCGTAATGCGGTCTGGGTGTCCGGCGTGACGATGACGACCAAACGTTTTTCCTGGGCAATCGCGCTGGCCAGCGCCAGCGAATCGCCACAGCCGGTTAATCCGGACCAGTACAACGGAGCGTCGGTGTCTTTAGGGACAGCGGCGTTAATCAGCGAGAATGACGGCATTACAATATCGAGATGCTAAAAGCGTTGATTATAAACTTGAAGAACGGCGGAAAGGCATTCAATTGCCCGGCAATTCGGGTTGAAGCCGCCAATCCCGCCGTCAGGCAATGTTTTTATGTTGAATATCGATGCTGTGAATATAACGCTGGAGCAGGCTGTCGACATTGGGCGGCAGATAACTGAACTGACAGCCGATGCGTTGCTGGACGCAGAGGCTGCTGACGCGCATGTCGACGTTGTTTTTGATCACAAATGCCACTCGCGCTTGGCTGCCATCCTGCAAATTCAGGATAGAATCGGCAAATTCACGGTCGGGCCGCAGGCATTGAGTCCAATCCGGCTCGGGGTTGAGGAAGGAAAACCCACCCACGCTCATATCGTACAAGGCGAAGCGGATTGTATGGCCGCTATGGTCTGGATTGTCGTCGCTAAAGGTTAATTGGCAATAACTGTCGGTGTGGGATAGCGGGATTTTTACCCGGTGGAATTGGCGGCGCTCCATCCAGAAAATCACCTCGGGAATCGGCATCGATAAAACCCATTCGCTTCCTGCTTTGACTTTTTGGATGCGTTGCCCGTTAAACGACACCTTGACCCCGCCTATCTCGGTGCGGAACAACACTTTTTCCGAAGCCAGCAGTTGATTGTCCAACACCGCCGTGGGACCGCAGTCCAGTTGCAAAATATTGTTTTTAGGGTCTAGGCCGACAATCGTGGTTAGGAAGGAAGCGTTGTGACGGCCGAAATGTGCGGACATGATGCACTTGTGCCTGACTAGATCGGTCAAGTAATTCAATACCCGGTTTGGGGTTCTGACCAGAAAGTCGGAGGGATTTGTCATTATGGGAAGCTAAATCTTGCTGTTTAATCAGCTGGCTATTGTAAAATAGCCAGAATTATTCTGCACTTAAATAGGTATATTGATGGGCTGGTTGTTATTGTTTGCCGCGGGTTGTTCTGAAATCGTGTTTGCGTTAAGTCTGAAATATAACGAAGGTTTCAGTAAATTATGGCCCAGTGTGGTGACTTGTTTTTCCGGGGCAGGCAGCTTTTATCTGTTGATGCTGTCGCTCAAAACCCTGCCGCTGGGCACCGCCTACGCGGTTTGGACCGGCATGGGCGCGGTAGGCGTGGCGATCATCGGTATCTTCTTGTTCAAGGAGTCAGCCGATTGGATTCGTCTGGCGTCGATTATGATGATCGTGATCGGCATTGCCGGTTTAAAACTGACGCACGTCGATTGATGTTGCATTTGATTGCGGAATCTTCCCTGCCTCGGGCAGTGGTTGAACGGATTGCGGCCGGCGACGATGTGGTATTGCAGGCCGGCGCGGTTTGGGCGGCATTCCTGGGGCACCAAGACAACTCCAAGCTGGCCCAATTGCTGGCTGGCGGTTGTAAGGTTCATGCCTTACAGGATTCGTTGTTCATGAACGGTATAGATGATCGGCAATTGTTGCCGGGCGTCGAGCGCATTGATTATCCCGCATTGGTGGAATTGACGGTCAAAAATCCGGTGATTCATACGTGGTGTTGATGGTCGATGGCGTCGTACTGGAAACCAGTGCCGACGGATTTTTACGCGATGCGCGGCAATGGGATCAGAAAGTGGCGGAAGAGTTGGCGCGGAGCTGCGGCATTGAACTCTGCCCGGCGCACTGGGAAATTCTGTTATTTATCCGCGACTATTATTTCCAGTTTCAGCACCTGCCGAATGCGCGAATGTTTGCCTCGGCGATACGCAAAAAGCTAGGCGAGGACAAAGCCGGCAGCCGCTACCTGCAAAAATTATTTCCGGATGGGCCGTTGAAATACGCCTGCAAGCTTGCCGGTTTACCTAAGCCGCCGACCTGTCTGTAATCCCCAATTTATACATTTTGAGAGAATTGAATGAGTAATCCCCGCGTTGGTTTTATCAGTCTGGGCTGTCCGAAAGCCTTGGTCGATAGCGAGCAGATATTGACCCGCTTGCGTAGCGAAGGCTATCAAGTGTCACCCAACTACAAGGATTCGGATCTGGTGATCGTCAACACCTGCGGCTTTATCGATGCGGCGGTGGAAGAGTCGTTGGATAGCATCGGCGAAGCCTTGGCGGAAAACGGCAAGGTCATCGTCACCGGTTGCCTAGGCGCGCGCCAGGATGAAATCCTGGCGCGCCATCCTCAGGTGTTGAAAATCACCGGCGCCCATGCCACCGACGAAGTGGTGGAGGCTGTGCATGAGCATTTGCCGCCGGCGCACAATCCGTTTTTGGATTTAGTGCCGCCGCAAGGCATCAAGCTGACGCCCAAGCATTATGCCTATTTAAAAATTTCCGAGGGCTGTAATCATCGATGCACTTTTTGCATTATTCCGTCGATGCGCGGCGATTTGGTCAGCCGGCCGATCGACGAGGTGATGCTGGAGGCTGAGCGACTGGCCGATGCCGGCGTCAAGGAATTGCTGATCGTTTCGCAGGATACCAGCGCTTACGGCCTGGATTTAAAATATCAGCACCGCCGTTGGCGTGGACGGGATTTACAGACTCGATTTAATGATTTGGCGTCTGCGTTAGGCGAACTGGGTATCTGGGTGCGCATGCACTATGTCTACCCTTATCCGCATGTTGATGAGGTGGTACCGTTGATGGCGCAAGGCAAAATCCTGCCTTATTTGGATATTCCGTTTCAGCATGCCAGCAGCCGGATATTGAAACTGATGAAGCGGCCGGCGGCGGCGGAAAACAATCTGGAACGCATTCGTGCCTGGCGTGCTATTTGTCCCGACCTGACCATACGCAGCACTTTTATCGTTGGTTTTCCCGGCGAAACCGAGTCGGAGTTTGAAGAATTGCTGGATTTTCTGAGCGAAGCGCAAATGGACCGAGTGGGCTGTTTTGCCTATTCGCCGGTCAAGGGGGCCGCGGCCAACGAATTGCCGGATGCGGTGCCTGAAGAAGTCAAACAGGAGCGATTGGCGCGCTTTATGGAGCATCAGGCGGGCATCAGTGCCGAACGTTTGCAGCGTAGGGTAGGGCGTATCGAAACTGTATTAATCGACGAAGTGGTCGAAGAGGGGGCGGTGGCCCGCAGCAAATGCGATGCGCCGGAAATCGACGGACAGGTATTTATCGACGGCGCGACCCATCTTAGTGTCGGCGATTGGGTCGATGTACAAATCGAAGAGGCCGATGAATACGATTTGTGGGGAAAACTAATCTAACGGAAAAAGCCGCCCTGCATTAAATTCAGGGCGGCTTTTTGGTTTATAAGCGCAAGGCTTATAAAGGATTTACGTTTTCGGCTTGAGGGCCTTTTTGACCGTTGGTCACTTCCATAGTGACTTTTTGGCCTTCTTTCAGGGTTTTGCGACCGCTGCCGACGATGGCGCTGAAATGTACGAATACATCTTTGCCGCCGTCTTGCTCGATGAAACCGAAGCCTTTTTCATCGTTGAACCATTTAACTTTGCCTTCTACTTGTGCTGACATAAATCTCTCTTTCTTTAAAGTGCCAATAATGGCGTTTTTGTTACGGGTGGTGAATAAAGCGGGTAGTGGAAGACGTGTAAAGCGACAACGATTACCTTGCTATATCGGTGACATTATACATAGCTGTGGCAATAGTCCAAGAAAAAAAGATGGATTCCGCTTGTTAAGGTTTGATGACGATAAAAAGCCAGCAAATTCAAGCTTGGCGCGCGGCAGGGAGTGGCGCAAATATCATTGATATTAAAAGTATTTTTTATGAATAAGCCTTGCCGATACGCCTTGGCGTAAGGTGCTGACAATTTGTCGCGCCCGGTTATCGGTTGGTCAATTTTACCGATTTCCAGGATTTATTAGTTTTTGTACCGCCCTGGAAATTGATCAAAATTCCGGAGTAAATCAAAAATCGACTGCGGTAACGCAAGAATTTTAACCGGCGTATCCATGTGGAGAACACAATACGGATACACTGATCACGCTCGGGATTTGCCTTGTTCGAGTTCATTCCGCAGCATGATGTACAACTTTCGGGTGATGATTTCGTTTTTATGCAGTCTGTCCAGAGTCTCCATTTGCGCTGCGTGCAGTGTCTGGATGGCCGTGGTTTCATTCAGATGGTTGAGCAAGTCGGTATTTTGCTTGATGATGGTCTGCATGCGATGTTCGGTATTGGCATGTAATTCTTGATAGAGTGCGATCAATTTAGCCAATGCGGTATTGTCGTCAAACACTTCGTTTAGCGTGGTGTCGCTGATGGTGTGTAAGGTATCCAGCACCTTGTTGATGATTTTATTCAAGGCGCGATAATACAGATACAGTTCATCCGGTTTGAAGGCATGATCGCGCCAAAAGGCTAGCCGACTGATGCGCAATACAAAGCGTTCCAATATGTCGATCGGAAAATGTTCGCTGGCGGATATGAGCTGTGGCTGGTTACGCTTTACGCGCTCCGATTCTATGCTCAGCATATTGCTGATTTTTTTATAGGTTTTTTCCTGAATTTCGCCGCGCTGAAAAATTTCCTTCAATTCCTCTTTTTCTATGCCGAGCGCAAAGGTGCGCAACATGCTCTCGATCAAAGTCGATGAGTTGCCAATCGCCTCCTTGCACTGGTAGTAGGCGATATGATAAAGGTTTTGATAATGCTGGTTCAGCGTGTCGTATTGTTGCTGAGTGAGCTGCTGGTTTTGAAATAGCGAGTCAAGCTTCTGTAGCGATTCCTCATACATTTGGGTTTTACATTTGTGGTAGCCGACGTGTTCAACCGCCGTCAGCGCGTCCAGGCCCAGCGCATGCATGAATTTTCCTATAGTCGTGGCCTTGATCAGCAGCGTGAAATAAATACTGCCGATGGTAACGGCGGCAACAAATTGCTTGACGGTGAAATCATAACTCCAACCTTCGATAATGAGATCGTCCGGTATCAGCAACACCATGATTACCGCCAGCGATCCTCGTAAACTGCCCCAGGCCAGTAAATGCATCCAATTTTGAGGGATGGGACGTTCCTTGCCGATCTTGTTCATCAGCCACAGCAATGGATAGACGGATAGGGCGCGACCCACCACCACGGTGGCAATGGCCAGCAAAATCGGCAGAATGGCCACGTTCAAATCGATCGCCAAATCGGCGAACAGCAGCCCCATCAAGATGAACACCAGCGAGTTGGCTACAAATGCAAAATAGCCCCAGAACTTTTCCATGTATTCCTCAACGTCCGACGACATTTTGTAGCGGCCGAAATTGCCCATCACCATTGATGCGGTCAGGGTGGCTATGATCGATGACAAGCGGATTTCATGACCGCCGACCACCCAATGCTCGGAAATGACTTCGGTCAAGACGAAGGTTAAATGCGCTACCAGCAATGTTAGGGTGATTTCCAGATGCTCGTTACCGCGTACTTTTTCGATCAATTTGGCGAACAGAAAGCCCATGATCAGACCGAAGATAATGCCGCCGCCCAACATGATCGAGAATGACATTAGCGCCGCCAGTACCGATTCGTAACCGTGATAGCCTTTCGTCATTACGTCCAACACCACCAGAAAGGCCGCAAAGCCGGTGGCGTCGTTGAACAAACTTTCGCCTTCGAAGATCAAGGTCAACCGTTGCGGCGCGCCATATTCCTTAAACAGTGCCAATACCGCGACGGGGTCGGTGGAGGAGATGATGGCGCCGAACAACAAGAGGGCAAGCATCGGTACTTCGAAACCGGCGAGTTGGAACAGATAAAAACCACCGATGCCGACGAACAAGGTACAAACTATCAGGCCGACCACAGCCAACAAGCCGATTGAATAGATATTTTCGGTTACATTCTGGATATTCATGTTGTACGCCGACTCGAAGATCAATATCGGTAAAAACACGAAAAACAGCAATTCAGGTGTCAGTTCAAAGCTGGTAATGAACGAGAATATCTCGATATGGGAAATTGGGACTAGTAGTGAGCCGGCAATAACCAGTAACACCGTGTAGGGAATGTTAAGTTTTTTCGACAGCAAGAACACGGCTAGCGAAATCAACATCAGACTGAACAACGATAAAAACACGTCAAGGTTCATGATCGATTCTCCAAGATCTAGTTTGCTGCATTACGCATCCCCAAGCAGTCGAAAGTTATGCCAACGCTGACTTCTGGCGCTATTAAACCCTAAAAAATCAGGTTTGCAAGAAGATGCCCAATGAATGGGCGATGTTGCGGATTTTGAAATTTATCGCCATCCTTGGCGATATGGAAGCTAAGGATGCTGTCAAAAATAAGTTCCCGCTATTCGAATGTCCTGTAGGGGCGAATTCATTCGCCCAGGGCGATTAAAATCGCCCCTACAAACATTCAAGGAAATTATTTCCAACCAAATCCTGAGCCGAATCAGGCTTTTTCAAGCAGATAGGTCAACCATAGCGAGGAGAGTTTTTCCTGTACGGTATTCTGCCGCAGGCGGGCAGCCAAGTTAGGGAAGTCGACGTAATCCAGCGCTTGGTCCTGGTTGTAGCAGGAGTACATAAAGCTTTCCTCGCCGCTTTCGGGGTCGACGTGTTTGCACATGCATTGCGCGCAGACGCCTTTCATCATGCACTGCATCGGCGAGTTGATTGAGCCGATCGCTTCGTGGCCGGCTTTCAGATACGGTTGCAGCACGCCGAAACGGGCAGCCTTGACCGCCGCCATCATCTTGTCGGAGCCGATCACGATCAGGTGCTCGACATCCTGCAAACGTAGCGCGGTGTCGCCCAGATGGCCGTCCGCATAAGCGATCATCGCTTCGACGATATTGCCGACGAAGGTTTTGTCTTGAGGACGGGTAACCGGAATCGCTTCGTTGCCGGGACGGTTATCAACCGCCCAGACGATGACGTCGGAAGCGTCCTCGATTTCAGCCACCTTGAACAAGTCTTCGCGGTTACGGTAACCGGCGAAATACAGCACTTTGTTGCCGGCTGCGCGCATGGCTTTGCCGATCGAGAACAGTACCGCGTTACCCAGGCCGCCGCCCAACAGCAGCACGGTTTTGCCGGTCGGAATTTCGGTTGGCGCGCCGGTGACGCCCATCAACACCAGCGGATCGCCGGCTTTCCAGGTCGCGCACAAGCGACTGGAACTGCCCATTTCCAGCGCGATCAATGATACCAGGCCTTTTTCCTTATCGACCCAGGCACCGGTCAGTGCCAAGCCTTCGGCGGCCAGAGCAGTGCCTTCGACCACGGGGGCCAGCGATTCGTAGTTTTGCACCCGGTAGAACTGGCCGGGCTCGAAGTTTTTCGCGGCGGCCGGAGCCTTGATCACCACTTCGATAATGGTAGGGGTCAGGCGGTTGACTTCGACCACATGAGCCAGGAAGGTGGCATCCAAACGTTGCTGCAGGTCGAGCAGTTGCGCATCGCGTTGTGCTTGTTGCGCTGCATCCAGTTTAGCGATGTGGTCGGCAAACAGTTTGACGATATAAGGATAACCGTCCTTGGCGCTGGCCATCGCTTTCACGACGTTGCCGGCGTAAACCGGATGGTTGTCGCCGTAGAAGGTGATGTAACGGCCTTCGCTTTGATACGAAGTGAACGGCGCCGGTTTGCCGACCTTGACTTGCGTATCGTCGGCCATGGCCACCAGTTCCGCCTTGCCTTGCAGCCATTCGGGTTCATGACGTTTATAAAACTTGCTGTCCATCACGAAGGTGCGTGGATGTTCGGACTGGTAAATGGTGTTCGGCGCGGTACCGGCGGCGATGAACAGGCCGCGCAGCTTTATCTCCACCTCATCGGTTTTACGCCAGCGGCCTTCTTGTTCGGCCAGTTTTTCGAAGCGTACCGCCCGTAAATGGCCGTATTGATCCTCAAGGGCTTCCAGCGGACTCATGCCTTCGGCCAGATAGATGCCCTCGGACAAGGCTTCGTGAATTTCTTCGTGGTTTTGACGATACGCGGGCGAATCCTTGATGCCTTTACGGTAGAACATGGTCACCCCGCCCCATTGTTTCAGGAAGGGCAGGAAGTTGGGCGTTTCGCCGGCCGCGGCCGCGCGTTGACGTTCTTGTTCGATGACGCGGCCGTGAGCCAGGAATTCTTCCAGGATTTCTAGTTCTTCCTTGTCGTAACGACCTCGGACCTCGTCTTCGCCGTATTTAGCCACCAGTTTGTCATAGCGATTGGTGATTTTGCTGACCTGCAACGGATAGTAAGCCAGTAATTCGGTGGCGGTATCGATCGCGGTCAAGCCGCCGCCGATCACGCCGGCCGGCAGACGCACCTGCAGATTGGCCAGTGACGATGGTTTGGCCGCGCCGGTCAATTGCAGGCCCATTAGAAAATCCGAAGCCTTACGGATGCCGCGGATCAGGTTGTTTTTCAGGTCGATCACGGTCGGTTTACCGGCACCACTGGCGATGGCGATATGATCGAAACCCAGCTCCCAAGCTTCGTCGATCGTGATGGTGCCGCCGAAACGCACGCCGCCGTAACATTTGAACGCGGCGCGGCGCAGCAGGGTCAGGTAAATTACTTTCAGAAAGTTTTTGTCCCAGCGCACGGTAATCCCGTATTCGGCCACACCGCCGAAGCCCAGCATGACCCGTTTATCCAGGTCTTGGTACAGATCCTTGAAATCGATGATAGGTTGCGGGATGGTGTCTTTATCGCCGGTCAGGTACAACGGCAGCGGCTCGATTTTCAATGCGTCGATGCCGACCACGCCGAAGCCTTCGTTCAACAGATAGTGCGACAGGGTGTAGCCTGCCGGACCCATGCCGGCCACCAGCACGTTTTTGCCGTTGTAGGGCAGGGCGGTCGGGCGTTTGACGTTGAGCGGGTTCCAACGGGTCAACAGGCTGTAAATCTCGAAACCCCAAGGCATGAACAACACGTCGGTCAGCACGTTGGTTTCGATTTGCGGGATGTTGACCGCTTCGGTTTTTTGGTAAATGCAGCCGCGCATGCAGTCGTTGCAAATCCTATGGCCGGTGCCGGGACACATCGGGTTGTCGATAATGATCATCGCCAGCGCGCCGATATTGTCGCCCTGGCGCTTGACCAGATGCATCTCGGAAATCTTTTCTTCCAGCGGACAACCGGTCATCAGCGAACCCAAATGATTGGCCTTGAAGCTGCCGTCTTTTTTGTTCTTGATACCTTTCGAGCAGGAATCGTTGTCGCGGTCGTGGCAATAAATGCAGTGATCGACTTCGTACAGTGCTTGTCTTTGGTTGAAACGTTTGTCGGTGAGGGCAAAGCCGTCGCGGCGGCGATGGTGATGCTCGTCGCAAGCCCAGGCGTCATAACCGGTTTGAGTTACAGTTTGATGCTCGACCAGATTTTCCAAGTCGGTTTTTTCGGCAATTTTGAAGCTCAACCATTTTGCCACCACGGCTTGCAATTCAGGTGCTTGCTTGGCGGCGAAGCTCCAGCGGCAGACGATGTCGAGTAAACCGGCAACCAGCGCGGCGGGACTGTCGTAGCCGGCGCCTAGCGTCTTAAAGTTAGCGACGTCGGCATCGCTAATATTGTCTTGTTTGGATAAGCGCCACAAATCGGCGCCGAGTTGGCTAACCGCCAGTTCCGGATCTTCCAGGAACAACGGCTGTTTGCCGGCGGCTGCCAGCAGCGCATCCAGTTGGGAGCGTAATTCGCCGATGTCCCAGCCTTCGATGGTTTGGCCCTTGAACAGCTTGTTCAGGTTGCCGATGATTTCGGTGCGGTAAACAAATACCGCGTCGAATTCAGCGCGAATATGCTTGATTTGTTGATCGCGCACATTGCTGACATTAAACAGCTTGGCGACGAAAGTACCGACCAACGGCGCCATTCTGACCAACAACTCGGATATTTGCTCGGGTTTCATGCCTTCGCCCGCGCAGGCACGGTAAGCCGAAACTTCAGCAAACAAGTCCGGATCGTGTTGTTGAACCGATTGGTCGAATACTTGCATTAAATCGGTTAGGCGTTTGGCATCGTAGAGGTCTTGGTAGGCAAAACCGGGGATACCCAGGGTCAGTTGTGTCAGGTCGCGAGTATTGAGCTGTTGTGTCATCAAGTTATTCCGTGTCTATTCGCTTGAAGGTGTGAAGTATAAACATTGCAAATTATGGCTAAGGCATTTCGTCAACAACGGTATCTTTTTCCAAAGGCATTAGGTCTTGACGTGTCAGGCCGAAAGTCAGGGCCAGAGAGCTGGCGATGTAAATCGATGAGTAAGTGCCTTTAATCACGCCGATCAACATGGCGATGGCAAAACCGTGTATGGTTTTACCGCCCAAAAATGCCAAGGCCAGCACGGTCAGGAAAACAGTCAACGAGGTCAAAATAGTCCGGCTCAGGGTGTCGTTCAGTGCGTTGTTAACGATCTCGTGAATCGACTCCTTGACGCGGCTGGCTCGGACGGTCTCACGAATTCGGTCGTATACCACAATGGTGTCGTTGATCGAGTAACCCACCAAGGCCAGAATCGCCGACAACACCGTCATGTCGAATTCCCAGCCGAACACGGAAAAGAACCCCATGGTGATAATGGTGTCGTGGAACAGGGCGGCAATCGCGCCGACCGAAAGTTTCCATTCAAAACGCACGCTGACGTAAATCATCACGCCAATGAACGAAAACAATAATGCCAGGCCGCCATCATCGACTAAGTCTTCACCGACCTGCGGACCGACGAACTCCACCCGGCGAACTTCGCCGGCTTGCGGTTGGCTGCTGTTGCTGACGCTAAGCACTTTTTCGGTCAGCTCTTTCTGATTGACGTTATCAACCGGTTTTAGGCGGATTAACACATCTTCCGAACTGCCGAAATGCTGGATGTTGGCATCGGCAAAACCTTGTTGTTCCAGAGTGCTACGCATTTTGTCGAGATCGACAGACTGGTTGTAGTGCAATTCGTAAACGCTTCCGCCGGTAAAATCAACGCCCAATTCCAGGCCTTTGACCATAAAGGAAATGATCGAAATTAAAAATAAAGTGCCGGAAAAGAAAAAAGCCAGTTTTCTTTTGCCGAGAAAGTCGAGTTGTCGAGAGCGAGTCATGCGGATTCCTGAATAAATGAAGAGTTTGTTATCCGTTTGTACCAAAAAGTACGGGGTTTATAGGGGGTATGCCAGTGCCAAGGTGGTGAATTGTACTATTTTCTCCAAAAAGTAGGAGTAAAAAGCACAACTAACGTGAATACTTCCAGGCGTCCGAGCAACATGGTGATAGAGCAAATCCAGGTTTGGAAATCGTTCAGACTGGAAAAATTGGTTGCCGGCCCTAGCTGGTTGAGACCGGGGCCGGCATTGTTAATGCAGGCAATTACGGCGCTAAGTGCCGAAATCGGGTCCAGACCGGTAAAGATCAAGGTAAAAGTCATCACCACTATCGAAATGAAATACAGAAAAATAAACGCCAGTACCGCGAAGATAATCTTGTTGGGAATGGAGGTATTGCCGATCCGAATCGGATTGACCGCGCTTGGATGCAGAATGCTGAACATTTCCCGCCCGGCCTGTTTCATCAATAATAAGGTGCGAAACATTTTGATGCCGCCGCCGGTGGAACCGGTACAAGCGGTAATACAACTGAGATAAAGCATCCACCAGGGTACGAAGGGCGGCCATTTGTCGTAATCAACGCTCATGAAACCGCAGTCGGTGGCAATAGAGACCAAATTGAAGGAAACATGGCGCAAGCTAACGAAAAAATCCGGATAGGTATCCAAATGCCATAAATAGCCCGCGCAGAGCAAGATGCTGCCGGCAACCAAGCCCAGCATCGGCATGGCTTCCGGGTCGAGCAGATAGGGCTTTAAGCTTATTTTGTTCAAGACCGTGTAATGGGTGGCGAAATTGATGGCCGAGATCAGCATGAAGACCGTCAAAACCAGTTCGATAGCCGCCGAATCAAAATAACCGATACTGGCATCGTGAGTGGAAAAACCGCCTAGAGCCAATGTGGCAAAGGCATGGCATATGGCGTCAAACCAACTCATGCCAGCCACTTTCAAACAAAGTATGCACAGCAACGTGTAACCGGCATACACCAGCCAAAGCAAGCGGGCGGTTTCGGTAATACGAGGTGTGAGTTTGCTGTCCTTGACCGGGCCGGCTATCTCGGCCTTATAGAGCTGCATGCCACCGACACCCAGCAATGGCAGAATCGCCACGGCCAATACGATGATGCCCAAACCACCTATCCAATTCAGTTCGTGCCGCCATAAATTTAGCGAGGGCGCCAGAGTATCCAGGCCACTCAGCACGGTAGCGCCGGTGGTGGTAAAGCCTGACATGGTTTCGAAGAAGGCATCGGTAAAAGTCAGTCCCGGAATACCCCAGATCAATGGCAAGGTTGCCGCGGCAGCCATCAGCAGCCAGAAAAAGGCTACCAGCAAGTAGCCGTCCCGGGTTTTGACGTCACCGCGAAAC
Organism: Methylomonas sp. LL1; assembly: GCF_015711015.1. Taxonomy (NCBI): domain Bacteria; kingdom Pseudomonadati; phylum Pseudomonadota; class Gammaproteobacteria; order Methylococcales; family Methylococcaceae; genus Methylomonas; species Methylomonas sp. LL1. Next base: position 1,018,474 of record NZ_CP064653.1, read on the forward strand.
TGCATGGTGGAGCCCGCCAGGATACCGCCCACTCCGATATTCAACGACATGCCGCGTAGGAAGTGGTCGCTCATGCCGTCGTTAAAATACAGCGAGGTAAAAATCGGCAGAAAATATGTCAGCCCGAACACCATCAGAATCAGACCGAGGACAAAGGCGAGGGTACAAAAACGTTGCATGGGTTGCCTGTTTAAGCGGAAAAGGTCGACGGTGGCCGGGATTCGAGAATGGTAGGCAACAAATTGTAGCAAACAACCGACAACGTCGCGCTGTCACAAAATCTTAAACAACTCTTCATCCGCCTGTCATAAATCCTTTTTAAGCTGGCTTCGACCTAACGGAAAGTATTAATAACGGAAAAAATGGGTTTTCCAATTATCGCCGCGGTGGGTTGCGGCCAGGCCGGGAGAGTGCGATGAAGCTGATGTATTCGATCCATCAATTCGATGTCCGAATGTTTATTTGTCTGAATAACAGCACGGCGCACGCCAGTTTGGTGCGCCTGTGCAGGATGCTATCCCGCAGCGGAGACGGTCTGTTGTACCTGCTATTGGCGGCATGGTTGTACTGGGACAGAGGCGCGGGCGACTTATTACTGCAAACCTTGCTGGTGGCTTTCGCGCTGGAAAGGCCGGTGTATTTTGTGTTGAAAAACGGTTTCAAACGTAACCGTCCGCAGCAGGCTATTCAAAACTTTCATAGCGTGATTACGCCTTCCGATCAATTCAGTTTCCCTTCCGGCCACACCTCGGCGGCCTTCATGGTGGCTACTCTGCTGGCGTATTTCTTTCCCGGTTTAACGATGGGTTTGTATTGCTGGGCGCTGCTGGTCGGTTTTTCGCGGGTGGTGCTAGGGGTGCATTTTCCGACGGATACCTTGATGGGAGTGGTTTTGGGTGTCGGTTGCGCAATTTTTAGTCTTAATTTTATTCTACGATGAAGATATTCTACGGTGTACAAGGTACCGGTAATGGCCACATTACTCGGGCTCGAGTCATGGCTCGCGAACTATACGCGGCCGGTTTCGATGTGACTTTTCAATTTAGCGGCCGGCCGGCCGAAAAATATTTCGATATGCAGGTGTTTAACGGTTATCAAACCCGAGAAGGCCTGACCTTCAACACCAGCAAGGGCCAGGTTTCCTATCTAAAAACCGCCCTGCAAGCCAGCCCGATCCGGTTTGTCAAAGACATCAACAACCTGGACTTAAGCGATTACGATTTGGTGATCAGCGATTTCGAACCGGTGACGGCCTGGGCCGCCAAACGGCAGAAAAAACAGGTGATCGGTATCGGCCATCAATATGCCTTCGGTCACGCCATACCACGCAAGGGTTCGGATCCCTTGGCGGACCGGGTGATGAAACATTTTGCCCCCGCCGATATTGGAGTGGGGTTGCATTGGCACCATTTCGGCCAGCCGATATTGCCGCCCATCATAGAAACTCCGGCCTTTCCGGATACGGTGCAAGCGGACAAGATTCTAGTCTATTTGCCGTTTGAAGATCAGCATGAAGTCATGCGGCATTTGTGTCCGTTCGAGAACTTTCAATTTAATGTCTATTCGCCGGAACCGATAGCTTCAAAGTATCCGAACATCGTGTTCAAACCGTTGTCGCGCGACGGCTTTCAAAGGGATTTGTACGATTGCGCCGGTATCATCAGCAATGCCGGTTTCGAGTTGGCCAGCGAATCGTTGCAACTGGGCAAGAAAATTCTGGCCAAACCGCTGCATGCGCAAATGGAACAGATCTCCAATGCGGCGGCGCTGGAGCAATTGGGTTATGGACACACCATGTTCGATCTGGATACGCAAGTCATAGAGGACTGGTTGCATAATCCACACGCTGTGCATGTAACCTATCCGAATGTGGCGAAAGTGCTGGTGCAGTGGTTACGGGACGGCATGCCGAAAATGGACAGCGATTTTATCGAAGCGATTTGGGATGGCGTGGAAGTGTTGCGGGTGAGGCGGCAATAGCTTTGGGCTTCGGCTCCGCTCAGCCCGAGGGCATTTTGAATAATGTCAGCAGCGTTTAGGCTCCGCTCAGCCCGAGGGCTAAAACAACCTAAACGCTGTTGACCATGACGCTATCCAAAATGCCGTTGGCTGAGCGGAGTCGAAGCGATCAGTCATTATCCTCGCTGGGAATCAGATTTTTCAATTCTTGCGACAACAGAGTTTGCGCGCCGGTAATCACAATTTCGTCGCCCGGCTTGAAGTCGCCCGATGCGAAATAGCCGGTTTTAGCCGGAATCAATTCCGGCAATAAACGCCGCTGAAATTCGCCATTCACCGATTTGATAAAGATAAAGGCTTGTCCCAAATGCCAAACTACCGCGTTGTCCGGGATGATGACGCCGGTATTTTCAGGAGTGCCGTTGGTAATCCAGGCGGTTATATGGGCACCGAAAGGCAGGTTGCGCCCCTCGCTTTTGAAAAAATAGCGTTCTCCTTGAGTAACGGGATCGGCTTGAGGCGCAACCGAGATCAGGCTGGCTTTAATCGCGTGATCGCGTCGGCCGTGTTCGTCGACATCGACGGTGCGTAAGTCGGGGGCAAGACGGCTGTTGGCCGGCAATGTAATTTGCAGCAGTTGGGCACGATGGTTTAAAAACTGTTCGGCCTGTTTGCCGTGATTCTGAGTGAACCAGTCGGTTAAAAGTTCGCCCCATTGCAGGCGGCTGGTCGCCAAAATGGTTTGTTGTTGATAATTGCTGGTGGCAAGGTTGGCTTGATCGTTTCGCCATTGTGCCTGCTGTTCCTGCAGTCGGCGTGTCGAAACGATGTCATGACGATGTAAATCTTGAGTTCGGGTTAGATTCAGATCGGCTTCTTGATATTTGGCCCGGGCGCTGTCCTGTTGCGCCCGAGCGGCCAGAAATTGCTGTCTCAGCGCGACCAATGGCTCGAGATTGACAACCGTCCCGTAGGCGCTGAATTCGGGTTGTTGCATACTGGCTTCCAGGCGCTGTGTCTTAATGCCTGCGATGTGGGTGTTTGAAGCGGCCGAGTCGGCTGGTTTCATCGCCCGCGGTTCATCGTCCTGATCGGCGTCGGCAAAGGGACTTGAAGCGGCGAGTAACGCAGCCGCCAGGCAAGCGAAACGGATCAATTTGTACATTTTTAAAGTATTAAGGAATAGTATGAGCCGGAATTATAGGGTTTGGCGGTTCCGGATTTGTATTTTTTTGTTGTGAAAAAAAAATTGCCGGTTATTCTTTACCGGTTGATATTTAGGCTAGAAACGGGAAATGGAAATGAAAAACATACCGGAAAATTTAAAATATGCGGCCACCCATGAATGGGCTGCTCTGGAACAGGATAATCTGGTTCGGGTCGGCATCACCGACTTTGCCCAATCGGAACTGGGAGACATCGTCTTTATCGGCTTGCCGGACGTGGGGCGGACAGTATCCGCCAACGAACAGCTAGCGGTGGTGGAATCGGTTAAGACAGCCTCCGATCTGTTTAGCCCGGTCGCGGGTACCGTGGTGGCGGTCAATGAAGCGGTGCGGGACGAACCTGAAAAAGTCAATGAGGATGCGTTTGCGACTTGGTTGTTCCAGATCAAGGCAGACAATGCCGCCGAGCTGGATCAATTGATGGATGCCGAGGCTTATCAGCGCATGATAGAAGAATAACGGGTAGCGGAATGGCCAATCAAAATGCAAAAGGCTTTAAGCGATTGATCAATGCCTGTTTTTTCTCGATTGCCGGATTTAAAGCCACCTGGCAACATGAGGAAGCTTTTAGGCAGGAAGTAATGCTGTTCATCGTTACCACCCCTCTGGCCTTGTGGCTGGGAAACGGTAACATCGAAAAAGTGCTGCTAATCGGTAGCATGGTGTTGGTATTGCTGGTGGAATTGCTGAATTCGGCGGTCGAAGCCGTGGTTGACCGGGTTGGTTTCGAACATCACGAATTATCGGGCCGGGCCAAGGATATAGGGTCGGCGGCGGTGATGCTGTCCTTGCTGTGGGCGGGAACAACCTGGGCTTTAATTTTGCTGTAAACAGTTAAAACGCTGATGGATGAACGGCGGGAAAATCTTTCGCCTTTCATCTTTTGCCTTGTACCTAAATCGAACATCCGTTATTTTAAACAGGTTAAAAAATTAGTTAATCCAAAAGGAGAAGAATGAGCGCTTTAATCTGTGGTTCGATGGCTTACGACACCATCATGGTGTTTCACGATAAATTCAAACATCACATCTTGCCGGAGAAGACGCACATTCTGAATGTGTCGTTTCTGGTGCCGACGATGCGTCGTGAATACGGTGGCTGCGCCGGCAACATTGCCTATAACCTGCAATTGCTGAAGGAAGAACCGTTGATCATGGCTACCGTGGGCCACGATTTCGAGCCGTATGCGCAGTGGCTAAGCCAATGCGGCATTACAACCCGCTACATCAAAGTGTTGGATGATCATTTTACCGGTCAAGCCTACATCACCACCGATGAAGACGACAATCAGATTACCGCCTTTCATCCCGGTGCGATGAGCTTTTCCCATCTAAACGATGTGCCGGCTACTTCGGAAATCACGGTTGGTATCGTCTCGCCCGACGGAAAACAAGGTATGCAAGAGCACGCCGAGCAATTCGCCGAGTTGGGGATACCGTTCATTTTCGACCCCGGTCAAGGCATGCCGATGTTCAGTGGCGAGGAATTATTGCATTTTCTGGAACTGGCCAATTACGCTACCTTCAACGATTACGAGTCGGAACTGATGCAACAACGTACCGGTTTGACACTGGAGCAAATTGCCGAAAAAGTCGATGCCTTGATCATTACCCTGGGTAGTAACGGCTCCAAAATCTATACCCAAGGTACTTGTATCGAAATTCCGCCCGCCACCCCGAAACAGGTGTTGGATCCCACCGGTTGCGGAGATGCTTACCGGGCCGGCCTGTTGTATGGTCTTATGAATGATTACGATTGGGATGTCACCGGCCGTATCGCCTCGTTATTGGGTGCGATTAAAATCGAACATAACGGCACCCAGAATCATGTGTTCAGCATGCCGGAATTCAAGGAACGTTACCAGGAAACCTTCGGTTCGTCATTTTGAGTTTAACCAAAACCCAGGCCTTATTAGCGCTGATGGCCCGCTTGCGCGACCCGGAAACGGGTTGCGCCTGGGACCGGAAACAGGATTTTTATAGCCTGATTCCGTATACCATCGAGGAAGCTTATGAAGTGGCCGATGCGATTGAGCGCAACGACTTCGATGATTTGCGCGGCGAGCTGGGCGATTTGCTGCTGCAAGTGGTGTTCCATTCGCGTATAGCGGAAGAACGTGGCTTGTTCGATTTCGAACAGGTTGCCGCTGCTATCGGCGATAAATTGGTCAGTCGCCATCCGCATGTGTTTGCCGGCGTCAAGTTCGACAGTGACGATGAACGCCAACAGGCTTGGGAAGAGGCCAAGGCCCAAGAAAGGCAACAAAAACATCCTAATAAAAAAACAGACAGCGTATTGTCCGGAGTAGCCAAAAGTCTGCCGGCGTTGGTGGAGTGCGAAAAAATCCAGAATCGTGCCGCCAGTCACGGTTTCGACTGGCCGGATACCGAGCCTGTATTCGACAAGGTCAGAGAAGAGTTACAAGAAGTGCACGAAGCCTGGCAGTCGGGCGATCAGACTCACATTCAGGAAGAGGTGGGCGATTTATTGCTGGTAGCGGTCAATTTGGCCCGCCATCTGAAAGTCAATCCGGAAATCGCCTTGAAACAAGCCACCAAGAAATTTACCCGCCGCTTCAATTACATTGAAAAGCAGATCGAAGCTTCGGGCAGAGCATTGCGCGATTGTGAACTCGAGGAACTGGATGGCCTATGGCACGAAGCCAAGCGGGTGCAAAACAAGACCGGATCGAGCCATGATGATTAAGTTGGCGCTATTGGCAGTCGCGCTACTGGTTCCGCTCACGGCCACGGCGGAGGTTTTGGGCCATATTTCCGAGGACACCACGCCAATTCCACCGTCGCAACCGGAGGGCAGTCAAAATCACGACAGACGCATCATTTATCGGGTGATCTGCTCACCGGAGGACCAAGGCTTACCGGACTGCGAGCGGCCGTTCGACGATACTGAGTCTTCGGCTCGGCCGGTTTCCCGACCGGAACCCGATATGCCGGATGATGCCTTGCAAGCGGAAACGGAACAGGCTATTCAGCCGGCAAAGCCACTAAAAGCAACGCCAGCCACCAGCAAAAAATCCAATTCCAGCAAAAAAAGCCCAAAGGCCGCTAGCCGGAAAAAATCGACGAAAAAATCACCCGCTAAAAAAGCCGCAAACAAAAAGAAATAAGCCCGACTGGATTCGGCTTCGTGAAACCGTTACTCGGATTAACCAGCCGACCGAACTCTACGGGGCGCTTAATATCTGTTTCCAGGTTTAGGGCAGAAGGCGCTCTGTCGAAGTGAAGCTTGTTAGCCGATAAAATCCCCTCGAATAGTGAACAATATAGCAAAGCATGACCTGCATTTTTGAGGGAGCTGAATTTTATGCCTATTCAGCGTAAATCGCCCTGTCCGTTACTTGTCGTGCCTTGTTTAACGCCATGCGGCGATTGAATTAGCCTCTTCAAGGTCTCGCTGAATAGTTATTGATTTTCTTGATTGCGATGGGCAATCGTCGATTAAAATGGCAAATAGTAACCCGCCAAACCTTAAAACTTAGCCCTGAACAAACGCCGGCAAATAACGAAGTATCCCATGGAAATTTGCAATATCGAATCCTGCGGCGAAGTCGCGGGGCGCAGGCTCGCTGAACAGCGTCTCTCTGAACGGGAACGCCACTACCACGACATACTCCACAACCTTTCCGATGCCATCTATCTGGTGGAAGTCACCGAGGATGATCGTTTTCGCTACCTGGAAACCAACCGCGCCTTCGAGGCCATGATGGGCATGGCTGAGGATGGCATGTTGGGAAAATGTGTCGGCGAGGTGCTGCGGGCGTCGGGCGCGGAAACTTCGGCCGAGAACGCGATCGCCAAGTTTCACCGCTGCCTGGAGCTAGGCCACGCCATCAGCGGGGAAATCACGCTGGATACGCCGTCCGGCCGTCGCATCCTCAATTCAACGCTGACGCCTTTGTTCGACGACGCGGGCCGCATCGACCGCATCCTCGGCGTTTCCCGCGACGTCACCGCAAGCAAACTAGCCGAACGCTTGAACGATTTTCTGGGCTTTGCGCTCAACCAAGCAAACGACGCGGTGTTTTTAATCGATCCCAAGGCCGACCACCGTTTCCGCTACGTCAACGACCAGGCCTGCCGCTCGCTGGGCTATGGCCGCGACGAATTGTTGGGCATGAGCGTGCCGGATATCGATCCTTACGTGGATTTGGAGGCGGCCCGGAACATTGACGAGCAAATACGCAAACAGACTTCTTTTCGTTTCGAAACCTTTCACCGCCGGAAGGACGGCCAGGTTTTTCCGGTCGAAATCAGCGGGACGGAAATCGAGCATGACGGCCAAACCATGGCGCTTTCCATTGTCCGCGACATCACCGAGCGCAAAGCCGCCGAGGCCGCGCTGCGCGCCAGCGAGGAACGCATGCGTTTGTTCTTCGAGCGCCAGCTGGTCGGCATGGCGATAACCTCGCCGGAAAAGGGCTGGCTTAAGGCCAACGACAAGATTTGCAAGATGTTTGGTTACAGCCGCGAGGAGCTGGCGAAGCTGACCTGGGCCGATCTGACCTATCCGGACGATTTGCCGGCCGACGTAGCCCAATTCGAGCGCATGCTGAGCGGCAAAATCGACAGTTACGCGATGGAAAAACGCTATCTCCACAAGGATGGCCGCATCGTTTTCATCAATCTATCGGTCGGCTGCGTACGGCGGGAAGACGGCGCGGTGGATTACGTGCTGGCACTGTTGGAAGACATCACCGAGCGCAAACGGTTCGAGCTCGATAGAAAATTATTAACCGAGATTCTGGAACAGTCGCCCGATTTCGTCGGTACGGTAGACATGCAAGGCCAGCTCGGCTATCACAACCTCGCCGCGCGAAGGATGGTCGGTTTGGCTGATGATGCCGATGTTACCCAGTTGAGCATTTCCGACATGCATCCGAAATGGGTGACGAAGTTGATCATGGAGACGGCCTTGCCCATCGCGCTGGAACAGGGTGTATGGCGCGGTGAAACCGCCTTGTTGCATCGAGATGGCCGGGAAATTTCCGTTCAGCAGACGATCATGTTGCATCGGGATGCCGACGGTAAGCCGAAGGGCACTTCCACCATCATGCAGGACATCACCGAACGCAAACACATGGAAGAGCAGCTTAAATTAAAGGAGTTCGCCCTCGAATATGCGCAAGATGCCGTTTACCTGATGGTTCCCAATGGGCGCTTCGCCTATGTCAACGATCAGGCCTGTCGCGCCTTGGGGTACAGCCGCGACGAACTGTTAAAGCTGACGCCGTTCGACATCGACCCGGACATCACGCCGGAAAGTAATCTAGGCCTCCAGGAGGAGGTTCAAACCCAAGGTTTGATTAGCTTCGAAACTCACCATAAGCGCCGCGACGGCAGCGTGTTCCCGGTCGAGATTCGCGGCTCGCGCTTCGATTACCAAGGGCAGGTATTTTTGCTGGCTTTGGCTAGCGACATCAGCGAGCGCAAACGCATGGAGGAAGAACGCCTTGCCCATCTGCATTTCTTCGAAAGCATGGACAGGGTCAATCGCGCTCTCCAAGGCTCGAACGATTTGGAAATCGTGCTTAACAATGTACTCGATACCGTGTTGGCTATCTTCGACTGTGACCGGGCGTTTCTTTGCCATCCCTGCGATCCAAAAGCCGATTCCTGGAGTGTGCCCTTCGAAAAGACCAAGCCCGAATTTCCGGGAGCCCAGGCCTTGGGTATGGCTATGCCGATGGACGCCGATATGGCTAAGACATTTAGTCTGTTATTGGATACCGATGGCCCCGTGACCCAGGGGGCGGGAAACCAACATCCACTGCCAAAAGAAGTGTCGGAGACATTCGGCATAAAATCCCACATGGCGGTCGCCGTTTATCCCAAGGGCGATAAGCCCTGGCGGTTCGGGATACATCAATGTTCCCGCACCAGAGCCTGGACAGCCGACGAACAAAAGCTGTTTCAAGAGATAGGCCGGCACCTGGCCGACGCGTTGACTGGTTTGTTGGTCTACCGTAGCTTGCAAACCAGCGAACGGGAGTTCAGGACGCTGGCGGAAAATATGCCGGACACCTTGATCCGCTATGACCGCGAAGGCCGTCGTACCTACATCAATCCGGCGTTGGTGCGGATTTCTGCTGTCAGGGAAGAACAAATGATCGGCTTGACGCAGCAGGAATCCAATCCATTTACCATGCCGGAAATTTACCAGCTGGCACTGGAACATACGCTTGCTACAGGTGAGCGTAGCGAGCTCGAGCTACCGATACCCACGCCATTAGGCGACATACGCACCAACCTGATTATCATCGCGGCAGAGCGGGCGGCGGACGGACAAATTTCGGGCGCGATTACCATCGGTCATGACATCACCGAGCGCAAGCAAGCGGAAGCCCTGCTGGTGCAGCGTGAACTTGAGTTCCGCACCCTGGCGGAAAACTCGCCGGACGCTATCATCCGCTACGACCGCGACTGCCGAAGAACCTATGTCAACCGGGCTTACGAGATAGCGACCAATACCCAGAGGGCCGAAATCGTCGGCAAAATCCCGCAGGATGATTGGCGTTTGGCGGTACCCACCGCGGACAAATATACCAAGCTATTGCGGCGCGTGATGGCGACCGGGAAAGTCGAGCAATTGGAGGCACAATTGCTCGACGCCGACGGCGGTTCCCATTACTTTTCCATGCATTTTGTGCCGGAATACGACGAACATGACCAAGTCAACGGTGTGCTGGCGTTCGGTGCCGACATTACCGAACTCAAAACCGCCGAACGCCGCCGCGTGGAGGCGCGCGAAGACGAGCGAAAGCTGCTCGCGCGCGAATTGCACGACGATTTGGGACAACGCTTGACGGCATTGCGTCTGGATGTTGCCTTGCTGGAACTGAAGTTTGGAAAGAATGACCCCGAGTTGTTAGCGAAAATAAAGGAAATGGACGCCGCCGTGGGCGAGACTTTTAAGATCATCCGTAGCCTGTTGACCATGTTGAGACCGGCCATATTGGATATGGGCTTGGTTCCGGCCATGGAATGGTTGGTCTCAGAATTTCGTAAAAGAACCCAAGTTGCGTGCAGATTGCAGCTTCCCGAGCAAAAACTTGCTCTGAACGAAGCCCAATCCATCGCGATATTCCGTATCGTTCAGGAATCGCTGACCAACATCGTCAAGTATGCTCAGGCCAGTAAAGTCAGCATCGTCCTGACTCGGGAGGATGGCGCTTACTGCCTGGACATCCAAGACGACGGCAAGGGTTTCGACCTCGGTGCCGCTAAAAAAATGGGAGCGTTCGGCCTGAAAGGTATAGAGGAGCGGGTCCAAGTGTTGGGCGGCAAACTGACCATCGAAACCGCACCTAGACATGGGGTGAGATTGACAATCCAATTACCTCGGTGGGGTTGAGGGGATAGTCGGCGTATTAACCTCGGCCTCGACGCACGATAGCCAAGTCGTTATCCCCTCACAGCCGACGCGATCGCTGAGAGTCAGTTTAGAGTTGCTTTGGTCAACCAATCTGTTTCAGGTTAGCTGGAGCTCGATAAGCTTCCGGTGCGCGAGACCACAATACAGGCGGTGACCGGGATTTTAAGCATTAACGTACAATTACTTCCTAATTCTGTGAGGAACTCTCTAACCCGCCAGCCTGGTATCAAAGGGTTCAACCGTAACCATGTCGCCGGCAGCCACGCCGGTGCAGTCGTTATCCAATACGATAAAACAATTCGCCAGACTGGCCACCTTGAGTTGGTGCGAGTCTTGTTGGCCTGCAGGTTTCACCGTGAATTCGCCGGGAGCGATTTGGCTCAGTATGCCGCGTTGATATTCCCGCCGGCCAGGAGATTTGCGCAAGGGGTTGTCGCAACGCGCTCGCAGTTGCAACGGTCTTGAAGGCGATAAGCCGGCCAGTTGCAGTAGGGCCGGTTTGACGAATTGTTCGTATGTCACCAATACAGCCACCGGGTTACCCGGCAATCCGAAAAACCAGCATCGGCCAATCCGGCCAAACGCCAATGGCTTGCCCGGCTTGATCGCCAGCTTCCAGAAATTGACCTGGCCGCATTTTTCCAAGGTTTGCCGGATAAAATCAGCTTCACCGACGGAGGCGCCGCCGGTGGAAATTAACACGTCAAATTGTTGCGCCGCCGAGCTCAAGGTCTGTTCCAACAGGGATTGATCGTCTTTGATCACGCCTAAGTCCGTAATGGAATGACTAGGGTCGCTTAATAAACCAGCCAGCATATAACGGTTGCTATCGTAGATTTGTCCGGGTTGCGGGACTTGGCCCAAGGCCGTCAATTCATCGCCGGTGGAGAAAAAGCCGACTTTTAATTGCCGCTTTACTACCAATTCAGCAATGCCGGCCGCGGCCAGCAGTCCCAGGTCGCTGGCATGCAGTTTTTTGGGTGCTTGGATCAGTTGCTGTTGCAGCATGACATCGCTGCCGGCGGCGCGGATGTTTTTGAAGGGCTGGCTGTCGCCGGGCAAGGTAATTTGTGCGCCATGGCGAATAACTTGCTCCTGTGTAATCACGCTGTCGGCAAATTCAGGCAACACGGCGCCGGTGAAAATTCGCACGCATTGATTTTTTTCCGCCGTGCCGGTAAAGGGTTTTCCCGCCCAGGAGGTGCCGACCACCTCTAAGTTTAAAGGCTGGTTTTCAACCAAATCCGCGCTGGAAAATGCATAACCATCCATCGCGGCATTGGCTTGCGGTGGAATATCGATTGGCGAGTAGAGGGTTTCGGCCAGCGCCCGGCCCAAGGCTTGCGGTAGTTTGATGCGTTCATGCTCGCTAATGCTTTCTATGGCGTTACCAATGTTTGACAACGCTTCTTCAACGGACAGAAGCTTGGCCGTTTGGGGATAACAAATTTCGGTCACGTTTGAGGCTCGAAAAAATGATGGAAAATAAAGTCGGCTATAGCATCGGGATGATTCAAATCCAGACAAGGCAGGTGTTCCGGCGTGTCCAATAGCCGGTCGCTGGCAATGGCAATGATGCTGCCGTCATGGGGATAAAGCAAATCCTTACCTAAACCGGGGCGATGCAGTTCTATCTTGGCGAACTTTTCATGCCGAAAGCCTTCGATCAGAATCAAATCCAATTCATCGACGGGAAAGGCGGCTAGTTGCTCCCGTAAACCGATTTGGCGTTGCGGACTGAATTCCGTAATCAACGCCCGCCGATAAGGCGATACGATCATCACCGGGCTGGCACCGGCCAAACGAAGTTGATAGCTGTCCTTGCCGGGATAATCGATTTCAAAGTCATGGTGACTATGTTTAATGACGCCGACCCGCAATCCGCGCTGCTTTAAAATCGGTATCAGTTTGGTCAGTAAACTGGTTTTGCCGGTGCCGCTGTAAGCGGCAAAACCTAGAATGGGAGGCGAGGGCATCGGCTAACTCGGTGGCTGTGAATGGACCGGCATTCTAAGGTATTATGCCCGACTGTTGTTGCTGTTTGCCGGGAGAAAAAGTGATTCGCATTTTGTTGCTGTTGGTGCCGGCGATACTGTTGTACCTTGCCTTTCGTCGACTGCGGAAATTACCGCCATCAGAGATTGGTGGGCGGCTAAAAAAATTCGGCTGGATCCTGGTCATTTTATTGCTGCTGGTGCTGGCCGGCAGCGGCAAACTGAATGTAGTGTTTGCCATGCTGGGGGTGGCAATTGCATTTATCGTGCGATTGATGCCGGCAATTTTGCATTATGCTCCGCAACTGCATCGTTTGTGGCTGTTATTCGTTAGCGATAAGCAACGGCAAAATCAACAACAGTCCTCCTACCGTCCGCCGCGCGGCGGCGGCATGAGCAAAACCGAAGCCTTGGACGTGTTGGGTTTGAAGCCCGGCGCCAGCGAAAAAGACATCATCGAAGCCCATCGTAAACTAATATCCAAACTGCATCCGGATCGCGGCGGTTCGGACTATTTGGCGGCACAGATCAATTTAGCCAAAAAGGTCTTGCTCAACCACTGAGTGCCGATATCCAACTTTATTTTAGCAAAATCCAAAAAAATATTAATCAAAACAAGTATTTGCTTTTAGTTTGTCGCAATTTGACAACAGGCAGCCAGCGATTAGTCCGCCTGAAAATTATTTGAATTGTTTAGCAAAATCAATTGATAACATAATTATTTTAAAGTTATACTGGCACTAAGCCTTGAAAGGCGTTATGCTAAAACCCGTGATTGGAAAGCAACTGTGTTGTCGAAATGGCACACTTGTGTTAACGGGCTTCCAAGCCTTTAACGCCTTGGTTTAAACCGTTGTGTGCGATAAAACAAAAACCTGATTTGAGTCAAGTCAAACTCCGACCACTAACGTCAGTATATGTAAGGGCGTTAAAAAACAAGGCAAGCCGATAAAACCACCCATAATGTAAGCCAATTGACCAAAAGCCTCAAACCTGGAGAAGAGTCATGATGGAAGAAGCGATAGATATAACTAAAGAGCTGGAAATGGACATTCCCCATCTCATGTCATTCGACGATATTGAGGATGACAGCCCCGAGATCGATTCTACCGAGAACTTGAAATTGGCCGAAGTTGAAATCGGCGATACTCTGAGCGAAACCAGCTTCGATGCCACCCGCGCTTATCTGAATGAGCTGAGTAAATCGCATTTATTGACGGCCGACGAAGAAAAGGTCTACGGCAAACGCGCTTTGGCGGGCGACTCGGATGCACGGAAAATTATGATAGAGAGCAATCTGCGTTTGGTGGTAAAAATATCCCGCCGCTATTTAAACCGGGGCTTACCGCTACTGGATTTAATCGAAGAGGGCAATTTGGGTTTGATTCGGGCCGTGGAAAAATTCGACCCGGAACGGGGCTTTCGCTTTTCAACCTATGCCACTTGGTGGATCAGGCAGACTATAGAGCGGGCCATCATGAATCAAACCCGCACCATTCGCTTGCCGATCCACATCGTCAAGGAAATGAACGTTTACCTGAAAGCCCAGCGCAATCTGGCCCAGCATCTGGATCACGAGCCTACCGCCGACGATATTGCCAAGCATCTGGACAAGCCGGTCAAAACCGTCAATAAAATGCTGAAACTGAACGAACGCGTCAGTTCGGTTGATGTTTCCTACGGCAAGGATTTCGATAAACCTTTACTGGAAACCATCTCCGAAGAGGAAAGCCGTTCGCCCGCCGAAATTCTGCAAGACAATCTGATCCAAACCAACGTCACCCACTGGGTCTATCAACTGGCCGATAAACAGCGGGAGGTGATTTGCCGCCGCTACGGTTTATGTGGTTTCGAAAGCGCAACCCTGGAACAAGTGGCGCTGGAACTGGGCGTTACCCGCGAGCGCGTCAGACAAATTCAGATGGATGGCTTAAAACGCCTGAAAGAAATTTTGGAAGATACGGGCTATTCATTCGAATCGATTTTTAACTAAAGTCCGCCGATTCCCCATATCCCGGACCGAAATGTTCGTTGATTGAGCGGAACCGATGCGTTGGCTTCGGCTCCGCTCAGTCAACGGGAAATCCGCAAGACCGCAAAGTTTAATCTTGCAGCCAAAGGCAACCGCCAGCCACCTTAGCGATTTTGTCTAGGCGTTGTTGATGAGCGGCCAGCTCCTCTTCGTCGCAACTAATCACTTTTAGCCTTGGACGGTCGGCGGATAAGCGCACGATAGTTTGTTGCTCGCCACCGCCGGCATTATCGCTTTCCTCCAGCAACGAAGCCTGACCGCCGGTCATGATCAGATAGACGTCGGCCAGAATCTCGGCATCCAGTAACGCGCCATGCAAGTCCCTATGACTGTTGTCTATGCCGTAGCGCTTGCACAATGCGTCCAGACTATTGCGCGCACCGGGATGTTTTTTGCGGGCGTAGGCCAGGGTATCGAATACCGTGCTGTTGCTTTCCACCGAGCCGGTCTGGTGTCCCAATAGGGATAATTCGTGATTCAAAAAACCGACGTCAAACGGTGCGTTATGGATGATCAATTCCGCGCCCTTGGTAAAGGCTAAAAAGTCGTCCACTACCGCGGCAAAGCGCGGCTTGTCTTGCAGAAATTCGTTGGTGATGCCATGCACTTCAATCGCACCGGCATCGATTTCACGGTCCGGATTCAGATAGACATGAAAACGGTTCTGCGTCAGGCGGCGATTGATCAATTCCACGCAGCCGATTTCGATAATTTTGTGGCCTTCCTTGGGATTAATGCCGGTGGTTTCGGTGTCTAGCACCACCTGGCGTATGGATTTTGAGGTTTTCGGCATACGGTCGGATTGATTATTGGCAAAAAGTTTTCAGCAGTTCGGTTTGCACCTGAAACACCGGCTGATCGCCCGGCGTGGCGCGCAAATATTGGCCGTTGGTTTGCAGTAACCAGGCTTGCGAATTGTCCTTCAGATTGGCATGCAGATCGTTGATGATACGTTCGCTAATCCGTTTATCGGCAATCGGGAAGCACACTTCCACTCGGCGAAACAAATTACGGTTCATCAGGTCGGCGCTGGAGGCATAAACCGCCCAATCGCCGCCGTTGTAAAACGCGTAGATCCGGGTATGTTCCAAAAAGCGGCCGACAATCGAGCGCACCTCGATGTTGTCCGACACGCCGGGTACCCCCGGCCGCAGACAACAAATCCCACGCACGATCATTTTGATTTCCACCCCGGCCTGAGAGGCCCGATACAGGGCTTGTATGGCTTGCTCCTCGACCACGGCGTTGACCTTGATAATGATTTTGGCCGGTTTGCCCTTTTTGGCCTGCTCGATTTCCTTGTCCACCATTTTTAGCAAACCGTAGTGCAGGGTGAACGGCGATTGCAGCAGCTTATTCAGTTTGCTGACTTTACCCAGACTGGTCAATTGCATGAATACCCGCCGCACATCTTCGCTGAGCTCTTTTTCACAGGTAAACAGGCCGTAATCGGTATATAGGCGGGCGGTCTTGGGGTGGTAGTTGCCGGTGCCGAGGTGCACGTAATTGCGCAGGGTGCTGCCTTCCTTGCGCAGTACCATGCACATCTTGGCGTGGGTTTTATAGCCCACCACGCCGTAAACCACATGGGCGGCGGCTTCCTGTAGCTTGGCCGCCAGACCGATGTTGTCTTTTTCGTCGAAACGGGCGCGCAGTTCGATTACTACCGTTACTTCCTTGCCGGCGCGCGCGGCCTTGATCAAGGCCGCCACGATCGGCGAATCGACGCCGGTACGGTACAAGGTTTGTTTGATGGCTAATACATCCGGATCGGCGGCGGCTTGGCGAATGAAGTCCACGACCGGCATAAAGGATTCATAGGGATGATGCAGCAAAATATCCTGTTTTCGGATGCTGGCGAATATATCCTTGTTACGTCCCATAGCCGAAGGTACGCCGGGTTTGAACGGCAAAAACTTCAGGTCGGGCCGATCGACCATGGCATAGATCGCTTGAATACGGCTCAGATTGACCGGGCCATTGGCCAGAAACATGCGATCGGCGGTGAGTTCGAACCGAGCCAGCAAAAAATTGACGGTTTCTTCCGGACAATTGGCATCGATCTCCAGCCTAACTTCGTCGCCGTAATTGCGCATGGCCAACTCGCCTTCGACCGCCAGCATCAAATCGTCTATTGCGTCATCGTCGACGAAAAAATCACTGTTACGGGTTACCCTGAATTGGTAACAGCCCTTGACTGTCATGCCGTTGAACAGTTCGGAGACGAACTCGTGAATGATGGATGATAAAAATACAAAATCGTGCGGACCGTTGTCGGTTTCGGTGACCGGCAATTGTATGATGCGTGGCAAGGCGCGCGGTGCTTGCAAAATGGCGCGGCCGCTATTGCGGCCGAAAGCGTCCTTGCCGGTCAGGGAAATAATGAAATTTAAACTCTTATTCAGGATGCGTGGAAAGGGATGGGCTGAATCCAGTCCGACAGGCGTCAGAATCGGTAACAATTCTTCATTGAAATATTTTTCCAGCCAGGCTTTTTGTGTAAGACTCCAATTATCTCGCCGCAGAAAGCGGATGTTTTGGGTTTCCAGGCGCGGAATCAATACATCATTCAGCACCCGATATTGTTCGGCTACCAGTTCATGGGCCTTGATGGATATTTTTTCAAACTGTTCCTGAATGCTCAAGCCATCCGCGCTGATGAGGGTGGCATCCATTTCAGCCATTTGCAGCAAGCTGGCGACCCGCACCTCGTAAAATTCATCCAGATTGGAACAGGAAATACATAGATAATTCAACCGCTCCAGCAGTGGCAGATTTTCATCCAGCGCCTGCGCCAACACGCGCACATTGAATTCCAGCAGGCTTTGTTCGCGGTTGATGTAAAGCTCGGGACTGTTAAGTTCCGGTACGCTGATTTTCGCGCTATTCATAATAATGGAGTGTGAATCAAGGTAGGTTAGGGTAGTCGAATTATAGAGCAATTCGTGGCGCCCGATGGTTAAGCTTGCCTGCTCGGGATTGGCTGATTTGTTATAATCGGCGCATCTTTATTCAGTTTCCGGCCCGTCATGAATTTTCCAACCATAGAGTCCCAAGTTGGCAATACCCCGTTAGTGCGCTTACAACGTCTACCGGGCGCAACCAGTAATATTATTTTAGCCAAGCTGGAAGGCAATAATCCGGCCGGTTCGGTCAAGGATAGACCCGCCCTGAGCATGATCAAACATGCCGAAGCGCGTGGCGAAATCAAGCCCGGCGATCGTTTGATCGAAGCCACCAGCGGCAATACCGGTATCGCGCTGGCAATGGCGGCCGCGATCAAAGGTTATAAAATGACGCTGATTATGCCCGACAATATGAGCTCCGAACGCATTGCCTCAATGAAAGCCTACGGGGCCGAGATCATACTGACGCCGGCCGCCGGCAGCATGGAAGCGGCGATCGATCTGGCTCGCGGCATGGAAGCGGAGGGACAGGGTAAAATCCTCGATCAATTCGCAAATCCCGATAATCCGCGCGCACATTACGAAGGTACAGGCCCTGAAATCTGGCGCGATACCGAAGGCAAGATCACCCATTTCGTCAGCGCCATGGGTACCACCGGCACCATCATGGGCACATCCCGTTATTTGAAAGAACAAAATCCCGCTGTCAACATCGTCGGCGTCCAACCGGAAGGCGCGTCGAAAATACCCGGCATTCGGCGCTGGCCGCGGGAATATCTGCCTAAAATCTATGATGATCAACGCGTCGATCAAATCATCGAAGTCAATCAGCTCGATGCCGAAAATACCACGCGTGCACTGGCCGCCGAGGAAGGTATTTTTGCCGGCGTATCATCCGGCGGCGCGGTATTTGCCGCCTTGCAATTATCCAAGCAACTGGAAAACGCCATCATCGTGGCGATCATCTGCGATCGCGGTGACCGTTACTTATCCACCGGCGTGTTTCCAACCTGAAATCCTTAATCCGGCGGAACCGCCCCTCAAAATTAACGCCTTCAACGTCGGATTACGCTCTGGCGAGCTTATTTGATTTATGTATTTAAAATATGGCCCATAAGAAAAAACTTCCGCAAGACCCCGTCACTGTAACCATCGAATCCCTGTCCCACGACGGCCGAGGCGTTACCCACGTTGACGGCAAAGTCGTGTTCATAGACGAAGCACTGCCCGGTGAAACTCTCGAGTTTGTTTATACCGACAGCCGCAAGGATTATGCCGAAGGCAAGGTGGTAAAACTATTGACCCGCGCCGAACACAGGGTCGATCCGGGGTGCGCGCATTATGGGGTATGCGGTGGTTGTAGTTTTCAGCATGTAGACGACGGAGAACAAATTCATTTCAAGGAAGCCTTGCTGCAAGAACAATTCCGCCGTATCGGCAAGCTCGAGATTCCGCAAATCTGGGAAGCGTTGACCGGCCAGCACTGGTGTTATCGCACCAAGGCGCGGATGGGCGTCAAGTGGGTGGCTAAAAAGGCCCGGGTGTTGGTGGGTTTTCGCGAGCGGCGCAATCCATTTCTGGCCGAAATCGATAGTTGCAAGGTGATGCAGCCTATCGTCGGCGAAAATCTGTTGGCGCTGGGCGATATGATTGCCGGCCTGACTATCAAGGACAAAATACCGCAAATCGAGGTCGCCATCGGTGACAACGCCGTGGTGCTGGCATTTCGTGTACTGACGCCGCCGACCGAGGCCGATAAGCAAATAATGCGCGAATTTGCCCATCAACATCGGATCAGCATTTGTTTGCAGCCTAAAGGCCCGGATACCATAGCTCCGCTGGACGGTGAGCCGGAGGTGATTCCAAGCTATACGCTGGCGGAGCAAGGGGTTAAATTTAACTTCCGGCCGGCCATGTTTACCCAGGTCAACTATGACATCAACCAGAAAATGGTGACGCGGGCGCTGGATGCGCTGGAATTGAGCAGGGACGACAGAGTGCTGGATTTATTCTGCGGCTTGGGCAATTTTACCTTGCCGTTGGCTACCCGCGCGGGCTATGTGGTGGGCGTGGAAGGCGATTTGCCGCTGGTCAAGCATGCGCGCGAAAACGCGCGACTGAATAATTTGGATAACGTCGAATTTTATGTCGCCGATTTGAGCAAGGATGTCAAGGATTCACCCTGGTGCCAGCAGAAATTCAACAAGATATTACTCGATCCTTCGCGCGCGGGTGCGTCCGAAGTGCTGCATAATTTCAAGCACTGGCAACCGGAACGCATCGTTTACGTCTCCTGCAATCCTTCTACGTTGGCGCGCGATGCCGGTATTCTGGTCAACGAATTGGGCTACAAACTGGTCAAGGCCGGGGTCATGGACATGTTTCCGCAAACAGCGCACGTCGAATCCATCGCCCTGTTCGTCAAAAAATGACCTTCACCGAGCGACAACTGGACATTAGTATCGCCAATCAGCAATTGACCTTGCTGGAAAACGGCCGGGCTATCCTGCAATTTCCGATATCTACCGCCAAAAACGGGCCGGGGCAATTGAAGGGCAGCGAATGCACGCCGACCGGCTGGCACCGGATACGGGCTAAAATCGGAGCCGGCGCGCCGATCAACAGCGTGTTCGTCGGCCGCCGCGCTACCGGCGAAATTTATACGCCGGGCTTGGCCGCCGACCAGCCACAACGTGACTGGATATTGAGTCGGATTCTGTGGTTGGGCGGCTTGGAACCAGGACATAATCGCTATGGCGAGGTCGATAGCAGTTGGCGCTATATCTATATTCATGGCTGTCCGGACGAATTGATGCTAGACCAACCCGCCTCTCATGGTTGTATCCGGATGGCTAATGCCGACGTGATCGAGCTATTCGAGTCGGTCGAAGCCGGTTGCAAAGTATGGATTCATGCCTAGAATTTCCGTATGACACGTATTGTTTTAGGGATTGAATACGACGGCAGTGCTTACGCCGGCTGGCAATGGCAGAGCGGTAAACCCACCGTTCAAAGTGAATTACAATCGGCGTTGAGCAAAATCGCCAATCAGCCGATTACAGTCTTGTGTGCCGGCCGCACCGATGCCGGCGTGCATGCGCTGGAACAGGTGGTACACTTCGATTGCGAAGTCGAGCGCGATTTAAAGGCTTGGTTGATGGGCGGCAACAGCCAATTGCCGGATGATATTCGTATCATCTGGGCTAAACCGGCCATGGCCGATTTTCATGCCCGCTATAGCGCGATAGCGCGATTTTACCGGTACGTGATCCTGAACCGGCCGATGAAATCGGCCTTGCTGCGCACCCAGGCCACTTGGTGTTACCAGTCGCTGGACGAGCGGAAAATGCATGAAGCCGCGCAGGCCTTGATCGGCGAGCATGATTTTTCCTCGTTTCGAGCGCAGGGTTGCCAATCCAAAAGCCCTAATCGATTGATGTATTTCATTGATGTGTACCGCCGGGATCAGCAGGTCATCATCGATATTTGCGCCAACGCCTTTTTGCATCACATGGTCAGAAACATTGCCGGTGTGTTGATGGAAATCGGCATGGGGCGCCAACCGGTTGATTGGACCGACCGCTTGCTGCATTTGAAGGATCGTTCGCGCGCGGCCATGACCGCTTCGCCGAACGGTTTGCATTTGGGCGGCGTGCTATACCCCGAACACTACGGCATCGATAGGCATCCGCTTTTTACTAAATTACCCAAGGATGCCCGGCGCTTTGACTAATCAAAAGGTAGGGCGGCATGAGCGATGAGTCGTTGAAGGGTTTAAAGGCTTTACCGTTGAAATTTCCCAGACAATGCGGGTCATGTGGACGGATCTATCAAACCGAGGCCGAGTTTCTGCAACAAACTCTGGGTATGCGGGCGGGGCGCTCATCCTTGAAAGAAGGCGAGGATGATGACGGACGGGTCATCGTTGAAGTTTTCAGAAATTGTCTGTGCGGCTCTACCATGATGGACGAGTTTCATTCGCGCCGCGACAACTCCGTTGAAGGCCAAAGAAGGCGAGCGGAATATGCCAAGGCGCATGCTAAATAAGTAGCCGATCGTTACAAACGGGTTAACACCCGCGCCTAACCGGATCAAACAAGCTTGGATTAACCCATCACAGCCAAACAAACGGGTAATGGACATTAAAAATATAGAAATATTGATCGTTGACGATACGCCCGCCAATTTGCAATTGTTGGCCAGTATCCTGAAGGAAGAAGGTTACAAAATCCGTCCGGCATCCAGTGGTCGGTTGGCCTTGGACTCGATCTCAAAAAAACTACCCGATCTGATTTTGCTCGACATCAGGATGCCGGACATGGATGGTTACGAGGTTTGCAGCAGACTCAAACAAAATCCGCTGACTAAAAATATACCGGTGTTATTCATCAGCGCGTTGACCGATGTCAATGACAAGTTGAAGGCCTTTAATGTCGGAGGCCTGGATTACATCAATAAACCCTTCCAAATTGAAGAAGTCAAGGCCAGGGTTTCTACTCACCTGCAACTCAAAGCCTTGCAAAGCAGCATGGAGCAGAAAATCTCGGAAGGCATAGACGAGATACAGTCGCTTAGCCGGGAAATCATTGAAACTCAACGAGAACTGATCCTGACGATGGGCGAAATCTGCGAAACGCGTTCGCATGAGACTGGCATGCACGTCAAGCGGGTAGCCGATTATTCATTTTTATTGGCGCAATTATACGGTTGTAGCGATGCCGATTTGATCAAGCAGGCTTCGCCCATGCACGACATCGGTAAAGTTGCGATTCCCGATTACATATTAAATAAACCGGGTCCGTTGACCGAGGCCGAGTGGGTCGTGATGAAAACCCATAGTGAATTAGGTTTTCACATGCTGTCGGTTTCGCAACGGCCCTTGCTGAAAATGGCGGCCATCATCGCCCAACAGCACCATGAAAAATGGGATGGCAGCGGGTATCCGCAAGCTTTGAAGGCCGATGAGATTCATATTGCCGGGCGCATCAGCGGATTTGCCGATGTACTGGATGCCCTTGGGCACGAGCGTTGTTATAAAAAGGCCTGGGAGTGGGATAGAATTTTGCAATTTATTGAAGTTCAACGCGCCAAGCATTTCGATCCCAGATTGACCGATTTGTTCTTCGAACACATCGATCAATTTGTAGCACTGGCTGAACAGCACCGGAAACTCGAGCACGGTTAGGGTGATGCAATCATTGTCATTGGGGCGATTTTAATCGCCCAGGGCGAATGAATTCGCCCCTACCGGACATTCGAAAGCGCCATAAGTCGTCTAGTTCGCGAATTGAAGATGTGCGAACTCGCTGAATGTAGCCGGCTCACGCCGGCTTAGTTTTAATCTATGGTTTCTATCCAACGGCAACGTTCGTTGACGATAGGGGCGGTCTTGTCGTTGGCAATTCCCTTGGCGATTAACGCTATCACTCTATCGTCGGTATCGTAACCGATATGCGCATCCATCGGATTGGCCATTCTGCCTAATCCGAAAGCATCATAGATTTTGGCGACATTGATATTGATGTTGGTAACGTTGACGCATAAACGCGAATCCAGGTATTTGCTGACGAAATCATGCGGTAGTGCATAGCTGAGCAAATCATTGGGATCGCTGAAAGCGATGATGTTGGTCTTGCGCAGCATGCGCTCGGCATATTTTTCGCCTTCGGGCCGGCAATAGGCGGCTTCTTGATTGGTGATCTCGGGCAAGACTCTGCCCAGTTGCAGCATGGGTAACTGGTTGGACATCATATAAATCGGCACGTCCTTGTTTCTCATCGCATCGGCCATGGCCGCGTAGTAAGACGTCTCTTTATCGTTGTCTAAAATCGATACGATACGCTGCAAGCCATCTATGGTAATCCGGCTGCCAAGACTGTGCGACACAAAGGCGTAGCTATCGTTATAAAACGGCGTGACGTTTTTCGATGAACACTGTTGATGCACATCGTCCGGCAGATTATTCCAATCACCGTTAATCATCCAGCAAAACGATTGGGCAAACGCGGTCAATATATCTTCGCGCTTTTCGCCCAGATAGATGATGGGGTCGGGGCCGGTATCATTGGAGAATTTTTTCAACAAATCGTTGACTTCGGCTCGACGAAACGACTGCTCGCCGGAGTTGTCGTAAGACAACACTTCCTTTTCCTTTGAAGTGTTCTCGGACCAAGTTAATTCGTAAAAAAGCAATTCTTGGACTTTATCCTTATCCAGATAGCGGTTGATTCGCAGGTTGCCCAATTTTTTACTCGGATCTTTAGGACTTGCCAGCGTGATGTTTTTATAAGCCTTGGCCGTGACCGGCAGATCCAACTCCTTGGCCAGTTTCTCAAGAAACTGGGTCGAATAGCCTGGCAGGTGATTGCCGACACCGTGCACCATCAACACCTTCATTTTCCGTCCCGGCACATCCAATTGCGGCTTGAGGCCGTTGAATTTGTCGCCGGTAATTTCGCATACGCGCGTGTCCACAGTCTCTTGTTTTTCCAGTAAGGCCTCGGCAATGCCCCTGCCGAAACTAGAACATCCGCTCAGCAGGATACCGATACAACAAATAAGCAGTTTGCTATTGATTTTTCTCATCGGAATATAAAAGTTTTAGTCAAAATTGAATCAGTCGGAACAGAAGGCGGTTAAGCTCAGGATTTGGTTGGAAGTTCTTTTGCGATTATTCGATCGCATCACCAGTGAGGAACGGATTTTAGCCGCGAACGCAAACCTTTTCAGGCTATTGACCAATCTCCATCCATTTTCCGACATTATCGCAGGCACCGCCGGTATTCGCCATTATCGCCGCCAAAAGGAAGCTGTACGCGATTGATGATGGTTATTCGATGATTTTTGTGGCACGCTGCCTTAAGGGAGCTTTAGTCAAATAAACTATTTTGCCATTCTTGGTAAATCAACTATCTTGGAACAACTAATTGGGATCAGCGTCCGGTTTCCACGGAAAGAATATAAACAATTTTTAAAATTTTATGGCAAACAATATTTTCTTTTTAGTACCTGTCTCGGCTTTCGTCGCGTTGAGTTTCGCCTTTTATTTCTTCAAGCAGATGATGCGGGAAAGCGAAGGCAGCGACAAGATGAAGCAAATTGCGCTCTATGTACGCGAGGGTGCCATGTCCTATCTGAAACAACAATACAAAGTTGTATCGATTGTTTTCATTGTATTGGCCCTGCTTTTTGCGATTATGGCCTATTTCGGCCTTCAAAATAGCTGGGTGCCGTTTGCTTTTCTTTCGGGTGGATTTTTTTCAGGTCTAGCCGGCTTTTTTGGCATGAAGACCGCCACTTACGCATCGGCGCGCACCGCGCAAGCGGCATCGAAATCATTGAATCAAGGCCTGCAAATTGCTTTTCGCTCCGGGGCCGTGATGGGCTTGGTCGTCGTGGGCCTGGCACTAATCGATATTTCGGTATGGTATTGGGTGCTGGGTTATTTTATCGACGATACCGGAGCCGGACATAAACTGATCGTTGTCACCACCACGATGCTGACCTTTGGCATGGGTGCTTCCACTCAGGCATTATTCGCCAGAGTAGGCGGAGGGATTTATACCAAGGCGGCCGATGTCGGCGCCGACTTGGTGGGTAAGGTGGAAGCCGGCATTCCGGAAGATGATCCCCGAAATCCGGCAACCATTGCCGATAACGTCGGCGATAATGTCGGCGACGTGGCCGGCATGGGGGCTGACCTGTACGAATCCTACTGCGGTTCGATTTTGGCGACGGCCGCTTTGGGCGCTTCCGCATTCTCCTTGAATCCCGGCATGCAGGAAAAGGCGGTTTTTGCACCGATGTTGATTGCCGCGACCGGTATTTTTCTGTCCATATTGGGGATTTTCCTGGTCAAAACCGACGAGAATGCCGACATGAAACAATTGATGCGAGCATTAAATCGCGGCATCAATATCAGTTCCCTGCTGACAGCCATTGCGACTTTTGTGATTCTTCATCATATCGGTTTGCATAACTGGGTGGGGGTTTCCTCCGCGGTCGTCTGCGGCCTGATCGCCGGTATCATCATCGGACAAAGCGCCGAGTATTACACCTCGCACTCATACCGTCCCACCCAAAAAATTGCCGAAAGTGCCATCACCGGTCCCGCTACCGTGATCATTTCGGGTCTGGGGTCGGGTATGATTTCAACAGCCATTCCGGTCATGACCATAGCCGTTGGCATTATCGCCTCGTTTCTGTGTGCCATAGAGTTTGACGTGCAAAATATGCTGGCGGCAAAAAATCTGAGCCTGGGCTTGTATGGCATAGGCATCGCCTCGGTGGGTATGTTGTCGACACTCGGCATTACCTTGGCGACCGACGCTTACGGCCCTATCGCGGATAATGCCGGTGGTAACGCCGAAATGAGCGGTCTGGACCAAGAAGTGCGCAAACGCACCGATGCCTTGGATGCGTTGGGGAATACCACCGCCGCCACCGGCAAGGGCTTTGCGATTGGTTCGGCGGCGCTAACCGCGTTGGTGTTATTGGCTTCGTATATCGAGGAAATTAAAATCGGTTTGCTACGGATCGGTCACACCACATTAGAATTCGCCAATGGCGACACCATTGAAACCGACAAAGCCGGTTTCATTGATTTCATGACTTACTATCAAGTTACTCTAATGAACCCCAAAGTGTTGATAGGCATGTTCCTGGGATCGATGATGGCTTTCGTCTTCTGCGGCTTGACCATGAATGCCGTGGGGCGAGCCGCGCAAAAAATGGTGGAAGAGGTGCGCCGACAGTTTCGCGAAATAAAAGGTATTCTTGAAGGCAGTGGAAAACCGGATTATGCCCGCTGTGTGGAAATCTCGACCCAAAGCGCGCAGCGGGAAATGCTGCTGCCATCGCTTTTAGCGCTGGCCGTTCCGATTGTTACCGGTATTGTTTTTGGTGTTGCCGGCGTCATGGGCTTGTTAGTCGGCGGGCTTTCCGCCGGATTTGTATTGGCTATTTTTATGGCCAATGCCGGTGGAGCCTGGGATAACGCCAAAAAATATGTCGAAGAAGGCCATTTGGGTGGGAAAGGTTCGGCGGTTCACAAAGCCTGCGTGGTGGGCGATACGGTTGGCGACCCGTTTAAAGACACATCCGGTCCATCACTGAACATCTTGATCAAACTGATGAGCATGGTCGCTATCGTAATGGCGGGCTTAACGGCGGCATGGAGCTTGTTTTAAACCCTTCACTCGTAAATGGACTCGATCTATGTCATGCCTGGAGGAAATACTCCAGGTTGATCAGTTCCAGAGGCAAACCCGGTGTGGTGGGCGAAAACTGGCCCAATTCCAGAAGTTGGCTGGGCGCAAGACTGCCGACAATCTTAGTCAGATCGGTCAATTTGATGCCCTGACGCACCAAGTACAAGATGTAGGTATAACGCAAAGTTTCCGCATTAACTTGTTGTGGATTATGCAAGCCGGCGTCGAGCGCCGCACAACAAAGCAGGGTTTCGATTTCCTCGACTGTCGGCCAGTTTAAACAAGAAAATCCGCCGGCAGGGCATTCGGCAACCGATCGTGTCATGACTAGACTGCGCCCTTCCGGAATCATGATCATCAATAACTGGCTATCCAGGCAATCCGGTGTAAGGCTGAGAATCTCGGCCAACGACAAGCCGTTGAACAGCAGATTGATAATCGCCTGGATGGGCGGATCCGCCTCCTGATATAAGGCAAGCACCTCCGGTTGGGTCATTTCCCTGGCGACATCTTCTTTAGACAGCGCTTTGAGTGGATCGTAAACCACTCGCGGCTGATGATGGCTTACATCCAGCATTTCCCGTGGCTGATGATGTAAATGTATGCCTCCCAAAGACATCGGGGCGGGCGCAGCGCTTTCCCGATTCAAAAAATCGATAATCAACACCGCCAGCAGGGCAAGAGCCAGACTCACGCCAAAGGCCAGCAAGGATTGTTGCAAATAATTCGGACTGATGGGTTTGTCCGGCAACGTGGCCCAGTCGACCACATCCACTTGCGGATATTTTTGCCGTTGTTTAACGTCAATGTCCACCAGGCGCTGCCGGGTGTCCTGCTGCAAGGTTTCCAGCTTTTCCAGCTCCTGTTGCAAGGCCTGGTGTTCGGCAAACTGCGAGGTGAAATCGGCGGCCAGTTTCTTGTGCTCCAGCATCTGCTGCTTGAGGGCTATCACGGCCTGTCTGGCGGCCGCGTAGTTATTTTCGGCTTCCTGCCGGGCAAAACTCTTACCGACGCTGGCCTTTTCGCTGATTTTTGTCTCTATTTCTATCAGTTGCTCCCGCACCCGGCGCAAACTGGGGTTTAGATCGATGTAATCTCGAGTGTACTGGGCTTCGATAGCCGCCAATTGATCCCTTAATTTTTCCGCTTGATGAATCAATACCGCCATCGATTGCGAGTCGGACTCAGGCACGACCGTCTCATTTCGGGAAATCGCGATCAGTATGGCATCGAACTTGGCTTTGGCTTTGACTTCTTCCTCCAGTGCGGCATTTAACGAATTATTCAAACCTTGCAGACGGGCATGGGCCTGATTATCGGCGCTCTCGGCGGATAAAATGTCGTGATCCAATCGAAACCGGTCGATTTGGTTACGTTTGTCCCGCACCTGCCGTTCGATCCGCTGCAGTTGCCCGTTTAAATCCTCGGTCACTTTGTCGGTGTTTTCGGCAATGAAGGCGGCCCGAACACGCAGATAGCTATCTATCCAGGTATTCACGGCCAATTGCAATAATTTAGGTTCCGGGCCTTGGGCCTGCAAATGCACCAGATTGGTCTCCGGTTCCGGAACTACCGCAAACAAGCTCCTTAGTTCGTCGGCGTTCCAGTTTTTTGTCTGGAGCGACAGTTGTTGCAAACGTTCCGCCGTTTTGTCCAAAATCGTCGAACCCAGCAAAATCTGCTTTTGAATGCTGACATGTTGTAGATCGGCCGAGGGACTGGCTTGATCGATGTCGGTGGCAGCCATCGTCAACACCG
Source organism: Methylomonas sp. LL1 (assembly GCF_015711015.1). Lineage (NCBI taxonomy): Bacteria > Pseudomonadati > Pseudomonadota > Gammaproteobacteria > Methylococcales > Methylococcaceae > Methylomonas > Methylomonas sp. LL1. The sequence continues at coordinate 1,046,950 of NZ_CP064653.1, forward strand.
TTGCCACGCTCTGGTATATGGCCGGTTGCAGAAAGATGTAACTCTGCGAACCCAGCATGCACGGTATGAAAATCAACAAGAACACCAACCAGCGCCGTAGCCGAGGTGAATGGAGGCGCGCGGAGTCTCCGAATCCGTCCGAAGCCGACTGAAAACTATGTGATTGATTATTCATGGTAGCCCGCCATTGAACGGAATAGAAGGGACTCAATGCTCAAACATTTGCGGGCTATTCTAATGCAATGCACGCGCAAAACACTATGCAAACCGGCAATTGGTGATGACCACTCCGAGCTTTAACACCGAAACAAGGCTATGGGGTTGAAATATCGGTTGCTTATATCTCTTGGCTTGTGCCTACTCAACGGAATCATGATCAAACCAGCGTCTTTGGAATTCATCCTCCGGCAGCGGTGGCGAGAGATAATATCCCTGATACACATGACAACCATAAGACTGTAATAGTGACAATTGAGACTCGGTTTCGACGCCTTCGGCGACAACCGTTATATCCAAGATTTGGCCCAGGGATACGAAAGTCTTGATAAAAGCCGCCTCGTTCGATGCTGGATCTCCGTTATAAGCTTGAATGAACGAGCGGTCTATCTTTAAAGTCTGGATAGGTAAACTTTTCAAATAAGATAATGACGAATAACCGGTGCCGAAATCGTCCATGGCAACGTGAATACCGCGCTGGCGGATTTGATGCAAGCGTTCCGTGGCCGTATGAATATCATGCATAACTAGGCTCTCGGTTACTTCCAATTCAATCCAACCGGGATCGGTACCGGTTTCGGCCAAGATGGCGTCCAGAACAGGAATGAAATCATCGGCCAGCAGTTGCCGGGGCGATAAATTGATTGCCGTTCTGAATCCCGCCTGTTTCTTCGCCCAAACATTGGCTTGCAGGCAGGCCGTTTTCAGTATCCATTTGCCAAGCGGAACAATCAATGCGGTTTCCTCCGCTATGGAAATGAAACTATCGGGCGGCATCATTCCCAAGCCGGGGCGGCGCCAACGAATCAACGCTTCGGCGCCGATTATCCGGCCTAAAACGCAATCCGCCTTGGGCTGGTAGTAAAGCTGAAACTCTTCTTGTTCAATCGCCAGGCGTAGGGCGTTTTCCAGTAACAGTCGCTGGCGCGCGGCTTCGTTCATGCCGGCCTCGAAATACTGAAACGTGCCCCGGCCCTTGGTTTTTGATGCATACATGGCGGTATCCGCATGCTTGGTCAGGGTGTAAAAATCCCCGCCATCGTCGGGAAATACCGCGATACCGATACTGACGCCGATATAAACCGTGTGATCCTTCAGTTGCACGGGGTCAGTCATCACATTGATCAGTTGCTGGGCGAGTTCGGTGGCTATGGCTATACCGTTCAATCCGGGCAGGATGATAGTAAACTCGTCGCCGCTTAGCCTCGCAACAGTGTCCGATTTACGCAGACAGCCTTGAATGCGGGTCGCGATGATCTGCAATAAACAGTCACCGGCCCAATGCCCCAGGGTATCGTTGATATTCTTGAAATGGTCCAGATCGAGAAAGAACAGCGCCAGACGGTGGTTATTACGCTGCGCCAACAAAATTTCCTGCTCGAGCCGGTCCTTGAACAATGCGCGGTTGGGGAGCTTGGTTAGTACATCGTAGTACGCCAGTTGTTTGAGTTCCTGCTCCGCTTGTTTCTGATAACTGATATCGGTGGCGATAGCCACGTAATGGGTGAGTTGGCCCTGTTCGTTGGACACGGCATTAATGCTGGTCAGCATCGGACAGAATTCTCCGTTTTTTCGGCGGTCCCAGATTTCGCCTTTCCAAAAGCCTTGGTTCAAAAGCGTTTGCCATAAACGTTGATAAAAGGCCTGATCGTGAAGTTGCGACTTTAAGAGGCGGGTGTTTTGGCCCAACACTTCGTGGCGCTGATAGCCGGTGATGGCACAGAAAGCCGCATTGACTTCCAGGATAGTGCCGTGGGGATCGGTGATAAAAATGGCTTCGCAACTATTTTGGAAGACTTTGTTGCTCAAACGCAGTTGTGTTTCCCGGTTTTTTAATTCGGTAATGTTCAATGCGGTAACGACAGCGCCTTCGAATTTTCCCTGCGCCGAGTGCAGCAAATTGCTTTTTAGCCAATAGACGGCTTTTTGCACGCCCTGATTTTTAGCCAGCAATTGATGTTCATGGCTGTAATGGCCGTTCAGGCGGATGGTTTCCAACAGTGCTGAATTTACCGGCCAAGGCAAACTCGGCAGTTGTTCGGCCAGCCGCTGACGTTCGGCCGGGGGCAGCAAGTCGTCAATACCAGTGCCGAGTAGTTCCGCGTCACTGTATCCCAGTTCGCGCGATACGGTCGCATTCAGCCGCCGGATCAAGCCTTGCTGGTCGATGACGAACAACAGATCATCCATGGTATCCATGATACTGTCGACAAAACGGGTCAGCGCTTGTTGTTGGCCGACCTTTTCCTTCAGGATGATTTTTTGCGCCTCAGTCTCGCTGAGCATGGCATCCATGGTTTGGGTAATCACCAGGATTTGCCGTTCCTGTTTTAAATTGGCCAGCCGCAATTGCTTGATTTCCTCGCGCAGTTGTTGCATGGTTTCAGCGTTTTCGCCGCCGGCCGGCGCGGCGGACCAATCTTCGGCGGCTCTCAAAGCGTCGATGTCATTGAGGGATACAAAAAATTGCCCGTCATAGGCCGTCACCGGATAACCGTCGGTTTTCAGCGCGATCCGGTGGCCGTGGGCTGGACAACTCAGCGTATCGCCGTTCGTTAGCGGGCACGCGGACAAGTCGTAGCCTTGATGAGGACAGCGGTCCGGCACCGCCCAATATTCGCCCTCAAGTTTGAAAAGCAAAACATCCAGCGGACGCTGCTTACCCGGCAATTGCAAGCGGCCGGTCCAGCGCGGAGGCTCGGCCGAGTCGAGCAGCGTCAATGCTTCGATCACGGCCACGGCTGCATTGGCGATAGGCTGACTCATTCCGGCAACAGCTCTCTTATCAAGCGGACCGCTTCCGGCACCGCCCGTTCAATCTCGGCGGACAGGCCGAGGCAAAAAGGTTGAACCTTTGCGACCTCGACGCCGACGATCAGGATTTCCGGTAGCGGCGCGCGGACGATTTTTAGCGCCTCCAGCAAATACGGTATGCCGAGGCCGTGACTGGTGGACGTTTGTGGCTGACCAGTCAAATCTTCCGGCGTTAACACGCAAATCTGGCCGATAGTGCCGAAGCCCGCAAAGGCATCGACCAGAATCGCCTGCCGGCAATCCTGCAAAAACCGCAGTGCATCGAGCCCGGCGATGCCGGCGTTGAACAGTTCCACATCGGACGGCCAATCCAACTGGTTGAGCTGTGCATAAACGCCGATGCCGAAACCGTCGTCGCCATGCAACTCGTTGCCGAAACAAAGCACGTGCCGCTCAGGCATTGCTCAAGGCCATAAGGTGAGGCGTTTTCCGCTGTCCAGGATGTGTACGGTACACACCAGGCAAGGATCGTGGGAGCGGATGATGTGGCCGATTTCCACCGGGTCGTCCGGGTCGTCGACACGCATGCCGATCAAGCTGCTTTCCCAATGACCGTGCCGGCCAGCGCTGTCCTTGGGCGAGGCATTCCAGGCGGTCGGGGTGACGACTTGGTAACGGCTGATCGCGCCGTCGGCGATTTGCAGCCAATGCCCCAAGCCGCCGCGCGCGGCGGTGACCAGCCCAAAACCCTCGCCGTCGGGAATGTCCTTTGTCGCGGGGGGCAGCATGTGCGGTTCGTCAAGGTCCGCACTCAACTCGTGTAAGGTGTCCCGCATGGTGCGTAGCAACTTGGCCGTGCGGCGCAGGCGGGCGAACTGGCGCAGCCAGGCGTTGCCGCCCTCGGCTTGATACAGCGAGCGTATCAAGGGTTCACCGTCGATCAAGGCGTCGGCCAGCGGGCCGGTTTGCACCACTTTGTCTTGATAACGCGGGGCTTTGCACCAGGTGTAGCGGTCAGAATGCGGCTGGTAATCCGGCACGGTTTGGCCTTGAAACGGGTGCAGGCCGCCGGGATAAGGTTGAAACCAGGCATAACGCACGTGTTCGGTGATCTTGGCTTGATCGAAAGCTTCGACGATTCCGGTTTCGCCATTCAGGAAGCCGGCTTTGAACAAGCGTTGCTTATGCTGCGTAAAGGTTCCCGCATAGCGCGGGTCGTCGTAAGCGCCATAGCTGAGCATATGCGGCGTGCCGAAACCCAGATACTGCAAACCGATCTCGCGGCTGATTTGAGTCAACAGACCGGTGGCGCTTTCGTCGTGGGCCGGTTTTTCGGTTAACCAGGCAAAAAATTGCTCGGCGCTTTGTAAATCCAGCCAGACATCCAGATCGGTGCCGATCACGGTTTGCTCGAACCAACGGGTTAATTTATTGAGGATGGACAGACTGTCGATGATATGGCGGCTATTGGCCGGCGTGGTGACGCCGCCCGGCAGCATATACGACGAATGCGGCCACTGGCCGCCGAACAGCGCGACGATCTCGACGATATGCCGGGAATTTTCCAGTGCGCCCCGGTGCACCGAACCCTTAAACGGCTGAAATGCGGCCAGGGCTTTGTCGTAAAACGGCCGGGACAGGTATTTGGGGTGACAAAAATCGGCGGTGAAAAACAGGAACGATTGCCGCAAATCGCTTTGTACCGTTTCGGCCATCAGGCACAAGTTACGGATGCGGACAGCATTGGGCGGCACCGCAATCCGGCCGGCATGTTCCAAAGCCAGCACGGCGGCATTCAGTTGCGCGGTACCGCAGATGCCGCAAATTCGCGGGGTAATCACCAGCGCGTCGGTGGGCTTGCGGCCCAGCATAATTTGTTCGAAGCCGCGATACAGCGTGCCGATGCAGCGGGCGTCGACGACGATGTTGTCTTCCATCTCCAGTTGGAAATCCAGATCGCCCTCGACCCGATTCATTTCGATTTGGATGGTTCTGCGGCTCATGTTCAAGGGTCCATGGTTTTGTTCAACACCCGCTCAGGCGCGGCTTCATGCGCCAGGCTTTTGTAGGCCATGTAATTGGCCCGCTCCACGCCCAAGGGCAGGTTGACCGGGATAGGGCCGATTTTTTCGGTGCGGAACAAATCGTGATCGGACGGAAAATCCGGCGAGGTGCAACCGAAACACGGTACGCCGGCGCGGGTTTTGCTGCCGCGGCCGTTCCACAACTCCGAATTGCAAATCGCCATGGTTACCGGCCCCTTGCAGCCCAGATTGAAGAACATGCAGCCCTTGCCGCCGAACAGCTCGTCTTCGACATCGTATTCGTGATATTCGGTTCGGGTGCAGCCTTGGTGCACCATGGTATTGAAAAAAGCCTTGGGCCGGTTCAAATGATCCAGTTCCAGCGGCAGTCCGGCAGCCAGCATGGCCAGGGTTTTAGTCATTGCATTGGGATGAGCGGGACAGCCCGAGATATTGACCACCGGCAGGCCTCGGCGCGAGCGCCAGTCGACCGGCAACAAGCCGCCGGGGGCTTGTTTGTCGAATTGCAAGCCGAGACAGTCGGTGGGATTGGGCGGCGCGGCATGCACGCCGCCGTAGGCAGCGCAGGTGCCCATCGCCACCAGATAACCGGCTTTTTCCGCCAGTTGCCGGATCAGACTCATTTTCGAGCGCCCCCGGTACGGATCGTACATGCCCGATCCATTAGGGCCGGTCATGATGCTGCCTTCCACGCACAAAATATCCAGGGCCAGTCTATCCTCGAGAATCGCATCCAGCACAGTATCCAGATGCTTTTTGGGTTCGGCGGACAGGGAGGGTTGCCAAAGAAATTCAATACCGTACTGATCGACCAGTTCTTCCACGGAAGGACTGTCGGCGCACAGAATCGACATGGTGTCGCCACCGCAGGAGCCGGTTTGGAGCCAGAGTAAGGTCGTCATAAAAGTGTCCGTGAAGCGTCAAGATTGCAGATAGCTCTTAATCGGAACTGCTGCTAACACCGATTAAATGACATGAATCCATAACTTTAAATGGCTATGAACAAGTTGCAGGTTGAAGAAATACCGGGTCATGTGTGACGCATAGCGTGAGTAATCGGTTAGGAATCTGGTTTTCCCAAAATCGTCGATTCAACCGATAGCAAAATTCGTCGAGATATTCCTGTACATAGTTACCTGACACACCATGGTAAGTACCCAGCAAATAGCTTTTAAGGTTACTGATGACCACATGAACCCAAGGTAACCATTCACTCGCCATTTCAGGAGGGGTTACCTTGGCGATATGGTGATGTTCCTCGGCCAGCACATTGAGCGCAGCCAGCGCATCGGTATGCAGGGTTTGGCCTGGGGCAAGCGTTTGTTGGGCGAATGCTCTAACACTCTCGTGCGTCACCTGCTCAACCACCTTCATAGCCACAAAGCCGGGCTTACCATCATTATGTTCGCAAGCCACTAAAATAGTGGTTTTACCGGCGGCGCCTCGCCCGCGTTTACCGGCACGTTTGCCGCCGATAAAGGCATCATCGAATTCGATAATGCCGCTTAGTTTGTACAGATTATTCTGATCACCCATGGCCGTGCGTAATTTTCTCAACAGCCGTTGCGCCGTCAGCCAGGAAACACCAATTAGTTTGGTCAGCCGCAATGCGGAGATACTACCCTTGTCCGACGATACCCAATAAAGACTCCAAAACCATTTCACGAGCGGTAATTTGGTGTTGTGAAACAAGGTGCCGGCTGTCACCGATGTGTGATGATGACAAACTGCACATTCGTAGACATGTCGTGTCTGGAGCAACCAACCTTTCTGATGGCCACAGCGTGGACAGCAAAACCCTTCAGGCCACCTGAGGTTGATGATGGCTTGAAGACAACTTTTTTCATCGGCAAAGTGCTGTTGCCACTCCCAAAAACTCGTGATCTTTGCTTGCATGACCGCTCTCCAGAATATCCCACTAAAATTCAGATCGGGTAACCTGTGGTAAGTTCATAGCCATGTAACTTTAAAAAAGTCCTTGATCCATGCGCCACGGTTCAGCAGTGCTGTAACTAACTATGTTGAATTTTACACTGATCATCTTTTAAGAAGCGGCATAACTACCGTCCGGCAAGCGAGTTTATTCGACTTTTTGTGTCAAATTGTGATCGTCATAGCAAGCCCTTTGTTTTTCGGCTGCAAAACTTTGCAGTTGCGCCAACAATTCATAATTGACATCTGTCCGGTTTTGTAAGGCCAGCAGCGTTTCATTGAACCAAGTCAAGTTGCCGCTACCCTCCGGATTTAACCATCGGTTTCGGCAAAATGCCTGCCATTCATGTAGTTCTTCCGCAGTCAATGTGTCGGAATAATTTCTGCCTCGGTAACGAAACAGCATCTCGGGCAGGCGGGCATCGTCAAAATCGGCGGGAAAACTTGCCAACTTGGCCGGAGGCGTTTGCCTGATTTTTTGCATGGCGACTTTGTCCTTGTTGCTGAAAAAGCCTCCGCTATAAATCATCAAGTCAGGGTCGGCGGGAGTGTAGGCATAGGCACGGGTAAATACTTTCGCCAGTTTTTGTTCCAGCGCAGCCCCGGCGGCGACTTTGATCCGTTCCAAGTGAACTTGGCATTGCGCGATGTCCAATTCCAGCCGTTGTTCGTCGTTTGGGCGGACGACCGATAAAGGTGCCAGAACTGGGCTTTTGTTGATATGCACGGTTTTCAACGCAATGCGCTCAGCGCCTTCGGCTAAATCATCATTGGCAACAAACACCCGCTGCTGAATCTCCGTATCGGATAACTCCAGTAAGGCGGAAGGATCGGCGGACAAGTCATAAACGATGACTTCATTGCTGTTTTTAGGATGCATACAAATCGGCACGACGATAGCCAGGCAATTTTTTCGAGCTGGAAAGCGCCCGGATACATGCAGCAACGGCGTAAAACTACCCAATTGCAGTAATTTCAATACCGCCTGTTTATGCCGGTTGGCATATAGATAGTCGTAAAGTTTGGGTTGGCGTTGTTTAATCAAGCGGGCTAGGGCGATAGTGGCGTATACATCGGACAGGGCATCATGAGCGGCTTGATGCGCTATATCATTGGCGTGCGTGAGCTGTTCCAAGCGAAAGCTGGCCACGCCTTCGTCAGTCATCGGCCAGATGATGCCATCGGGACGCAAGGCACGGGCGGCGCGGGCGACGTCGATCAAATCCCAGCGCGAATTGTCGTTTTGCCATTCGCGGGCATAAGGGTCGTAAAAATTGCGATAGAGCAGGTTACGGGTGACTTCGTCATCGAATCGAATACTGTTGTAACCGATGCCGCAGGTACCGGGTTGGGCCAGTTGCTCGTGGATGATGCCAATAAATTCGGCTTCACACAAACCTTTTTCAGTGGCCAGTTGCGGGGTGATGCCGGTGATCAGACAGGCTTCGGGGTGCGGCAGGTAATCATCGGCGGTTTTGCAATACATCATCAATGGCTCGCCGATGATATTGAAATCCGTATCGGTGCGGATTCCGGCGAATTGACAGGCACGGTCACGTTGCGGGTCGGTGCCGAAGGTTTCGTAATCATGCCAGTAGAAAGTGGTTGTCGTCATGGTTTGAGCCGGAAAAATCATTGAAGGAACGGGAAATTTTCCGCAATTCAGTTTTTGCGGCTACCCGAGCGGGGAAATTATTTTATAATTGCCAGTTCAATTTTATGTGACCACCATAGGAAAGTGTTATGAAAAAAACCTCGCTACTCGCTTCGGCTGCTTTGCTGATGTTTACCGGCATGGTCAATGCCCACGGCCCGGTCAGAGCCAAAATGACTGCAACTATCACCATTGATGCGCCGGCGGCTAAAGTTTGGGAAGTCATTAAAGATTACGGTGACATGTCCTGGCACCCTAGCATCAAAAGCGTCAAAGGTGGCAGCAATGATAAAGGCGCTATCCGCACTCTGACCCTGGCCAATGGCGGCACCATCACCGAAGAGCTGAAATCACATGATGACAGCAAAATGGCCTATAAATACAAAATCACCGAGATGAGTTCAACCGGTACCATCAAACATGCCGGTCAAGACGAAGAACTTCCGGTATTGCCGGTGGGTAACTATGCCGCCGAGCTTTCAGTTGAAGACAAAGGTGGTAAAGCCGAAGTCGAATGGGTTGCGACTTACTACCGCGCCTACGTCAACAACAATCCGCCAGCGGAATTGAACGAGGAAGCGGCCGACAAAGCGGTAACCAATGTGTTAACCACCGGTCTGGAAGCCTTGGCTAAAAAGGTCAACCCCAGCGCCAAAGCCGACGTTAAAATCGACATCAAACGTTAAGCTTGTTTTACGGTTTCCATCGTCCGGTGGAAACCGCCTTCCTCTGCCCTCGAGTGACCATGCCTAAAAAATCGATTGCTGTTGTCGCGTTTCTATCGGCTTGTGCGACTATCGCCAGTGCTCAGCCCCATGCTTTTATCACTAATCAGCTAGACAATAGCGTTTCGGTGATCGATGCCGACCGGCAACAAGTCATCGATACGATTAAGGTTGCCGGAAAGCCGGCCGGCGTGGCGGTCAATCCGGCAAAAAAACAGGTTTACATCAGCACGCCGGAAGGCGGTGGTTTTGCGGTGATGGATGGCGAGTCATTCAAAGTCCAAACAACCGTCAAGGTGGGTGGGGCTTCGTTGGGCATCGCCGTGGATAAGGCCGGCGAGCAGGTGTTTGTTGCCGATTGGTACGAAAATTCGGTCGCCGTATTCGATACCAAGAATTTTGAAAAAATCTCGTTGATCACGGTTGGAAAATCGCCATCCGGCATGACCGTCAGCCCGGATAACAAATGGTTGTATGTGGCTAACCGGGTCGATGACTCTATTTCCCAAATCGACTTAAAAAAACTGGCGATCAGAAACACCACCAAAGTCGGCGCGCATCCGTTCGGTATCGTGGTGGATAGCAAGGGCAAGCGGCTTTACAGCGCCAACGTCGAAAGCAATGATGTTACCGTGCTGGACACGCGCCGAATGAAGCGCGTGGCTACCGTCAAAGTCGGCGCGCGGCCCTATGCGGTGGCATTGGCGATGAACGATAGTTTGTTGTTCGTTACCAATCAGGATGATAGTTCGGTATCGGCCATCGATACGGCCACCTTAAAAACCGTTGCGGTGATCGAAGTCGGCGACAAACCGGAAGGCATCAGCACCCATCCCAATGGCCAATTTGTCTATGTCGCCAACTGGTTTGACAACAATGTCTCGGTGATCGACGCCAAAACCCTGCAAGTGGTGAATACCATTAATACAGGGGAGGGCAGTCGCGCCTTCGGCGAGTTTATCAGCCCGTAACAGCGCTTGTGGTACACTGCGCGCCGTTTTAACCAATCTTGAGAACACTATGGCAGAAACCGTTGAAGAATTAACCATCCGCTACGAGGATGGCGGCATCGAAACCGTCAAGGAACTGGACAAAAAAGTATTGAGCAAGGGCGCATGGGCCACGGTAATCTACCGCTATCAGGACTGGGAGCCTAGCAAGGAACAATATAGCCAGGATAGATTCAGCATTCGCCGCTACCAAAAACGCAACGGCGAATATCAGCAAAAGTCTAAATTCAATATTTCCAGCGAGAAGCAAGCGCTGGAACTGATCGAAGCCTTACAGGGTTGGCTGGCCGAAAAATAAATATTTTAGACGGGGCGGGCCTAAAACGCCGGCTTGCCCCGTATCAATCTATCCATTCATAAATTTCGGTTAAAAGCGGATCGCATTTACAACAGCTGGTGCCGCAACTAGTTCCCGCCGGCGACAAGCGCACCTTGCCCTTGCTGATCCATTTCGCCAACATGCCGCGTAGCGCGTTGGCATCGACATGAAAATGCAACACCAAATCGTTCAACGTGACTCGATGTTTGTCTTGCAGATAATTACGTAAGTCCGACAATATCATGACAAGACTCCTGACTGTTGGCGGGAACCGTAAAAGCGCAGCAGCGACAGAACCGCTACAAATAACAAAATTAACAAGCCAAACCAAAAACCGGCCGTGGCGGGATGCGCGTTAAAGGTCATGCCTTGATAGAACAGGGTAGCGGTCATGTAGGCGACGAAGGTTGTCCAGCACACCACAAATAAGGCCCAGCCGGCGCTGGTTTCCTTGTAGATGGCCGCGGTAGCCGCAACACATGGCGCATAAAGCAAGATGAACAACAAGTAGGCGAATGCGCCGACTTGGCCATCAAACTGATTTTGCATCACAGCAAAGGTGGCGACTTTGACTTCCTGTTGTTCGGCCGCCGCCGCTACATCGTCGACATCGGCGATGCCTAGGCCCAGAGGGTCCAATAATTTGTCGGCGATGGCGGCCAGGTTATCGGGAACGGTTTGGCAGGCCGCCAGTAAGGCTTGCGATAAATTGAATGCTTCGTCTTCCTGAGTGCCGGCATCGGCAGCCATCTGGCTATATAACGCATCCAATGTGCCGACCACGGCTTCCTTGGCTAAAACCCCGGTAAAAATACCGACGGTGGCCGGCCAGTTGTCTTCGCTGATGCCCATGGGTTGGAATACAGGCGTCAACAAACGGCCAATCTGGCTCAACACCGATTGTTCGCTGTTTTCGCGGCCGAAACTACCGTCCATACCCAGCGAATTGAGGATATTCAGCACCAGCACCATCGGCACGATCAATTTGCCGGCATTAAAGATAAAGGTCTTCAGCCTTTCCCAGGTTTTGATGTAAATGCCGCGTAGGGTAGGCAGGTGGTAAGTGGGTAGCTCCATCAGGAACGGGGTTGGTTCGCCTTGCAGCAAGGTATGGCGCATGATCAATCCGGTGAATACCGCTACCAGGATACCGAACAGATATAAACCGAATACCAGATTTTGGCCGCCCACCGGAAAAAACGCCGCCGCAAACAAGGCATAAACCGGCAGGCGGGCACCGCAGGACATAAACGGGTTCATCAGATTGGTCAGAACCCGGTCGCGCTGATTATCCAGAGTACGGGTGGCAATGATGGCCGGCACATTGCAGCCAAAACCGACGATCATCGGTACGAAGGATTTGCCCGGCAGGCCAATCACGCACATAAATCTATCCATCACGAAAGCGGCTCTGGACATGTAGCCGGAGTCTTCCAGCATCGACAAAAAAATAAACAAAAAACCTACGATCGGAATAAAGGTGGCGACCACCTGAATCCCGCCGCCGATGCCATTGCTGATCAACACCACCAGCCAATCCGGCCAGTTTAGAGAAGTGAGTAGGGCGCTCATGCCATCCACCAACAAGGCGCCGACCGCCTGATCGAAGAAATCGACGAAGGCGCTGCCGATATTAATGGTGAACATGAACATGGCATACATCACCAGTAAAAACACCGGTATGCCTAAGAAACGGTTTAACACCACCGCATCGATCTTTTCGGTGGTATGGCGGGAAACTTCATTCAGCTTACAAACACAAGCTTGTACCAATTGATTGACCAAACCATAGCGAGCGTCGGCGGCTAAAATATCGATTTCATCGTCGGTTTCGGTTTCGATGGCTTCGCGCAAGGCTTGCGCAACGGCTTCAAATTTGGGGCCGGCCAGTTGCTTGGCCAGCGTGTCGTTTTCCAATAGCCGCAGTGCCAACCAGCGCAAATCGCATTGATCCTTATAAACCGTAAGTTGGGGTTCCAGGGCGGAAACCGCATTTTCGATAGCCGGATGATAGCTAACCGTTAGCGAGGGAACGGCGGGATGAGTACAAGCGTGGTTGATGGTTTCGCGTAAATCGTTGATGCCTTGTCCGGTTGCGGCGATCACCGAGACTACCGGGCAAGCCAGTTGCTTGGAAAGTTCGGCAAGATCGATTTTGATGCCGCGTTTTTTCACCGCATCCATCATATTCAACACGACGATCATCGGCACTCGCATCTCAATCAACTGCGAGGTCAGGTATAAATTGCGCTCGATATTGGAGGCGTCGATGATGTTGATGATCAGATCGGCTTTACGCGATGCCACGTAATCGCGCGCGACTTTTTCATCCAGGGAAACGCTGTCGTCGTCGGCTTCCAGTGAATAGGTGCCGGGCAAATCGACTACGGTGATGCGTTTGTCTTGAAATTGATATTCGCCGGTCTTTTTTTCGACGGTTACACCGGGCCAATTGCCGACATGTTGCCGTGAACCGGTTAAGGCATTAAATAGCGTGGTTTTACCGCAATTGGGATTGCCTACCACGCCTACGGTTAAATCGATACTCATAGTTTCTCGATCATTAAAACCGAGGCTTCGTTTTTGCGTAGGGATAACGAAAATCCGCGTAGCTTGATCTCGACCGGATCGCCCATCGGCGCGAAGCGAGTAATGGTAAATTCGGTTCCGGGCGTTAAGCCCATCGCCAGCAGTTTTTTGCGGTAAGCGCCGCCGGCTTGGTCAAAACCCACGATACGACCAGAGTCGCCGGTCGCCAGCATCTTTAAAGAAGTCATCATATGCCGCCTGTAGCCAAAAGGTAATTAATAATGGTTCTCATTAATGGCCAATATAGCACATCAGCAAAAATCGATATAAAAATTTGCATGATTTAACGCAAATTATTCGTTATTGGCATCATGTATTGGTTTAGCGCGCCTTAATGTCCTACGAGTAGGCGGGAGGTCGGTTTTGAGCCGAGTGAGATTAAAGGCTACAAGATGCGCACCGGCAATTTCAATGCAAAGCCGGCAGGTCGAGGGCTACCAGCAACCACCAATTATGAGGGCCTGCCATCCCTGTTGCACTACTCCATTGCTTCAATTTTTTTAAGCAGTTGTTTGTATTCCGTCGATTGCCAAGCAGCATAATTCATGTTTTTGAATAGTCCGGTTAGCCGGGTGAAATAGTCCCTGGCCTGGCTCTGGTCGCTGAACTGGTATTGGCGGCCCATGATTTTTATGATCAACATGAAAGTTTCTTTTTGGCGTTCCAGCGGTACGGAAACGTCTACGTTATCGAATGCATCCTGTTGCAGATACACCATGTCGACAAAGGTGGCTTGCTGGTAGATTAAAAAATCTTCCATGGTCACGCCTTCTTCGCCGGCTACTTGGATCATTTCGTAAACACTGTTGCCATGAGCCAGCAGTTCCAAAACCCGCTGAACCTGTTCCGTCCAGTCGGGTGCCAGTTCACGCTGATACCAAGGTTTCAATTGTTCCAGATAGCGCGACCAGGACAACAAGGGGTCAACCGCCGGATAAAAGCGTTTGTAGGCACGATCGGCGCTGAGACCCAGAAAGGTTTTTACGGTACTCAAGGTAGATTGGGTAACCGGCTCTTCGAAATTACCGCCGGCCGGCGATACCGTGCCTATCATGGTTAAACTGCCGGTAACGCCATCGCGGCTCAGGGTCACGCCGGCGCGTTCGTAAATATTTTTGATCGACGAGTCCAGATAGGCTGGAAAAGCTTCTTCTCCCGGAATCTCCTCAAGCCGCCCCGAAGTTTCCCGCATCGCTTGCGCCCAGCGCGAAGTGGAATCAGCCAGTAGCAACACGTTCAGCCCCATTTGCCGGTAGTATTCGCCCAGGGTAATACCGGTATAAATCGAGGCCTCGCGCGCGGCCACCGGCATTGACGACGTATTACAAATGATGATGGTACGATCCATTAACGAACCGCCTGTTTTGGGATCGGTCATCAATGGAAATTCGCTAATGGTTTCCACTACCTCGCCAGCCCGCTCGCCGCAAGCCACCACGATCACTACGTCGACTTCCGAGTTTCGGGCAATCAGACTTTGCAACACGGTTTTGCCCGCCCCGAACGGCCCCGGTATACAACCGGTACCGCCACGGGCAATCGGAAAGAAAGTGTCGACCAGGCGTAAATGAGTCACCAAGGGTTCGCCGGGGTACTGACGTTCAATCAGATTGTTGCGCAATAACTGTTGAGTCAACGGATTGCGCACCGGCCAGCGTTGTTTCAAGGTAATGACTTGTTCCTTGCCGTTGTCGAGGCGGATTTTGGCCACCGGTTCGTCAACCGTAACGTTACCTTCCTGGATCCAAATGACTTCGACGCTGCCTTTAATATCGAAAGGCACCATGATCTTATGTTTGAAGCGGCGCTCTTGAACGCTACCGATAGACGAGCCTGCATACAATTTGGTCCCTAGCTGCACGCAGGGAGTAAACGCCCATTTACAGTTGTGGTCCAACGCATGCAAAGCTACCCCGCGCGGTAGGAAAAAACCGAATTGGGTCGCCAACAAGTCCAGCGGATTTTGCAAGCCGTCGAATACCTGGCCCAATAAGCCGGGGCCGAGTTCCACCGACAGCAATTCGCCGCTTTGTTCCACCGGATCGCCGACTCCGACACCCTGGGTGCTTTCATAAACCTGAGCATCGGCCCGATTGCCATATATGCGCAACACCTCGGCTTTTAGACGCTCCTGGTGTTTCGCTTCGCTCCGGCTGGGTAGGATATAGACCACTTCGTTTTTGGTCAGTGGGGTGTCGCCTATTGATTCGAGCGAGATGATGTCGTCCTGCACGGCGATCACGCGTGCCGTGGGGGCTGCTAAGTGTTGTTGGTTCATGATCTTCCTTCGGACTCCAGCGAAACATCGGCCATTCCGGCGCTGATTAATTCATTAAATCGTAACAAGGCTCTATCCCCATCATAACTGACCCAGCGATTGATCAAATACCAGCGCAGCACATAAAGCACCACGGCCGGAAAATCGAAATAATGGCCGTTACTCAATCGGGCGTAATATTTCCAATTTAGATCCAGCATCAGTTTATCCAATTCCAGGGTTTTATTTGCCGATATAAGCTGTTGAGCCTGATTGATCCACGGCAACGTTTGCCCCATACCGAAATCGGCTTTCCGCCAGTTGCGGCGGATATACTGAATTTTGTCACCAAAGCCATAAAATGGCTGGTTCGCCGCTAGGGATTCACCGGCATGCCGGCGTCTCAATGCGGTCAAGATGGTTCTCAGCTCCAATCGCCACAATACTAGCGAACGCAGGAAGTCATCGCGAATCAACTCCAAATCGGCCAGACCATTTTTTACGATGCTGGCGTCGTCCCATTCATGCATTTTTGACCAATGTAATAAGGCTTCGATGCGGGCAAGATCAGCGGCATCCTCGGGGCTAAGTAAAACCAAGCGTTTATCCAGTTGAATCCTGGATATAGGTAAAATTTTGGTATAAAACAAATCGGCCGGCTGTAGCGGCAAGCTGGTAAGCAACAGTGTGTATTTGAACCGTTGGTTAATCACTTGACTATGCCTTGCAGCAATGCTCTAAAACGGGGTTGAAGATGTTCCAATAACAGCGCGGCAACGGCTTCGTCGGTAAATTCAATCCGCATGGCGTTTTGTTCCAGTTTGATTTTTAAGCCGGACTTGAACTGGTCACTGATGTCGAAACTGACGCCTTGGCGCAACAAATCCCCCGCAATCAAGGCGCTTAAACTGGATAAGGCACCCTGCCGCAGTTCTTCCGGATTTTTGCGGAGTTCATCGACACCGATGACATCCTCGGGCAATATCAAGGTGATTTGCTGATTGTCATCCAGGCCGGCCTTTGCCCGCACCTGGCCGGCCAAGGCCAGAATCAGCTGCTCAATGATAGCGGGTTTAGCCATCTGTTCGGCCACCGCGCGCCGCACTTCCTGGCTGAAGCTGCCTAGCAAGGTGTCGCGCAATTTCAACAAGGCATCGCGGCTAGCCAAATTCAAGGCATCAATGCCGGCTTTTGTAAGGGCGTCGGCTTCGGCTCGGGCTTTACCGACGATGTTTTTGGCTTCCTGTTCGGCCTCGCCGATCAACCAGGTCGCGCGTTTTTGAGCATTGGCGACAATATCCTCGGCTTTTGCTTGCCCGGCATTGACGGCTTGTTCACGCAAACGTTCGATTAATTGTTCGACACCCGAAGATGCAAAATCGGCTTTTTCCTCTTCTTTCATGATTACATCCTTAACCTTTAGGAATGCCGCCGCTGACTACCAGCGCAAAAATAAAGGAAAACACCGCAAAGCCTTCGACAATAGCGGCTGGTACGATCGACAAACCAAAGATTTCCGGTTTGGATTTGGCGGCATGAATGGCGGACGCGCAACATTGGCCTTGATAAATGGCGCTTAACATCAAGGCTAATCCGGACATCACGCCTACCGCGAACAATCCAGGCGCGTTTTCAATGGTCACGGGTCTGTTCAAGGTAAACATGACCACGATGCCGAAAATAACCTGGGACGAAGCCATGGCCGATACGCCAACATAGCGGCCATGACCGGTTTCCGTGTCCAACATCGCGCCGATGGCGGCTTGTCCGGCGGTTGAACAACCGATGATGCTACCAAGGGCTCCCAGCGCCATGGGTGCATATAAACCTATCCAGCCTAAAATAATTAGTAATTCATTCATTAATGGACTCCTTTTTTGGAAAATGCTTTAAACGGGTAACCTTCATCGGAAACGCTCCAATTATAAAATTCAATGAAATTCAAACGTAAACCATGCACCAAACCACTCAATACGCATAACAACAAGTTCAATGCATGTCCCAATAAAAGAATCAAAATACTGAGGAATAAGCCTGGCCCCGGTAAGCTATGAAAAACTTGTTCCGCCAGATTATTGAATGTCACGGCCAGTGATGCTCCCGCCAAACCCAATGCAAATAAACGCATATAACTCAGAACATCGCCAAATAATTTGGTGATATTGACCAGACTCTCAATGCCGTCCAATAATCGCCAGAACCCGTCGCTCCAACGGCGCAAGGGCCGTTCACTGCTGAACAACAGCAATAACAGGGCTCCTAGGCCTAATCCCGTTTGCCCCGCCGTACGCAATAAATCGGAGTCTTGTTCCATGGCTATCCAATAGCAAAATCCGCCAGTTACCATGCCAATCCAGCCTATTGGCGCCAAAGCCTGACTGGAGGTTCGTAGTTGCCAGGCTTTGATCAGATTGGCCATGGCGATATGAACCACACCGACCGCGATGGAAAAGCGCATCATGCCGTCAAAATCATTTAGGTCGAATAGCTTTAATGCCTCTAAAGGACTGTTCGGTTTTGGACCATAACCGAAATAACTGCCGCATAAAATGCCCCAGATGATAGACAGTATAATGGTGGTGGCTGCTAAAACACGTATCCGGCGGCCTTTCAGGTCGGCGCCAAGACTGCGCCACTTGAACGCGAGAATGCCGGCAAATACGGTCGCGTAGCCGGCGTCCGACATAATGATGGCAAAGAATAGCGAGAAGGAGAAAAACACCATCAATGAAGGATCCCAACCTTGATAATGCGGTGTTTGATAGAACTCGACCAAATCTTCGCCGCCGCCGAATTGGGTTGGATTTTCCAATTGTGTCGGCGGTTTATCGTCTGGCGCCGGATCTTCCACCAACAAGGCCAAACCTTGTTTTTCGGCAAATTGAAGATAACGATCAAGATGTTTTTCCGGTAGCCAGCCTTGCACGGCAAAAACCCCGGCGTCATCCCGAGTCAGGGTCTGAGCCTGTTTCAACGCATCCTGATTTAGAGTTTCGTTGAAATGCAACGTCAGCAAGGCAATCCAACGCGTCAATGACTCACGCTGAGCTTGTAGATCCTCGAGGTTTAATTCAACTTCATTGCACTGATCTTGTAGCGTGGATAGCGGCACGGAGCCGGTATGGGTTCTGGCAACCGGTAAGCCATGTTCGGGCGGCTCGGTTTCGGAAATGACGACGACGTAGCAAAACAGGTTGTTTTGATATACCGTTTGCCAGACAAGGCTACAGCTGTCGAGTTGCTTCATCATTTTTTTAGGAATGATATAAAACCATAAGCGTTGGGCGGCCAGCAGACCGGTTTCCGGTAGATTAAAATTGCCCCAGGGTTCCAGTTCCTTGATACGCTTTTGTAACGAGTCAAACCGATCGGTCAATTCGCGGGCTTTATCCTTCAGTTTCACGGCCTGATCGACTACCTGATCGATGTTGAACGCTTTGCCGTGTTTGGCTTGATGCCGTTTATTAGGGCAATTGTTGAGGTATCTCAAGGCTTGAATCACGCGCTCGGATTGCCGGCCTACCTCCCTTTCCCTTGAGCGTCTGGAAGGATTCAATCGAATCAAATGTAGTTCGCCCATGGTTTGCAATTGATCTAGGATTCGAACCTTGTCTTCAATCAATCCGCAGAACGTCAATTTTTTCAGTCTGACAATTGCCATTTAATCCCCCGACTTAGCCCGTAGCTGTTTGGTGATTTTGGAGCGCACGACATCGGCGCGTTCGGCGTCGGACAGAAAAATCCGGATTTTACGGATGTTTTGCTGGGATTTTGGGATCAATACCTTGTCGAATAAATTGACCTTCTGGGTTACTTTTTTGACCGCGGCATTCAACAATTGCAACCGTTGTTGCTCGACCCGGTGTTGCACCTGTAATTCCAGCATCTCACGCAATTGCACCACCACGCCATCGACCCAATGCGGCTTCAAATAAGGTGAATAGGGCTTGTTAATCAATTCAACTTGTTTTAATACCGGTAGATTGATGCCGACGATATTTTCCTTATCCAGTTCCACCGAGCCGACCTTAACCAAATTATCGAGATCGATATCAAGATTGGAGATCATGGGCAGCGAATTAATCACGACTTGTTGGCATTGCGCCATGCGCTGCCGAGTGCTTTCCAGCTGCGTCCAGCCCTTGGCGCGCTCGATCACCAGCTTTTGCCGTTTCATTTCCAACGACGGCAGGTATTGCTGGTAACGTTTAAGCTTACCGTTTTCCCGGTGCAGCGAAGCCTTGTTAAGCGACAGCCTGGCCATGTTGCGCCTTGGGGAAGTATTTGTCGATTAGGGCTTGTTTCATCAATAATTCGGTTTCGGAAAAGCATTCGGCCAGGGTTTGCCAGCTCAAGTCCAATGCTTGCTCCAACGGAATCGATACGTTGATGTCCATGAAACGCTTTCTGAACAATTTACCGAACTTCAGTAACTTATGGTCGTAATCGGACAAATCGAAGGCCATGGCTTGTTTTTGCTCGGCATCGTTGGCCGCGGCATAAAAGCGGATCATGGTGTTCATGATTTGAGAATGGTCTTCGCGGGTCACCTTGCCGATTACATGTTGTTTCAAGCGTGACAGCGAGCCGAACGGGTCGAGCATCCCGTCATGCAGGTAAAACTGGCCTTCGGTGATATAGCCGGTGTTATCCGGTACCGGATGGGTGACATCGTTACCCGGCATGGTGGTTACGGTCAAAATAGTGACCGAGCCCGCGCCCTTATAGTCGCAGGCTTTTTCGTAACGGCGGGCCAATTGCGAGTACAAATCCCCCATGTAGCCGCGATTCGACGGTACGTGCTCCATCGAGATGCCGACTTCCTTCATCGCATCGGCATAAGCCGTCATGTCGGTCATCAACACCAGTACCCGCTTTCCTTCCTCTACCGCAAAGCGTTCGGCCACCGCCAACGCCATATCCGGCACCAATAATCGCTCCACGATAGGATCGGAAGCCAGGTTACAAAACATCACGGTTCTGGCAAAGACGCCGGCCAGTTCAAACTGGGAGCGGAAATAATGGAAGTCGTCGAATATCAAACCCAAACCGGCAAACACCACGATGTCGGCATCCGCCTGAATCCCCACGCGCGCTAAAAATGCGTTGAAGGGTTCTCCGGCAATCGAGAATATCGGGATTTTTTGGCTTTCGACCAGACAATTGAACAAGTCGATCATCGGAACGTCGGTGCGTATCATTTTTGACGCCAACACCCGCTTCATTGGGTTGACCGAAGCGCCGGTGATGGTGACTTTGGGGTCGGGTTGTAAGTCCGAGCCGCCATCCATCGGCTCACCGACACCGTTGAAAATGCGGCCGAGAATATTGGTCGAATAGGTTACTTGCAGGGCATGGCCCAAAAAGCGAACCGAGGCCGCGGTCGATATGCCGCGGGTACCCGAGAAGACTTGCAGTGAAACTTTTCCGCCATCGATTTTGATCACTTGCGCCAGCGAATCGCTGCCGTTGGGATCTTCTATCCTGGCCAGATCGCCAAAGCGGGTGCTAATGTCCTGATGCGTGGATACACTTCCTATGTTGACCGTGATGATGTTACCGACTATAGACAAAATATCGCAATGTCTAATCATGTGTTCAATCATGCCGTGCTCCGTTCAAATCCAGTTTGAATTACCCAAATCTAATATTGAGATTATCACTGGTGGGGGAATATGGGAAATTTGTTTTACGAATCGTCCACTCGCTCCGCCAGCGACGTCAACTGTAACAGGGTTTGCCGAAATGTATCGGCGTCATCGGTTCTCAAGCTGGCGTGGGCGACTTTACGGCCCTTGCGCGGGGTTTTGTCGTAAAGATGCAAATGCGCATGGTTTAAGTCTAGCACTTCTTTCGTTTCCGGCAGGCCGCCGATGAAATTGACCATGGCCGCGTATCCACGGGTTTGGGTTGAACCCAACGGTAAATCCAAGATGGCGCGTAAATGATTTTCAAACTGACTGGTTTCCGAGCCTTCTATGCTCCAATGGCCGGAATTATGTACCCTTGGCGCAAATTCGTTGGCTAACAGGCGGCCATCGACATCGAACAACTCCAGCGCGATCACGCCGACGTAATCCAGTTTTTCCAGCAAGCGCCGTGCATAATCCTCGGCCATGGCTTGTTCGGCATCATTGTGACAAGCGGTCGCCAGCCGTAAAATGCCGCCGCTGTGTTGATTTTCCGACAGCGGATAAAACACGATGTCGCCCGACGGGCGGCGGGCGGCGATAATGGACACTTCGCGTTGGAACGGCACAAAACCTTCGACAATGGAAGATGCGCCCTGCATGGCTTCCCAGGCCGACTCCAGATCATCGGCTGATCTTATAACCATCTGCCCCTTGCCGTCATAGCCCATGCGCCGGCTTTTCAAAATCGCCGGATAACCGATTTCGGGCATGGCACGCTGCAAATCCGCCAAACTATCAACGGCGGCAAACGGCGCGGTACCTATAGCTAAGTCCTTGAAAAAGTTTTTTTCCAGCAATCTATCCTGGGCCACCGCCAAGGCATTGGCTGGCGGATACACCGTGGTATGGCTGGCTAAAAATTCCGCCACATGCGCGGGCACGTTTTCAAACTCATAGGTCACTATATCGGCTTTTTCGGCCAACTCGGCCAACAAAGCCGGATCGTCGTAAGCGCCGCGCAGATGCTCGCTCAAGCCGGCCGCGCCGGCATTGATGTCGGGATCCAGTACGATGAATTTCAAGCCCAAAGGATAACCGGCCAGCGCGATCATCCTGGCGAGCTGGCCGCCACCGAGAATACCGATCTTCATGCTTGCACCTGCCGAGGATCTGGGTTGGCATTGACATTATCGGTTTGTTGCTGGCGATAAGCGTCCAGGGCGGGGCGGTATTGCGGGTGTTTATTGCTGACAATTGCCGCGGCCAGCAAGGCGGCATTGACCGCGCCAGCCTTGCCGATTGCCAGGGTACCCACCGGGATACCGGCCGGCATTTGCACGATAGACAATAAGGAATCCATGCCATTCAGCGCTTTAGACTGCACCGGCACGCCCAAGACCGGTAAGGCGGTTTTCGCGGCGGTCATTCCGGGCAGATGGGCGGCGCCACCGGCGCCGGCGATGATGACTTCCAGGCCTTTGGATTCAGCCGTTTCGGCATATTGAAACAGCTTATCCGGCGTACGATGGGCCGATACCACTTCCACTTCGTGCGGTATATCCAAATGTTCTAGGGTTTGCGCGGCATGTTGCATGGTTTCCCAGTCGGATGTGGAACCCATGATGATGCCTATCAATGCGGTCATGCAAAATCTCCGGTTACAGCTATAGCCAAAATTAGCGCGATTATCGCATAAAAGCGAATTTGATCAGACTGCGGATCACATTTAGCTTTTGCCCAGTTGATAAGTATTCGCGATTTCACGCAATAATGCCCAGGCTTCGGGAAAGTCATAGTTTTCGATCAGTTGATCAAGTTTGCCGCAAATTGTCGGGTTCACCTTGTACTTAACTAAAGGGGCCAGTTCCCGCCATATTTTATTGGCTTTCATGTTGCCATCTTGCAGAAGCTCTAATAACGATTCGGTCAGTGCCCGAATTTGCTCCGGGGCAGCACTGCTAGGCGTTGATGCCGACGGTTCCTGTGCTGATAAGTTAGCAGCGATGGCGCTGCAGGCCGCCGCGAGGTTATCGGTCAACAAGTCGAGTTGTTGTTTGATCTGTGGTTCGGTGGCGTCATTGCGGGCGAGATTTTCCAGCATCAACGTCGTTTTTTGCAACTCGCTAGCGCCCAGTGTGCCGGCAATCCCTTTTAATGTGTGCGCCAAGCGCTTTGCCTCGTCTAGATTGCCGGCGGCGAATAACCGCCGCAATATTGAAGCATCGTCGACATGTTTATCGAGGAATTTAACCAGCATACGCTGATAGAGTTCCTGGTTGCCGGAAAGATGTGTCAGTGCCTTAGCCGTGTCGAGAATCGCGTCGCATGCCGGTTGCCGTGGCAACATGTCGGCATTGGCGCTCATGCCGGCGTTCGCTGAAAATCTTGGAAACGGAGCGTAAGCGAAGTGAAGATTTTTAGTCCACGATAGCCGTAGCGCCGGGCGGGTTTTCGTAGCGAAGCGGAGAAAACCTGCAAGGCCTCGCGAAACGGCGTTAAGTCATGCGAGAGCCGATGTTTCGATCCCCTTGTTGGGTCGAAACGAGGTGACGCGGACGAATCGGGGCCGCCGTAGGCATAAGCGGTCGCGTAATTTTTGCCGCTTGTTGGGGCTGGGATGCCCCTAAACAAGCTTTCGCAAAAATAGCGACTCCCCGAGTTTTGCTCGATAGCGGCTGCGGGAATCCAATATGCCAACTTGGCGTATAAGATATTCGGCTCGACAGGCTTAACGATATGGTCGTTCATGCCGGCTTCCAGGCAACGGTTGCGATCCTCGGCGAAAGCATTGGCGGTCATCGCCAGAATCGGTATGTTTTGCCCTTGTGCTAAAGCGCGAATTTGCCGGCTGGCTTCCAGGCCGTCCATAACCGGCATTTGCATATCCATCAAGATAAGATCGTAGTCGCCGTTTTGTATCATGGTCACAGCTTCGCCGCCATTGTTGGCGATATCAACGCTGAGTCCGAAGTCTTGCAATAATTCCTTGGCGACTTCCTGATTGATTTCGTTGTCTTCGGCTAACAGGATACGAGCATTGCTGCGAAGTTTGCCGCCGTCTTCCTGTCGCCAATGCTTCGGTAAGTCTTCGGCGTTTCCCCTGTTTAAGGTGATAACGGCCCAAAAGATACTGCCCTTGCCCAGTTCACTGATGACCCCGGTTTCACCACCCATCAAGCTTGCCAAACGTCGCGAGATTGCCAAACCCAGGCCTGAACCGCCATACCTGCGGGTTGTGGATGATTCCGCTTGTTCGAAGTCTTGAAACAATTTGTCCAAATGGGCGGCGTCGATGCCGATACCGGTATCTTCAACCTCGAATTTGATCGTGACATGTCCGCTGTCTTCCTTGACTAACTTAGTGCGCATGATGATTTTGCCGCGTTCGGTGAATTTGGCGGCATTGCTCAGATAGTTGACCAGTATTTGCCCAATCCGTAGCGGATCGCCGACTAGCGGCAGATCTTTCAGTCTCGGGTCGGTTTCCTCGATAAATTGCAAGCCTCTGCTGGCGATACGGTCGGCCATCATGCTGCAGACATGGTCCAAGGTTGGAACAATCAGAAAGGTGGTTTTCTCCAGCGTCAAACGCTGGGCCTCGATTTTCGATAAGTCCAGGATGTCGTTGATGATGCCGAGCAAATGTTTGCCGGAGGCAATGATACGATCCAATTTGTCAATATGATCGCTGTCTTGGCATTTGCCGCGTAG
This sequence comes from Methylomonas sp. LL1, assembly GCF_015711015.1. Lineage (NCBI taxonomy): Bacteria > Pseudomonadati > Pseudomonadota > Gammaproteobacteria > Methylococcales > Methylococcaceae > Methylomonas > Methylomonas sp. LL1. The sequence goes on from NZ_CP064653.1 coordinate 1,071,795, forward strand.
TAAATGGGCATAACCGATGACGGCATTCATTGGGGTGCGGATCTCGTGGCTCATGTTGGCGAGGAAAGCACTTTTTGATTGATTGGCGACTTCCGCTGCGTGACGGGCCATTTCGAGTTCGGCGGTACGGGTTTTGACCAGATCCTCAAGATGTTTCCGGTAACGTTCTAATTCTTCGGCATCGCGTTTTTTTTGCGTGATGTCCTCCTTGACCGCAACGTAATGGGTCATGACGCCGGCTGAATTGCGCAATGGGCTAATGTTGACCCATTCGGTGAATTCACGGCCATCCTTGCCGCGATTAATCAATTCGCCTTGCCACACCGAGCCTTTTGTCAGTGTTTGCCACATGTTTTCGTAGACGCTTAGCGGTGTGTGTCCGGACTTGAGGATGCGAGGGTTCTGTCCCATCACTTCCTCGATGCTATAGCCCGTGACTTGGGTAAAGCGCGGATTGACGTATTCGATTTCGGCATTCAAATTGGTGATGACGACGATATTGAGGCTTTGCTCGACGGTCAGCGACAACTTGTTCAACTGTTCTTCGTTTTTCTTACGCCGGGTAATATCGCGGGCGATTTTCGACGCCCCGACAATCTTGCCGTGTTGATCGCGTATCGGCGAAATGGTGACCGAAACATCGATTTCGCTGCCGTCCTTACGGATGCGTTTGGTCTCGTAATGGGCGTAGGGTTGGCCTAGTTTGATTTTTTCGATGATTGTCGATTCTTCGTCGACGAGTTCTAACGGTATTAGCTTGAGCAATGACTGGCCGAGCATTTCCTCGGCGCCGTAGCCGAATACTTTAGCGGCTCCTGGATTCCAGCTGGTGACGATGCCGTCCAGGTTTTTGCTGATAATGGCATCGTCGGAGGAATTGACGATGGCCTCGAAGCGCTTGGACTGTTGTTCCAGACGCTTGCGTTCGGTGATGTCGGTCCAGACCACATGAATCAACAGCTTTTCCTGATAACGTATCGGCGTCAACATGACTTCGGCAATGAAATGCTCGCCGTTGCGGCGAATATGTTCCCATTCGAAACGATTGCTGCCTTGACGGATCGCGTCATCAATGACTTTGACCACCTTGTCGGCCGATAATTGCCCGTCGGGTTGGTATTTCGGCGAAATCTCCTCGGGCGCGGAATTCAGTAGTTGATCCAGAGAGTCCATGGCCATCATGTCCAAAGTGGCCTGGTTGGCGTCAATAAAACGGCCATTCTCCACCAGCAGCACGGGCTGTCTGGAGTCTTCGAACAATTTACGGAAACGTTGTTCGCTTTGTCGCAGTTGTTCCTCGGCTTCGCGTTGCGCGCTGATGTCGACATGGGTGCCGCTGATAATCAGCGGTTTGCCGTCATTCGTGCGTTTCGAGACTCTGCCGCGGTCGGCAATCCAGACCCAATGCCCATCGCGGTGGCGCATGCGCAAATCACAGCTGTAATAGTCGCTTCCGCCGGCTAAATGCTCGGCTAATAATGTATTGGCGCGTTGCAGATCCTCCGGATGCACGAAACCATCCCAGGATTCGACGCTAAACGGCTGCAATTCCTCCAGACGGTAGCCGAATATTTCCGCCCAACGCTCGTTGAAAATCGCTTCGCCGTTTTGCAAATTCCATTCCCAAGTGCCGGCATGGGTTGCATCAATGATGTTTTGCAGGCGTTCGCGTTCCTGTTTGAGCTGGGCCTGCATGGCAACCCGTTCCGAAATGTCTGTCCACATTAGTGATAAGTAATGACGGCCCTCCAACACCATCGCTTGCAAACTGACATCCACGCTTTGTAAATTTCCGCCCTTGGTTCGGCGCAGGGTTTCGAAATGCGCCGAACCCTGTTCCATGAAGTCGGCTGTCATTTGTTCGATTTTGTCCTGGTCGAATTCGCCTTGTATATCCGCCAAGGTCAGTCGGGCAAATTCCTCGCGGCTGTAACCTAAATGCTCGCAAGCGGCATTGTTGAACTCGACGAAACACAAGGTTTCGACATCGAGCAGGGTAATGGAATTGGGTGATTGCGAAACGATGGCTTCGAATATGGCTTGGCGCTTTTGCGCTTCGGCGAACTGGTAGCGGCGGGCGAGGATACTACCTAAGCGATCGGCAATGGCATCGATCAATATCCGCTCCTCCTTGAGGAACGGGCCTTCGTCCAGTTCCGGGTATTGTTGTAAATAGCCGACAATAACTTGCCCGTGCCCATTACCCGAAGAAAAACTGGCGCTCTGACGGCGATGGGTTGGTGCTTGGTCAAAGTTTTTGGTGCTGAATTGTTGGCCTTGCCATTCGATGCAGGCTTCCGCGTTTTCCGGATGGAACCAGCCGTGAGGCAGTACCTGTGCGACGTCGGCCAACATTTTTTCCAATGGCATACCGATGTCTTCGGTCAGGCGCAGCACTTGGTTCAAGCAGCACTGCTCCTTGACCCGTTCGGTCAATGCATTCGCGGTGTTGCGTAGTTCGGTAATGTCGCGCGCCACGCCCAGTATGCCGATGACTTGGCCTTGTGGATTTTTGATGGCAATTTTACTGGTTTCAAACAGCCGTTCGTGGCCCTCATGCACGATGCATTCTTCTTGATTGAACGGCTTTGAGGCAAAGGCGGCGGTAATATCCTGTTCGCGGAAGCGGGTGGCTAACTCGGCATCAAACAGGTCGAAATCGGTTTTGCCTATGATTTCCTGGTCAGAACGGCCGATGAAGTTCTCGAATGCGGCATTGCAAAGTTGAAACACGCCTTGGGTATTCTTGAAAAATACTAAATCGGGTAGGGCACGGATCAAGACATTCAAACGCGACCGTTCTGTGTTCAGAGCCTCGTTGGCGAGTTTTTCCTTTTCGCGAAGCTGTGTCAGCCGCGATGAATAGCGGATAAAGATGATCAACAACAGGCTTATCGTCAGGGTAGCCAAGCCGAGTACGATGACGATCGTACTGTGGTCGCGCCAGATTTCATGCAGGCTGACGGGAGGTTGGTGGTCGTAGGGTGGGAGGCGCAACTTACGTGACAATTCCCGCACCGACTCATAATCGTATGGCAAGGAAAATCCGTGGATGCTCAGGGCTTGCGTAACCGGATCCCCAGGCGACAGATCGAGCAGGGCGCTGGTGATGCGTTTGGCGATTCTCGTATCGACATGCGGCATCGCGGCCACCGGCCGTTCCGGATACAGACGGGTTGAGACCGCGTAGGGATAATCCGGTAATTTGCGCGCATTAATGACTCTGAACATCCCGGCCGGAAACTTGCCGTGTCGTTCCATGGCTTCGAGAAAGCCGGTTCGCAGGAAGGCGGCTTCCGCCTTGCCGGCCAAAACAGTGTCGACCACGTGGTCGAACGGTAATCCGGTTTGTATGATTTTTGATGCTTCAGAAACATCAATGCCGATTTGAGCCAGTTCATAGGCCTGGGCCAAAAAACCGCCCATCAAACCGGTATCCGCGACAGCAATGGTTTTGCCTTTCAGGTCTTGCAAGCGATTGATGTCCGGGTTATTCGACTTGACCACAATGACGCCGCCGAATCCCTCCAGCGCTGCGAAATCGGGAGCGGGTCCCTGATTGATTAAGCCCGCGATCGGTGCCGACAGCCCGATTTGATGCGCATATTTGAGGTAACTGGCTGGGTTGGTGATCACGATGTCGACTTGACGAGCGTTAACCGCCCGGTCCATCCCCGCTAAGTCAAGGGCTTTGACTTCAACCGCTGTCTCGTCCAATCGAGATTCCAGGTATTTAGCCAACGGCCGCCAACGAAAGTTTTCAGTTTCCAAGGGATCCAATGCCAACCAGCCGATGCTCAAGGTTTTCGGATGGGTTTGTGGCCAAGCATTGAGCGCACAACCCATCCAAAGAATGATGAATGCAATGATTTGACGTTTCATGACGGCGCTCAAGGAAGATAATCGGCGATAAACAGTTGGGCGAGGTCGGGTATGTGCTCAAGCGTACCGAATCGGTGCATGATTTGGGCGATGTTCTCGGCTTTAGTCTTGAGTTCCGATGTTGCCGGTGCCAATAGATGGCGGTTGTAGGCCGCATCGGGTAGATCCAGCCCATGGTATGCGGCTTTGACCTCGCTACTCTTTAGTCGAAGTAGTCTGGCGAGACCGTAAACCGTGTCGATCGGTTGATGTTTCCACAATTCCTGAGCTTGAAAATGGCCGGCAATCAATTCACGGACCGCGGCTTCATTATCTTGCAGCGCTTCGCCGCGAATGGCCAACACGTCGATGACGGTGTTGGGGATGCTACGGCTGTCGAAGATATTGACCATGCCGATATTCTCGAACCGTAGGGTATTGGGGGTATAGGTGATGACGGCGTCTAACTGTTGTCGTTGAACTTCTTCAAAATGATCAAAACCGATGTCGACTTTTTGTATTTGCTCGGTTTGCAATCCTGCCGCTTCCAGTAGCCTGGCGAACATGATGGCTCCCAAAGTGGAGTTTTCCACACCTATCCGTTTGCCGGCGAGCTGGACTAGGCTTGTGATTCCCGGTTTAACCAAAACGGCATCGCCGCCCGCGGATGAATCGAGTACCAATACCACACATAAGGAAACGCCTTGCTCGAGCAGGTGTAATACTTCATCCAGGGTCAATGCGGCGCCATCGACACGGCCTTCCAATAACAATCTCGACGAATGAGCCAGATTATCGGTTTCGATCAAATCGATATGGTTGGCGTCTATAAAACCGTTGTCGCGGGCCAGAAATAGAAACGCATATCCCGGCCACATTTGTGCCGCGATTTTCAAGGGGCGCTTGGGTTCACAACCCGTTACATATAACGTTGTGGCAAAGCCCATCGAACCCGCCAGCAGACGTAAAAAGCCGCGGCGCCTTAACGATAAACATAACGAGCGGACTTCGGGAGACATTAGTCGTTGTCCTGAAAGCGCGTGGCAATTGCCGCAAAATCGCCGAGTCGGTGGGCAAACGCATCGACGACAGCCGGATCGAAATGGCTGGCTTTACCTTCGAGGATGATGGCGGTTGCTTCTTCAAACGTGAACGGCGGTTTATAGACGCGCTTGCTGAGCAATGCATCGAAGACATCCGCCAAAGCCATTATCCGGCGGCAAATGGAATGTCTTCGCCGGCCAGGCCATTGGGGTAGCCGCTGCCGTCCCATTTTTCATGATGATGCGCGGCAATCTCCATTGCAATATGTAGAAAACTCAAGCCATCCTGGTCCGACTGGTCCTGTATGGCTTCCCAAATCGCGTTGGCGCCGATTTGGGCATGGGTTTTCATGATTTCCCATTCTTCAGACGTATGTTTGCCCGGTTTATGCAGTACTTGATCCGGTATGCCGACCTTGCCAATGTCGTGAAGAGGGGCGGCCTTGGTATACAAAGTCACGGTTTCAGCGGTCAACACCTTGCCATAACGCGGATGCCCGGCCAATTCTTCCGCTAAAATTTGGACATAGGCCTGGGTGCGCAAGATGTGGTTACCAGTCTCGTTGTCTCTGGCCTCCGCCAGTTTTGCCAGCGCCCGGATGCTGACATCCTGAATCATTTGATTTTGACGCATGCGGCGGGCAACTTCGTTTTCCAGCCAGGTATTGCTGTTTTGCAATAGGTCCCGGGCGGTCTTGGGCTCCAGTTGAGCTTTGACGCGGGCTAAAGCGATAGCGGGTTTAAACGGCTTGGTGATGTAATCGACCGCGCCTGACTCCAGGCCATGGGTTTCGTCATGTTCTTCGTTGAGGGCGGAGATGAAAATGACCGGTATCGATTGGGTTTTGGGGTTTGATTTAAGGCGACGCAAAACTTCATGACCATCCATTTCCGGCATCATGATGTCCAATAAAATCAAGTCCGGTGCGGGTTCACATTCGGCGGAAATCAAGGCGCGCATGCCGTTATTGGCAATTTTTACATTGTAATGCGGCATCAGTAACTCACCCAGAATGGTCAGATTATCGGGGGTATCATCGACGATGAGTATCGTTTTGAGCTCTGCTGGGTGTATATGTGTTTCGGTCATTTTGGCTTTCAATGATTATTCCGCAAGTCAAAAAACATTCCGACCTGATGACCATGTCGTATGCTGTGATATGTAGCAGAGTTTTAAGTCAAGCCCATTTTCAAGGGCTGGGTTGAATTGAACTAATTGCAGCTTACTCACCTAATGGCTTTTGTCAAAGAACTTTGCCGTAAAATCAGATCAATCAACCGAGGTCGATCAAGCCTCAATAATAGAGGTTGGTGGTTTCATTTACAGCCTGGAGGCTATGCTTAATCCCTTAGGGATTTTGTCTGATTACGAATAACCGTCGAATTTGATATGATAAGCAGGACTTTACCGGGACTCGCAACTACACATGGATCATCAATCAGCGTCATTGAGCGTCAGCAATCTGGCTTGCAGCCGTGACGAGCGCTTGTTGTTTTCCAATGTCAGTTTTGCTCTGTCGAGCGGACAAATTCTGCTGTTGGAAGGTAGCAACGGTAGCGGTAAAACCACGCTATTGCGGATTCTCTGCGGTTTCCGCGAGGCCGATGCCGGCGAAATTTTTTGGCGTGGCGCAGCAATTGACGACGGCGATTATTTCAACGAAATGGCCTATGTCGGCCACGCCGACGGCAGCAAAAAAGAATTGTCCGTGTTGGAAAATCTGCATTTCGCGCTGGCCTTGAATACGCCCGGTCATTATTCTATCGATCAGGCATTGGAAAAGGTGCAACTGGCCGGTTTCGACGATAATCCAGTGCAAACCCTGTCCGCCGGACAAAAGCGCCGCTTGTCGCTGGCACGGTTGTTAATTACCCACAACCAGTTATGGATATTGGATGAACCTTTCACCTCGTTGGATAAACAGGGCGTCGAATTGATCGAGAATTTGATGATAGACCACACCCGCCAGGGCGGCATGGTGATTTTGACCTCGCACCAAGACTTGACCTTGTCGCATCTCGATTTGCAACGCGTATACCTGGATACATGTCAATAAGCGCCGCTTTTTTCGCCATCGTCCGTCGTGATCTGCTGCTGGCATTTCGCCGCCGCGCCGAAATGGCCAACCCGTTGTTTTTTTTCGTATTGGTGGTGACCTTGTTTCCGCTGGCGGTCGGCGCGCAACCCAATTTGCTGCAAGCGATGGCGCCGGGAGTGATTTGGGTATCGGCCTTGCTGGCGGCCTTGTTGTCGCTGGACGGCATGTTCCGTTCCGATTTCGACGACGGTTCGTTGGAGCAAATGCTGCTCAGTAGGCATTCACTGTCGATTCTGGTATTGGGCAAAATTTTCGCTCATTGGCTGGTCACCGGGTTGCCATTATTGTTGGTCGCGCCTTTGTTGGCCTTATTCCTGGGCTTGCCGGAACGGGCCATGCCGACCTTGTGGCTGACTCTGACTCTGGCCACACCCATGCTGAGCCTGATCGGGGCCATAGGCGTGGCATTGACGGTGGGCTTGCGCCGGGGCGGCATGATTTTATCGCTATTGGTGTTGCCGCTGTATATCCCCGTGCTGATTTTCGCCAGCAACGCCGTCGACAGGGCCGCAAGCGGCTTGCCGGTCTCGGCCCAAATCAACATTTTGTCGGCCATGTTGTTGCTGGCATTGGTTCTAACCCCGCTGCCGACCGCGGCGGCGCTTAAAATGAGTGTTAATTAACGCCTATGTCCTTCATCCCAGCCCCCGTCAGCCGCTTCTTCCACCGCACCGCCTCGTCACCGCATTTTTATGCGCTGGCGGATAAATTCATCCCGTGGTTGACCGTGTTATTTCTGTTGCTGTTGATTCCGGGGTTGTACGGAGGCTTGGTAATGGCACCGCCGGATTACCAGCAGGGCGACAGTTACCGCATCATTTATATCCATGTGCCGGCGGCCTGGATGTCGCTGTTTATTTATGTTTTGATGGCTATCATGGGCGGGATTGCGTTGATTTGGCATATGAAACTGGCCGAGGTGATGCTGATCAGCAGCGCACCGATAGGCGCCGGGTTCACCTTTATCGCGTTGGTCACGGGCTCCTTGTGGGGTAAGCCGATGTGGGGCACCTGGTGGGTGTGGGACGCGCGTTTGACCTCGGAACTGATTTTGCTGTTTCTGTATCTGGGCGTGATCAGTTTGTATGGCGCGATCGAGGACAAACGCAGCGCCGCTCGCGCGGTGTCGATTCTTGCTCTGGTCGGCGTGGTCAACATTCCTATCATCCATTATTCGGTGGAGTGGTGGAATACGCTGCATCAAGGGCCTACCGTCAGCAAAATGGATAAGCCGTCCATTCATATCAGCATGTTGATCCCGCTGTTGCTGATGGCCGGGGCGTTTAAGGTCTATTACGCCATTGCGGTATTGCAGACGGCCAAATTGGAACTCTTGAAACGCGAAGCCTCGGCGCAATGGGTGAAAAACCTGCTGGAGGAAAAAGCATGAGCCTGGAATATTTTTTACAGATGGGCGGTTACGCCTTTTATGTCTGGACTTCATACGGCATCACTACCGCCGTGCTGCTGTGGAATTTATTTGCGCCCATAGTGCAACGCAAACAGTTACTTAGACAAATGGCCCTGAAACAAAAACGCGCGCAACGATGAAACCACACCGTAAACAACGACTGATTTTAATAAGTTTGATGCTGATTGGCATCGGCTTGGCCGCCACCTTTGCTTTAAAAGCCTTCAACGAGAACTTGATGTACTTTTTCTCCACCACCGATGTCGTTGACGGCAAGGCGCCCAAGGATGCCTTGTTTAGATTGGGTGGCATGGTCGTCAAGGGCACTGTCGAGCGCCCGGAGAAGGATTTGCTGGTGCGTTTCAAACTCAGCGATTTCAGCAAGGAAGTCACGGTCGAATACAGCGGCATTCTGCCGGATTTGTTCCGGGAAGGGCAGGGCATTGTGGCCAAGGGCCGGTTGGACAGCCGTGGGGTGTTCGTGGCCGAGGAAGTGCTGGCTAAGCATGATGAAAATTACATGCCTCCGGAAGTCGCGGGCAGCCTGAAAAAGCCGGCGGAGGCCAAATGATTCCCGAAATCGGACATTTTGCGTTGATTCTGGCGCTATGCATGGCCCTGGTTCAGGGCGTGCTGCCGCTGGCCGGCGCATCGCGCGGCATGGCGGGTTGGGTGCATGTCGCCAAGCCGGCCGCTTATGGCCAGTTGCTGTTCATGGGATTGGCCTATGCCTGTCTGACTTACAGTTTCATCGTGCACGATTTTTCGGTGGCTTATGTCGCGCAAAACTCCAACACCGCCTTGCCGTTTTTGTATCTGGTTTCCGGGGTTTGGGGTGCGCACGAAGGCTCGTTATTGCTCTGGGCCTTGACCTTGTCGATCTGGACCGGCCTGGTAGCATTGTTTAGCCGGCATATTCCCGATGCCACCCGCGCCAGAGTGCTGGGCGTGATGGGATTGGTCGCGGTCGGCTTCATTCTGTTTTTACTATTCACCTCCAACCCGTTCGCACGCCTGTTTCCGGCCCCGGCCGAAGGGCGTGATTTGAATCCCTTGTTACAGGATCCGGGACTGGCTATCCATCCGCCGATGCTATATATGGGCTATGTCGGTTTCTCGGTGGCGTTTGCCTTTTCGATCGCGGCCTTGATCGAAGGCAAACTTGACGCGGCCTGGGCCCGTTGGTCAAGGCCCTGGACTACGGTGGCCTGGATGTTTTTGACCATGGGCATCACGCTGGGTAGCTGGTGGGCCTATTACGAATTGGGTTGGGGCGGCTGGTGGTTTTGGGATCCGGTTGAAAATGCCTCATTCATGCCATGGTTGGTCGGGACTGCCTTGATTCATTCGCTGGCGGCCACCGAAAAGCGCGGTGTATTCAAGACCTGGACCGTACTGTTGGCGATTTTTGCATTTTCACTGAGTTTGCTTGGTACATTTTTAGTTCGTTCCGGCGTGTTGACCTCGGTACATGCCTTTGCCAGTGATCCCGCGCGCGGCGTATTTATATTGGTGTTTTTGGCGGCCGTGGTCGGTGGTTCGTTATTGCTTTACGCAATCAGGGCGCCGCAAGTCAAAAGCAGCGCCAGTTTCGAACTGGTATCGCGCGAATCGGTATTGTTGATCAACAACGTGTTGCTGGTGGTCACCGCCGCCAGCATCTTATTGGGCACCTTGTATCCGTTGGTGATCGACGCGCTGGGACTGGGTAAACTATCGGTCGGACCGCCGTATTTCAATGCGGTGTTCATTCCATTGATGGCGCCATTGGCGATCGTGGTCGGTTTCGGGATATTGCTGCATTGGAAACGCGACGACCTCAAAGTCGTTGCGGGTCGAATCTGGTTGATTGCACTGGCTTGCGTGGCTATTGCGGCCTTATTGCCGCTAGCCATGCCATTTTATTCCTGGGCCGCGGTGCTGGGTTTGAGTCTAGCCCTGTGGACCTTGGCAGTTTCCGCCTTGGCCTTTAAGCAAAGGTTACAAACTTGGTCGTTGGAACGTCTGAAACAAATACCGGCCGGTTTTTACGGCATGACGCTGGCCCATATCGGTATTTCGGTGTTTGTGGTGGGCATCACCCTGACTTCGGTGTACAGCATCGAGCGCGATGTGCGGATGGCGCCGGGCGATACGCTGGATATGTTCGGTTATGTGTTTAGTTTTCAGGGCGTCAAGCAAACCCAGGGGCCAAACTACACGGCCCAGCAAGGCTATTTAACCGTCAGTCATAACGGCGAAACCGTGGCCGAACTGGCGCCGCAAAAACGGGTATACCGGGTGCAAACCATGCCGATGACCGAAGCAGCTATCGATGCCGGCGTGTTCCGGGATTTGTTCGTCGCCATCGGCGAACCGCTGGGCGAGGAGGGGGCCTGGAGTTTACGGGTCTATTACAAGGCTTTCATCCGTTGGATCTGGATGGGTGGCGTATTCATGGCCTTGGGTGGCATGCTGGGCGCGATGGACAGACGCTATCGATTGCTGAACAAAAAAGCGGTGACCGCCGATGCTTAAATATCTGCTGCCTTTAGTATTGTTTATCGTTCTGGCAATTTTCCTGGCGGTGGGTTTGCGCTTGAATCCCAAGGATATTCCGTCACCGTTGATCGATAAGCCGGCACCGGCCTTTTCCTTGCCGATATTGGCGACACCGGATAAAAACTTGAGTAATCAGGATTTAAAGGGCAGGGTATGGCTGTTGAATGTTTGGGCGTCTTGGTGCGTGTCCTGCCGGCAGGAGCATCCCTTGTTACTGGAATTGGCCAAGCTGAAACGGGTGGCTATCGTCGGCCTGAATTATAAAGACGAAGCTCAGGCGGCCGGCTTATGGTTGAAGCAATTGGGCAATCCTTATGACGTCAGCATCATGGACACGGACGGACGGGTCGGTATCGATTACGGCGTATACGGCGTACCCGAAACCTTCGTGGTGGATAAGCGCGGCATCATTCGTTACAAGCATACCGGCCCGGTCGAACCCGGCGACATCGAGCGGGTGTTTCTGCCGCTGGTGCAACAACTGGAACAGGAGCCGGCATGAGAATCGGCGTATTGATGCTGTTATGGCTGATAGCCCTACCGCTGCGGGCGGTGGTGGAATACCACCCGTTTGACAATCCCGAAAAGGAACAGGCCTATCAAACCTTGATTTCCGAGTTGCGCTGTCTGGTTTGCCAAAATCAAACCATCGCCGATTCCAATGCCGATCTGGCCAAGGATCTGCGGCGTCAGGTTTACGAAATGTTGCAGCAGGATAAGACAGAGCAGGAAGTGGTGGATTTCATGACTCAACGCTACGGCGATTTCGTCATGTACCGGCCGGCCTTTACACTAAAAACCGGTTTGTTGTGGCTGGGTCCCATCGTATTTTTACTGATAGGCATCATCACGGTAGCGATTTTGGCCCGCAATAAAAAAGCCGCAAGCCAAGACATAGGACTGGATAGGCAACAACAAAACCGGCTCGACGATATTTTGCAAAAAGGTGAAGAGGATTGAATACGCTGTTCTGGATTATCGTGGCTGGCCTGGTGCTCTTGGCACTGGCGTTGATCGTGCCGGCATTACTAAGAAAACCGACGTTGCAGGATGACGACCACAGTCAGCGCAACATTAAAATTGCCCGCCAGCGTCTGGCCGAATTAAAACAACAATTGCAGGATGGCATTCTGGATCAAGTTCAGTTTGACGAGCAATACACCGAGCTACAACTGATGCTGAATGACGATCTGGAGACAAGCCAAGTCAATCAGCCGTCGAGTCGTGGCGGGCACTGGGTTATTCCGGTCCTGGTGTTGCTGATACCGGGTATCAGTCTGTTGCTGTATCTAGGGCTGGGCGACATCCATGCCCTCAACAAAGCCGAACTGCAGCAGACCGAAGCCAAGACAGCCGCCAATGTTTCGGACATGATAGCCAAGCTGCAACAACGACTGAAACAGAAACCGGACGACATCGAAGGCTGGGTGATGCTGGGCCGCTCCTATACTTATTTGCAACAACATCAAAACGCGGCCGACGTGTTTGCCCAGCTCAATCGCTTGAAACCCGATGACGCCGAGATCATGTTGCAATATGCCAATAGCCTGGCGATGGCTAGGGACGGCAGCATGAAGGGCGAACCGGCGCTGTTGATTGCCAAAGTGATACAAAAGGCGCCGGATAACGGCAATGCCTTATGGTTGGCCGGCATCGCCAAGGCGGAGGAGGGCGATTTCGCCCAGGCCAAGCATTACTGGCAAAAACTGATAGCGCTGTTGCCGCCCGATTCCGAAGCCCTCCCACAAGTGCAACAAATGTTGACGGCGCTGGATAGTCAGCAAACCAGCAATAGCGTGGCCACGCCATCGGTTGAAATTGCTGTTGAGGTAGACATTGCACCGGCCCTGAAGGCTAAAATGAAGCCGGAACATACCGTGTTTATTTATGCCCAGGCCGTCAACGGGCCAAAAATGCCGCTGGCGATAGTGCGGAAAACACTGGCCGATTTGCCGGTCAAAGTGACTTTGAATGATCAAAACACCATGCAAGGCGGCTCGCGCCTAGGCGATCATCGACAGCTTAAAATCGTGGCCCGCGTCTCGCAATCCGGCCAAGCCATGTCCCAGCCCGGCGACCTGATCGGCGGCGTGGAACTCTCAGGGCCGTTTACCGGCCAAGTGGCTAGCGTACTCATCAATCAAGAAGTCAAATAATGGATCAATCAATCAAATTCGATCTCGACCTGATCAATCGTTACGACAAATCCGGCCCGCGTTATACCTCCTATCCGACCGCGCTGGAATTGCACGAAGGCTTTGGCGATGCCGAGTATCGCCAGCACATAGCAAAATCCAATGCCGCCGGCGGGCCGCTGTCCTTGTATTTTCATATCCCGTTTTGTGACACCGTCTGTTTTTATTGCGCCTGCAACAAGATCGTCACCAAAAACCGAGCCCATTCCGCGCCGTATCTGGACAATCTCTGCCAGGAAATCGCGATGCAAGGCGCGTTGTTCGATAAACGCCGCAAGGTAAACCAATTGCACTGGGGCGGCGGCACGCCGACCTTCTTGAGTTACGAACAAATGCAACGGTTGATGGATACCACCCGCGAGCATTTCAATTTGCACACCGATGACAGCGGCGAATATTCGATCGAAGTCGACCCGCGCGAAACCAACGACAAAACCATTGCGCAACTGCGCGAACTGGGCTTCAACCGGATTAGTTTAGGTCTGCAGGATTTCGATCCGGACGTGCAAAAAGCCGTCAACCGTTTGCAAAGCAAGGAACAGACCTTTGCCGTTTTGGAAGCGGCGCGCAAGGAAGGTTTCCGTTCGACCAACATCGATCTTATATATGGCTTGCCGCTGCAAACCGAGCAAACTTTCGCCAAGACGCTGGATCAAGTGCTGGATTACGCGCCGGATCGTTTTTCGATCTTCAACTATGCGCATATGCCCAGTCGCTTTAAAACCCAGCGCCAGATCAACGAAACCGATTTGCCGACGCCGGCGGTGAAGCTGGAGATTCTGCAAATGGTCGGCAAAAAACTGTCCGACGCCGGTTATGTTTACATCGGCATGGATCATTTCGCCAAACCGGACGACGAGTTGGCTGTCGCTCAGCGCCAGGGCAAGCTGTACCGCAATTTTCAAGGCTATTCGACTCATTCCGATTGCGACTTGGTCGGTTTGGGCATTACCTCGATCGGCCGGGTTGGCGATGCCTACATGCAAAACTACAAGGAACTTGACCAATACGATGAAGCGATTTGCGCGGGCCGTTTGCCGGTATTTAGAGGCGTGGACCTGGATGAAGACGATAAATTGCGCCGGGCCGTGATCACCCAATTGATTTGCCATTTCGATCTGACATTCAGCAAAATTGAACGCGAATTCAATATCGTGTTTAGCGATTACTTCGGGCCGGAACTGGAAAACCTGAAAATTATGCGGGACGATGGTTTATTAAGCATGAACGCCAACAGCATCAAAGTGCAACCAGCCGGGCGCTTGTTGATTCGTAACATCTGCATGGTATTCGACAAATACCTGGCGCAAAAACAGCAGCAGTTTTCGCGAGTGATTTAATTTTCTTAATCATCATGTTCTCAGGCCAAGCTATGCAGGCGGTCGCTAGCGCGACCATAATGACTTCGCATAATGTATATTATGTTAAATAATATACAGATAAGGAACATACCAGTAAAACTTCAAATCCACTGAGGTTTTCTTAGCTACTTGTTTATGCAACCAGACGGCAAAAGCCCAACTGTTCTCAGTTGGGCTTTTGGGTCTATAGCATCTAACTGTTTACCTGGACAGTCAGTTCGTTTTTATTCTTCAATCCAGATCAACTCGACACGGCGGTTTTCGGATTTGCCTGCTTCGGTGGCGTTGTCGGCAATAGGCTGAGTTTCACCGTAGCCCTTGGCGGTCAATTTGTTGGTAATACCCTTCATTTTCAGGTATTCAACCACCGAATGCGCTCGGCGTTCCGACAGCTTCATGTTGTACGGATGACTGCCTTCGCTACTGGCATGGCCTTGAACTTCGATTTCATTTTTCTGCGGAAAGGCAATCAAGTCTTTGGCGACACCGTCAAGTAATTCCTTGGCATTCAAACTTAATTTTGCTGAGTCGTATTCGAAGTGTTGTCCTCGGAGTATCAATCTGACCGCGCATCCCTTATTGTCAACTGTGGCGCCTTTAATAGTGCCGGGACACTTATCCAAACAATCGTTAACACCGTCGGAATCGGAATCGCGGGTTGAACAATCCGGCTTCGGTGCCACGGCTACCGGCGCAACGTCCATTCGAGTCTCGGACTTTGCCATATATTTGGGTTTATCGCCGAACGGAATAACCACCCCCAGATTGACTGTCATATCATGGAATTCGTCGGTACCCGGCTGCACATGCGCGTTGAAATTGTTGTTATAGCGATAACGCACGTCGGAACGGATTGATAGATGGTCGTTCAATTCGTAACTAACCCCGACCCCCGCTTCGCCAATGAAGCCAACGCCACAGTTGGCGGAAGCGCAGGTATTCATGGCGCCCAATCCAACCACGGCATAAGGCGAAAAGGTGTCGCGGAAAAAATAGTATTGCGCCTCGGCCGCGCCACCCGCCAGATCCCATGGTCCATTAGTGCCGCCAAAACCTTGATAAAAGCCTTTCAATTCGACATTGAAGTGTTTATCGATCATCTTGCCGATACCAAGACCGCCGCCCCAGCCATCGCTGGCCTTTCGATCGCCGCCGGTGTTTATAAATGTTGCAAAGGGGGCGGCATACCATCGATCGTCCGTCATTTGTTCGGCGGCTTGAACCTGCGGAAAACAACCGGCGCCGATTGACGAGGCAATGAAAAGCAAGTATTTGTTATTCATGATATTTCCTTAGATTATTGAAAATTGAAAATCCTAAAAACACCTCATTGAGTCATCAAATTCAATCCTTGACTCGCTTGGTTTTTAACACCTTATCAGCGCTCACCCGCTACAACCTGTTTAAAATTGAATAGCAGCCACAACGGTTAATAGCATGCATCCATGGCCAGCACTGTTGTAAAAAAGCTGTTAAGTAGCTTATTCGCAACAGCGACAGCCTGTCAGTGCGGTAACGCACATAGCGGCAACCGCTGTAAAAATATCCCACTCTACTGCTTCCCAAAACCCCTAGCTATGTACGTTAGCGTACCGACCGCAGCCACCATTACGCTTACAGTTCACCCAAGACTTCGACGCAGCCGCTTTTAATTACCTACGCTGCGAAACCTTGGAAACGAAGCGTTAGCGAGTGAAGGTTGAGTAGTCCCTGGAAGCCGTAGCGCCGGGCGGTTTTTCGACTAGAAAAACTGCAAGGCATCGCGAAACGGCGTCGAGTCATGCGAGAGCCAAGGCTTTGATCCCCTTGTTGGGTCAAAGGCGAGGTGACGCGGACGGCCAGGGCCGCCGCAGGCAATCACGTGGCGGTGTAGGCGCGATTGCTAGCCAGGGATGGCTAGCAATCTTTCCCGCCGGAAGCCGACACTCGCCGATTTTGCTCTAGCAGTTTCGCGCCTAAGCACAATCCGCCGAATCGGCCTACTCATAAACATTACGACGATTCGGTGAAACCCCTTTTGTATTTTTGTACTCTGGAGATTGACCGATGAAACATCTGCTAAAACTTTTATCCGTAGCGATTATTGCCCTAACCTTAATCGTCGCGACAGGCTGCGCATCGACCGCAAAACACGAGGGAACCGGCGAATATGTCGACGACAGCGTTATCACTACTAAGGTCAAGGCATTGTTATTTGACGAGCCCGACCTCAGGTCCGGCCAGATCAATGTCGAAACCTTCAAAGGTGTCGTGCAACTGAGCGGCTTTGTCGGTACAAGAGCCGACATTAATAGAGCCGTCGAAATTGCACGCAGCGTCAAGGGCGTCGAGTCGGTCAAAAATGACATGCGTCTTAAATAACCAAGGAAACTATTATGGAAACTGTAGAAAAAGCATCGAATTTCGCCCATGAATCTGTCGATAAAATCGCCAGAGTATCCAATCAAGCCGCGGACGCACTGGAGGAAAAAGGCCAACAACTTAAAAGTGCCGAACAGCGCCTGATGAAAAATTGCCAGGGTTACGTTCGGGACAATCCGGTAAGCTCGCTGGGTATCGCAGTAGCCGCCGGCTTTATACTGAGCAGATTATTGAGCAGCCGTTAGATTCTTAGCGCAGATGCAACCGGACACCGTAAAGGAAAACGAAAGCCTGGGGCCATCGACACTACATGTCGACCCTCACTGCGATACCAGCAGTGTGCTGGACGATATTCGGTTTCTATGGCTTGAGTTACGCGGGCTAAGTCACGATCACGTCCGGCTCGCCGCACTGGAAACGCGGCGAGCCGGTCAAAGCCTGGTGACAATGGTGGTGGCCGGCATGATGCTGGCCTTGTTGCTGAATGGCGCCTGGCTTGGATTGTTGGCGGCAGGAGCAACATGGCTTATTGAAAACGGTCTGAATACCAGCAGCGCAATATTTCTCACGGTGGCTTTGAATCTTGTGTTGTTATTGATTGTTGGTGGCGTTATTCGCCGCCGCAGTCGCTACTTACAATTTCCTGCCTTACTGCGTAGCCTGAGAACCGAAACCGAGGAACGGGAAAATCCATAATGTTGACGCTGCGTAAAAACCTAAAAACATCCACTTCACTGAATGCTCAAATTCGGGAAGCCGAGCAGCAGTTGTTAAGTCGTCGTCAAATGATAGCCGGCAGAACAGCAACACTGATTAAAGATATACACAGAAAAATAACAGCCCCCTCCAGCTTGCTGCTGGCGAGCGAAATGGGTTTTATCATGGCCGAATTTAGTAAATGCCCTACTCCCCAAGCCCCAGATACTGGTAACAGCGTTCAAGCCCGAGAAATGACATTTTTTACATCTTCTCTGAACCTGATGCTGTCGGCATACACGCTCTATAAAGCCTTGCCTGTTACCTGGTTGATGAAATGCTTTTCTCTGCCAGATAAAAGGCAAGACCCGCCTAAGCGAGAAAATGAGTGAAACTGATAGATGCCGGGATACCCGCTAAAAGTTTCAGCTAGGGCTAGACCCGAGTGACTTTTCACCACCCTACCCTACAGCAAGCGCTAACTTTTCCTGCTCGCTGCAAATAAAAGCCCACCCCCAGCCACTATCGACACCACGCCAGCCCAAACCGGAATATTGACGGTCTGAGTATCTTTTACCGATAGCTCAATCGGGCCTAATTTGGCCTGCTGGGTTTCCTTGGTATAGCTGAAACGGCCATACATCAACCCCAATAGCCCGGCTATGATCAACACGATCGCCATGATCTTGACTGCGCTCATCTGAGTTCTCCTTTGAAGACAGCATTGCAATGTTGAACACAGGCCAACAAGGCAATGTTGAAATACTCTAAACTGGTGTAGCTAAAGTGCTCGTCGGCCTTGTATGACACGAAGCACGATCACGACGATCGCAACAACCAATAATAAATGAATAAATCCGCCCAGTGTGTACGAAGAAACCAAACCAAGCACCCAGCCGATAATTAGGAGGATCGCAATTGTTTCGAGCATATGTATTCTCCAACTAGGGTCGCCAATTGACGACGAAATCGGAGATGAACATACGAAGCATTGACGAATATCAAAGGCCTAGCTGGCCCCTGCCCCGACAAGCTTCATCATCATCTCCTATTAAAAGCAATTGGTAGGGGATGTTTATCCCGTACTGATTGCATGACAGAAGATACTTTATTGCGCGGCTTTCAGATGGGTTACGGCTTCTTCGGCGGATTTCTTCGCTAAATCGGCGTGCCCTTGTTTGCCATGTTCGATTGCCGCGTCCAGACTAGTGGCTCCGGCTTTCAAATGATCTTCGGCGATGGTCACATGGCTTTTGGCTGTCTCCGCATGTTCGGTTATAGCCTTTGCATCGGTGGCTTTGCTTGCGGCTTCCGCATGCTTTAGCGATTGCGCCATGTGGCTTTCCGCCGCGTACGCACTAACCGAGCATAAGGTTAAGGCAATGCCCGCGCATAAACCGGCGTATTTGATGTTGGTTAATTTCATAGCTGTTCCCCCTAAAAGTAATGAATAGAAATCCCGGTGGCACACTGCCGTTGCAGTCACTGTAATCAGTACTCGGCAGCGTGACACGGTAGTTTTTATTAGTCGTCGTCCTTTATATCCTGTTTCAGATCGCCATACCCCGCCCGGACTTTGCCGACGTTCTTTTGGATATTGCCTTCGATTTCCATACCCTTGTCATCCAGTATTACGCCAGCGGCTTCCTTGATTTTTCCCTTGGTTTCTTCGACTCGGCCTTTTACTTGATCTTTGTTCATGAGTGTCTCCTGATGATTAGTTACATACACAGCGCGGAAAACTCTGTCCCAACGCTTGACACCAACCATACACGCATGGGTGGACTAGGTCGGTACGGCAACGCACATAGATTGAGGGTTAGTGTTTATGTTCGATAGCGTACCGACTGCGGCGCCCGTGACGGTTAAATTCAGGTTGGGTTTGTGAACCTCATCGCGAACCCGGCTAGTTTACAAATAACTAATTCAGTTCGGTCTTTAGCTCAGGTTTAATGTAGGTGGGGATTTATCCGCACGGTTGCCGAACGTATTTCATTCGTATTACTTAGCGAACATTAAAAATAATTGGAGAATGCTATGAAAACATTAATTCCCGTTGTAGCCGTGACTTTTCTAAGTGCGGCATTTATCAGCCCAATTTGCTCGGCTGGCGTCCATGAGAAACAACTGGAGGTTCTCGAAAAACAGGAAGAAGTTAAAGATAAACAAGCCGAACTCAGGCAAGAAAGCCAAAAGGCAGCGACCGAACAAGCCCAGGCGGCCAACAAATCAATGCAGCAGGTAAGCCGGGCCAGCAAGATCACCGGCACCAAGGTGAAAAATACCACTGGAGATAGTCTCGGCGACATCAATGATTTGGTGATTGATCCGGATAGCGGCCAAGTAGTCTATGCCGTGGTGTCTTTCGGTGGCGTGTTAGGAGTGGGTGACAAACTGTTCGCCATTCCCTGGAGAGCGCTGCATTGGGCTAGCGACAAGGAACATTACGTCCTCGATTTGGATAAAGACACCTTAAAAAATGCTCCAGGATTTGATAAAAAGCACTGGCCGGAAAACTCAGAAAAATGGGAGGAACAACGCCAGGCCCTCGGCCAGTTTTACCGCGTAGCGCCCTAAACACGGCGGCAAAGGGATCGGGTTCTAATGCCAATGTATTGACTTAAGAATCTGATCCTTCACATGCCTTAGGTGATTTTTGAGAAAGTTTGTACCCATTATATGTGTCGTCCGCTCAGTCAACGGCAAATTGCTTGGATTGGGTACATTTATTGCTGTAAATCGCCTTAGGTGCTGGCAAGCCGCCGAAGGGCTTGTCGATTAAAGCCTGAGCTTATCCGAGCAAACCGTCAAGGAACACGTCAGCGGTGCTCGGCATCCTTGCCGAAAAGAACCATTATTTCTTTGACTTGAACTTACCCAGCAAACCCGAAAGTTGGGAAGAAACTTTTTTTCCGCCGCTTTCTGTTGGCTTCTCGGTCTCTATTAGCTCTGGCTTACTCTGTTCAATAACGGCCATAGCCGCTGCTTCCGGTTGCTTGGCGGGAGACTTCTTAAATCCGCCTAATAAGCCGTTCAATTTGGCGTTCATGCCGGCGGATGGTTTTTGTTCTTTTTCCACGGCCGCAACGGGTTGCGATTCGGGTTCCGGAGCAGATTCAACCGCTTCAGTCCGAGTTTCGGTAACTAGTGCTTGCTCTTCGGCCTCAACTTTAACCGTTGTCGGGCTACCCATTTTTTCATCCATTTTGGCGATTTTTTCCATCGCCCTGCCGAATAGGCCTTTCAATTTCCCAGCATCTGCCGTTTGAGAAGGTTTGGTGATGGCTTGCGGTTTAACCTCGGGCGTTTGGGGCACGATAACCTGGGGTTTGATCGGTTCCGGCTTGGTCTCGATGACAACCGGTTGAGGCTCGAGGGCTTGTTCGATGATTTCCGGCTGCTTCACGGCCTGAACCGGTTCCGGCTGAATATTGGGAACTTGGTGCGTTTTGACGGACTCCGCAACCGGCGCTGACCGTACTTGCTTTTCCAACTCGGCCAATCTGGCCGCATCCGCCTGCTGTTTACGTATGTCATGCGCCAGTTGTTGTCTATCGGCTTCCAGTTGACGCTGCGCGGCTTCATACTGCTCAACCGCCAATTCCATCTTGGCCATTTGTTGGGTCTGGGTATCCAGACGATTTTGCAAACTGTCGATTAACATGTCTTTTTCCGCCTGTTTGGCGGCTTCGGCATGAAAGCTTAATTGCAACTGGGTTTTAGCCTGCTGTTCATTCTGGAAGCGTTCCGCGACTCGGCCAATAACGGATTCGTATTCAGACAATAGATTGCCGGCATCGGCCGTTGGCAGGTTAGCCAGATTCAATTCAAAACATTCCACCAGTTTAGCTAGGCTATTGGCTAGTTGTTTGTTGCCGGCATCCAAGCGTTGCTTTATGTCCGAGGCGCGCTGGGTTTCGGCTTCAGCCGTATGCACGGATGCTTGCATTTGTTCAGTCGCTTCGGCCAATTGCTGTTGCAAGGTTTGGATTTGTTCCTGGGCGGTATTCAGGCTGGTTTGTGTGTCATTTTGGGCCTTTAAGCTCCGGGCAACGCGATTTTTTAAAAAGCCGATTCGAATACTGTAAAAAATGGCCGTCAATAACCACACCGAAATAGCCAGACACGCGGCATAAACCGGATTGTCCAGTGTAAATTGATACCACTGAAGCGACAGTTCTTGAAAAAATGGCGTCAGTTTTTGCAGGGTTTCCATGGCGGGTTCCTTAGTAAAATTTTCGGGTTTGGCTAAACAAGGCGGTCATTAGACGGCATCAAAACGAACTATTGTATAACGCCACACCTATATTTCGTTCAGTAACGATAATTCGGCCGGATGTGGTGTCATGTAAAAGGATTGATCGATAAAAGCGTCCGGCTGCCTACGGAAATGATGGCGTAATAAGGTCAACGGCACGATCAACGGCACATTGCCCTGCCGATAAGTCTCAATGGTTTCCACCAACTCTTGTTTGTCATCGCTATCCAGTTTAGTTTTCAGATAACCTTGGATATGCTGCAACACATTTACATGATTTCCCCGGCTAGCGACGATTTTTAAACAAGCCATCAGATCGACCACATACCGCCGGGCTATGTTCTCAATATTATCCGAACGCACATCGGCAATCAGACGCCCCAGTTCCTTGGCTAGATTCTGATCGTGACTCATGGCGATCAATTTATGTCGGCTATGAAAGGTCATCAACGCATGCGCGGTTAAAGGCCGCGCGTTTAATTGTTGCCAACGGTGCCGCACAAATACCCTCTGGATAAAATTCTCCCGCAGCCCCGGATCACCCAAACGGCCCTCTTCCTCGATCGGTAAGGTTGGGTAATGTTGTTGCAAATAGTCGGCAAACACCCCTACTCCGTTGCGGGCCGGTATCTCGTCTTGATAAACTTTTACCCGTTCCATGCCGCAGCTGGGTGAATCCTTTTTCAATATATAACCGCAGAGTTCTTCTAACCAGAAACGTTGCTGCTCGCCAACTTGTCGCAAAGGCTCGGTGACATCCAGGTCATGATTCTTCACACCCACTACCCGGATATTCGCGCCGATTCGCCGTAGTTGCACGGCCGGGCGTGGTACGCCTAAACCGGCCTCCAGTTCCGGACAAAAAGCTCGAAATTGAAAATATTGCCCCAAGGTACGCTCAATATAACTGTGGTATTTATGCGCGCCATCGTAACGAACCAGATTGCCCAATAAACAGCTGCTGATGCCGACTAAAATAGTGTCCATGCTCAATGCTCGGGTTGGAGGTAAATTAAATCCTGGGTTGGAAATCCCGCTGCCTTAGCTTGATCAATCAGCTGTTTCAGAATGGCATTCTCCAATCTGGGAGTGCGTGCCAATATCCACAGATAATCCTTGCTGTTACCGGCAACCATCACATATTGATAATGCTGTTTATCCAACGCGATGATGTTGTAAGCCCCATAAAACGGCCCGAAAAACGACACTTTCAGGCGCCCGACATCGGGGCTCTCGATAAAATAGGCTCTGCCTTCCGCCGAGCTGTGTTGCTTCCGTTCGGCATTGTAGCCGCTGTTGATGACTCTGACGCCGCCATCGTCAGTCAAGCTGTATTCGGCTGTCACGTCAACCAATCCGCGCTCGAAACCATGATCCAGACGGGCGATTTCATGCCAGGTTCCAAGATACCTATCCAGTTCAAAGCCGGAAACAGGTTTAACGCCTTCCGGAATTCCAGTGCAAGCGCTCAATAACAAGCATAACGTTAGGAATAAAAATCGAAGCATGGCTGAATGGGCTTGGTTAATGTTCACGGCAATTTTGAAATAGGGTTTTGGCCTGCTGGCTGCGCAAACCATGATCCACTATCGGCGCTGGATAGTCACGGATCAAGGGACTCTTGAACCCATTATGAATCGCGGCCGCCGGATAAGGTTGAAGCTCGGTAAGCCAGCGCTTGATATACAGGCAATCGGCGTCAAACTTTTTTTGTTGCAACCAGGGATTGAAAATCCGAAAGTAAGGCTGGGCGTCGCAGCCGGTAGACGCCGCCCATTGCCAGTTACCGTTGTTTAGGCAAGGATCGTAATCCAACAAATGCTGGGCAAAATAACGTTCGCCCCAACGCCAGCTGATGTGTAGGTCCTTGACTAAAAAAGAAGCGACTATCATCCGTACCCGGTTATGCATGCAGCCGGTTTGATTAAGCTCGCGCATGCCGGCATCCACAATCGGGAATCCGGTACGGCCTTCCGCCCAGGCCTGAAATTCTTCCCGGTCATTACGCCAGTTTATAGCGTCGTAGCGCCGATGAAACGCATGGCCAAACACTTGCGGAAAATGAAAACCGATATGGCTAAAAAAATCCCGCCAATAAAACTGGCGTAATAACGGATGATCACTGCCCAGTTTTTCCACTACCGCGTAATACGCTTCTCTGACCGAACAACAACCGAACTTTAGATAGCCCGATAAATCGCTGGTCGCCGTCCGTGAGGGAAAATCGCGCAGTTGGCTGTAATCTCGACATTCGCCGATAGCATTCAGTTTATCCAAGGCTGGCCGGCGGCCACCCGATAAGCGATTATGGTGATGTTGTTTCAGACCCTTGATCAAATCGCCAGCAGCATCGGCTTGATCACGGCCGAATAAATTTGCCGAAGCCAGAGGTTGCGGCAAAGCCACGGGATTTTGCCGAGCACGCTTGTAAAAGGCGGTAAATACTTGGTAAGCCGAGCCGTCCGCTTTTAACAGCTGTTCGGGTTCATTCAGCAAGGCATCGCCATAGCGATGAAAACCCAGTTCATTTTGTTCACAAAAGATTTGCAAATCGGCATCGCGTTGCCGGCTGAAGGGCGTGTAATCTCGATTGACGAATACCGCCTCAATCGCGTGTTGTTGTTTTAACCTAACGATGACTTTCTCGGCTTGCCCCTCCAATACAAGTAACAGCGCGTTCCGCTGCTTGAATTGCTGTTGCAGATCTTGCAAGGCTTCCAGCATGAATTGCAGGCCCGGCCGGCTTTGATAGGGATGAGGTTCGATCTGCCGGGGATCCAATATAAAACAGCACAATACTTGCTCGGATTGAACAAGCGCCGCATTCAAACCGGTATTGTCGAACAGCCGCAAATCACGTCGAAATATAAACAGGGATTTTGAATAGGGTTTTGCCATTAAACGCAGTCGCCCCAATGGATAATCATCTGCTGGCAATTGAACAGGATATTGGGGTAATACTGGTAAATCACCCAGCGCAAGGCTAAATCGGCATAAGCCGCAACCGTCAGCCATCGCGCCACGCTGGGCCAAATTCTGCTGGAACAATTTTTGGAACAGCGCCAGATCGCGCCCGTCCAGTAAATCAAGGGCATCAGCATGATCACATGCATGGTCACCCAACTGGCAACGGTAAACGTGCCCTCCTCCACCCGATAATCGATGTACAACAAAATAGCGTTATACAAAATAAAAAAAGGCCAGAAAGCGTCTTTTAATTTCAAATAACCTAGCCAACTCCATTGCAAATAAAAATACAGTGTCGCTGGCGTACGTTCCTCCCATTCCGGCAGTGGTTCCGGCGTGATGGAATACATCAGAAAAGCAAATGCCAAAGCCACTATGAGTGCTTCATACCAGCTAATAAAGGAAGTAAAGGCAAATAACAATGACAGACTGTCGATTAACATGGTTGATTATTGAGTTGGCGTCAGGACATTGCGCAAGGCAGTATCCAACTGTGAATATTGGAATTGAAAATCCTGTGCCAATAAGCGTTGCGGCATCACCCGTTGGCTCCCCAATACCAAGGCGGCCATTTCGCCCAACACAACTTTCAGCACGGTTTCCGGCATGGGTAACAACATCGGCCGGTTTAAAATTCCGGCCAAGGTTGCGCTGAACTCCTGGTTGGTCACCGGCATTGGCGCGGTAGCATTATAAGGCCCACGCATGTCGGGATTATCCATCATGGTCAACACGATGCCTATCCAGTCCTGCCAATGTATCCATGACATCCATTGCCGACCATTACCTAAACGCCCGCCCAAGCCAAAACGAAAAGGCAGCAGCATGCGTTTCAATAAACCACCACCCTGCCCCAATACCAAGCCTGTCCGTATCAAGCAAACTCGGGTGCCGGCAGTCTCCGCTTGTAAAGCGGCAGTTTCCCAGTCGGCACATAGTTTTTGAGAAAAATCCGGTCGCGGTTGGCTCTGTTCGGTTAACGTCTGATCGCCTTGATCGCCATAAAAACCGATTGCCGAACCACTGATCAACACATCGGGAGGGTTGCTGGAATCAGCCATCCAGCTCACCAGTTGCTGAGTCAGTTGAATACGGCTGTCGCGCAATACCTGCTTGCGAGCCTCGTTCCAGCGCCGGTCGAAAATACCGGCACCGGCCAAATTGATAACAGCTTTAAACGACCCCGCATCGGCTAAATCCGAAACACGGGTAACGGCTTGCACCTGATTGCCAAAACACCGCATTATCTTATCCGCGCTACGGCCCAAGATTACCGCCGGTTGATGTTGCTGCAGCAATTTAAAAGTCAAGGCGCTACCTAAAAAACCGGTGCCTCCCGTAATTAGAATCGATTTATTTGGCATCCGCGTACTCCGAATAAACGCTAACAAACGACGTCATTGATTGTCTCCAAACGAGGTTAGGCGTCCTT
Source organism: Methylomonas sp. LL1 (assembly GCF_015711015.1). Classification (NCBI taxonomy): domain Bacteria; kingdom Pseudomonadati; phylum Pseudomonadota; class Gammaproteobacteria; order Methylococcales; family Methylococcaceae; genus Methylomonas; species Methylomonas sp. LL1. Next base: position 1,098,020 of record NZ_CP064653.1, read on the forward strand.
TCGGTAACATCAATTTAGAGAGTTGACGATTTTTAAGCCAGACTAAAATCCTGAATCCCAGTAAAAAAGCGATGATGGTCAGATAAAATAAAGGCTGAAATAAATTGCCCTTCAGTTGCCAAAAATAATGAATCATTGCGGCTCCGGCGGAATAATAAATTAGCCGATGCAATTTTTTCCAATTCTTCCCGAGTTTTTTCTTGGCTAATTTGGGCGACGTTATCGCCAATAAGAACAAGATTATATAAGCCATAACGCCAAACCAAATATAAGCGCTTTCCAGTATGTCGATACCAATAACCCGCCAGAGACCGGCATTATCGACAAACAAATAGCCCAGCACATGCAGGGTGGCGTAAAAAAATGCATATAAACCAAACATCTGCCGGTAATCCGTCATGCCGCGCCATTTGGTCATGGTTTGAATCGGGGTTATTGCCAGCGTAATACATAAAAACCGCAACGACCAATCTCCCAGCCGAATATGAATAGCCTGGATGGGATTTGAACCCAACTGGTTAGTGCTGATATCGAATAACAACCAAAACAGCGGTAGTAAACACCCTATCGAAGTGACTATCCATGGATTATTGATACGAAACAACATTAGAAAAAATGCCGTAAGTCCATGCCGCTATACAGTGAGGCAACTTGCTCACCATAGCCGTTAAATAATTCCGTTTGCCGGCGGGGCGTAAAAAAACCACTACCGAGCTGACGTTCGCTAAATTGGCTCCAGCGCGGATGAGGAACCGAAGGATTGACGTTGGCGTAAAAGCCATATTCGTTTGGCGCAAATTGATTCCAGCTAGTCATCGGCGCTTTTTTTAATAACTCGATTTTGACGATGGCTTTTATGCTCTTGAAGCCATATTTCCAAGGCACCACCAGCCGCAAGGCGGCCCCATTTTGTTTGGGCAACAGATCACCATACATGCCCACGGCCAAAATGGTTAAGGGATGCACAGCTTCGTCCATGCGCAGGGCTTCAACGTAAGGCCAGTCGAGCATCGCATTAATCCGCTGCTTGGGCATGGTGTCGGGTTGATAAATAGAGGTGAATTTGACAAATTTGGCTGACGATAGGGGCTTAACCGATTTGATCAGATCCGCCAGTCCGAATCCCACCCACGGCACCACCATGGACCAGCCTTCCACACAACGAAAGCGATAAATGTATTCTTGCAGGGTTTGCCGGCTGAGAATATCTTCCAGATGATAGATGCCGGGTTTTTCTACCTCGCCACTGATTTCCAATTCCCAGCCGTCGGTACGAAGATTTTGCGCCAACTCGGTTGAATCTTCCTTATTAAAAGAAAATTCGTAATAGTTGGTGTAATTTTTGCTGAGTTTAGCCGGCGTTTCAGGGCCGTAATCGCCGGATAATGGGCTTCCGACAAGTTCCGGCCAACGCGGTTTAGCGGGGTTGGCCGAAACAGAGGCCAAGCTGGAGGGTAGCAGCATGCCGGCCAGCATGGTCTTGATAATTTTTCGCCGTTGTTGAAATACCAAGGGATCGGTAATTTCACTGGCGGGGATAGGCTTTTCTGTTTTTATAATCATCCCAAATTCACCTGCTGATTAGTCCACGCTGAATAAATGCCGGATTGGGCTTATTTTTTACCTTTAGGAATAAGGCCCAATAATTGCCTAATTTTACGTTCGGTAATAAACGCCAAGGAAAATAACTGAATAAAGTTTTCCGCCTCAATCAAATCCAGACCGATATTGGCGGGTACCAGTTCTTTTCGAGTACCAAACAGTCGATCCCAGAAAGCCAAAACGATGCCATAGTTACTATCATGTTCCATGCGCAGGGTTGAATGATGAGGGCGATGCAAGGATGGTGTGATGATAAATTGCGAAATAATCTCTTCCTTGGGAACCCTGATATTAGCGTGATGAAAGAAAATGAAAAACAATTCTATGATTTCAATCGACAATACTAAATAGGCATCGACGCCTATCACAACCACGAACAGACATTTATAGACGATCTCCAATAGCAGATCGAAAACATGAAAGCGAAAACCGGTGGATACATTAAAACTTTTATCACTATGATGGACTTTGTGAAAACGCCATAGCCACTCAAATTTATGCCCGGCCACATGCCAGACATAGATGGCAAAATCGAAAAAGGCGAAAGCCAGCACCCATTTTACCGGCCCATTATCCAGGCCACTCAACAGGCCCATATAAGAAAATTGTTGTGCGACTAGAAATAAGGACGAGGCTCTTAAAATGGTCAGTATAACGTTGTTTATCAAGAAAGCGGTCGTATTGGTGACTAATGACTCCCTATAAACCTTTGGACTAAATACTCGGTAGGGTTTATATTTTTCAACGATCAATAGCAGGATAAAAGCCAGAATGGCTAGACCGAATAATGTCTGGTTGAAAGCCATCCCCCCGCTTCCGGCATTGTCTACTGCATTCATAACACCTACCTTTTAGGGCTGCAAATTAATTATTATTTTTCAACTGCATTTAATAGGTCTGTCAATACTTTAATTTCATTATTTGCATTGACTTGCTGGGTTATATCATATTGAACGCCCAGGTAATAAATTACCCGTTGTTTTTTATCAAATAATGGAATAATTTTTAAATGATTATGGAACAAGGTTCCGTCTTTTTTATAATTTCGCAACGTGACTTCGACCGCTTCATGCTTGTGCATGGCTTCGGCGATTTGAAACCGGGCGGGCTGTTCTCTATCTTGCCCCTGCAGAAAGCGGCAATTATGGCCAACGATATCGGCCTGACTATATCCCGTCAGGCGCTCGAAAGCCTTGTTGGCATAAATAATGGGTGCATCTTCCAAGTCTGGGTCCGCCAAGGTTACTCCATTGACACACTCATCTAAAATAGCGGACAACACTTGTGGAATGATTCCGGAATCTTTTTCAACGATAAAAGCCATGATTAAACTCCAAGCCCTAGCAATGATGTAATTATTTTTAATTGCATTCGACGGCAATTAAATTTTTTATATTTTCAACCGTGTTTTCAGCGCCATCTTCAATTGCATAGCGAATCAGCTTTTCGAACGGTCTCATGAAAACTTCGAGTTCCAACAATTCAAACCGAAAAGTCAAACGAGTGGGTTGTTTTTCTTCGCTGCCTTCCAATAAATAACTATGCTTATAAGGTTCATTCAATCCCTGAAAAATAAGTTTTGAAAGGGGTTGATAATCGGTAATCTCAAAAACAGATTCCATTTCGGATTCATTGTCTTTACGAACCTGTTTCGCTTTCGCGCCGATAAATACCTGCTTGCCGTCCAATGGCTGAAAATCGATGACTTCCACGGCCCATTTAGGATAATTATCAAAAAAATGCTCACCGATAAAGGAAAAGACCGTGGTTAAGGATTTATCAATTTCCACACTCGCCTCTCCGGCAACGGGTTTGGTTGAATCAAATGGAAACTTTATATGCATGCCAATTCCCCGAGTTTAAGCCAAACGAATTTTCGGCTTAATGTGGTATCTTGTTCAAATTAGTCGCTAATAGCAAAATTCCTGGTTTTTCATCACAACCAAGCGGTATTTAAAACTGATGAGTCTTTACCGAGTCCATTAACCGCCATTTTTGGGTAAAATGCAAATTCCACCGTACAAAACATGCGATAAACCGGCGTATAGCAACAATTGCCGATAATTCGGATCAATTTCTATCTGATTAACCGTGCAATAAAATTCCAACGATAGAATCAGTATTAATAAAAAAGCTCCTAAAAAAACTACAGCCGCGTAATTGTTGCTCATTTGATAGAAGCCATAAACAGCCAATTGCACTAGGCACAGATACAGCAATACCAAACGCAAATTATTGGCTAGTGGACCGTATAGGTCACTGCTGTTATCAAAAAAAAGTTCACTGCCCGCCATCGAAAGCACGCTGGCGATCAGCAAGAACAATACCGAAGCATTAAAATTGACCTGCAGCATGAGCCGCAACAGATTTAACGAAACGCTGGATACCGAACGGGCATTCATATTCAATACCTCTGACGATCAAAAAAGCACCCTCCCAAAGTACCACGGCGGGAGGGCACATAGAGGAGGACATTTAAGGCGTCATGACAGGACCGGTTGATACCGGTTGGACATGGTCGCTATCGAGTTCTATTTCAGTTACAACAACTTCGGGTTCTGGCGGCGCAATCATGCGGCCTTGCATCAACTCGTCGATCTGAAATTTATCGATGGTTTCCCAATCCAACAGCGCATGCGCCATGTTGTGCAGAATCTCGATATGCTCCTTCAGGATGGTCTCGGCTCGGTTGTAATTGCTATCAATCACCGCGCGGATTTCTTCGTCTATGGTCTGCGCCATTTTTTCCGACATCGGCTTGGCTTGCGTACCCATGTAGCCACCTTCGCTATCGCCGTAGTCCATGGGTCCGAGGCGGTCGGATAATCCCCATTTGGTCACCATGTTACGAGCCAGTTGAGTGGCGCGCATGATGTCGTTGGAGGCTCCGGTGGTGACTTTGTTTTTGCCGTAAATCAGTGCTTCGGCGACGCGTCCTCCAAATAGACTGGCGATCTGGCTTTCCAATTTATCCTTGCTGGCGCTGTATTGGTCGCGTTCCGGCAGGAACATGGTGATACCCAATGCGCCGCCCCGCGGCATGATGCTGACTTTATAGACCGGGTCGTGTTCGGGCACCATCCTGCCGACAATCGCGTGTCCTGCTTCGTGATAAGCAGTCATCAACAAATCGTCCCGACTCATCACCATGGTACGCTTTTCGGCACCCATGATCATTTTGTCCCTGGCCTTATCCAAATCACTCATCGTGACTTGCCGTTTGTTATTGCGGGCGGCGAACAAGGCGCCTTCGTTGATCAGATTGGCCAGTTCCGCGCCGGAAAAGCCCGGTGTACCACGCGCCAGATCGGTGATATTGACATCTTCGGCCAACGGCACCCGGTCGCCATGTACCTTAAGAATTTGCTCGCGGCCCTTGATATCGGGCAAGCCGACCTGCACTTGCCGATCGAAGCGGCCCGGCCGCAACAAGGCTTTATCCAGCACATCGGCGCGGTTGGTGGCGGCAATCACGATGATACCTTCGTTACCGCTGAAGCCGTCCATTTCCACCAGCAACTGATTCAAGGTTTGTTCGCGCTCGTCGTTGCCGCCCATGTTGCCGGCGCCGCGTTGGCGGCCGACGGCGTCGATTTCGTCGATGAAGATGATGCAGGGCGCGCGCTTCTTGGCTTGCTCGAACATGTCCCGTACCCGCGAAGCGCCGACGCCGACGAACATTTCCACGAAGTCGGAACCGGAGATCGAAAAGAACGGTACCCCGGCTTCGCCCGCGATGGCTCTTGCCAGCAGTGTTTTACCGGTGCCCGGCGGGCCGACCATCAATACGCCGCGCGGAATCTTGCCGCCCAGCACTTCGTACTTGCCGGGATCCTTGAGGAAATCCACCATTTCCACCACATCCTCCTTAGCTTCTTCCACCCCGGCCACATCCTTGAAACGGACTTTGACCTGATCTTCTTCCATCAGTTTGGCCCGGCTTTTACCAAAACCCATCTGTCCGTCACGCCCGCCCGCCATCATCGATTGCTTGCGCATGAAATAGACCAGTACCGCAATCAACAACAAGGTCGGAGCCCAGGAAACGAAGATATTCATCAAGGTCGATGGTGGTTGCGGTTTTTCGACCTTGATTTTGACCCCGTATTCCAACAACTCGTCGATCATGCGCATGTCGTTGGGGTTGTAGGTCGAAAAACGAGTACCGTTGTTGCGTTTGCCGTCGACATAATTGCCGTTGATGTCTACTTCGGTCACCACTTTATTGCGGACGTCTTCGATAAAATCGGAATAGGAAATTTCATAATGCGGATCGTATTCGGGCATGGTCCGATTGAATATCGAAGACACCACGATGCCGATTGCCGCCACTATCACTGCAAAGAATAAAAACTTTTTCATGTACGGATTCCCCTAACTCACTTTTCGCTGGAGAAATATTTGAAAAAATCGGAGTTTGGTTTTAATACCAAGGTATCCTGGGTTTTTTCAAATGACGCTTGATAAGCCTGCAAGCTGCGATAGAAGGCATAGAATTCCGGATTCTTACCGAAGCTTTTGGCATAAATTTCCGCCGATTCCGCATCGCCGCGGCCGCGAACGTTCTCCGCTTCGCGGCGGGCGTTGGCGACAATCACTTGTTTTTGCTTATCGGCTTCGGCGCTAATCAACTCCGCGCTTTCCGCGCCTTGTGACCTGAACTCTCGGGCGACCCTTTCCCGCTCGGCCCGCATGCGCTGATAGACCGAGCTGCTGACTTCCTGCGGCAAATCGATACGTTTGATGCGAATGTCGATCAACTCGATACCGAATTTGTTGGCCGTCGGCGAAAGCTTTTCCAGCAAGGTATCGCGCAATTCGCTGCGATCTTCCGAGATCAACTGTTTGATGGTACGCACGCCGAATTCGCTACGCATCGCATCCTTCATGATTTGGTCGAGCCGGAGATTGGCCTGAAATTCATCGCCCCCGACCGTGGTATAAAAAAGACCCACATCACCGATTCGCCACTTGACGAACGAGTCAACAATAACGTTCTTCTTTTCGGAGGTAAGAAAACGCTCGGATTTGGCATCCAAGGTCAGCACGCGCGCATCAAACGTACTGACATTATTGATGATGGGGGTCTTAAAATGGAGCCCAGGTTTCAAATCCGCTTTGACGATCTCCCCCAGACGAAACAGGATCGCTCTTTCATGTTCGTTGACATGAAAGACCGACATCGAGGCCAACGCCACCGCGGCAAAGCCTATTGGAAAAAGAATTTGTGTTCTGGTCATTGTTTGCTCCTGCTGGGACGCAATTCATTCGCTGGTGTTTTATGCACGCCATTTTTATCAAGGCTATGTTGATCGACATTCAATTCCGGTTCATTGGCTGTCGTGGCCGGTTGCGACTGATGCGCGGGCATTTGTTGCATCGGCAGATACATGGCGGGCGGTTGATCGGTATCCACTACGATTTTATTAGTGGATGCGTATAGCTTTTCCTTGGCTTCCAGATATAAACGTTTACGAGTGATGGCCGGATTTTTTTCATATTCCACCAGCAACTGATCGAAGCGCTCGGTTTCACCCTTGGCTTTGGCGACTTTTTCGGCCGAGTAAGCTTCCGCTTCCTGCAAAATTCGAGAGGCCGCGCCGCGGGATTTGGGTATGATTTCGTTGCTGTAGGCTTCGGCCTCGTTGATCAAACGCTGTTTATCCTCGCGGGCGCGGATCGCATCTTCAAAAGCCCCCTGCACTTCTTCCGGCGGCTGAGCATCCTGCAGATTGACGCTCGCGACAATGATGCCGGCCTTATACTCGTTCATCGCCTCCTGAATCTGCTGCTTGATTTCGGCCACGATTTGGCTGCGGCCTTCGGTCAAGACGAAATCCATGTTATTGCGTCCGATCACGCCGCGCAGAACACTTTCGGTCAGTTGTTTCAGCGTGTTTTCATTGTTTTTAACGTTGAATAAATAGTCCCTGGCGCTATTGATTTGATATTGCACCGCTAATCGCACGGCGATGATGTTTTCGTCGCTGGTCAACATCAACGACTCTTGCGGAACCAATGCCGATTTACTCAGGCGCGCGGCGTCGCTGTAGCCGACCTCTATGAATCGCTGTTGCTCGACATTAACGACACTGACCGATTCAAATGGAGCCGGAATATGCCAATGCGGACCAGGCAATGTGGTTTCACTGTAGGCACCAAATCGAGTTACCACGCCCCGATTGCCCTGGTCGATAATATAAATACCACTAATCAGCCAACCCAGTACCAATGAACCGCCCAGCAAACCGGCTAATTTGGATAGAGAAAACAGGTTCTTGTGGTCATTGTAAAAATCGACCGTTTTGGCGGAAATCACTTTCCATTGTTTATCAAACTCCATTTTCCAATCCGGTGGCGGTGTTTGTTTATCGGCGTTGTGGTTTTCTGATGACATAATCACTCCTCTTGTTGCATAAGTAGCCAGGCCTGGGCTTTGTTGTTATTTTTTAGTCAAACCGCGAGGGTTCAACCTTATAAAAAGCGAAAAACACAGATACAGAGTCTCTAAGTATCTTTTGGTTCCAAAAACAGCATAAGGTCAAAACCAAATTGCTGTTCCAGTTTTTTTAATGCTTCGTTTTGTATTTGTCTGACTCGCTCGCGAGTAACTTGTAAATGATCCGCCACCGCTTGCAAAGTCATTTCGGTATGATTCTTTAATCCGAAGCGCATTGCCAGGATACTGGCCTGTTTTTCCGGCAATGTCGCGACCGCTTTATTGACAAAACGGGCCAGATCGGACTCGATCAAATCATCCAGCGGTTGACTGAATTGCTGTTGTTGCATTTTCTCCATCATGGACATGCCATCATCGTCGGTATGGGCGTTCGTGTCATAACTAAAAGTAGATTGATAGTAACCGCTGATGGTTTTAATCTCTTGCTCGGATAAGTCACAACAGGCTTTTAGTTCCGCCAGACTGGGCCAGCGCTCATGCTGCGTGTAACAATTACGCATCGCCTCGAATATCGGTGAGGATTTTTCGGCCAAGGCCACCGGCAAAGGCACGACTTTGTCCTGTTTGACGATCAACCTTGAAATAGCCTGCCTGATCCAGAAAATAGCGTAGGTAGAAAAACAGTTCCCTCGATCAGGCTCAAACCGATCGACCGCCTTGATCAAGCCGACCAAACCCTCCTGCATCAAATCGTCGAAGCTCAACGAACTGGCTCTAAATTTGTAGGCCACAAAGGCCACCAAGCCGGTATTGCCGGCTATCATGGCTTGACGTAACTGTTTTAGTTCAAGCCGATAGCTTCTCAACTTGGTTTTATAGCCGACATCAAGCTCCGCCACCAGGTTCGGATTCTTTTCGATCGACTCACTGACTTCTATCAAATAGACGGGCAGAAAATGCAGCGCCTGCAAACAGAGGCAAAGTGAAGCGTAAACGGATTCCGATAGGTGACTGAAAGGGTTGTCTAGTTGTAAAAAGACCGATTCTTGTACAACATTGTCCCCGCCGTTCCTTTTGTACTGACAAAGCCGATCGGGCCTGTGTTGGCCGGAAAATTCCGCAATAAAGTCTTGCAGTCTGTGTTTATAGTCCGGATTATTCTTGATCAGGATTATCTCGGAATAATCCTGGCTTTTGCTCAGGCCATCGAATAGCTGTTTTGCGATAAAACCGATTACTTGTTGATTTTCAAGCAATAACGACACTAATAAACCACGCGCCCGTTCGACACGGAATGCCAGCAACACTTGCTCGGACTCCAAGGCGGGTGTTGTGGCGGTAATTATTTCGGATAGTGCTGGCATCAGGATTTACCGATTTAAATATTTGATTGGCATCGAAGATACAATTCTGTAGAATGTTTGTCAAACTATTTTTTGTACAAAACATAAACAATGTATTCAATCAAAGCAATTACCTCATTAACCGGTTTAACAGCCGAAACGTTAAGAGCTTGGGAACGGCGTTATGATTGCATTACCCCGCAACGCAACGAAAACGGCCGACGCTCCTATTCGCAACAGGATCTTGAAAAGCTGAAGCTGTTGGTGAATCTGACCAAAAATGGCCATGCCATCAGTAAAATCGCCGGTTTAAATTGCGACCAGCTACGCCATTTCCAACATCAATCGCCCGAGCAAGCCGACAACAAACAAACCGCCCTATTCAACCAAATCATCGATGCCTTGCAACACTATCGGATCGAGCGTTGCGAACAACTATTAAAGAGGGCCTTGCTGGCTTACGAGCCGTTGGACTATGCCAGAGACATTTTGTTGCCGGCTCTACAAAAAATTGGACTGCTCTGGCACGAGGAGAAAATCAACATCGCTCAAGAACATATGTTCTCCAACTGTGTTAAGCGTATCGTGTTGACCATGGTGAATAATCTGCATCAACCATCCAAACATAATCCATCGATGCTTTTTGCCACGCCCAGCGGCGAGCCGCATGAATTCGGAATTTTGCTGGGTTGTTTGATCGCCGCCACGCAACAATATACTTGCTATTATGTCGGCGCCGACTTGCCAGGCTTGGATATCATTGATGCCAGCCGACACCTCAGACCAAATTTGGTTGTGATCGGACTGGTGAAGTCACCACCGGATCCGCAGACGGCGATACAACTCGAACAGTTGATTGAATACGCCAATACCAGTAAAACACCGATCTGGCTGGCCGGACAAGGCGCCGAATACTGGTTTGAACAACAAACCTCAAACTCGGCCTATTGCGAATACATTAGCGACATCGATCATTTTCAGGCCAAGGCTCAACAACAGCCGTTTTTTAAGCGTTAACCGATTGATCGGCCTTGACAATCCGCATCAGCCCATCCAGACTCAGCCGCCATAACAACTATAAAGAGGTGTGCTATGAGACCCAGTCATTGGATTTGTTTCCTGAGTATATTCTGCCTATTGAGTTCGGCCGGCCATGCCGCGAGCAACGCCCAATTCGAGCCGGGTGATGTGGTATTGACCAACTGCCACCAGATTTACACCAAAGGTAGCGTTAAAGCCAAGGTGGACGATGGCTATACCATCCACTTCCCGAAAAACAGCGGACCGATTAATTGTCCCCCTTTCCGCTGGCATGCCGAATTTGTATTGCCCTATCAATCGGTTCCGGAATATCGGCTACAGTTTATGGGCGGATTTAAAAAAGACCTGATTTTTCGAACCGGAGAAACGGTGACGTTACGCTTTGATGCCGACAAACGCATCATTAAAAACAAGGAGACTGTCGATATTCAGGCCGAAATCACCGACATCAGCAGCAACGGCGCCATTGCGGTTAAATTGCTCAGCAACTCACCGGAGGAAGCCGCCACATTCTGGAAATGGGTAGGCGGCAATTATATCGATTTACGGCACAAAGCACTGGAAGCGGAAAGAAGCAAACGCTAGCTAATAGCAATAAACCCCGCCGGCCGAGGTAGTCGGGCCGGCGGGATTCACAATTTTAGGTTGTTACTGAACGATGGCGGTTCCATAAAATCAACATGGCATCTTCATCGACCGGCCTGCTGAATAAGTAGCCCTGGATGGTGTTACAACCGTTTTGAAGTAAAAAGTTACTTTGAACTTCGGTCTCCACCCCTTCCGCCACCAGTTTGATATTCAGATTTCTGGCCAGATCGATCACCGCCAATGGAATCGCGGTCAAACGGCTGTCATCCAAACTTTCCATATCGGTAATTTCCATGATGAACGATCGATCGATTTTAATCTCATCGATCGGCAGATGCCGCAAATAACTCAAACTCGAATAACCGGTGCCGAAATCATCGATGGAAATCGCAATCCCTAGATTCTTGATCGCATTGAGCAACTCGATGGTGCTCTGCTGGCGATTCATCACCACCCCCTCGGTCAGCTCGATCTGAATCATGGCCGGATCGACGTCATAATCGGTGATGGCTTTCAACAAGGTTCTACGCAAGTTGCCGCGATGGAATTGAATCGGTGAAATATTGATCGCAACAGGCCCGAGTTGCGCGCCTTCCGCTCGCCAATGGTCTATGGTTTTACAGACCTGATTAATCAACCAGCAACCAATATCGACGATAAATCCGGTTTCCTCGGCAATCGGAATGAACTCGCCCGGCGAAACCGTTCCCAAATCGGGACTAGACCAGCGTAACAGGGCTTCGGCGCCAACAATGATTTTCTGGTCCAGCGCATATTTAGGCTGGTAATGAATCGTGAACTCGCCGCGTTTCATCGCGTTGTGCAAACCATGCTGTATCAACATATAGCGCTCGGTTTCGCTTTCCAGTTTTTCTTCGTAGAACTGAAAATTATTGCGCCCTTCCTTTTTCGCCAAATACATCGCGCTATCGGCATGCTTCAGCAAGGTCGCCGGACTCTCTCCATCGCGCGGAAACAAGCTGACACCCATACTCAAGGTAGTACGCAACTCCCGTCCGGCGATTTGGTAGGTTTTACTGCCGGCATTGAATATTTTGGCCACCATGCGTGCCGCCATTTCCGGCGACCCCACGTTAGGCAACAAAATGGCGAATTCATCGCCGCCCAAACGGCTGACGGTGTCGGATTCGCGTACGGACGAACGCAAGGATTGGGCGACGCTTAGGATCAAATCATCGCCAACCCCATGCCCGAGGGTGTCATTGATGTTTTTGAAATGATCGATATCCAGATAAATCACCGCCAAAATAGTTTGATCGCGTTGAGCCTGGATAATTGCCTGACTCAGCCTATCATGCAGTAACAGGCGATTCGGTAAGTTAGTCAGGCAATCATGATGCGCCAGATGCCGCATCTTTTCTTCCGCCGCAATCCGCTGAGTAATATCGGCAAACACGGAGGCATAATTACAAATCTGGCCAGTTTCGTCGCGAATCACGCTGATGTTGATCCATTCCAAAAAAAGCTCGCCATTTTTATGCCGATTCCAGACTTCGCCGGACCAGCGGTCATGGTCGTTCAAATCGGCCCACATCTTGCGGTAAAACTCACTATCATGCCGGCCGGAGCTCAGAATTCTGGGGTTGCAACCCAAAACCTCGGCATCGGTATAGCCGGTAATTTCGGTAAAAGCCGGATTGACGCTGACGAAATTGCGATCTTTATCGGTAATGGTGATCGCTAGCGGCGAGGTCATGAACACCGAGGAAGACAACTTCAGTTTATTCAGGTACTCGACCCTACCCACGCAGTTGTGGACCGCGCTCAACAGTTTTTCGCCTTGCAAGGGCTTGACCAAAAACTGGTTGATTTGCATGCTGAGCAAGCTTTCGATCTGAATCGGCCGGCTTTGCCAACTGTTCATGCCGCTGATCAAAATCACCGGAACCTGCGGGTCGAGAGTGCGTATTTTTTGCGCCAGTTGCAATCCGTCCATGCCCGGCAATACCATGTCGGTAATGACCAATTGCGGACGATAGCGCTCAAACAATGCCCATCCCTGCTCCGCATCCGCGGCCGCATGCACCGCTCCCACCCTGCGCAGCAGATACTTAGACAGATTTTCCAGTGCGTCCCGGTCATCCTCGACATACAGTACCGACAACCATTTCAGCGAATCGAGTTCCTGGCCAACATCCAAGCCGCTAACCGGCGCTTGCTTTTTATGCTGGTCGTGCACGGTTTTAGGGCTATGCGCTTCGGGCGTATACATCAACTCCAACAAGGTGACATCGTCATGTTGAAACTGGTCGGGCACCTGTTGCAGCAAATCGACAATTTTATCGAGTAGTTCATCGTCGTGGCTTTGAGTCATCAGCTCCAAACAGCGCTGCATGCTTACCCGCGGCGCGCCGCGATCCAGAACCTCCGGCAAGCCGTCGCTATACAGGTAGACTTTGGCGGCATCGGCGCATCGGTAGATCTGCAACTCGGGATTAAAATCGTCACCGGTTACAATGCCCATCGACACATGATTGGCGGGAAATTCCTGTAATAACTTGCCATCCAGGGAGAAAACCAACATCGGCGGATTGCCGCAATTGATCACTTCAAGCCGGTGTTGCTTGCTATCCATGCACAACAAGGTCATTGCCACAAAATGGTCGCGTAGACCGCGCTTATAAAGCAGCTGATTCAATTCATCCGCGATTCTAGGCAAACTGAACTCACTCGCCGCCAATTCGCGAAAACGCCTGGGTATATCCAATGCCGGCAAAATAGCGGCCAAACCATGACCCATGCCATCGGCCAACATCACATACAAGCCATTTTCGGTCGCTTCCATGCAATAAAAATCGCCGCTGATGCTTTGCCTGGGCCGATTGAGAACCTTGGCATCCAGGTGCTGATCCCCATAAACCAACTGAGTGACGTACTGCTGCAGTCGCTGCTGCTCGGTCTGATAGGTGTTTACACTTTCTCGAAGATGGTTCAAGGTGATATCGAGAGTGCGCTGCCTATCCAGTTTTTCCATGGCAATATTCAAGGCCTTGTTCAATTTGTCGAAACTGATAGGCTTGACGATGTATTGCGCCGCATTCAGCGTGATGGCTTCTTGTAACAGATCGACTTCCGAGTGCGCGGACAAAAAGATCATCGGCGTACTGGAACCCAAATTCCGGATGGCCTCGCCCATCCGAATGCCATCCATCACCGGCATGCGAATATCCGAAATAATAATATCGGGCCGATGTTGTTGATAAAGGGCCAAACCTTGTTGCCCATCCTCGGCTTCAATCACTTGGGCACCTTGCCGGCGCAAATAAATACTCAGCAGATTACGCGCCTCCCTGACATCTTCGACGCATAATACGGTTAAACCCGATAGTGCCAGATCGGCCGGCGCCGTGGTTGTTTGCGGTTGGTTCATAACAAATGCTCCCGGGCACTGATTTTTGGCAGATATATACTGAATTGCGCGCCATCATCACAATTTTTTACTTCGATACGCCCGTTCATGGTTTGTTGGATAGTCAGGTTACTGATATATAAACCCAGGCCGATGCCGTCGGGTTTGGTGGTAAAGTAAGGATCAAAGATTTTTTGCAGGTTGGCTTCGCTAATGCCGCCCGCGTTATCACTTATCCGTATCTCGGTCCAATCGGCTGGCTGTTCGATACTGATTGTGATTTCGCCGTTTTGAATCTTTCTTTGCAGGATCTGTTCCTTGGCATTATTAATCAGACAGAGCAATGCTTGCGACAGTTCACCCGAATTAACCGTAGCAGTCAACGCACATTCCGGATTGATGAACACCAGTTTGATGTGATGGTAATCCATCGCGGCTTGCAACAGCCTCAAGCTATTTAAAATGACTTCGGCCAACACGGTTTCCGATACAAACTGTTCGTTTTTCAGAAAACCGCGAAACTCATCGATCGTACGCGACATATCCGACAGAATTTCCTGGGATCGCCCCAAAGCTTGGCGGACACTGCCGTCATGGATTTCGCCATGCGCCAGGGCATCTTCCACATTCAATAATATGATGGCCAACGCATTCAGGGGCTGTCGCCATTGATGGGCAATATTGCCTATCATTTCACCCATGGCCACCAGCCGGGCCTGCCGTTGCAGCAACAGATTGGTTTTTTCATTCCTGACCAGTTCCTGTTGCACCCGCTGATCCAGTTCGGCATTCAGGTTCAGCAAATGCGCTTCTTCCTGTTTTTGCAGATTAATATCATGGGTCGCGCCTACCACCTGCTGTATGGATTGGTTACAATCCAAAATCACCGACATCGACAGCGCCATCCATTGCCATTGACCGTCGGCATTTTTGATTCGATATTGCAAATTTCTCACCGATCCGCCGTGTTTCAGCAGGGTACGAAATCCGGTCAATAAGCGGGTACGATCTCGCCGGTGGAACCTATCGGACTGAATCAGGCCTTGTAAATTCATGCCGACAAAGTCGTCGGCCGGCAAACCTAAAATCTCGTTGATCTGTGGCGACACATAATCGATTTGTCCGTCGGCATTGGCCGACCATATGATCACGTTGACCACGCTTAATAAGCTGCCGAGGCGCGCCTCAAGTTGCTTGGTCTGGCTAATGTCGCGCGCGAAGGCTACATTGTATTCAAGATCGCCGACATGCAAATAATTAGCCAATACCTTAACCGGAAAGACCCGGCCATTCTTGGTTTTATGCCGGCTCTCGAACACCAAGGCGCCCTCGCGTTTCAGGGCTTGCCAGTGTTCCCGCCATTGGTTCAGCGGATGGAGGGGGTCGATGACATCCACCGTCAGGCTTAACAACTCCTGTTGGCTATATCCCAAGGTTTGACAGGCACTACGGTTGGCATAACGGACACGGCCATGTTGATCCAGCCAATAGACGGCGATCGAAACGTTATCCATCACAAACTGGGTCATTTGTAATTGTTGCTGATGGCTTTCCAGGATTTTCGGGTTTTCTACTTGGACATGAATAAAACGCCTGCCATCATCATTGAAAAGCTCAAATTTCAACATAACCCGCACCGGATGAAGGTCTTTTCCCTGTTGCAGGGTTTCGAATCTCAGCTCCGACAATTTCCGGGTCAGCAAGGGTGATAATTTTTCAACAAAACTGGCGGTGTTCGCGGTAAATTCCGGATAAATGTCGGTGACTCGCATTGCCAGCAATTGTTGCCGTGAATAACCCAAGTCTTGAATAGCCTGTTGATTAAGCCAACAGAACCTAAGATTATCAGCGTTGAACAGATACAACTCACCGCTAGTAGTCATGCTCTATTCTCATGGATGTCCCGCATTACGTGTGTTACCAACTATTTGATTGAATTGGCCTAATTTTACATTGAAAATAGCCGGTATTTACTATTATCGGTTTTATAGAGACAAATACGCATATCCGATCAAATTGTCTGATTTTGCAGACTGATCCAGGGTACAATTCCTTGAACCCCAATCCAACAGCTTTGAACGGTGCAACTAACCCAAATTAGGAACGCGGCAACCCTTAACAGACTTTTGAATCATTGACATAGTCCAGCCCGGATAGGATAGTTAGGCGTATGCAATTTGACAGCCAGCTCGAACAATTACGCAAAAAATTTGCCGACAACCTACCCTCGCGTTTACAGGAAATCCAGCAACTGTATCGGGAGCAACTGGACGGCGGCGGGCAATCAGAACCGCTACGGCAAGCCTTGCATCGATTGACCGGCTTGGCCGGCACCTTTAAAGCCAATCGGATCAGCGAATTGACGCGCAGCATAGAAATGCACTATGCACAAAACCAAGCCGACGCCCCGCGCGAAACTCAACAAATCATTGCGATTCTATTCCGACGCTTGGAAGAAGCCGTTGATAATTATTTGGCGCAACCGCTACCCATCAATGATTCCCATCCCTCCGGCTTACCGCTAACCCGCGACCAAAAAACCATCTGCCTGATCGAAGACGATCCCCTACAGGCCGAACAAATGGCCGCCGTACTGGAGGAAAATGGTTATCGGGTCAACATTCACCGCACCCTGGCGTCTTCTTCAACCTTTATTAATCTAAGCCAGAGCCTGCCTTCGCTGATTATCATGGAGGCGCATTTCATCGCCGAAAATGACAGCGCCGGCCTATTTTTTACTCAGCTCAAACAACGGATCAGCGACTTTCCGCCGATTATTTTCATATCCTCTTTATCCGATACCTTGTCAAGAATAAGGGCCGTGCGTGCCGGTGCCAGCGAATATTTGGTCAAACCCATCGCCAATAGCAGCCTTATCGATACGGTGGAAAAATATCTAAGCACTTCCGTCAGCCACAGGATTCTGATCGTCGATGACGATCCGATCACGGCCGGTTATGTTGCCCACATCGTTGAGGGCGCCGGCATGCAGGCTCAAACGCTTACAAATCCGTTACAAATTTTTGATGTGCTGAATAACTTCAAGCCGGATCTTTTGATTCTGGATATTCATATGCCGGAATGCAGCGGAATCGAGTTGGCGCAAGCCATCCGCCAATGCTGTTGCTACAATCTGATGCCCATTCTGTTTCTGACTACCGGCACCGACATAGACCAGGAATTGAGTGCCCTAAGTAGTGGCGGCGACGAATTCATTCGCAAAACCGACCCTGACGTGTATCTGTTGCAAAAGCTGGCATCCCGGCTAAGGCGCATGAATCAGATCCGCTCGCTCAATGTACAACTTCACCGCGCTCAACAGCGCTCGGAACGTTTACGCAAATCGCAAAACGATTTTCTAACCTATGTGACACACGAGTTAAAATCGCCCTTGCACGTCATCCTGGGATTCAGCGACCTGTTAAAAATGGACGGCCAATTAAATTCGGAACAGGCTGAAATGGTCAATGAAATCGTCCGTGGCGGCCAAACTCAACTGGCGATCATCGAAGACTTGTCCGAACAGGTCAAAATCGCCACCGGCAGCTTGACCTTGAATATCGAAAGCTTCGATATCTCCGCATTATTGAAGCAAGCGGTGGCCGATGCTTCGGTGCTTGGCCTCCAATCCGGCATCACGGTCAAAGCCGAATTCAATCCAGAGCAAATGCTGCCTATCAAGGCCGATAGGCGCAGAGTCAGTCAAATAATGAATAACCTGCTGTCCAATGCCATCAAATACAACAAACCGAATGGCAAAGTCTGGGTCGGCATGCAAAAACGCAGCAATGGCATGTTGCGGATCAACGTCGCCGACACCGGTATCGGCATTGCCCGCGACGACTTGGATTATGTATTCGAAGCCTTCGAACGCCTCAGTGCCCAAGACCACAGCATAGACGGCATAGGTATCGGATTATCCATTTGCAGCCAGTTGGTAAACCTGATGGCCGGACACATCGGAGTCGACAGTGAATTAAATGTCGGCTCGCAATTTTGGATAGAATTACCGTTAATTTAAGCTTAGCCTGTTTACCGATATGTCGACCGACACCGAAAATCTGATCAATGAACTTCGTAGCCAACTGAAGGATTGGGAGGTACGCCATCACACGCTATTGAACACCTTGAGCGACGCCCTGATCACCATCGACAACCAAGGCCGGATCAAAAATTTCAATCAGGCCGCCGAGCATGTGTTCGGTTATCTGGCCGGCGAAGTGGTGGGTGAAAAAGTCAATATTTTGATGCCGGAACCGCACAGCATCGAGCACGATAAATACATGACCCGCTACATCAATACCGGGCGCAAGCACATTATCGGTACCGATCGTGAAGTCATGGCCATGCGCAAGGACGGCTCCCAATTCCCGATTGAACTGGCCGTCAGCGAGATGTGGCAGGATGGCGAATTACAGTTTACCGGCTTGATCAAGGACATTACCGAGCGTAAAAAAATCGAGCAATTGAAAAACGAGTTTATCTCCACGGTCAGTCATGAACTCCGCACGCCATTGACGTCGATTCGCGGCGCATTGGGCTTGATCAACAGCGGCATTTGCGGCCCGTTACCCGACAAAATGGGCGATTTATTGACCATCGCCACTAACAACACCGAGCGCTTGCTGTTACTGATCAACGACATTCTGGATATCGAGAAAATCGAGTCCGGTAATCTGCGTTTTGATTTTAAACGCCTCGATCTGGCAAATCTGATTGAAAACGCCATCGCCGATTGCAGTAGTTATGCGGCCGAACACCATATTCACTACCGCTTCATTTGCCAGGACAACCCCTTGTATGTCAACGCCGACCCCGACCGCTTGATACAAGTCATCAATAACTTGCTGTCCAACGCCGCCAAATTTTCGCCCAAAAACGGCGATGTCGAAGTCACGCTGATTCAACATCAAGGCTTCGCCCGCATCAGTGTCCGCGATCATGGCCCTGGCATTCCCAGCCAGTTTTTGCCGAGATTATTCGATAAATTTTCCCAAGTCGACGGCAGCGACAAACGCAATACGGGCGGAACCGGTTTGGGCTTGAGTATCGCCAAGGCCATCGTCGAAAAACATCAGGGCAAAATCGGCGTTGAAACGCAGGAACACTTCGGCAGCACCTTTCATGTCGATCTCCCCATGCAATCCATCAATGGCCTGGGCGAACAATTACAGGATGAACTGGCCGAAGGCGCCAAAATACTGATTATCGAGGACGACCCCGACGTTGCCCATTTGATCAAGCGCATCCTGCTGGATGCCGGCTTCAGTTCCGAAATAGCTTACGACACCATGCAAGCCAAGCAGTTATTGCGGAAAAACACCTATCACGCAATTACGCTGGACATCATTTTACCCGGCCAGTCGGGCCTGGATTTTCTGAAGGAATTACAGAACAATAAGGCCGACGAAACGCCGGTGGTGGTGATTTCGGTCGATAGCTACAAAAAACATGCGGATGGCGATGACTTCAGCAGCAGTATTATCAACTGGCTGCAAAAACCGATTAATAGCGAAATACTGATAAGCACCATTAAAAACATCAAACCCAGTTCCGGCCATCACCGGCCTCTGATTCTGCAGGTCGAAGACGAAGCCGACGTGCGCAAGATCGTCGAGCTGATTTTGACCGACACCGCCGACGTGATTGCGGCCGGATCGCTACGGGAAGCCCGCCAACAGCTCGGCCAACGCCATTTCGACCTGGTACTGCTCGATGTCGGCTTGCCGGACGGCAGCGGGCTTACTTTGTTGCCGGAGATCAAAAAGCGTCACCCCGGCACCGAAGTGGTGATTTTTTCGGCGCAGGATGTGGGACAGGATATTGCCAGTCAAGTCAGTGCCGCATTGGTAAAATCCGCCACCAGCAATATCAAACTGATTCAAACCATCAAGGCGGCAATTAAGTAATGAGTCAAAGAAGTCAATCACGCTTCCCCTGCGTCGGTATCGACTTGATGTTCTCGCCGTTGCAGGATGATTATATCGAAGGCATGGGGGCCAAAATCTATCAGGCCGTTTGTCACGACATGAGTTTTTCCGGTTTATCGTTCGATGTGGTTCACGCCATGCAAGTCGGCGAGCAAATCATCATTATCATTGAAAACCAATTTCAACCCAGCGAGCGTCTGCAAGCCGAAGTACGTTGGTGTAAAACCATCTCGGAAGGCGTGTTTAGAATCGGGGTCAAAATCCTGCTCGAACAAATTCACGATGGCTCGCCCATCGCCAGCGCCGATCTTCTGGAAGACATCGCCGCCCACCCGCTTGCCATGCCCAGCGGGGCCGAATTACGCTGCCCAGCCTGTTTGGAACGGGCGGTGTTCGAACTGGTTGATAATCAACTGGGTTACTGGATGGATGGGGTTTTACCGCTTTATACCTGTTCGGTCTGCGCCACCACCCGCACCATACCCAATATTTTGGAGTTCAACCGCCGTTTCTATCTGACCGAACTGAACAGTAACCGACTGGTGTTCGGCGCGAACACCAAACTTAGCCGGCCGAATACGCTGCATAAAATTCTGTATGTGGAGGATGACCCCGACATTCAAACCGTCGCCAAGATGGCGATGGAAATGATAGGCGGTTTTGAGCTGGAAGTCTGCGATGACGGTTACCAAGCCCAGCAGAAGGCTCAAGCCTTTCAGCCCGATCTGTTTTTATTGGACATGATGCTGCCGGGCATGACCGGTATACAAACCCTGGAACAGTTACGCGCGCTACCCGGCTTGGAGCAAGTACCGGCCATATTCATGACCGCAAAAATTCAAAACCATGAAATTGAAGACTACAAACGCCAAGGGGTATTGGGCGTCATTCCAAAACCGTTTGACCCAATGACCTTAACCAACGACATCAATAACATCTGGCAAGGCCAATAAAAATCAGCGCATCGCGCAAGACGAATAGAGGTCTGCCTGGGAACCCAATTGTTGCAGCTTGGCTTTATCCAGCATCACCCTGGCAAACCATTGGGTCTTGGTTTTTTCCCGCTGGTTGATTTCCGCTTGAATGCCGATTTGAGCTAACTGATTTTTATAGTTGTTTGCCCGTTGCCTATCATTGAAAACCCCCAGCGAATATCCGCCTTTGTTGTCTCCGGCCGGAATCAGCCAAATATCCTGCAAACCTTTCGCATTTAACATCAGTTTGTTAATCCTGGATTGCTCGGGATTTTTCGCCGCCGGATAAAAAACCTGAAAATCACTGGGAATGGCGGTTTCTTTTGCAATGATTTGCTTGCTGGCCAAGTTATGCCCGGCCAACCATTTGTTCACGCTAGACTCATCGGCAAATGGGCCGGCCTCGACACATTTGCGAACCACGGCTTGAAGCGGTGTTTTTTCCGGCTCAACCGGTTTGGCGACTACTCGCGGCTTGCGGGATGTGGCAGAGGCTGAATAGGCTTGAAGCGTCCAATGCCGGACGCGCGACTTTTCCAGCAGGCGATCGATTTCAGCCAGACGCCAACGATTGATGTTGTTTTCGACGATTTCGGCAATAACGGCACCGCGCCTAGCGTCGGCATACTCACTGACCAACAAGATGGACGACGGCGTGACGGGTTCGGATGGCCGAGGCGACACCCGGCCGGCATTGAATTGCCACAGAAAAAAACCGATGTTCAGTAGACATAACAACAAAAACAACGATTTCATGCCAACCGATCTCCCTCGCAAAAAACCGACAACCCTTTCAATACCAGTTTCTCATCGACCACGCAAGGCCGTGACAAGGACAGGGCTAGCGTATTGGCATCGCCCCCGGTCAATAACAGGCGATAGCTGCTTGAAAACTGGCGAACGCTATGTTCTACCATGCCCAAGGCCGCCATCAACACACCATTGGCAATCGCCGCATCGGTCGAGTTTGCCGGTTCCGTCCGGTACACCCGAGCATTGAAAGTCAGGTCGGCGGTATTGGAGGCCAAGGCCTTTTGCATCGTGATCAATCCCGGGCAAATCAAGCCGCCCAGATGGGTGCCGTCGGCCCGCATTGCGTCCAAGGTAATCGCCGTGCCGCAATCGACCACGCAGACATCGCCCGGATAATGCCGGTGAGCGGCAATCAATCCCAGCCAGCGGTCCACGCCTAACTTTTCCGGTTCAACATAGCTGTTTTTGACGCCATGGGCATAGTCCGCCGATTTCGGCAGCACCAGCGCAAGCTCCGGCCAAAGGCTATGCCTTAAATCCATAATATCCGTCAGCAGCTGCTTACTGGAAACCGAGGCAATCGCCAGTTTTTTGGGCGGCTCAATGGCCAACCAACGCTCGCGCAGAATCGAAAAAAAACGCGGCTGCCGATAATCCAGGGCCTCGACGACTTCGATACGGCCGTCGGTTTCAACCGCCCATTTCAGGCGTGAATTGCCTATATCGACTAACAGATTCATGCCGCCCTGAAACTGACTTCTCCGGATGCGAAGGCACGTAAGCGGCCATCGCCATCCTCCAGCAACAACAAGCCTTGGTCATCGACGCCTCTAACGATGCCGTCAATACGCTGCTGGCCGATGAAAAGACTTACCGCTCCGCCCCGCATGCAGTCGAACTCGCGCCATTGGTTGACATGATCCGGCAAATCTTGATTATCGAAATCGGCGATGACTGGCAACATTTCGTTCAATAACAATGCCACTAAGCTATTGCGCTGGCTTATGGCGCCGTCGCCGAGGATTTGTTGCAGATCGACCCAAGCCTGCTCGATGCCAGCGGCCTGTCCACTGGGCAAATAAACATTCAAGCCCAATCCGATTACGGCATGACAAGGCCCGCTGCTTTCGCCGGACACTTCTATCAAAATACCGGCCAGCTTACGCCCGCGCCAATAAATATCATTGGGCCACTTCAAGCCGACATCTTCGACGCCGGCACCGCGAAGGGCGCGCACGACCGCAACCCCAATGGCCAAACTTAAGCCGGCAATCGCCCCGGGGCCATTCTGGTAACGCCAAAGCAGGGAGAGATAAATATTATGCCCGAAAGGTGAAATCCATTGGCGCCCACGCCGCCCCTTGCCGGCTGTCTGGTATTCGGCCAGACAAACCCAGCCCGACGCTTGATTCTGTTGGGAGATTTGCAATAGATAGCCGTTGGTCGACGGCAGACAGGTGTGGATTTCCATTCGCTGCATCAAAGACCGGGTTTGCTGGCGCAGACCGGTTTCAATCTGATTTTGATCGAGTAATTGCAAGGGGTGTTGCAACTTGTAGCCTTTGCCGCTGACACCGACCACCTCGACACCCCAAGCAGACATGGCCTGTAGATGCTTCCAGACAGCCGTGCGGCTAACCGCCAGCACCCGCGCCAATTCGGTGCCGGAGTGGAATTGACCATCTGCCAATAAACCCAGCAGGCATTTAAGATTATCGGAATTCAGCATAATGGCCTTGCAGCCACCCGAAACATTGGCATCAAACGATCAACTGGCGTTTTTGTCGCGCAACTGCTGCATCTGCTTTTTGATGACATGTTTAATCAGCAATTCACGGTCTTCTTCTTTCATATTCACATATTCAACACAAATCGCAAACGGGTGCTCGGCATTGTGTTCTGAAATGTCCTTGCATTGCACCACGCGGGCATAGGCTACGATGACCGCCAAACAAGAAGTCAATAACATCCTCAATTCGAGCAATTCGCCAATCTTGATGGGCTGATCATTGGTAAAGGCTACACCGGCGGCGCTCAAGCTGACTTCGCGCATATCATGTTCGGAAAAAGCCTCGTCCTGGGAGGTTAATGCCTGACTAACTAGGTTGACCTTGCTGTCGATCAGTTTGAGATACTCGAACATTTCAGGGTCTCGCCGCTCCAACCTAGGGGCCAGCGTGGACAACTCCTGGTTCAATACATCGAGCGCGGCGGTTAAACTGCAACTGCTCAACACATCGGTTGAAACATAACTCAATTCCTTGATTTTGCTTGGGTCGATCACTCTGTGCAGCAGATTAATCGTATCGCTTACCCTGAAATAACGTCTCTTCTCTTCAAACTCATCCGCCATGATCACTATCCTAACCGGTGTTAATATCTGTTGATTTTAGCCGATGACGGCCACAAACAGGCAATATTTACCACGCCCGTTCAATCCGGAATGACTACATCGTGTTGCCGAATCAGCTCATTCACCCGCTCGCGTCCGATAATCCGGGCCGGCAGAATCAATTGATCCTCGGTCAGTCCTCTGTCCGACAACGATTCGGCTTCCACATACAGGTTTTTAACGTCGTAAATATCCAGCGCTAAATACATCGCCGCGGTATTTTTTAACACCATGGCATCCGGGTTTTGCCCGGCTTTCAGCTGAAATACCCCGTCATCTAAAAACAGTATGCTGACGGACTGATCGAATGCAGCCGTGGTCAGTATCTGATCCAACGTCTCCTGCACATGGCTGCTGACATGCGGTAGTTGCCGCATCACAAATAGATAGTTTTTTTTCACGCCTTTCTACCCGAACACCAAACAGCGGTCGGCCATCAAAGTCGATTCCAGCCATTGGCCTAAACCGGCGATCCGGAAACCGTCCGCCAAATCATCGTCTTTAGCGCCCTGGCGCCGTGCCTCGTCGCCACACAGCAGTCCCCGCCGTTGCGCGGCGGAAATGCAGACCACCAAATCAATTCGATGATCGCGCGCCAACGCCGACCACAGTGCGCCGATCTGGATCTCGTCATCGGGCGGCAAGGCATAGCGGAATGCATGCTGTATGCCATCCTGATAAAAAAAGACACGCAAAATTTGATGATCGGCTTGCAAGGCCGCCAGAATAAATCGATAGGCAATCAACCCGGCATTGGATGCATACGGGCTGGTGTTGACTTGAATGGCATATTTCATGACGCAGTAAAGGGCCGGCAATAAATAACTTATAATTTGTTTATTTTACTACCAACATATCATGTTGTTCCGGTTTTCACTGCCACCGCTATGGGCCTGAAACCAAATTGCCGCATTCTTGTCGGATTTGCCATGAAACTAAAAACCTTAACGCTAGCTATCGCAATCAGCCTACTTCCCTCTATCCCGCGCGCGCTGGAGATCGAAAAAATCCAACTGCCGGAGATGGGCGATTCCGCCGGGGCGCTGATTTCTCCGGTCGAGGAAAAAGAGTTTGGGGCGGCTTTTTTCCGCAATCTACATAGCCAGGCCGACATCAGCCAGGATTTGGAAATAGAACAATATATCCAATCCATTGGCCGCCAACTGGCCGCGCATAGCGACAATCCTTCCACTCCGTTCCATTTCTTCGTGGTGATGGACCCCAACATTAATGCTTTTGCCGGCCCTGGCGGTTACATCGGAGTTAATTCGGGCTTGATTCTGCTGACCGAAGCGGAAAGCGAACTGGCCTCGGTCATGGCTCACGAGATTGGCCACGTCACCCAGCGCCATCTATATCGGCAAATCGAGGCGGCCAGTAAGATGTCGATTCCGACCGTGGCGGCAACCTTGGCCGCGATACTGATAGGCACGCAATCCCCCAGCATGGGCCAGGCGGCATTAATGGCGGTACAGGCCGGCAGCGTTCAATTTCAGATTAACTTTACCCGCGACAATGAGAAAGAGGCCGACCGGGTAGGCATGCAAACATTGGCGGATTCCAGCTACGATCCGCGCAGCATGCCGACTTTCTTCGAGCGGTTGCAGCACTCCACCCGCTATTACGGCAAAGGCATCCCGGAGTTTCTGCGGACTCACCCGGTTTCCGAAAGCCGGATCGCCGACACTCGCGGCCGGGCCGAGACTTATCCCTACAGGCAATATCCGGACTCGATGGGTTACCTGTTAACCAAGGCCAAATTATATGCCCTGACTACTTTCGATAAAAATGCCGCGATGCAGCATTTTTCCACTCTGGAGCAACAAGGTACCGCCGAACAACGCGCCGTCGCCCGCTACGGCATGGGTTTGGTCCATCTGCAGAATTTGCAATTTCCGGCGGCCAGCGAAATCTTTCAAAAGTTGGCCGAGCAATACCCCAATCAACCGCAATACGTGGCGGCGTTGGCCCGCACCGCGATGGAAAGCAAGGATAATCAAAAAGCCAATCAATTGTTTGCCCAAGCCGTCCGCAATTTTCCAAACAACGATGCGATAAAAATCGAATACACCCGCTACTTGCTCAAAAGCGCACAGCCGCAACAAGCGAAAAACATTCTACTCAGCCTGTCGGACAACCAAAAACAGCAGCCGTTTTATTTCCAGCTACTGGCGCAAATTCACGCCGACATGAAGCAGGCGGCCGAGTCCCACCGCTATATGGCCGAACATTACTATGCCAGCGGGCAAACCGACGATGCCATCATGCAAATCAGACTGGCCAAACAAGAAAAAAACCTCAACTATCAACTTCAGGCCATTCTGGATGAACGCTTGAACTTTTTTCTGTCCGAACAAGAACAGAAAAAAATCGATGATTAATAAATATTAGTATATGCAGATATAGCCAAGTTTCTGTTTCAACATATTAATTTCGGCACGAAACTAGTTTTAGGTAAAAGCATGCTTTTTTTGATGGACATCTCAATTTTTTTTCCCTAAACTCTGCCCACCTTTTAGGGGTGCACAAGGTCTTTACACACTGAGGCCAATGTCTTTGAGGGGAGGGAAGCGGCCTGTAGCTAAGGCGCATAACAATAACAATAACAGTAACTGCTTGACTAAACTGCCTTAACCGGTAGACGTCCAAAAATAATAAAAAACAAAAGGACGAGCCCGCGTACAGCGGGCTTTTTATTGCTCGACGTCCCTACTCTTCCCCAGTCCTACAAATAGTCGTTCCCAAGCTCACCCATCGGGAATGCGCTTAAATATCGGTTAACTAAGGTGACCATGTGCCAGGCCTCCGGCCTCGGCTTGCTCCGGCGAACTTCATTTGCCGGCAAAGCCATTGTTAAAATCAGGACTGCAGTCGTTCCTATGTTATGAGGATAGCCGCTAACTGATTTTTGCTGTAGCCTTTTACCGCACCCCACGCTTCCAAAGCCGAACTTCAGTACTTAAAAATATGCCGAATAATGCGTTTCAATCGCTGGCTAAACTACCAGTTCGCCTTCCCTGGCTGATCTTGCTGTTATTCATCGCCGCCAGCGGCATTTGCTTGCCTTATATCGCCGAACATCTGGGAGTTAACAACAACACATCGGAAATGCTTTCGCCGGATTTGCCGTTTCAGAAAGTCAGGCTAAAACTGGAGAAGGAATTCCCTCGCGATGCCGCGGCTATTCTGGTGGTGGTTGAGTCGACAACTCCGGAACAGACTGCGATGGCTGCCGACTATGTCAACCGGCACCTGCAGACGCAAACCAATCTGTTCGAATCCAGCTATATTCCGGAAGATAATCCGTTCTTCCGCCGCCAAGGACTTTTATATCTCAGCCTTGATGACCTGGAAGTCCTATCCACCAAACTGATCGACGCCCAACCGTTTATTGGCTATCTCTCCACCCATTACCATTTTGCCGGATTGATCGACATCATTTCGTTGGCTTTAGAAGGTCATGAGCAAGACCTGACCATGCCTCTCGATCCACTACTAAGCGCAATCGACCAAACCCTAGTCGCGGTCAAAGCAGAGCAACCGCATTTTCTATCATGGCAGCAACTATTGACCGAAACTCGCTTCGGTCGCGATCAGACCCGGCGTCTGGTGATAGCCAAACCCCATATGAATTTCAAGCAACTAATGCCGGCGAAAGCACCAATGGCTCATTTGCGTGGATTAGCCGATGAAGTGTCCGCCCAATTTCCCGGCGTTACGCTCAGCTTTACCGGAGAAGTGCCATTGGAGCACGAGGAACTGGAAACCGTCATGCAAGGCATGGTGATTTCCAGTATGGCGTCCTTGTTGTTGGTACTAATTGCGTTGTGGTTAGGTTATCGCTCCTGGCGGCTGTTGTTCGTAACCTTCATCGTACTCATCATTGGCCTGGTTTTGACCACAGGGTTTGCAACCTTGGCTGTCGGCCATCTGAATCTGATTTCGGTGGCGTTTGCGACGCTTTACATCGGACTGGGTGTCGATTACGCAACCCATTTTTGCCTGCGTTACAAGGAGTGCCGCCGGCAAGGCATGCCTGGTGATCAGGCGCTGTTTAGCACTATCAATAGCATAGGTGTACCCCTTTTTTTATGTGCATTTACCACCGCGATTGGTTTTTTTGCCTTCATTCCGACCGATTTCAAGGGGGTCTCGGAATTGGGCGTGATCGGCGGTGTCGGTATTTTCATTGGCTTCATTGTTTCGGTGACCTTGCTGCCGGCGTTGCTGAAACTGTTGCCGCTGACATCCTTGAGCATTAATGACAAGCCGCTATTGCCTGTCTGGGCTTATAGTTTTCCATTCCGGCATGCCAAAGCCATCCGTATTGGAGCGGTGCTGCTGGCGATAGGCGCATGCTTTATGCTGACCCGACTTACATTTGATTCCAACCCGGTCAATTTGCGCGATCAAAACACCCAGTCGGTGATTGCCTTCAAGAAACTCCTCAAAAGCAAAACCGATTCGCCGTTCTCGACCTCGGCTTTGACCGATAGCCTGGAACGCGCCGACCAATTGGCTGGGCAATTTGCCAAATTGGCCAGCGTACATGAGACCATCACCCTTAGCGACCTAGTCGCTGATCAGCAAGAGGAAAAATTGGAGATCATCGATAATTTGAATCTGATCATGCCGACCCAGCTCAATCGATTCGAACAGCCAGCGGAACCATCCAATGTACGTGGAGCCTTGCTGAAACTGGCCGAAACCTTACAAAAAACGGCGGTGCAACAATCAAGCGTCGTCGCCGGCGGATTATTGAGCAAATTGCATGGCGATGTGCTGGATTTCATCCAGCATGCCGACAATAACGCAAATCCGTCCGGCGTCTACGGTCAATTGGAAAAAAGCCTGTTCGAATTACTGCCGCACACTCTATTGCAACTACGCGATGGTCTGACCGCGACAGCCTTCGGCATCAACGACATTCCGCAAGAGGTTCGGTCACAATGGGTCAGTGATAGTGGCGTGTATCGGGTTTTGGTGATGCCGGAACAGGATCTGAACAATACCGATTATCTGAAAACCTTCGTAAATGATATGCTAAACACCTATCCAGACGTATTCGGCCTTCCGATCGGTGACGTCAAGTCCGGCGAGGCAATAGTCCAGGCCTTTGTCGAAGCCTTTACTAGCGCATTATTGGCAATCATCCTGTTGCTATTGGTGCAGACGCGTAACGTTAAAACCACGTTACTTATAATTACGCCATTGCTCTTGGCGTCCTTGCTGACCGGCGCCGCCAACGTACTACTAAACAACCCGTTCAATTTTGCCAACATCATCGTGTTACCCCTACTACTGGGTATTGGCGTCGATAGCGGCATCCATATCGTCTACCGTTTACAACACCAGCATGACGCGGAAGACACTGTATTACAAAGCAGTTCCGCCAGAGGCGTTTTTTATAGCGCGTTGACCACCCTGTGCAGCTTTTCCAGCTTGGCTTTTAACACCCACGCCGGTACCGCTAGCATGGGTTTGTTGTTGGCTATAGGCATTTCCCTGATGCTAATATGCTGTCTTTTGGTTTTGCCAGCCATCGCACACAAACCATCCCTCCCTCGGTCAAAATAGCAGCATGACCAAAGCGCCCTAAGCCCTGCTTTACATAGCATTTAATCAACGTAACGTTGACAACCACCCCGGCACCACCTTTAAAACGGAAGTCTACGCTCGTCAACTGGATGGCGAGAAATATCTAATAATAAGATCACTGAAGACAACAGAGCAAAAATCACGACGAACAAACCAGCCGGGAGCGTCTGCCATTTGCCGATGTGAAAAAGGAGACAGATTGCCGCTAATGGCTGCCCTACCCCGGTTCGCCGTCGATACGCGGCTCGGTCAGAACCGGCGTGTAATAAAACACAAACAAGGAGAACGCCGCCAGCCAGCAATAACTGGAAGCCAGCACAAAACCGCCATACCAGCCGGGCAGAATGGCCGGTAACAGTACCCGCAACAACGCCGCAACATTGATTAACACGAAAGCAATGGCCATGACATTGGAGGCTTTTAACGCCCTGCCGGTATGCCCCAAGGCCACCCGCGCCATCATGCCCAAGGTCAAAATACCGATACCACCCACGGTAAAGGCATGCAGTGCCAAGGAAGGCACGACCAACGAATAAGCCGCCAACGCAACCAGCGCAAAGCCTAAAATCAGCCAGGCGTAACCGACATATAATACCCACAGCAAGGGTACAAACCAAATACGCGGGTTATACCAACCTAAAACCCGCATCACATTCAGCACCACGGCCGCTAGGGCAACCAGGGTTAATACCAGGCCGGTAATACCGAACATCATCAACACAAAAACCGCCAAGCCGAGCACAATAGCGGCAATATCAAGCCCAGGATTACGAATACAGATGACGCCGGACAAGCCTCGCTCGGTAAAAAACGGAAACACCCGGCCCGCGATCACCAGTATCATCATCACAATCAGCGCAACCACCAGATTCAGCCCCAGCATGGCGCTGGTTTCCGAACCACCCAGGATTTGCGTATGTATCAAACCGTTCCCCAAGGCCATCAACAGCAACAAGGCGGTAAAAATTAGATTTTTAAAATCGCCGGTTTTCAAAACCGGTTTAGTCACGAAATAAGCCAGAGCCGGCAGAAAGGCGAAATCCACAGCGGCAATCAACCCATCCGGCAACAGTTCGGAGTAAAACGGCGTGACTCGGCCGTAAATCCATAACAAACCGAGCGAGGCCAATTGATCGGGTGTCACCGTCTGTCTACCGGTCCAGTTTTTGACGGCCGTCAATAAAAAACCGGCGATCACCGCGACCGAGTAACCCAGCAACATTTCATGCGCATGCCAGATGGTCGACGGATAATAATTGTCGATATGCAAGGAACCATTGGAGATGGAATTCCACAGCGCAATCAGGGCCAAGGCCGACAATCCCGCCAGGGCAAAAAACACCCTGAATCCCATGGCAAACAGCGGGTAATCAAAAACCGGTTTGTTATTCATGCAGCCTTTCCTCCAGCCAATCAATTTCGTTATCCGAGAATCCGGCGATTATACGCACTTCTCGATTAAACGGCCCCTTGGGTTTGCCTTTGTAATAATTCAGAATCAATTCCTTATAGGCTTGCTCGGGCTCCAGGCCGCGCTGTTTTGCCAAGGCATTGAACCAAAAAGAACCGCGCTCGACATGGCCGATTTCGTCTTGATAAATCCGGGTTAAAATCGCCACCCCGGCGCTATCGCCCAGGGCTCGCAGTTTGTCTATCATCGCCGGCGTCACATCCAGGCCGCGCGCCTCCATGCAACGCGGCACCAGTGCCAGCCGGGCCAGAATATCCTCTGCGGTGTCCTCGGCATGAGACCACAAGCCGCGATGCGCCGGTAAATCACCGTAATCAAAACCCAAAGTCAACAGATGATTGCGAATTAAACCGAAATGTTGGGCTTCCTCGTCGGCTATCCCGAGCCAGTCGCGATAAAAATCCTCCGGCAAGCCGCGAAACCGGTAAATGATGTCCCAGGCTAGATAAATCGCCACAAACTCGATATGCGCCAATGCGTGAAAGAATGCCGCCTTGCCTTCCACCGTATCGAGCCGCCGGCGCGGCATATCGCGCGGCATCAGCAATTGTGGTTTAGCCGGAAACATCGTATTAACGATCGGCAAGGCTTGGCTGCCCGTTTCAAATGACAAGCGATTATCATCCAGCAAAGCCCTCGCTTGATGAGTTAAAGCCAGTTTTTGTGCAATGTCGCTGTCGAACAGACAACGCTCGGCAAATTCAAAAAGGTTGTTCAAGTGTGTCCCAAAAGTCGTGAAAGCCAGCCATCGGTTAACCAAATCGAGCAACGGACTGGCATGTCCCGCCGCCGAGTTAAATTGATACCGGGGTGCGGTATTGAAAAGATTATATCCCTGGTTTGTCGTGGTTTGCTGATAGCGGCCTATTCCGACTACTTGTTGCGGAAGAAATCGGCGCAGGCCGACTACTTTCCGCTTACGCCAAAGGCAGATAAATATCCGTGACCTGTTCGTGTTCGGGCGTTTCAGGCACCCGTTTGATGTAGTGGAAAAACAGCGGAAAATCGCGCAGTTCCTCGCCGCTTTCCGGCAACCACTCCCTATAGAGGTAATAAACACTGTCGCTAATGCGGTCGGTCGAGCCGATATGGCGCACCACCGCGCAACGACCTTCCGGAATCCGTTTGTTAACCACCCCTTGCGGGTTTACCGGCACGGGTTGCTTGACCTCGCCGCACACATCGAAACGAAATGCTTCCGGCGGCGTGACCGCCGGATCGTCATAGGCGATACCAAAAGTACGGCTGCCGGCGACCGGTGACAAGCCGCTTTGCTTGCGCCAGTCTATGAATTTTCTGACCGTATCCATCACAAGGGTATGTGATCCACGGTGCTCCAAGACTGCGAGCATGGTTTCTGAAAAATCGACGGTTGTTACGTTCATCTGGGGACTCCTAATTCGTTTGGGTAATTGCATGCGCTCGTTCCAAGGCTGCCATGCAGGCTGCGTTCTGAATTGAGTGGGCGTTTGTCCGAAGCATTTTTTGAACGCGCGGGAGAACGATTCCGCATTGCCGAAACCGGTTTCCAACGCAATGTCGGTAATGCGGCGCCGCTCCTGAAATACCAGTTGGTACGAAGCCTTGCGTAGTCGCAATAACTGAATGTAACGCGTCGTACTCAATCCGGTGTAAGCGGAAAATTGCCGTTGAAAGTGAAATCGGGAAAAATTGGCTTGTTTGCTCAATTCGTTTATGGACAGCGGCTCGAACAGATGCTTGTCTATGTAATCGAATACCCGATCGAAGCGCGTCGCATAGGCCGCGCCGGCCGTTTTGTTGCTCACCTCTATACCCTCCTCAATCGAGATGTACTGTAACAATCTTCGATTAATACCGCCTGACTGAGCGTGCTAAGTTGACATGAGGGATGCATAGAACAAATGGCTGGCGCATTGACCCGATCTCTGTGTTTAAAGATCCCCGCCGAGGAATGACGCGCACGACACACTGGAGTTGAACGCCGTGGCCTCGGCGCTCAAACAGAGGTGGGCTATCGCTCCTCAATTTACAGAATCACAACGGCCTGCTCCCCCCTGATCGGTAGATTGAGCCGCCCGCAGCACCAGTATTTTCCCGAACGTCCGCAAGCCCACCACCTCCCGCAGCACTAACCCGCTCTGATCGAACAGCCGCCGCCATTCGTCCAGCGTCCGTTCCCGGCCGCGCGTGTTGACGAACATCTGCATGTCGAACGCGGTCGCGGCGATGTCGGCCCGTCTGTCCGGCATCAGCATTTCCATCACGGCGATAGTCGCATCAGGGCCTGCGGCGGCACTCGCCACGTTGGATAACGCGGCGATGCAAACGCCGTCATCAAAGCCATGCAGCACCGCGCTCAGCAGGTAAATGTCCTTGTCGCTGCCCGCCTTGGGCACGGATTGCAGTAGGTCGCAGGCTTCGAAGCTCATGCGCTGCAGTACGGCGCCCTCGCCCTGGTCTTTCCAGAACTGCGCCGCGCCTTGGATGATCTGTTCGCGGTCGGCCACCAGCGCTTTGAGATGCGGATGGTGTTTGAGGATGGCGAGGGATTTTGCGCCCTTGGAGCCGCCGACGTCGATGATGCGCTCGAAGCGCGACCAATCGAAATCGGTAACGAAGCTGTCTCCGCTCAATGCTTCCACGCTATCCATCGCTTGCCCGAACAGTGCATCGAATTCGGGGTTGCGGTCCATATACGAGTAAAACGCCTGCCCGTGCGCCGATTCGAACGGCACGCCGCCGCTACGTACGCCCTGCTCCAATTGCTCGAACCACGGCCGGCTCATTTCCGGCGAGTTGTGCATCAGCACCATCGCCCGCACGCTATGGGGATGATCCGGGCACAAGCAGGACGAAAGTTTGTTGTTACGGAAGCGACGCGGCGAAACTTCCTCGAACACGTCCATCGCCGCCAGCATGCGCAGCAAGCGGTAAAGCGCTTCGGCATCGGCAGCGACGCGTTCGGCCAAGGTTTCGGCGCTAGCTTCGCCGTCGGCCAGTGCACCGGCGATATCCAACTTCGCCGCGACATACAGCGCTCGCGATTGCCAAAAGGCTGAACCGATCTGGAGCAGGCGGCTCGGCGGCGGTACGAGTTTGTTGGGCAGATTTTGCAGCCAGGCGCCGAATCTGGCGAGTTTGGCGAAGCGGCGCACTGCGGCGGCGTTCTTTTGCAATGTCATATCATGCCTCCGGTTGCGCGGCGGCCATGCCAGCCGCCAATAATTTGCCGTTGAGGGTGGCGAGTTCGGCGAGAAAGGCTTCGTCCATCTGCCCGCCCATTTGCTCCTCGAAAATATCCTTCAGCAACATCGGCATCATGGCAAGGCTGACGAAGGCCATGCGCGCCACGTCGGGATTGAGCGCCTGATCGACCTGCCCGTTTGCCTTCAGCTGTTCCAGCTGCCGCGCGCCACCGCTGCGGCCACGCTCCAGCAATTGCAGGATAAAACGTCGGCCCGGCCCGTGATTGAGGGCGAGCACTTTGAGGATGAGCTTGGGAAACTCGGGATGCCGGCGCATGGTGTCGTAATAGAAGCGCAGATATTCGGCGAAGCCGCCGACCTCGGACAGGATGTTGTTGTCGAGTATGTCCAGGATGGGCTTAAGCGTCTCGCGGATCATCTCTTCGTACAGCCCTTCCTTGTTGCCGAAGTAATAGCGGATCATCGAGATATTGGCGCCCGCCTTGTCGGCGATGGCGCGGGTGGTGACCTTGTGGTATTCGTCGGCGAGGAAACATTCCAGCGCCGCCTTGAGCAGCCGCGCGTAAACCGGGTCGCGAATATCGTTCATCGTAAATCTCCTGCAAGCCATGATGGCGGCAGGTTAGCACCGGCAGCGCGAGGGCCATAACGTTTTCGCCAATCAAGATACGCGGTTTGATTGAACGGCGACGGCTTCCTTTCGCTGTTAGCGTAGCAAGCGAATCCCAAGCAACATGCAGCCCACGGCAAACGTAAAAATCCCGGCGATAGAAACGAACACCGAAATCGCAGGCCCCAGCGCATAAACCAAGGCTCCGGCGAAAATTAACACCGCCGCAGGTTTGGGATAGAGAGTCGAACGATAGATCGATAGACAAAACAGCACGATGCCGATCAATATCGTCACGGATGCCGAAATTCTAAACGCCAATACAGCCGGATCGTTTTTGATGATGGCGTCCCGTAACAGGAAGGCGGTTTCCGGATAGCGGGCGATGACGGGATAGAGAAATAGCTCCCAAGTCACCTTGCAGGCCTGTAACAAATAAGCCGCCTCGACGAATAAAAAACCGACGGCTCCCTGCAAACCGGCTGTAGCACGCATTTTTGCATAAACGGCGTAGAACCCAACCAGCAACGCTAAAACGCCGGCGAAGGCGACCGCCGCCAAAGGCACCCAGCCGGGACTGCGCACGACCTTGGCATAGTCGAAGGTTCCCGTCCCTAACGGTAATACTAGTGGGAACAAGACCGCATAGGCGCTGAGCAGCAATGAACCGGCTATGATGGCGGTGCCACCGAGTTTTTCGAAAACGTGCATATTCCTCTCCCTGTTTCGATTGATTGTCGACCACCGCCCCATTGGCGACATTCAAGCTTTCCAAGCCAATGTCAGTAGCAAAAGAGTGAGCTGTCAGTCAATGCCAAGTTAGATTGTGTATGCCGGGCATGTAGTGGGCGATAACCCAACCAAGCTAAACGCCAACGTGTTAATTGAAGGCTAAAACCCGGTAACAGAATGGATTTTATTACAGGTTAGCCTTTCGGCTTAAATTCCGCCAGCACCTTCATTAACTCAAACATTTTAGTCGTCGGATCATCCGTATTCAATTGACTTTGTTGTTTGAATAATGATTCAGACCAGACGATTGCGTTTTCTATATTTTTGCCATTATTCAAAAGATTAAATCTATCTTTATCAATCCGCTTATTAGTATGACTATAATCAGTTATATGCTTTTTGAGCCGTTTTATCGTGTTATTTTCGGATCCTAGCGGAGAATCCGCTTTCTCAAAGTGTAATAACATCCAATATTCAAAGCACGGAACAGAGGTTATTTTTATTATTTCACCGCCACGAACAGATTTGGTTCGGTGGCAAGCTTTGGTGAACGCATCCGGATCGTCCTTATCGAATAGGCAATATATGTATTCGTAAGGTTTAAACGGTGTTTTGCGTTTCTGAGCAACGGCAACGGCATAATCAACAACGCTAATGGGCGATGACCCGTACTTAACCTCACCAATTTTGGGTGGAGCTTTTTGAATCTCTGAAAACGTTTTAGGGCATACATGCTGAGTGGCATCTATCAAATGAATTTTGTTTTCAATGTCCCAAGCGTTTCGTAAATGGCGAATATAATCGCCTTCGGTTTCACCTTCGCAAACCACTAAAATGACAGCCGCCTGTTTAACTTGTTGTCTTTTTAGATCGTCTGTTTTTTTCTTATTTCTTTGAAAAAGCTTATCGCTCATTGCCAACTAAACTCATCGATGAAAGGGACGGCACCATACTTTCCTTCTAAATAACCTTTTGCCAGCGATTCATTAGATCGCGGGCAAAAATCGCTCAATGGGTAAAGTTGAGTCGCTAGTTCGCTATCTTTTTCAACAAACCACACTTGGTCGCGGCGGAAAATATCATTTTTTAATACCGAAATATCGTGAGTCGTAAAAATTAACTGGGCATTGTTAGGATTGGTTTCTGGGTTATTGAATAAACCGATAATCATCTTTACGATAAATGGGTGTAAGCTATTGTTTAACTCGTCAATATAAACAATACGCCCATTTTCTAAAATATCAATAATAGGAAATGCCCATCCGAATAGCTTTTGGGTGCCTTCAGATTCTTCAGTTAAACTAAGTGGGGCACGTTGGTCTTTGACATGCGTTAAATTTACTTTGAATTTACTCAAATTACCCTTTTCAAAGGCGACTCTAAGTCTATCAGGGATACTACCGTTTTCTTGTTCAAACTTTTTTAAATCGTCTAAATCCAATTTTTTTTCTTCGACATCAAGGTCGATAATGGATAGGTCAGCAGTAGTGAGGTAGCGTAGAACTTTCTTTTTAAGCTCACTATCTTGGATTTTGTTAGCTGTATAACCAATATATCCTTCTGAAAGAAAGACAATTTTATTTCTAAGCCAATTAAATACGGGTTTTAATGTTTCTGAATTATCTTGTACCGCTACGGATAATAACAAAGAGTTATTGCGTGTCCGGCGTTTCCAAGCCTCTCTATCCGCTTTTTTGGCTAGATTTCTGTGTACAATCCATTGCTCTTTATCTTCCCCATCGCGTTCAATCCAGGTTTGTACTGAGTTTTTTGGAGTAACATAAAGCCATTCATTCAATACTGCTTCCTGGTTTACGGCAAAGCCATACTGATAGCGTGCGCCTTTATCGATAAATACAACTTCAAACGTGGATGGTTCTAGGTAGGAGGTATTGTCTAATTTGAATGGGATCGTGTCGGTTTCCTCGCCTTCATTCATCTTGCTATTGTTAAGAATAAATTGCTCCATGAATTTCAAGGCATCCAGTAACGATGTTTTTCCTGCCGCATTGGCTCCATAAATCGCCACGGTACGAAGTAATTCGCTTGGCTGGCCGCCAGTAGAAAACAGATTATCAGGATGTTCCTTATAAGCTTTAACTGGAGTAAGCCTTAACGTTTGTTGCTCCCTAATCGACTTAAAGTTAGCAACGCTGAATTCAACTAGCATGATTTGTATTTGGCCGCGACAAGAATTATCAAAAATTGCAGGTTTTATGCAAAAAATAGGATTTACGGTTCGAAGTATAGACCTGACTGCCCTAAAATGCACTAAAAATGACGAATCGTCACCCCTACCGATCCGCCGGATGATTGATACCATCCCCGGTTCGCACTTCGCCCAGTTCAAAAGGGTTAACGCCTTCCAGGCAGGCGACGTTGTAGCCATACAGACTAGGTTCCGATCGGCGCTGGTGGTGGGTATAGATGCCGCAATTCGAGCAGAAATAATGTTTGGCGCTCATCGTGTTGAATTGATAAAGCTTCAGGACCTCTTCACCCTTAACGACCCTGATTCCCGAGAGCGGCACCGACGCCATAATCGCGCCTTTGCGCCGGCATAGCGAACAATCGCAACGGCGCGGATCGACGATGCCGTCGGGAAGATCGAGTTCGAGTTCCACCGAACCGCAATGGCATGTCGCGCGGTGCTTGGGGTTGATGGTGGTGTTGCCTACTTTTTTGATCATATCGTGGTTGTCCATTGGGTTTTATTAAGGTTAAGTCTGCGTTAGCAGTTGATTTTGTCTGCAAAAAGCCGCGAAGCGAACAACTGCCGAAGGCACGCTTTTAAACCTCTTACATACCGCCCGAGCATCGCAGCTTTTGTCGAGACAAATCGGCAGGACAGCCGATTTACATGCACAGCACCCGAAGGGCGAGGTACATGGATGTACCGAGTGATTTGCCCGAAGGGGCGCGGCAGGGATGCCGCGCGTTTTACGTAGGGGCTGGGAAGCTCCTTCGGAAAACCCTCGACAAAAGCGAGAAGCGCAGGATTCAGCGGCATGTGGGTGGCCTTTTCTTTGGATACTTTCTTTTGGCCGCGCAAAAGAAAGTATCTCGGCTGTCGGTCCGAGAACCGACTTCTAAATGGCTTCGCGTAGCGTTACTGATCAAAATATATCGGCGGAAGCAATTCAACTACTAACGCACACATAGCAATTATTAATCCGGCCTAAGTTATCACCGGTATTCCGTTCGGGCTGAGCTTGTCCAAGCCCGCTGCAGCCTGCCCTTCGACAAACTCAGTACCCTCAAGGGCATAAAGGCGAACGGTGTTTAAAGGCCGGTTAATCGTCTATGGTCCTCATGCTTTGGATTGGGGCGACTGGCGTATTTTATGACACTGCCTAGCTCTGCACGCGAGCTTACGGGCCAATGCCACGATAGTCGTGCAGCCAAGTGCCGGCGTTTCGGGCCATCTGCTCGTGTTCTTCATCGCGCCATGTTTCGTTCAACGCGGCGGCATACCAATCTTGCATGGCCGGCAATGCTAGCAAACGATCGACGTAGGTTCGGCAAGCAGGGGCCAACTCCAGTCCATAGGTTTGTACGCGAAATGCGACGGGCGCGAAGAAAGCGTCCACGGCGGTAAATACCTGCCCGGCCAGGAAGGGGCCGCCAAAGCGAGTCAAGCCATCGAGCCATAGTTCATTCAGTCGCGTCAGATCCCTTTCCAGCGCCGGCGAAGACGATGCCATTTGAATCCGTAGCCCGCAATTCATCGTGCAACACTCCCGCAGTACCTGAAACCCCGAGTGCATTTCCGCAACCGCGCAACGCGCCCAGGTTCGCGCCGCTGCATCGGCCGGCCAAACCGCCGGGGTTCGCTCGGCCAAGTATTCGGTAATCGCCAGCGAATCCCAAACAACTGTTTCGCCGTCGATCAGGCAGGGGACTTTTCCGCTTGGCGAAAAACTGTGGAAGGCGTTGGTTTCATCGGTTTCGGCAAACGGGAAGAGCTTTTCGATAAATGGAATGTCGAGTTCACGCATCAGTACCCAAGGTCTTAGCGACCATGATGAGTAATTTTTATTGGCAATGTAGAGTTCGAACATGATCGATTTATCCTCTTGGTTTCTAAACGTTGATTTTGGCACTTCGCGCAAGCCCGGCGAAAAAATTGCTTGGCCGTTCGCCATCCGATTTCCGAGCAAGAGATTTCGCAAATTCGCTCACGGCGCCGACAAATCCATCGGCTTGGTCCTGCATGATGAAATGTCCGCAGTTCTTTCGGTTTGATAAACGGCGCCCGCCAGCGCTTAAAAACATGCGATTGCCAAGCCGAACAGCAAGTAGCGCAAACGCTGCAACAATACGAATGTCATGTCAGCGAACGGAAGGTTGGATGCTGCGAGAAATCGAACCATATCCGAACCGGTTGCTGGGCTTCAACTTGCAACTCTCCAACCCACGGAATAAAGCCATTTTTGATATTGCTCATCCAGGTCGGGCGGTGTCGGAATATTCTCGCGCGTGCTTTGCGCTGTTAATTCGGCGGTTCTTTCCTCGATGGTATTCAAGCCGACCGCAAGCCGTCGATCATTGACGGTTTCCGGATTCTCGATTGGATAAGGTTCGAGTTCGCCATTCTTATTTGGCTGGAATTGAGTCCCGTAACGTTGCGGTTTTCCCTCATACATGCGAATACGGTCTTCCAGAAATGCCACCTGCCAAAGCATCACTTCGTTGTTGGAGGCGGCTTGCTTCAGCAAAGAAAGGCAATGCCGCATGAATGAAGGATTGCCAATGGCATGTTGAGCGATCAACCATGCCGCCCAAGCCCCCTCCTCACTCACAAGACGGTTTCCAGGCCAACCATATTGCTCGATGATGGCCTCAAGGCGAGCGGCATTGCTTTTATGTACGGCCTCCATGCGCGGGTGATAGAGAGCGTGGCTTAGAGAGCCATCGGCGACCAACGCCTCCCGTACCGAGAGATCATTTTTTGCCATCGCCACCAGTTCCTGGCTCAACATTTCGTTTGAATGATTCATCGGGGCTCTGTTTTGGCAATTAGAACGTGTACAGTATGTCTTCCAGCAACGATAAGTGGCGCTTCAGCTTGTGCCCACCGGTGGACGATCCGCCGCGCGCCATGAACATGGCATACTATCCCGGCTGCCAATCAGCGTCGAAGATTAATCCGCTTTAAGCTGACGGACGTTTGATCAAGAGCCGAATCCAAAACCACGTCTCGAAGGCTGCCCCAACGATGAAGGCGGCGTTACCAACACCGGAATAGCCAGCCAGATAACAAGCCACGGCTACCGCTAAAATCATTACGGTAATGATGTGATGTTTCATATCCCCGTTCTCCTAAGCATTAACGGCGTAAAAAATTTCTTGGTTCATACCGAACCAATCATACAAAGCATTCATGATTTATTCGCTTAAAAGCTCAATGGCCGGGATCGGCAAATGGTAGACATAAAACTGTTCGTCGCGCGTCCAGCCTGTTGTTCGATAAAGCCCCTGCGCCTCTGTGTTGATTGCTGCCGTTGACAAGGTCAGGCGAACAGCGCCTAAGGCGGCCGCATATTCGACTGCCGCCGCTATGAGCCGGCCGGCAATGCCTTGTCTGCGAAATCCTGCATCGACGAACAGATCGTTGAGAATGTAGGTTCTAGCCAGCGAGACTGACGAAAAGCTGGGATAAAGCTGGACAAAGCCGGTGGTTCTATTGTCCTGTTCGGCCAGGAACAGTATCGATTCGCCGTGTTCGAATCGATCCCGCAAAAATGATCTCGCCGCATGCGGATCGCTGGGCTTACCGTAAAACTGACGGTAACCGTCGAATAACGGAATGAGTGCATCCAGGTCGAACAGCGTAGCTTGGCGAACAGCAAATGGCTTCATGGCGACTTCTCTCAATGGTTGGACTCAGGATTTGGTTGCATCGGCGACCAAACTTGCCATGGCCGGCTGGCCGGATTCGCTCAAAGCTTTGATCACGCTACTTTGGTTTTCCGGCGGCTGGTTTTGGCTGACTTTCCACTTGCCTTGCAGCCGCGTCACGCTGATTTCGATGCCGATAATCTGTGTGATCAATCGTTCGGTAAAATCAGCCGGGGCGTCCGATACAGACCAGGGCTCGGGAAAACCAGCTTCGAATTCCTGCGTCATAGCCTCCAATTGCCGGCGAATCCAGACTGGATCGTCGATGATCCGCAGCCTGCCGTAAGCATGCACGGCGGCGTAATTCCAGGTGGGCACCACCTTGCCGGTTTCAGGTTTGGTCGCATACCAGGATGGCGAAATATAGGCATTTGCTGATTGGAACACCGCCAATACTTCGGTTTGCGGTTCGAAGTCCGTCCACAGCGGATTCGAGCGGGCGATATGGCCGTGCAAACTGCCGTAAGGTGAACCGTCGTCCTCCACCCAATGCAACGGAATATGGTTAGCGTTCAGGCCCTTGGCGGACAAGGTAACTAATGTCGCCAGTGGATAATCGCGTATCAATGTCTGCATGACATCGATTCTGGGTTGTTCGAAATGTTTGGGGATATACATGAGTGATTGCTGGATACTTACCGTTTAAGTGTCGATGTCGCTTAGACATTGATTTTGTAATTCAAGGTCACTTCGTCGCCGTGCATGCCGCGGAATCCCCAATTGCAGGCGGGACTTTCGACAATGCAAATTTCGATGTCCTAACGTCGGCGTGTATTCGCCGAGCAATGCGATTGATACGGTCATGGATGGGTAAACTCTTTGTTTAACCCAACGTTTTGATCGATATGCATATCATCGGCGCGGTTCGATACAGACAGGAATAATGGGAAAGTCCGTCCAGTACCGTGATGTTCGAACAGCCAGGCAACGCCGATGCCAAATAATCGGCCATGGCAACCGGCGACCAATTGTCTTCCGCACCGTGCCAGATATGAGTATCGACGCTTATATCGGCCAGCGTCGCTTTCCAGGGCTGCACGTAGGCAATAACGTCGCGAGTGTAGCCTAGCGAATCGCGCTTGAAACAGGTTTTGAGCGTTCGGGTCATGGCGATCCGAAACGTCTTGTCCACTGCCAAAGCCTTGTCTTCACCGGCCGCGCTGGAAAATAACATTCGCAACAACAGGCCGGGAAAAATACTCGCCAGCCATCCTTGTACGCGAGCCAGCCGCAGAAATGCCGACGGATGATTTTGAGCCAGCCGGAAAACGGCTTTTCCCGCCGCCGCGTCGATAAAGTTACCGGCATCCAGCGGCGCGGCCGCGGAAACCAAATGCAGGCTGCGGACTTTGCCGTTCATCGCGCGGCATACTTGTAAGGCTACGAATGCTCCGATCGAAAAGCCAATAAAATCGACGGGTTTATCGCCAACCTTCTTGGCAATCTCTTCGGCTATACATTGATAATACGCAGCACCTTGCAACCGAGGGGCTATGGTCGAGCGGTCATAACAAATGATGGTCAGCTGATGTTGTTTGCCATAAACATCGAATATTTCGCATTCGTCGGGCGAACCCGGCGTACCGTGGAAATAGATCACCGGCTGGCCGTCGCCGGCGCCGAATTGGCTAAATTCTATTGATGGCATAAGGGCGGCATCCTGTGTTTCCAAGGCTCGGCCTGTTCGAGCTGGGCGGCCAGTTGGAACAGTAGCCGGTCGTTACCTGTTGCGGCCATGAACTGCGCGCCATGCGGCAAGCCGTCGTCGCTCCAATACAGCGGCACCGACATGGCCGGTTGGCCGGTAATGTTGGCAAGCGGGGTGAACGGCGTTTGCTGCACGGCTTTGCTGATGATCGCATCCAACAAGCGGTTGCAGAATAGCTTGTCGGCCAATCCGGTCACCAGCAATCCGCGCATCAGCCATTGTTCCAAGATATTGGGATCGAGCGCATCGGACGCCAACGGCGGC
Source organism: Methylomonas sp. LL1 (assembly GCF_015711015.1). Classification (NCBI taxonomy): domain Bacteria; kingdom Pseudomonadati; phylum Pseudomonadota; class Gammaproteobacteria; order Methylococcales; family Methylococcaceae; genus Methylomonas; species Methylomonas sp. LL1. Next base: position 1,141,885 of record NZ_CP064653.1, read on the forward strand.
GTGGCGACTGTCGGCGTCAGAACCACGTCGTAGCGGCGATGAAAATCCGCCAAGCGCCCGGCAATCCGCTGCCAGACAGCCAGCGCCTGCTGTACCTGTTCGTCGCTCACGCCTTTGCCGATGCCGGCCATCAGCCGGGTATTCAACTCGATGGCCAGCTGAGGCTCGGTCAGCTCCAGCCACTGCGCCATATTGGCGACATCCCGAGCGGTATAGTAAAAAATCACGGTCAGAAAGGCGCGCATCAATTCGCGGCCGTCGAAATTCCAGACCGCATCCTCCACAACGTGGCCGAGCGCCTCGCAATGTTTGGCGGCTTTGGCCGCGGCAGATAGACAGTCGCGGTGTATCGGCGTCTCGACAGGCGCCCGGTTGACCAGCGCAATTTTCAGCCGTTTCGGTGGCTGCGTGGTAGCGTGCAGGTAAGACGTCAGAGCCGGATTGGTCGAAGCCTGATCGGTGTTGCCGGCCACCCAATCCAGATAGGCGGCGCTGTCGCGCACGCTGATCGTGCAGACATGGCTGACCACAGCCCCGCCCCAAGCCTTCGATAAATCTTCGAAGCGATTCAAGCCTCGGGACGGTTTGAAACCGAAGATGCCACAATAGGACGCCGGCAATCTGATTGAACCGCCGCCGTCGCTGGCATAGGCCATCGGCACGATGCGTGCGGCCACGGCAGCTGCACTGCCACCGCTGGAGCCGCCCGAATTAAGGCTTAAATCCCAGGGGTTGCGGGTGCTACCGAACACGGCGTTGTTGGCCAGCGCCGATGCGCCGAGCTCGGAGATGTTGGTCTTGCCGAAGGTAATCAAACCGGAGGCATTGAGCCGGGCGGCCATCTCGCTGTCGGCGGCGGGACGGTAATCCTTCATCGCCACGCTGCCGTTCGACATCGGGACACCTGCGAAACGCAGCATCAGGTCCTTGACCAGGAACGGCACGCCGGTAAACGGTCCGCGGTTGCCTAGGTTTTTCACCAGCGATTCCGCCAGTTCGTCCATCGGCGTGACGACAGCATTCAGTAACGGATTGAACTCAGCCAAACGCGTCTGAGCGGCCTTCAGCAACTCCCCTGCCGAAACTTCGCCGGATTGCACCAGTTGCGCCAGACCCAAGGCATCGTATTGCGGATATTCGCTGAAGGGGTTCATCGCTCAGACAGCCGTTTACTCGCGCGGGGCATGCCGGTAAGCAACATCAACGTGCCAGCGACCACGACCATATCGGCCACGTTGAACACGCCGGTGCGGATTGGCCCAATGCCGATATTGATGAAATCCACCACATAGCCGCCGTACATCAATCTATCGATCAGATTGCCCACGCCACCCGCCAACAACAGCGTGTATGCCAGTATCGAGGACGGCGAGGCCGATTTGGAAAACAGGATGTAACCCAGCAAAACGGCTAACATTCCGGCTACGCCAAGCGAGAATAAGCCGTCGCGCAAATTTTCCGGAAACGACGATCCCAGACCCAAAAATGCGCCATGGTTATGAGCCAATTGCAAGCGCACCGTGTCCCCCCAAAACGACCAGACTTCAGTCTCGCACAATAACGACTGGGCAACCGATTTACTGGCCTGGTCGCAGCCGACGCAGGAGATCAGCACGATAACGGTCAAGACAATACGTTTGGCTAGGTTCATTCGCTACTTCCTCATGTTAAGTATGTTGTTTCAGTTCAAGATCGGGATTGACATAATCCCAAGGCTGATGGCTGGCAGCCCAAAACACCGTCTGCGGCTTAAACACAGTCGGGGTATCCAAGGTTGCGGCATGAAAAAACAGCATGCCCGGATAACCCGATGATTTCTTTAAAACCGGATTGCCGCAAGTGGACAAAACCCGCTAGTGACTGTATTGCCGCTATCGGCAGTCAATTCGTAAAATTTCAGCTCTCCCGAAATAGCCGTGTCCTTTTCCGATGCCACAACCTCGGCCGAATGGCCTGTTCCGGTGATTCTTTGACACTGCCTGCATTGACATAAAAACGCTAAACGCGGCTCGGTTTGTAATTTATAGCGAATTGCTCCGCACATGCAGCCACCTATAAACTGGCTCATGCAAATTCCCCTGGCAATGATTTAATCGCTATGATGATAGTCATTCCGTTGGCGACATGGATAGGTTTGGCGGAAAGTTCGTTGAAGCACTTAACCATGGCTGTCTCGGTGGCTTGAATGGCTAACGGTTGAATTGAGTAATATTAGCAAATTGCTCGAGCAGTTGCGGCAGCTGCGACATATCATCGAATAAAACATAGCCCGCGGTCTGATATGAATTGGTCACGCCGGTTTGTGCATAGTAAAGCGGCGTCATACCTGCTGCTATGGCAGCCTCAACCCCCACTTCACTATCTTCAATCACCGCACATTGACTAGGCATAAAGCCCATCGCATGGGCGGCATATTGGAATAAACCCGGATCGGGTTTCCAAGAACCGATCTCATACGAACTGAATAGATTGTCACCAAAATAAGCAGCAAGGCCGCTAACTTCCAAGGCCTGACGGATTTTCGGAAGCGGTCCGCTGGAAGCAATGCATTTCGGCGAGTTCAGGGTTGCGAGCATTTCCAAAACGCCAGGCATGGGTTTCAAATCATGCGCGAAGAGTTCCGTAACACGCTGACGATAGTGCTGTTCAAACGAATCTTGCAGATTTAGACCAAGTCGATTTTCTAGGTCAATCAGAATCGAGCTTAGTTTTTGCCCGCGATAGCGCTCGGTCAAGGTCTCCAGTGGATCATGCAATTGCGGAAGCAGATCGAGAAAGGCTTGATTGCACAGTCCCTCGCTGTCAACCAGCGTGCCGTCCAAATCGAAGATGACACAAATATTGTTCATAGCGAGAAACTTGTTAGGCGTCTCAAGCGGACCAAAACCGACGATATAGCGGATGTTGGGGGCGAATTGGAAACCGGAAATGGCATAGGCCCATTGACACCATTTTTAAAGTACCCCAGCCAGCGATTCTTTGAGCGGGATGTCTGCTTTAAGCCTGTACCAGTCATTGAACCGCTGACGATAGGATTCAAAGGGTTCGTGCAGTGCTACGCGCGGATCGTTACTCAGGGCGTAGGCCATGCCTTCGATCAGCCACTGCTCACTTGTTAACAACACCAGGCTACCAAAGCGGTCGGCCTGCCAATGATGGATGAGCTCATGCGCCACGTAGTGTTGCCGCCAAGCTCGTGGCGCGATGGCGATAGCGAAACTGCCCAAGGTGAATCCAGCCTTGTTAGATAGCCCGAATGTCGACCGGCATTGCTCCGTGCTACAGAAGATAATCTTCGGCTCGCCGATAGACAAGCCCCATTGCGCGGCAAGATAATTTTTCGAATCCTTGAGTAGTGATTGCGCCGCCGCCAGCCGAGAAAAATCGTCTACACATAGGTTTTGTTCGTTGCAATTGACGCCGAATGCTTCCGGAATCAACACCCGAACCGGTTTGAAAAAAGCCAACGCGGAAATCGGCAACAGCAGCAGAATCACGACAGACCATTTAATGAATTTCATCAATCTTCCTCCATGGCATCTAATGCAAAGTACCCGATTGCTTAACCATTTGTCGCTAAATTCTGCCTCATTTTCCGACCGCCAACCGGAATAAGACCATTATGTTGATAAAAACTTAATGTCCGCTCGAATTCCGGAAGCGGCGGCGTGCATAACTCCATGCACGACCAACCGCGCTGTTGCCCATAAGTTCTAACCTGCTCAATCAACAGGCCGCCGACACCCGAACAGCGAAACTCGGGAATCACGTAAAACTCTTGAATGACGCCTATTTTGCCGCCGGCATATAACGCATAGGTTTCGGTGATGGTCGCAACGGCAACGGGAGTATTATCCGACCAGCCAACAATGGCCGCGTAGTGACCTGCGGATAACAAGGCTTCACAGCGCTGAACCGTACCTTCCAAATCGATATCGAAATGCTGCGCATGAGTGCGCTCACAGATTTCCTGTGTAAGTTGAATTACCAGCGAGCCTATAATTTCTGCGTGGTCTGGCGTTGCTTGGATAAACTTCAATTTCATTTGTGTACTTACATGCGATAGTTGCTTTAATCCAAGTTCGTTATTTAGACTTGATGAGCAGCATTTGATTACCGCCGCGTTGAAATTCGTATACAACCTTAACGATCTGTACGTCAAACCCTCGACTGGCAAATTCTTCGCTGACAAGAGAAAGATAAGGCGATACCGATCCATCCAGCGTAAGCAGCGGAAAAACCCGCACCTCGCTAGCAATGCTGTAGTGCCTGAAGATGAAACTCCGCCGACAAGTGCGCGCTGTACAAAAACAGAAAATGCGACGACAAGGCAATATCGAATTTTCCGTTTTCGAAAGGCAGCGAAGGTAACTCTCCAGCTACATATCGGCCTTGGTCAGACCAAACATGTCGACATATTCGGTGTATGAACGTCCCCAAGGTACGACCTTGTCCAGTGTAAAAGCCATCCAATGTTCCCTAAATGTTTCGGGTTTCTAACCCGGTTATTGCGCTTCTGAATGTTTGACAGCAAATCGCCCGATGCGGCCAAGATGGGTAAAGCCAAATCCCTCCGGGCATTTGAGTCCGTAACCCAGCGCCCGATCGAAGCCGATGTGGGCACACCAGATTAAACCGGCACATTGCAGTGCCGGAGACGGAACCGTAAAACCTATCACCAGGCTGGTAATGGCACCGATGTAGGAATGTGCGGTGTTATAGCTAATGGCGCCAACTTTGGCGCCGGCGAAATAACCAAGCAAAGATAGATCGGGCACCAGGAAGTAGATTGCGAAAGTACTCCAGTCCAGATCGAGTTTTGCGTAAGCGATGCAGGCCGCAACCAGCACACAAAATCCCTCCAGCCGCAATAAAACACGAACGGCACCTGCTGTTTCACCTAGCATTTTGACTCCAGAAGTTTCTGCATAGAAACTGATTATTTTGGGTTAATTACAACCCAGGTTGATGTCTTGCAACAACTGTCAGTGTTGACAGGGTATGGTTTGAAACTTGTAATTTCCGGCGCGCAGCCCGCTTATTATCCGGCTATAACTGCAATCCAGGATTTGCTATGTATCGACAAGCGCTCTTGGCATTTTGCCTCTCATTCGGCGCCCATAAATGCCAACATAAGATTCATTTGTGCGGCCAACATGGGAACGCCGGTTTGGACGACCTTCCCTTGTCCGGACGCTTCCAGGAGTAGCGGCGTCATTTCCGGCGCGATCACGCATTCGGCTATCAGGTCGCATTGCCATATCAATCCCTTGGCGATCGGTAGCTCGTCACTTGGCTTCATGCCGAGAGAAGTGGCGTTGATAGCGACATCGTAGTGATCATTCGAATACACCTCTGCCGATATCTTTACTTGAGGATAGGCATGGCTGACTCTCGCTAACAGCGCGCTGGCTCTTTCCGGCGTTCGATTCTTTATGCAGAGTGAAGTGCAGCCGTGTTTTGCAAGGGCAAAAGCAATGGCCGATGCCGCGCCGCCAGCCCCGACCAGAAGGACGTGCGCGCCTCTCACGTTGTATCCGGCGCCGACTAATCCGGCAACAAAACCCTCGCCGTCCAGTATGGTGCCGATGAGGCGGCCGTCTTGGTTTCGGCGAACCACATTCACGGCGCCGACCAGGCGTGCCTCCGGGGTAAGTTCATCGACTAAACTGGAGGTAACGATTTTATGAGGCATGGAGACGACTGCGCCCCCGAAGTTTTTCATAGCGCGCAGGCCCGCAATAAATGCGGGAAAGCCTTCGGCCGAGACTTGCATGGGAAGCATTGCAAAGGCCCCCAAGAGTCCCCGTTCATCCAGTAATGTGTTTGCCATGACCGGCGTTCTAGCCTGGCTGACGGGGTCGGCTATTACGCCGAGTATTTTGGTGTTGCCGGTAATGGATGCAAGCATGTTTTTTGGATTCTGCATAAAAGTGAGGCGTTGTCCCTTTGAATGTCATGTTGCACGATAGTGATATACCCCATATTCCCAATAGCCGCCGCCCGGCTTTGAGGGACCAACCCAGTTTCTGGCTAACAATTCCTGAGCTATGAAGTAATTAACGAAACCATGTCCCACCAACAAGATACTTTTATGCTCACGCGCCATGTCTATTAATGTCGATGCGGCAACTTGCGCCCGCTTTTTTGCCATGTAGAGCGATTCGCCGTTTCGCGAGAATCCAATTACCGACAGACACCGCAACAGTATGCCCCAGGCTTCGACCGACATCGTCAATGTACCCTGTTTGAAATGAGGGATAGCAATTTCCCGAAATAGTGGATCGCTCAGTAAAATATCGCTAAATCCCAGTGCCTTGGCCGACTCTAAAGAACGAGTAAAATCGCTACAAACGGCAGCATGGCATGCCGATGCACGTTGCTTGGCGTTTTCCGGCGGTTCGTCTTCTATACCGGATAAATCATAACGGCTGATAATCTCGCCAACGTCCCGCGCTTTGGCTTTACCTTTCAGCTCGAACGTCGGTTTACCGTGCCTGATTAATGTAATTTCCATCACTGCGCATTCATGCAAAACGTAGAAAAACTGAGGAGCTTTTATATGATAGTGGCGTACTTTGTATGCCTAAAGCCTGTTTTGGGAAATGCCAGTTCATGACAGCGATTGTGGTAGAGAATGAATTAGGTCTGTGATCGCCAATTGCATCGGGACAAACGCCACGCCATTGTCTTCGACGCCTGGCCCTTGCGGCTGAAAGCCAAGCCGCGCATAAAACGGCACGGCGGGCAGCGAGGAATTAACCGTGAAAGTTTCCGACGGACTTGCGGCCAGCGATAACTCGATGGCTCGCAACGCTAATGCCGTGCCGATGCCTTGGTATTGGAACACGGGCGCTACGAACAGATGAAAAACATGCCGCGCGTCGCGGACGGCAGCTACTCCGGCCAGCGTATCGCCGAACAAACCCAGCAGATAAAGGAAATTGGCGTTAGCGATGTAACTGTTAATAGCTTGGGCGGAAATGCTCGAAAAAAACATCTCTGTGCCTTCGCCGCTTGGGTTAACTGTACAAAAACCGGCAACTCTGTGAATCAGCTGGCTGATTGCGTCGGCATCTGCCGGCACGGCGTGGCGGATGATCAATGGCGAGTTCATGAATAAGCGGTCGTTTCGACGTTCATTGGTTTGTAGCGATAAAGTCCGGCAAGTTGTCATAAACCTGCTCGACGGTTTGGTGTTCGGTGAGGGCTTTGACGACGGCCGGCAAAGGCTCAGCCCGAATGCCGGGCAAATCTTGTTCCAAAGGATTCACAATCGGGAACGCCAATTTTTCCAGCGGCGGGCAAAAGTCCGCTTCCACGCCGGGCTTGTTGCCGCGCGCATCGATCCGGTACCAGCCGTATTGTTGCAGGTAAACCGCGTTCAAACCGTGCAGGCAATAAGGAGTCCGGTCGCCGTCCATGGTCAGCCGCTGGTAGCAAAGCCCAGCTGGAATGCCATAGGCGCGCAACAGCGCAGCCAGCAAATGGCTTTTGGCATAACAGTAGCCGGTGCCGTGGATCAACACCTCGGAGGCTTTACAGGTCACCGGATTCAGCCGGTAGTCCCAACTATGCTTGATCTCGTCGCGGACGAATTCGAAACAGCGTTTGGCGATTTCTTCCTCATCGGCGCAACCGTCCGCCAACTTGGCGGCTTGCGCGACGATCGCGGTATGTTGGCTATCGATATAAAGGCTACTGTTCAGATATGGCTTCATCGCCGCGCGTTCGATTTCCACTAATACGTCGGTAAGTAAAGAGACTATTTCCGGCGCAGCCAGCAGGTCTGCTTCGCCGATATTCGCGCTCGGCAACGGTAACGTGATCGATGCCGCTTCGATCAGCTTGGCCGACATGGTGATCAAGGTTTCCCGGAGTGCGGCGTCGGCATGATGGGCGCGCGGCGTCGCGTTCAATACCGCCACCGTTTTATAGGCAAATCCCTCGAATGCCACCAGCCAATCTAGCGCGTTTTTGATGGTGCCGGTGACGCCGTGGGCGTATTCCGGGCTGGCAATCAGCAATGCATCCGCCGAGGCCACTTTGTTACGCAATAGCTGTGCGGCGGCCGGAGGCGCGTTTTCCAAATCCGGATTGTATAAGGGCAAGTTGCCAAGGCCGGAAAACAAACAGACTTCAATCGAAGCCGGCGCCAAATGCTTTACGGCGCGCAGCACGGCGGAATTGATGGACGCCGCCCGCAAGCTGCCGGATAAAGCCAGTATTTTCATTGCCAAGCTAGGTGTTGAATGCCAGGGAAAAGTGATGACTGCTCAGTTGAAAGCCCTTGTTAAGATATAAACGATGGGCGTTAATGCGCTGATAGCCGGAATCCAAATGCACGCCCTGGCAGCCGTGCGCTTGCGCATGCTCGATCAGCCAATCGAGCAAGGCGCCGGCGAAACCTTGCGAAGTCTGGCCGCTGAGCGTGGCTAAATCGTCGACATACAGAATTTTGCCCCAGGCCAAAAACTCGGCGAACCGGAAACCCGCCACGCTTTTAATGGCGCCTTGTTGTCTAACAGCCAAAATTTGGTAGGACTGCGCTTGCTGGCGGCGAATTTGGGCCAAGAACTGCTCCTGCTTGAGATGCGGGCGCAGCTCGCTGAACACCGGAAAACAGGCTTGAATGTCGGCGTCGGTATCGGCAATGAAAATATCGAGGGTCATGGCGGCTTAACAATCAAAAGGGTGTCTGTTGGCTTAAAACAAGATACAGTGTGGCTGAAATTCCTACCAACTTTGTTAGATTAGATGCTATTTGCAGTCGGCTAACAACTGTCAATATTGACAGCTTATATCGCCATTTTGCTTTGCCGGTAAATCAGGATTTCGATGCATTCACCATTTTAGGATAAGCTTTCCAACAGTTTTAACGTTGGTAACCCCATGAAAGCCTGGCAAGAAATTCAACTTCAAGCACTGCAGACTTGTGAAAATGAGCATCAGATTTTTCAAACCATTGTTTCAATGGGTGCGGAATTGGGTTTTGATTACTGCGCCTACGGACTGAGGTTGGCGCTGCCACTGAGCAATCCGAAGATCGTGAAAAAGAGTAACTATCCAATGGCTTGGCAAGCGCAATATCAGACAAAAAACTATTGTGCGATCGATCCCACCGTCAAACACGCCCTGCGCTCGCCACTGCCTATCCAGTGGACGGACGGTTTGTTCGCTTCGACGGCGGCGTTTTGGGAGGAAGCGCGTTCGTTCGGTTTGCGTTATGGTTGGGCGCAATCCATGCGGGATGTCCCTGGCGCAACCGGCATGCTCACTTTAGCGCGATCCGATGAGCCGCTTACCGAAACCGAGCTTGCGGCCAAGGCTTTCAAAATGGCTTGGTTAACTCAAAATGCGCATATTGCCTTGTCGCGCAGCTTGTTACCGAAATTGCTGCCGGAAGCGGATACCAAATTATCCAACCGCGAGGTTGCGGTACTACGCTGGACTGCCGATGGCAAGACTTCCGGCGAAATAGCCAGCATCATGAAAATAACCGAGCGGACCGTTAATTTTCATATCAGCAATGCCGCGACGAAATTGAATGCGGCCAACAAAACCTCGGCAGCCGTCAAAGCGGCGATGCTCGGTTTTTTATAAAAACCCTGCGGTCAAATTTGATTACGGTGAATTCGACTCTTCATGACGCTAAAAACTGCCACATTGACTGTTTGATTATGAGCAAACACCTCATGGTATTTCGGCTTTTGCATTCCGCGCCACGACTCAAAAAGGGCTCACACCTGTTGAGGTGCATCATTTGCTCACGCCTCGCTCCGCTGCCGACTTGGCCCGTGAACCGTGCGCGCTGTTCATAAATATGATCGACCCGATGATGCCAGCCCTTGCTCGTCGAAATAATGGGCGCTTTCGGCATCCACCTTGAGATACAGTGTATTGTCCACCACTAGGGCGAACATCAACCCACCGTGATAGATGCCGCAGCCGCCGAACATCATGCGCAGGGTAACGGGGCCGAACAGTTCGAAAACTTCGGGTAGATAGGCAATCAGTTCGCTCATCGCAACCTCAAAAAATGCATGCCCGCACCATCCAGCTAAGTGATAACCCCCCTTTTACCTTACGACCGCCGGTAATGGCAAAGCCTTCGGAATAATCATGCCCCTACCCCAACCGGAAACGCCGTCTTATCCACCACCCGCCGCAATACGAAGCTGGTATGTACTCCGCTGACCCCCGCAATGCCGGTGATACGTTTCAGCAGCAATTCCTGGTAGGCGTCCAAGTCCTTGACCATAACCTTGAGCTGATAATCGGCGGCCTGGCCGGTGATCAGCAGGCATTCCATCACCTCCGGAATCCCGGCAATAGCCGCTTCGAAGGCGCTGAAACGTTCCGGCGTGTGTTGGTCCATCGAAATGTGGATCAAGGCCATCAGCGTCAGACCCAAGGCTTTGGCGTCCAGCAGCGCCCGATAGCCGACGATCAAGCCGCCCTCCTCCAACGCCCGCACCCGCCGCAAGCAGGGTGACGGTGACAGGCCGATGCGATCGGCTAGGTCCTGGTTGCTGATGCGGCCGTCGGCTTGCAGGATGTTCAAGATTTGACTGTCGTATCGATCCAGTTCCATAAAATATCCATTATTCAGATACTAAAACAATTAAATAAAACGTTTTCCATTCTTACGGCAATATTCTATCAATGATAGGCATTTTTCATAGCACAAACGCAATCGCCTAGCGGACGGTTTGGCTTATCTTATCGGCATCCCATTTACCGAGAGCACGCAGCCATGTTGACCGATCCTTCCCGCAAATACCGCCCATTCCCGCCGGTGGCGCTTGCCGACCGGCAATGGCCAAACCGCACGATCACTCAAGCGCCGATCTGGATGAGCACCGATTTGCGCGACGGCAACCAGGCCTTGTTCGAACCAATGAACGCCGAACGCAAACTGCGCCTGTTCCGGACCTTGTGCGGCATCGGTTTCAAGGAAATCGAAGTGGCGTTTCCGTCGGCCTCGCAAACCGATTTTGATTTCGTGCGCCGCTTGATAGACGAGGCGTTGATACCCGACGACGTAACCATCGAAGTGCTCAGCCACGCCCGCGAGCAGTTGTTGCGCCGCACCGTCGAAGCTCTACACGGCGCACGTTCGGCCATCGTCCATATCGTCAATGCAACCTCTCAACCGTTTCGCGAACTGGTATTGGGCATGAGCCGGGCCGAGGTATTGGCGATGGCCGTCAATGCGGTACGGCTGGTCAAACAATTGACCGCCAACCAGCCGGAAAACCAATGGCGCTTGCAATATAGCCTGGAAACCTTCACCGCCACCGAGCCGGAGTTTGCCGTCGAAGTTTGCGATGCGATCAGTGCCGCCTGGGGCGCGACGCCGGACAATAAGATCATTCTGAATTTGCCTTCGTCGGTGGAAACGGCGACGCCGAACGTCTACGCCGACCAGATCGAATGGATGCACCGCCATATCGCCCGCCGCGACAGCGTCATCCTCAGCGTGCATCCGCACAACGACCGCGGCACCGCGGTAGCCGCCGCCGAACTGGCGTTGATGGCCGGCGCCGAGCGCGTCGAGGGTTGCTTGTTCGGCAACGGCGAACGCACCGGCAACGTGGATTTGGTGACGCTGGCGTTGAATCTCTACACCCAGGGCGTGGCGCCGGGCTTGGATTTTTCCGACATCAATAAAGTGGTGGGCGATTTCGAGGCGTGCACTGGCTTGAGCGTACCGCCCCGCCAACCCTATGCCGGCGAGTTGGTGTTCACCGCATTTTCCGGCTCGCACCAAGACGCCATCAAGAAAGGCTTTGCCGCGCGGCAGCCTGATAGCGTCTGGAATGTGCCCTATCTGCCGTTCGATCCGGCTGATGTCGGCCGTGGTTACGACGCGGTGATCCGCATCAACAGCCAGTCCGGCAAGGGCGGTATCGCCCATTTGTTGGAAAGCCATTATGGGGTCGTACTGCCTCGCCGCCTGAAGTTGGAGTTTTCGCAAGTGGTGCAACGCCATGCCGACCGCCGCGGCGGCGAAATCGGCGCGGAACAGTTGTGGCGATTGTTCGCAGAGACTTATCTCGACGCGGCAAAACCGTGGCGTTATCTGGATCACCAATTGTTCGAGCATGCGCAAGGCCAAGGCATACAGCTGCAAATCGAATTTGATGGCACGTCGCACGAATTAACCGGCCTGGGTAACGGACCGATAGCCGCCGCCATCCAGGCTTTAGGCTCGCTCGGCAGCGCAGTGGTGGTGTGCAGCTACGAGGAACGCTCGACCGGCAGCGGCGGCGATGCCCTGGCCTGCGCCTTTGTCGAACTGGCGACTGCGAATAGCCAAACCGCCTATGGCGTCGGCATGGACGGCAACATCATCAACGCATCGATCAAGGCGCTGATCAGCGGTTGCAATCGCTTGGCCAACGATACCGGCATTCTGCAACACCACTCCATTAAATCGGCGGGTTTAACTCAAACAACTCGCCAACCGCAAACCTTATAAAGTGAAACAGGAGACAACATTGAATACTTACCGCTGGAACGCCCAGGATTATGCTCAAAACTCGCAAGCCCAACAGCAATGGGCTAAAGAACTGATCGCACTGTTGCAGCTAAGCGGCCACGAAACCGTGCTGGATTTAGGTTGCGGCGACGGCAAAGTCACGGCGGAAATCGCCAGAATCGTCGATTGCGGCGCGGTGGTCGGTATCGATAATGCCGAGGCGATGATAGCTCTAGCCAAGCATAGCTACCCGGAACAGCAACATCCTAACCTGTCGTTTCGGGTCATGGATGCGGGGAATTTAAGCTTTGCCGAACAATTTGACGTTGTGTTCTCCAACGCGGTGCTGCATTGGGTCAAGCAGCATCAACCGGTGATCGACGGCTTATACCGAAGCCTGAAAATGGGCGGCAAAATCCTGCTGCGCATGGGCGGACAAGGCGATGCCGCCGCCATGCGGGCGGCGATTGACCGGATCAAGGACTCGGCGCCATGGTCGCGGTATTTTATCGGCTTCGAGTTTCCGTATACCTTTTCAGCGGTCGATGAATACCGGGTGATGCTGGACGCCGCCGGCTTTAATGTCAAACGGCTCGAACTCGTCGCCAAGGACATGAGCCACGACGGACGGGAAGGTCTGGCGAGCTGGATTCGAACCACCTGGCTGCCGTACACGCACAGGATTCCCGAAAACCATAGAGAATCGTTTATCGAAGCGGTCTGTTCGAGTTACCTAGATCAAGTGCCGTTATGTGCGGACGGCCAAGCCCATGTGGCGATGGTCTTGCTCGAAGTCGAAGCGGAGAAATCGGCAAAAACTTAAGCCCGCGTGACCCGGACTAGTGAAGCGTTTTCGGGAGAAACGGAAGTCTTTGTTCGTGCTAATACGCTTCGGTATTCGCGCGGCCTTCATGCTCAAGTGCTTACCTGATTGTATTAGTTCGGCCAATACTGAAATTTCGCGCCAATCTCTCCTATGGGATCAGCACACGCTAGAAACCATTATTATCTGTTTTTTTCAATATGAGTACGTGTGTTGTAGTGGTTTACTCTACTGTTTCTGGCGAATAGTCAATACGATTCCACTCAATCGAACGCTTGCGCCAGTGTGTATCAATTTCCTGAGTGAAGTCAGGCCGTACCAACTTGGCGCGAACTTCACACCATTCCGACGATTCACGGCGAATCACCAGCCCTTCCAGGGAGCCAGATCGATAATTACTGGGAGCGGTCACGACTAACCGTTTCAGTTCGGAAAGTGAGGTCTTACCATAAAACACTTGCGGCACCGTTACCAAACCGGCTTCGTTTGCCAACTTATTACGACGAGAGGAGTTCCAGAACCGGCCAACGCTCTTGTCGTACACATCAAACAAAAGCAACCAATCCGGCAGCGCTGAATAGTCCAGCGAATGGCGCGCGGCACACCATTCACAAAAAAAGACTAAGCGAGGGTTTAGCACTGCGTGTAATGCGTCACCATGCTGAGATAGCCAAGCGGGCAAGCGCGTAAACTGGCCTGCATGAGGTTCAGTAAGATACTGGCCCCGATTTTGCAATTGCAGTTGACCGTCGGCATCAAGCGACAACCCTAGATTGGCACCATCGAGCTTCTCTTCCACCAACACTGCATCTGCAAGCAATGATTTGACCTCAGCAGTGGTCAACACCTTGTCATCGCGTGGCACACCTTCACCCAGCCAAGCAAGGTGCGGTGTATGAGGGTAGCGGAAGAAACCGGTCACGACTCAAGCCGGCAACTCTGGCAAGGGATTGTTTGGAAATTTCTTGCGATAAAAAACGCAAGCGTCGGCGGGACACAAAAATTCCACTCTAACACCTTTTGCCTGCAAGCTCTGCCACCAGTCCAGCCATTTGCAGTCGGCGGCCTGCCAAACGGTTGGCTTATTTGGGTGAGCGTTGGCTACAGCCGCGAATTTGCGATCAGGCGCATCGAATACACGTTGCAGTGACGGATCGGGAAACTCCGCAAAATAATCATTCGTGGTTTCAGTTAGTGCTACAAATTCTACTCTTGCGGTATTGCCTTGGTTTTGTAACAGCCATTTTAAAAAACTATCGCCTACTCCTTTAGGTTGATTCGGGTGCGTTTTATTCAGATACTCGCCAAGAATCCGGAAGTCATCATCAATGACAGTTATCCCTGATTTTTCCATGTCCTGCAAACGACGAATACACTCTTCAACGCACTCAGGCGAAACTTCCGGATGCCGTCCATTTGCCACTAGCAGTACATTGGTATCAATTACTGCCTTCATTGCGTGCTGGCCTGTTTATTGAGTTCTTTTTTGCGGTGCATCGCTGCCAAAGTACGGCCGGCAATGTCAGCCATCTCATCACCAAAAAAATTTTCCGGCCAGTTTTCGATCTCTCCAAACATATTAAGGCGCAGTGGCTCCAGTTCTGTTGCTGCATCAGTGCGATGGCAGAAATATACCGCTACATCGTCAGGCAAAACGGAACCCTCTGCCACTCGCCGTTGCAGGCGATTGAGAAAATGTTCTGAATGACTTTCGACGATCAATTGAACGTTGCGCTCTTTGCCGTTTTCACGGGCTTGCGTTGCGGAGATAGATACGTCGGCCAATTCAGCCTGGACTTGTGGATGTAAATGAATTTCCGGTTGTTCCATCCAAATCGTCGAATTGGGAGTGCAATAAAAAGCCTGTACCAGAGCGGGTAAAACCTGTGATACGCCAAAACCCACATCCGTGATTTTGACCTCGCTGGCTGAGGCGTGTGTTTTGACCAGTACCTCGTATTCTTTTCGGCCTTCCGCCACGGGTTTGACCGAAAAACTTTCAATGATCCCCAAGTCTTTAAGCCATTGCGCGATAAACTCATCAAAGCGCGCCAAATGTTTTTTAGGGCCACGATTCAGCTTTCTTTCCTGGGCACTGGCAGCCAGAATGGCTGCAATCGCAAACTCACCCTTCTGTCCTACGCTCTCCGGCGTTTCTCCCGACCATGAATAGATGCGTTTTGGATGATCACGCAAGGGTCCTAGGTAGTACACACTATTGAGCGCCGCTTCCGTACTCAAGGCAAAATCCGATAAAAATTCCGCATTTTGAAAGCGGGCGCGACTCTGATCGGAAATGCGGTAAAACTTGTCTGGGTCATCCAACGGCCAAATTCTTCCTGTATTGCGCACAAATTTATATTCGTTCGAAGAAATATCCAGTTTGTTTTTTTCGTCGCGCGAGTATTCAACTGACAACTGATTTTCATTGTTACGCAAAAGTTGATAAGTCAACTTGTCAACTCTGGGTTGTTCTTTCGCAGCGGCCGAAAGCGTGACATCTAACCGCAGTTCATCTCCGGCAAATTTTTTCTGGCTGATCGGGTCGCGCGCCACCAGCTCTTTGCCTGGAATTTTCCATCCGAGTTCAAATTCCAGCTCGTTCGTTAAATCATGGTTATGCAGGCATTCTGCAAACGTGCCCAAGTCAATAAGAGCATTATCATCACCCAAGTGAAGAGGTCGCTTTCGGTCGGCCGATAATGTTGTTTGCTTGAGCGCCAGCAGTAAGTGACCCAAACTACTCTTGCCCGAGCTGTTCGCGCCGAAAATCACCGTCAACGGTGCGAGACGAATGGGACCGGTGTCTTTCCAGGCTTTAAAGTTTTTGATGTGCAAATGGGTTAGCATTTATGTGATTTTCCTGTTTTAAATTTGTCCTAGGCATACAAGGCGATAAGTGAATATTGGCTTCGAACCATGCACGCTAATCGCACATTTTGACGGACAGATTGTTGAGCGTTTGTTGTCCCTGCAAATTAATTATCTTACGACATCTTAAGCTTAGGGTCGGTTTTACTCACCCATCCTCCATAATCAGAACATTCTACGCGATTAGCGTTTTACGTTCTCACGCGTCCGCATTGGCGGCGACAAATTTAAAAGCTCTCAATACGGCATCCCGTCCTTGTGGGCGAAGCGAAAGTTATTATCGACAAAGGCAGCCTGCAAGTCGTCGTCCGGGTAGACGACTTGGTCACCCGCGCTGCGGTCGCCGATTTCCAGATACACGACGTCACTCGCCGTTTCGTTGACCAGCCGGTGGGCATCGCCGCTGCCGGCTTTAAAGCCGGCGCACATGCCGGGCGACAACGGCGTGGGGCCGGCATCGGTGTAAAGGGTTGGGCAACCTTGCAAGATGTAGATAAATTCGTCCTGCTGGCTATGCGCATGGCGCAAAGCCGATATCGCCCCCGGCGCCAACCGCGTCAGATTGACGCCGAAATTTTGCAGGCCAAACAATTCGCCTAACGCCCGTTTTTCACGGCCCTCCAGCCGGGCGCCATGCAAGTGCAAAATGGCTTGCGGATACAAGGATTTTCTTGCGCGCGGCGGCACTTGCTCCGCTTCGGCGGCAATTGGGAACGTTGATTCAGTCATGGGGAACGATCCTAAGAAGATTGAAAAATGCTGGCGGTTTACTCCCTCTCCTGCTGGAGAGGGCGGGGGTGAGGAGGTTTAAATAGGCAAAATGCATTGTTCTAATTCTCCTCACCCTACCCTCTCCAACAGGAGAGGGGTTTTTTGCTTCGCGCTAAATAGTTACAAAAATGCAAGATTAGTCGACAAACGGCGCGCAGATGAAATCGATGGCGCCGTAGTCGCAACCGCACTGGCTCAACAACGCGGTGATTTGGCCGCGATGGTGGGTTTTGTGGATCAACAAGGTAGTCAGCATAATGGTCACGGCCAACACTTTATCTTGCCCGGTGGACAGGCTGCGGAAGGCGATGCGCCGTTGTAAATCGTCGCTTTGCAAACCTTGAATCCAATCCAGCAAAGCCTGGTCGCAATCGGCTTGCGCCGCGCGCAATTCGGCAAAATCGGCGTAAAGCTCCAAGTCCAGGCGTTGGTATGGCACCGGTTGACCTTGCAAGCGGGCCAGCCAGACGCGGTCGCCCAGCAGCAAATGGTTCCAGGTGCCGTGGATCGAAGCAAAAAACACGCCCCTATCCTGTTTGCGCTCGTCGTCTGTCAAGCTGGCACAAGCGTCGTACAGACGTTGATTCACCCATCGGCTGTAACGCGCCTGCAACTGCAAATTTTCCAACAAATTCATAAGATGCCTCCGCACTCTTGGTCTATGGTCCGCCGAAATGCCTGTTGCAATTGGTGAAACACCGGTCCGGGGCAACTAGGCATTGATCGGCAGTCGATACTGGCGACCGCAATCAGTTCCGCGCCGGTGCCGGTCAAGAAACATTCGTCGGCGGCATACAAGTCGTACACGCCCAACGGCTGTTCGCTGGTTTCGACGCCGTTATCCTGCGCCAACTGTAGCACCAACTCACGAGTGATGCCTTCCAACGCGCCCTCGCTGCACGGCGGCGTCAGCAAGCAGCCGTCGCGGACGATGAACACATTGTCGGCGGTGCCTTCGGCCACCCGGCCTTGGGCGTTGAGCAGTATTGCTTCGTCGGCGCCGGCATGGTTGGCTTCGATTTTGGCCAGAATGTGGTTCAGATAATTCAGGCTTTTGATGCGCGGATCCAGGCCGTCGGCCGGCAAGCGGCGCACCGACGAAACGATCAGCCGCGCGCCAGCTTGTTGGCCGATGTCTATCATCGTCAACTGATCGGCGATGGCGATGACATTAGGCTGAGCACAGCTTTTGGGATTCAAGCCCAGCGGTCCGGCGCCGCGCGTCACCATCAGCCGGATATAGCCGTCGTCGTCTGCAAACGCTTCGATCAGCCGTTCGATGACAGCCTCCAATTCCTGGGTGGAGTATGGTATTTCCAGCGCAATCGCCCGCGCCGACAGCGCCAGGCGTTGCAAATGCCGTTGCAGACGAAAAGCCCGGCGCCGGTAAAAACGTATGCCTTCGAACACGCCGTCGCCGTAAAGTAGTCCGTGGTCGTTGACCGGGATACACGCTTGATTGGTTGGCAGCAATTGGCCGTTCAGCCAAGTTAGCGAATGGGTACTCATAAAATGCTCCTGATGTTAACGTTGGCATGAAGATTTTCTGCCGGCCAAGACGCAGGCGACGACTACAGAGGCGGTTGCCAATTGTTCAATCTCGACACTTTCACCGATCAACCCCGAACCGGCTGCCATGCTGAGAAACGGCTGCAGCAATTGCAGTTGGCCGATCTGCGCGGTGCCGCCCAGCGCTAAACCGCGATACCAGGCAAAAAATGCCAGATACATGCTGACCACACTGACGTAGGCGAAGCCCAACAGACTAGGCCAGCCGACCAGCTCGATGCGCGACGGCGCGGTTTGCACCACCCACGGCAACAACAGCGGTGCACTTATCAATAAGGCCCAGCTGATGGTTTGCCAAGCGCCGAGCTGTTTGGCCAACCGCGCACCTTCGGCATAACCGTAGGCCACGCAGGCAATCGCCGCCAGTAAATACAGATCGGCTTGCTGCAAACCTGCCACACCGGACCGGTAAACGAAGATCAGGATCGCGGAGCTACCCAATGCCGTTGCCAGCCAGAATCGCCATGCCGGCCGCTCACCCGACAACAGCACGCCGAAACCGGCGGTCAACAACGGCGTCAAGCCGACCACCACGGCGCCATGCACCGCCGAAACTTGTTGCAAGGCCAATGCCGACAGTAGCGGAAAACCAATCACCACACCGCCGGCGGTTGCGGCCAATCTGAGCCATTGACGGCCCTTGGGTAAACGACCGCCTCGCCACCACAACGCCAATGCGGCGAATAGTGCCGCGACTACCGCTCGGCCCAGGCCGACGAATACCGGATCGAGTTCCGCCACCGCTAGCCGGGTCGCCGGTAAGGTCAGGCTGAAACCGAGGATGCCGGCACAGCCGAACCAATAACCGCGTGTCAGCTCGGAGGATTGGGGAGGATTACTGAGATTTAGACCGCCAGCGGCAAACGCGGCGCGGTTCAACAAACGGAATTTCATAGTCTTGCCCTGTTTGATCGGAGGCGTCACTTTAGACTATGATGCGGCGATCAATACAGATGCAAAATCTGTAAATTATATCGATACAATTTCGACTCAAAATGAATTGTATCGATAGCCAAACGCCTCAACTGTATTGCAAACGCCATGAATCTTCGCTACGAAAACCTCGCCGAACATTTGCTCAACGCCATCTCCCAGAATCTGTATCGACCGGGGGAACGCCTGCCCAGTGTCCGTCAGCTTAGCCAGCGGCACCAAGTCAGTACCGCAACGGCGGTCAGCGCATTACGGTTGCTGGAGGACCAAGGCCATCTCGAAGCCCGCCAGCGTTCGGGGTATTACGTCAAGTCGCGCCCGCGCTGTTCGCTGCAGGAACCAGCCATGTCGGCGCCACCGCGCGAACCGACGCTGGTGACGGGGCAGGAATTAGTGTTGCGTCTGGTCAAGGCTGCCAACGATCCGAGGATCGTGCAATTGGGCGCGGCGGTGCCGTCGGCGTCGTTTTTGCCGACACAAAAAATGGCCCAGTTGTCGGCCAATGTCGCCCGCCGTTACAGCCAACGCATTGCCAATTACGAATTTCCGCCGGGCGCGCCGGAATTGCGCCGGCAAATCGCCCGGCGTATGTCCGAACAGGGCTGCCCGGTCGATCCCAACGACATCCTGATCACCAATGGCTGTCAGGAAGCGATGACGCTGGCTTTAAAAGCAGTTACCCGGCCGGGCGACATCGTCGCCGTCGAATCGCCGACCTTTTATGGACTGCTGCAAGTCATCGAATCGTTGTCGCTGCGCGCGATCGAAATTCCGACCCATCCGCGCGACGGCATCGCGCTGGATGCGCTGCAACTGGCTTGCGAGCAATGGCCGATCAAGGCCTGTATCGCGGTGCCCAACTTCAGCAACCCTTTGGGTTATTGCATGAGCGATACCCGCAAACGCGCCTTGGTGGAACTGACCAATCGCTACCGGATCTCGCTGATCGAGGACGACATTTACGGCGACCTCGGTTTCGGCCCGCAACGGCCGTCGCTGGCGAAAAGCTGGGACAACGAAGGACGAGTGTTGTATTGCTCTTCGTTTTCCAAATCGCTGTGTCCCGGTTTACGGGTAGGATGGCTGGTGGCCGGGCCACACTTGGAACAAACCGAATATCTGAAATACGTCGGCAATCTGGCGACGCCGACTCACGCGCAATTGACGGTTGCGGAAATGCTGGCCAAGGGCGGCTACGAACGCCATCTGCGCCAGGCGCGCAACCAATACCGGCAAGCGGTGGAGCGAATGACGGCGGCCATCGGCGCTTATTTTCCGCCAGGCACCCGCGTTACCCAACCGGAGGGCGGCTTCGTGATCTGGGTGGAACTGCCGGAAACTGTCGATGCGACGGCGTTGAGCCGGCGAGCATTGGAGCGAGGCATCAGCATCGCGCCCGGCCCGATGTTCTCGGCGACGCAAAAATACCGCAATTTCATCCGCCTGAATTGTGCGGTCGATTGGGATGAGCGAGTCAATCAGGCCTTGGTTAGGTTGGGGCAGATGGTCGGCAAGCAATAACCCGAATTGCATTTCCCAAATACCCTGAGTCATCCAAAATCAAGCCATCGTGTCAACATCGATTTTCTAGCCTTTTTCCAGAGTGATTACAGCTGTCAGCGGTTAGCCTGATCGATGCGGATTGCCGACGGTTCCGCTATCCAGCCGCCGCCGAAAGCCCGGTAGATAGCCACCATGGCTACGCGTGTCGCTGTCTCGGCCTTCGCACGTTCGTCGTTGACGGCCAGCATGCCGCGCTGGGCGTCGAGTACGGCCAAATAATCGCCCGCTCCGCGCCGATATAAGGCATCGGCCAAGCGGTAGGCTTTTTCCGCCGCAGCTTCAGCCTGGGTTAATCGCTCAAAGTGTTCCAGCGCGGATTGACGGGCCACGAAGGCGTTTTCCACGTCCTCCATCGCCAGCAGAAAAGTCTTCTCATAATTGGCCGCGACTTGCTCCAGCCGGGCATCGGCCGCAGAGATGTGTGCCCGGATGCGTCCGGCGTTGAAGATCGGTGCTGTGAGGCCGGAGCCCAGCGCATAAACGCTCTCCGCCAGACTCGGAAATCCGCCGACCGCCAGCGAGCCGAAACCGCCGCTGGCCGACAGCACCAGTTTCGGAAACAGATCGGCTCGCGCCGAACCCAGGCTGGCCGCCGCCGCGCTGACTTCGGTTTGCGCAAAGCGCAGATCCGGTCTTTGCGCCAGCAAATCGGACGGCAGCAGGCCGGGCAGGTTCGGCGCTTCCTTAGGCATCGGGACGACGACGCTTAGCCGGTTTTCCAGACTCTCCGGTTGCTCGCCCAGTAACACGCCCAAGCGATGGATCAGGTTTTTCGCGGCGTTGCTCAGCATTGGCAAGGTGGCTTCCGTGCCATGCAACAGAGTCTGTTGGCGGGCGATGTCCGCTTCGTTGCCGAGGCCGGCTCGATAAAACGATTGCAAGGCTCTCAGCCGCTCCCGCTGCAAGTCGATATTTTTTTGCAGGATGCCGATACGTTGCTGCACGCCGCGCAGTTCCAGATAATTGGTCGCCACCTGTGCCAACAACCCTACTTGCGCCGCATGCAGGGCTTCTCCACTGCCTTCGGCTTGAGCCGCCGCGGCTTCGGCTGCCAAATGCCGTCCGCCGAATAAATCGATTTCCCAACGCGCGGCCAAGCCGCCGCTGACCGCATCAGCGGTAGGCGCGATCAGTTCGATGCCCTGTGCGCCCGGCACGCCGACGATCCGGTCTATCCGCTTTTCCCGGCCGCCGGAGGTAAAAAAATCGATGCTGGGATACAACGCTGATTCAGCGATAGTTACCATCGCGTTGGCTTCGCGAGCGCGGGCGGTGGCAATTTTCAGGTCATGGTTGGCAAGTAGCGCGCGGTCTATCAATTCGTTCAGCAAGGGATCGTTGAACCCTTGCCACCAAGTTTTCAAGTCCGCCGTTTCGGCGGTTTGGGCGTTGGATACGTGTTTCCATTTTGCCGGGCTATTGAGCGCTACTTGGTCGCCGACACGAGTCGGCGTACAGGCGCTTAGCCAAGCTAGGGACAATAGGGTTAGCGGTGTTAAATATCTAGTATTCATTGCAAAACTCCGTGGTCGTATACGCCAAAAATGTAGGTTGGGCAGAGCATCGCGAAGCCCAACAAAATCAAATCGTTGGGCTTCATTACATTCAGCCCAACCTACCTTTTTTATTCCCTCACCCCAACTCTCTCCCGGCGGGAGAGGGAACTTTTGCGTCTCCACGTTTCACTCTGAACCAGGCCGCATAAAGCGCCGGCAGGAAAAAGATCGTCAGCGCGGTCGCCACCGTCAATCCACCCATGATGGCGATGGCCTGTGGGCCGAAGAAATCGTTGCGCGACAACGGAATCATCGCCAGGATGGCGGCGGCGGCCGTCAACAAGATGGGCCGGAAACGCCGCACCGTCGATTCGACGATGGCGGCCCAGGTGTCCAGCCCGGCTTTTTCGTCCTGTTCGATCTGATCCACCAGAATCACCGAGTTGCGCATGATCATGCCGGCCAGCGCCAGAATGCCGAGCAGTGCCATGAAACCGAACGGTGCTCCGAACAAAAGCAAGGCTAAGGCCGCGCCTATCACACCCAGCGGCGCGGTGCTGAACACCATGAAAGTCCAGGACAGGTTCTGCAACTGCATCATCAACAAGATCAACGTGACGATCAGCACCAGCGGAATCCAGACCAGGATGGACTTCTGGGCAATCCAGGCATCTTCCTTGGCCGCCCCGGTCTCGATGAAATAGCCGGCCGGCAGCTGGTTTTTTATGGACTCAAGCTTCGGGATGATTTGCGCCGACACATCGGGGGCCAGCATGCCGTCGGCCACGTCTGCGCGTACCGAGATGGCCGGGAAGCGGTTGCGGCGCCAACGCACGCCGTCCTCGAACACGGTCTCGAACTTGACGAACTGCGACAGCGATACCGATTTGCCGTTGGCGGTGCGAACCGCAACCTCCGGCAATTCGTCGGCGGCCCTGCGCAGTTCGGGGCTGGCCCGCCAGACGATGTCGATCAATTTATCCTGCTCGCGCAATTGCCCGACCGGGATGCCGGTGTAATGCGCCTGCAAGGCCAGCGACAGGCTGGCCGTCGAAACGCCGAGGGCACGGGCCTTGTCCTGATCCAGCGCCAAGCGCAACGAAGGCATGCGCTCGTGCCAGTCGTCATTGACATCCACGGCATTGGGATTGCCGCGCACAACCTCGGCCACCCGATCGGCAATGGCGCGCACGATATTGGGGTTTTCGCCGAGCACTCTGAACACCACGGGATAATCCATCGGCGGCCCGACATTGAGGCGCATGACGCGTCCTCTCACGTCCGGAAAGTCCGTGGCGAAGGCCTGCCGGACGCGTTGCATCACCCGTTCGCGCGCCGCATTATCCTTGGTCATCACCACCAATTCGGCCAGATTGGTATTCGCCAGTTGCTGCACGATCAGCAGGAAAAACCTTGGCGTGCCGCCGCCGATATAGCTGGCCACATTCACCACATCCTCGTCTTCGGCTAATAAAGCCTCCATGCGTTGGGCGGCGGCTTCGGTTTCCGCAAACGAACTGCCCTCCGGCAGCCAGAGGTCGACGATGATTTCCGGCCGGTTGGATAGCGGGAAGAACTGTTCGGGAACGCGGCTTAACGTCACGATACCAAGGCCGAACAATACCAACGTGGCGATAATCACTTTGTTGCGGTGCGCCACGCAGGCATCCACCCAGCGGCGCAAGCGATTGTAGAACGGCGTATCGAACAAGTCGTGGACCGGACCGTCGGCATTGGTGTGCACCTTGAGTATCAAAAATCCCAAATACGGGGTAAACACGACCGCGCCTATCCACGACAGCAGCATCGAGATACCCACCACCTGAAAAATCGACACCGTGTATTCGCCGGCTTGCGACTTGGCTAAACTCACCGGCAAGAAACCGGCGATGGTGATCAAGGTGCCGGTCAGCATCGGAAACGCCGTGGCGCGGTAGGCATAGGTCGCGGCGCGCATCCGGTCCCAGCCTTCTTCCAGCTTGCGCGCCATCATCTCGACGGCAATCATCGCATCGTCCACCAACAGGCCCAGCGCCAGGATCAATGCCCCTAACGAAATACGTTGCAAATCGATACCGCACAGCAACATGACCAGCAAGGTGGCGGCCAGCACCAGCGGCACGGTCAGCGCCACCACGGAGCCGGTACGCCAGCCCAGGCTCAAAAAGCTCACCACCAACACGGTGGCCAGAGCCTCGAAGAAAGTCCCGCCGAACTCCGCCATCTGCTTTTTAACCACATGCCCTTGATTAGCGACCACTTCTACGTCCATGCCCAACGGCAACTCGGTTTCGATGCGAGCCAGCGTGTCATCCAAGGCTTGTTCCAGGTCGATCACATTGCCTTTCTTGTTCATCGTCACGCCGAGACCGAGGGCCGGTTTGCCGTTGAAACGCATCTTGAATTCCGCCGGATCGGTATAGCCGCGCGTCACCATGGCAAAATCGCCGACCTTGAAAGTTCGATTTTCGATGCGCACCGCCAGATTGGCGATGCTGTCCACCGAATCGAACGCGCCAGTCAGGCGTATCGGTAAATTGCGTTGCGGGGAAAATACCGTGCCGGCCGGCACCATGCCGTTTTGCTCCTGTAAGGCCTGAGCAAGCGCCGATGCATCCAGGCCCAATTCGGCCAGCTTCTTGTCGGAAAATTCGACGTAAATCTTTTCGTCCTGCACGCCGATCAGATCGATTTTCTCGACATCCTTGACCCGCAAGAGCTGTTGGCGGACCGAATCGGCCGCCTGTTTCAGCTCGGCATAACTAAAACCCTCGCCGGAAAAGGCGTAGAGCAGGCTATAGGTGTCGCCAAATTCGTCGTTGAAAAACGGTCCGATGCTGCCGGGAGGCAGCGTCATGCGGATGTCGTCGACCTTCTTGCGCACTTGATACCAAAGCTCGGGAATCTCCTTGGGCGGCGTATCCTCGCGGGGCGTGACGAAAATCAGCGATTCGCCGGGTTTCGAGTAACTGCGCAGGTAATCCAGGTTAGGCAGCTCCTGGATTTTTTTTTCCAGTCTATCGGTCAACTGCTGCTCCACTTCCAACGCGGTGGCGCCGGGATAGAGGGTTTTGACCACCATCACCCGGAAGGTGAACGGCGGATCTTCCTGTTGGCCCAGCCGGTAATAAGCGAACATGCCACCGAGAACCACCAATGCGATCATAAAACCGGTGAATGAGCGGTGTTTAAGCACCCATTCGCTGAGATTGAACTCGCTCATAAGCTAGCCTCGCCGCTGGCGGCGCCGTCGCCATCCATGCTCGGCCGAACGGATTGCGGAATACGCACGCTTTGGCCTTCCCTCAAACGATTGCCGCCGGTGCTGACCACCAGTTGTCCTACCGTGAGTCCGGAAACGGCCAGCCGTTGCTCCGGCAAGGTGGCGATTATTTGTATCGGTATGGCTTTGACGGTTGCGCTGTATTCGTCGATTAGCCAGACGCAAGCCTGCCCCGGCCGATTTTGCGGCGTAAAGACCGCCGATAGCGGAACGCCGAGATGGGCCGGGGTATTTGCAGGTATCCAAACCGTCGCCGTCATGCCGAACCGTGCATCCTCTTGGCCTTCCAAAAGCGTTACCTTGGCCCGATAGGTGCGGCTTAATGGATCGGCCGCCGCCGCGATTTCACGAACACGCGCCTTGAAGCGCCGATCGCCGCCGGCCCACAAGCTAACGCTAACCTCCTGCCGGAGACCGATGTCGGCAATCCGATGCTCGGGGATGTCGATAGGGATCTCCTTTTCATCCAGTTGAGCTATCTTGACGATGGGCTGACCGGCGGCGAGGACTTGCCCGGTCTCGACCTCCAACCCCGTCACCACCCCGTCGCGGTCGGCCTCTAAATCGGTGTAAGTCAATTGGTTGCCGACTTGCCCTAGCTGGGCTTCCAGCGCCGCGACCTTCTGCTCCGAGCCAATATAAAGTGTTTCGCGCCTGTCCAATTCCGGCTGGCTGACGGTATTTTCAGCATACAGCGCCCGGTAACGTTCGAGGTCATCCCGGCTGTATTCGCGTTCGGCTTTGGCCGCGATCAATTGAGCTTCGACATTTTGCTTAGCGAGCCGATAATCGCTTGGATCGAGCCTGACCAGAATTTGCCCCTTTTTTACCTTGTCGCCGATTTCGACCGAACGGAATACCACTTTTCCGGCCACCCGGAACGATAACACCGTCTCGTAGCGAGGACGCACCTCGCCGGGATAGGGTCTGTCGTTGTTTGTCTCCTGGCTGGTAATCCTAACCACATTGACCGGGCGAATAGTTTGCTGGGTGTGATCTTGTTGCGCGCAACCGGTCAAGGCAAAAAGCAGACAGCCTATCCATGGCTTGAAGACTACCAGTTGGCCGCCGCAGACTAATAGGCAAGGAATGTTCCGAGAATGCATGGCTACTCCGGTTTAATGGCTTACTCGTATGATGGGACAAACCTTACCGAAACGGATTGGGTTAAGAAGGATGTCCTACGGGTAAACAAATTAATGCAATCGCTTTAACGGCGCGTCACCCGTTCGGGTGAAAAAGGAAAATAATGAAGAAAAATTTGCGGATGGCGTTTTTCCACCGGCATAAATCCGAGGGTGTAGCCAGCGGGGTGCGATTCAAACCGAGGCGGAAATATGCCGAAGGCATGGGGATAATCCCCTTATATCGCCCCGAGCATCACAGCATTTGGCGAGAATAGCCAGTCAGGGGAGCGGCATGGATGCCGCTCGTTTTCGGAGGGGCTTGGAAGCCCCTTCCGAAAACCCTCGCCAAATGCGAGAAGCGCAGGATCCAGGCGGTATTGGGGCGGCTTTTTCTTTGGTTGCTTTCTTTTGGCCGCGCAAAAGAAAGCAACTCGGCTGTCGGTCCGAAAACCGACTTTTAAATTGGCTTCGCGCTAGCGTTTCATTAATTTACGCCTCAATTTGAATCGCACCCTAGCCAGCGAGGGAGGGAGGATCAATTTTTTGTTATCGCGGTGTTGCTTGGCGCCGCCAGCACGCCGAAGCTGGCCGTCAGCAATTGGACGAGTTCGGACTGGCGGTGAGTGCCAGTTTTTGCCAGCACCTGTTTTAGCTGAGTTTTTACCGTATTGTTGCTGATGCCGCGTGTTTGGGCATAATCGGCTAGGGTTTGTCCGCACAACAAGGCCATGGCGAGTTTCGCTTCCGACGGGGAAAGCCCGTAGCATTGAATCAATAAGCTGTCGTCCAGCTCCAACGGCCTGTCAGGATCGTGGAGATATAAGGCAGCGGCTGGCCTGGCGCCGAAAAAAGGCAGATGTTGGTTTTGCAGCGATACCGCGATTGCCGACAACGGACGGTTTGACGCGTAACGTTGCAAACTCATCGCATTGCTTTGCCCCAGCGCTATGGCCTTGCCGATTAACTGGCGCAAGGCCCGGGTGTCGCTTGCATTACCCGCCATGCAGCGGCCCCCGGCATTCAGCGAAAAGCCTGCCGCGGAACCGATTAAGATGTCAGCCTGACGATTGCTGAATACGGCCTGGCCGCATTGATCGAACAAGACTAAGCCGATTGGCAGGCGATTCAAGAGTTCGGTGCCGGTCGCGAGTGCGCCTTTAAGGTCACACAGTTGTTTGTGAATCAGGCAAGAGCGGCGCAAATGCGGTACAAAACGGGCGAACAAGGCGGTTTCGTCGGCGGAAAACGGTTGCGGTTTGGCTCTGAAAATCGACAGACGCACCGCCAGCGTATCCTGCTTGAGAAGATGCCCGACCATGGCATGAAAATAACCCTGGGGTTTAAGCCAGTCGTTGTACCATTCGGTCCTGACCAACTCCCGCGCCGGCAACAGCCGATCAGTGGTGACTAATTTACCTTCGGCTAAATGCCTGGAGTTTTCAAACCAGACATTGACCTTGGAATAATAGCGGTCATAAGACGCTCCGGCTTCGGGGGCGATGCGGACGGATTGAATAAAGGAAATATCGTCGCTATGGCAAATGGAACTGCGGCTGGCAAAATCGACCAGATATAGCGCCGTCCCCCGGCTACTGAAAATATCCGACAATTGTTCCAAAAATATCGGCCATAGCTCGGGCATGACGCTGGCGTCGTAGATTTTTCCGATTAAATCGTCATAGTGGCTTTCGTTCATCAATCGTTTGCGTATAGGTTTGGTCGAAGTCGGGTTGTTATTCATCTAACGACGTGAAAATTGCGCTATCGTTGACGATAGGGCTTTTCCTCGGGCTTGTCGAGTCTCGATCGCTCAGGCCAAAAAACAGCGCCCGAACGCCAGCAGCATCCGGGGATTCCCCTTGAATCGAATTTTTCGTTGGATCAATGCCCAGGCCAGATGCTTTTCCTTGGCGAGAAATGCCAGCCAGGTTTTGCCGTCCGCATGCAATTGAAAATCGGGCCAACCGCAGTGTCCCGGCAAGACTTCCAGTTGTTGATCGCGAATAATCACGGTGGCCTCGATGGCTTCGGCGCCGGTGAAGGTGAAGTGATAGCTGGCGTTCAAACCCGCCGATTTTCCCTTTTGAAACACATGGGGAAGCCCGTTCAGAAAGGCTTGTATCGAGGTTGGCCTAAGGCTATTGTTGACCGGCTTGACATGCTTGTGCGGAAAGCGGCGAACGACATGCTCTTCCGCATCGGATTTGGGCACCACGTAGATGGTCTCCTGCTTGTCCTGCAACGGCCGTACCACCCGTTTTATAAAACCCTTCTTGTCGTTCAGGAATGGGCCTATCACATCCTCGCCCGCCGGACACACCGCCAGACAATAGGCCGCCTTGTAATTGGCGCCGAACGACAGGCTTTGCCACATCGAGACCGACTCGGCATCCGCGACCTTTTGCCGATAACGCTTAGCATTGCCGCTGGCAGCCACCGTTTCGACCCAGTCGGTGAAGCCGCCCATGAACTCTCGGTAGTTATGGGTATAACAGGCGGAAAAGTCGAAATAGCCATCCGCCGCTATAGCTCCCACCGGGCAAGCGGCAACGCAAAGCTTGCATTCCAGGCAAGGGTTGTAATCGATCGGCCGCGATTCCACGTCGATCTCGGCATTCAGAATAATGGTGCCGAGCAGGATGAAGTTGCCGAAAACGGGATGAATGACATTGCGATGAAGGCCGATACGCCCCAGACCCGCCGCCTCGGCGACCGGTTTGTGCGAGACCAGCCACATTTTGTTGGGCCAGCGCTCGGTCTCCATCGGAAAACCCATCGCGGGGTTGATCGCATGGATGCCCTGTTGCTCCAGAGTTTTGACGATGCGTCTGGCAATGTCGTTGACCTCGTCGCCGCTATGATGAAACTCCAGATTCGCAACGGAACGGGCGGGGCTTCGTATGTTTTCCCGATTCATGCGGCAGACGAAGCTCAACAAGCTCTTCGCCTGAGGAAAGGCTTGCAGGATGTCCGTCCGCTGCCCGTCCAGTTCCGTTCGGCTCAGGCTGACACAGCCGGCGTCGTCCGCCCCGGCCTCCAGTGCCAGTTGTCGCAACCATGACGCCGCCAGAATTTGTTTATCCACTCTTAGCTTTGGAGAACCGGCTTCGCGGTAGCGAAGCACTGTGGGATGCTCATCGAATTTCATTGTTTAACCCTCTGTTACCTGTATATACACGTTTATTAACCTAATTTTCCTTTCGCATCGCGCTGCTTGCAGGGATGAACACAGCATTCGCGCATCTATCTAAACCACCGCACCCATGTTCCGGAATTTCCGCCACTAAAGTGTAGTTACACCTATTAATGCAAAAAAATTTACCTCTGGGTTGCCGCCACCAGGGCCGACAGGCCTTCCATTAATGCAGTCAAATGCTCGGGGCTCATCTTCTCCCTGATTTTGGCTTGCGCCTGCTCCCATAGCGGATAGGCTTTGGTCAGCACGGCCAATCCGGTTTCGGTAATAGTGACCATCCGCGTACGTCTGTCGTCGCCCGAACCGACATTGACCAGCCCTTGTTTGCCCAGAATTTCCAGATTGCGGGTCAAGGTCGTGCGGTCCATCACCACGGATTCGGCGAGCTTGGTTACCAGCACCGGACCGCTCAATTTTACCGCCACCAATAGCGAATACTGGGTGCCTCTGATGCCGACCGGCCGTAAAATCTCGTCGTAAAACTGGCTCACGGCCCGGCTCGCTTTACGGAGGTTAAAGCCGGTACAATCCGCGCAAGAGCTGTAATCCGGTGTTTCAATGGACGAGCTGTGTGAATGTGACAAGTTAGTAAACCTAGCGATAAAACACATAAAGGAGTATATGCACATATTAACGTGTGTCAATACTTTTAACGCCGAAGCTTCACGCCATCTTTCGCATCGCGAATATTTTTTGTAAGGTTTCATACTCTTCCGACGACTCACCGCATATAGTCGATCCGATCGAGGAGATTTTCCATGCTCACATGCATCTTATTCATCGGCGTTTGCTTTCTGGCCTATGCCAACGGCGCCAACGACAACTTCAAGGGCGTGGCGAGTTTGTTCGGCAGCGGCACCGCCAATTTCCGGCAGGCGCTGACTTGGGCGACGCTGACGACGTTTGCGGGTTCGATGACAGCGCTGTTTTTAGCTCAGACTTTGCTGGTCAAATTTTCCGGCAAAGGCTTGGCACCGGACGAATTGATACACACTCCGCCGTTCATGATTGCGGTCGCGGGCGGTGCAGGGATGACTGTGATTTTGGCGACGCGTTATGGCTTCCCGATTTCCACCACGCATGCCTTATTGGGTGCCATGGCCGGGAGCACTTTATTAGCGACGTCCGGCGACATCAGCCTGGCGCCTTTGCTGAACAACTTTGTGCTGCCATTGCTGTTGAGTCCGGTTGTAGCGTTGCTATCGGCCGGATTGTTGTATCGAGTTCTGAACCTGTGGTTTAGTCGTCGGCGCATCGAAAACGACTTGTGTTTATGCGTTGAAAACCCGGAAACTCTGGCTCTGGCCGCTGACGCCAATATGACCATGACAATCGAAACGGCAACCCTTCCCTCTCTAAGCCTTGATCGACAAGAGGCTTGCGCCGAGCGACAAGCTAGCCGGATTTTGGGTTTTAATCTTCAGCGCCTGCGCGACGGACTGCATTTTTGCAGCGCCGGCGCAGTTTGCTTTGCCCGCAGCCTGAACGACACTCCGAAAATTGCCGCCTTGTTGTTGCTGGCTCCTGGTTTTGATCTGCAATGGATCATTATCGTTGTTGCTACTGCTATGCTGCTAGGTGGTGTGTTCAACGCTCGGCGGGTAGCGGAAACCATGAGTCATAAAATCACCAGCATCACGCACGAACAGGGTTTATCGGCCAATCTGGTCACCGCATTGTTAGTGATTTTTGCCAGCAAGCTCGGGATGCCCGTATCCACCACCCATGTTTCAGTGGGTGCTTTGTTCGGTATCGGCGTGGTCGGCGGCAAGGCCAATACCGGCGTGATCGCATCCATTGCCTTATCCTGGCTATTGACGTTGCCCTGCGCGGCTGTCTGTTCCGCCGCAATCTCACACTACCTTAACGCCAACCTTCAATAATAAAAATACGAGACATCTCATGACGACCACTATCGAAATCAGCGAATCGGTCCGCCATTACTATGGCCAGGTTTTGCAATCCAGCGACGACCTGAAAACCAGCGCCTGTTGCAGCATCGACGCCATGCCAAGCTATTTAAAAGCGCTGCTGACCGGCCTGCATCCCGAAGTGTTGGAACGTTTTTACGGTTGCGGTTCACCCTTGCCGCCTGCGTTGGAAGGTATGACCGTGCTGGATTTAGGCTGCGGCACCGGCCGCGACTGTTATCTGCTGTCGAAACTGGTCGGACCGACAGGCCGGGTGATCGGCGTGGATATGACGCCGGAGCAACTGGAAGTGGCCGTACGCCATCGCGACTGGCACGCCGAACGCTTTGGTTACGCCAATATCGAGTTTCTGCACGGCCATATCGAAAATCTGGCCACGGTCGGTATCGCTGACGACTACATGGATGCAGGAGGTAGGGCAATGCAGGGAGCAATTGCCGATAACAGCATAGACGTGGTGGTGTCCAACT
Source organism: Methylomonas sp. LL1 (assembly GCF_015711015.1). Taxonomy (NCBI): domain Bacteria; kingdom Pseudomonadati; phylum Pseudomonadota; class Gammaproteobacteria; order Methylococcales; family Methylococcaceae; genus Methylomonas; species Methylomonas sp. LL1. The sequence continues at coordinate 1,174,402 of NZ_CP064653.1, forward strand.
GCGTGATCAACCTGTCGCCGGAAAAGCCTCGCGTACTGGCGGAAATCTTCCGGGTGTTGAAACCGGGCGGCGAACTGTATTTTTCCGACGTATTCGCCGACCGTCGGATCCCGGTCGAACTGCGCCAAGACCCGGTATTGCTAGGCGAGTGTTTGGGCGGTGCCTTGTACTGGGAAGACTTCCGGCGCATTTTGCAGGACCTGGGCAGCCCCGATGTCCGCAAGGTCAAGCAAAATCCCATCAGCATCGACGACTCCGAGGTGTTCGCCAAAATCGGCATGGTCAAGTTCGATTCGGTGACGGTGCGCGCCTTTAAAATGCCTTTGGAGGATCGTTGCGAGGACTTCGGCCAAGTCGCCGTCTATTTGGGCTCTATCGACCAACACCCGCACAGTTTCGATCTGGACGACCATCATCATTTCGAAACCGGCCGGCCGTTAAGAGTGTGCGGCAACACCGCCGACATGCTGGCGGGCAGCCGTTATGGCGATCACTTCCAAGTGTTGGGTGACAAATCCCGTCATTTCGGTTTATTCGATTGCTCACCCAGACCCGGCAGCGAATCGGCCAAGGCCGACAGCGCATGTTGCTGAACCCCGAGATGGACACATCCAATCAATTGAGCGAAGCATTATTGGCCGAACATCGACCGGTGCTGTTTCGCTATGCCTTGCTGCAACTGAAAGATGCTGAACTGGCCGACGACGCGGTGCAGGAAACCTTGCTGGCCGCCTGGCAATCCTCGGCAAACTTCGAAGGCAAGGCCGGTTTACGCACCTGGCTGATCGGCATTTTGAAGCACAAGATCGCCGATCACTGGCGGCGTAGCAGCCGTGAAGTCACTACCGCTGATTTCGATCAAATGGATAACGACGCAGATGAAGTCGACGAGGAAGATTTTTTCATGAGTAACGGTCATTGGATTGGCGGCCCGACCACCTGGAACGATCCCGAAGCGGCCCTCAAGCAACAGGAGTTCTGGGCCATTTACGAAACTTGCCATAACAATCTACCGCCGAAAATGGCCAAGGTATTCATGTTGCGCGAACTGGTCGGCCTGGAAGCCGAGGAAGTGTGTCGGGAAACCGGCTTAAGCGACGCCAATTACTGGGTCACCATGCACCGTGCCCGATTAAGGCTACGCGAATGTCTGGAAATCCGTTGGTTCAATCAGTCAAAAAAGGAGAATCGTCATGCGTAGTTGTCGCGACATTACCGCCCTGGTATCACAGGGTTTGGACAAGCAGCTCAGTTTAGGCGAACGCCTGGCGATTGGGGTGCATGTGATGATGTGTTCCCGCTGTCGTAATTTCCAAAGCCAAACCCGGTTTATCCGCAAAACAGCGCATCGCTATACCGAGCAATTGCAAAATCGTTTGGATAAAGAACCCTGATGCACAAACCATTACAATCCCAAGTGGCTCTACTATGGAATAACCAAGCCAGATCTGTGAAAAATTGTAATCGGCATGCAAGTAATAATTCCTAACCAGAGTACTATTCAAACGTTGCCAAACTCCGTCAATGGTTTATCAGACTGTTTGTGCCATCGCTACTTACACTGTATTCTCCTCCCGAAAAACCATCACGGCCGTTCGAACAATCTGCGGAACCCATGATACCAACATCAATTGAATCACATTTACGACCAGAACCACAAAGAGGCCTACTGCACTCATGATCAACTTCCCGATAAAACTGGCCGTGGCCAGCAAGGAAGGCATGGCGATCAGCGAACATTTCGGCCATGCCAAACAGTTCCGCATCTATGCCGCAACTCCAGACAGATGCGAACTGCTCGAAACTCGTGAAGTGTCGCATTACTGCCTGGGACAGCATTCCGATCAATCGGCCATGGCCGGCATTCTGGAAACCATCAAGGATTGCCATGCGGTGTTTGTCGCCAAAATTGGCGATGGCCCCACGGCAAAAGTCAATGCAATCGGCGTGCGCGCCGTCTCGCGCTACGCCTACGAGGCAATTGAGGATTCGCTGCTTGACTACGCGCGCCGCATTGAATCAGGCGAGGAAATGTTATGACCAAGAAGCACGTAGCCAGCTGGGTGCTGGCTCACCCTCTATCGCCTATCCATGTGGACTGTGCCACCACGGTGATGCTGAAGATCCTGGACGGCAAATGCAAAATGCGCGAAACCGAAAAGCGGGTGATGGAACTGCTTTACGATGAGGTAAAAACCCGTCCCAGCCAATTGCTGACCGAGGAACTCCATTCGCTGATTGCCGCCGCCCGCGCGCATCCGGATGAGACTATGAAAAACATCATCTACGAAAACCGACTGCTGGCGGAAACCACTATCTCACGTCCGGTGATGAAGGATTTTAAGGCCATGATACGGCGGGAAGGTCTGCTCGATGGCGGATTGGACGAAGACCCGGAAGCCTGATGTCGATAACAGAATTTACCGACCACCGCATCGTCTCCTACAAAAAGCATCCCCGTCACCACAACATGAGTTCGGAAACCTATACATCATGACAACCTACGCTATCGGCAGTGTCAAGGGCGATTATCAAGCGTTATTAAAACTACTGGACAAAATTGAGTTCGATCCGGACAACGATTGCTTGTGGTTTAGCGGTAATTTAGTCAACGAAGGACCGGAGTCGCTGGCAGTATTGCGATTTATCAAAGGTTTGGGCAAAAAAGCCGTGACGGTATTGGGCTATCAGGAATTGCATTTGTTGAGCGTGGCTTCCGGCTTTATACCGCGCGAAGCTGGCGATACACTGGACGAAATTTTGAATGCGCCGGATCGGGACGAATTACTCAAATGGCTACGCCAGCGCGGGCTGATTCATCATGATGCCAAACTGAACTTTACCCTGGTGCATGCGGGTATCCCGGCGGAATGGACTTTTAGCCAAGCCCTGACCTTTGCCTATGAAGTCGAATCGGCACTGTCCGGCGGTAATTATCCGGCGTTTCTGGAAAATCTGCGGCGTGACCAATCGCGCTGGCATGCCAAGCTTAGGGGGTGGAAGCGACTGAATTTTATTGCCAATGCCTATACTCTGATCAAATACTGCAACGAGCAAGGCAAACTGGATTTTAATGCCAGGGGTGCCCTCGGCTCTCAAGCCGAGGGGTTAATCCCCTGGTATCGGCTGCCCAATCGGATGACGGCCAATTTGAATATCGTTTTTGCCGATGATGCCGGTTTCGCTGACGCGGCGTTCCCAGGCATTTACCCATTAGCAGGGCAAGGCAATCTATCCGCGTTAAAGCTGTCCGCAACACCCGAACCCCTGGGCATGCCACGATCGAAATCAAGTTCGATAACGAAATAGCTTCCTTCCCTTCGTTTGGAATCGAGTTAATCGTTAGAATCTTCGCCCCCAGCGGCGCATGCGGATATATCTTTGCCGCAACTTCCAGTCCGACACCAGCTGTTAGCCGAGATACCGATCGGCCAATTTCTGCTTACAAGACTGAATCAGCGAAGACAGTTCATCGGTTCAACACTTATAATGCATGGGTTTTCCACAATTGGAATGTGGAAGCGTGCAATCAATTTCAGAATAAGGCGATTAACCGAATGTTCCAAAAACTCTATGACCGCGTCATCCGCTGGTCCAAGCACCCTCACGCATTAAAATTCCTATTCGCCTTGAGCTTTGCCGAATCGTCGTTTTTCCCGGTACCGCCGGACGTGATGCTGGCACCGATGGCATTGGCACAACCCTCCAAAGCCTTTCGTTTTGCGCTTTGGACTACGGTTGCATCGGTTGCCGGCGGAGTGTTTGGTTACGGGATAGGCTATTTTCTGTTCGACAGCATCGAACCTTGGTTGAAAACTTCGCATTACTGGGACGCCTACCGGCAAGCGACGGCATGGTTTGACGAATGGGGCTTCTGGGCTGTTTTTGTCGCCGGGTTTTCGCCTATCCCCTACAAAGTGTTTACCATTGCCGCCGGCGCCTTGAATATGGCTTTAATGCCGTTTGTGTTGGCTTCCTTGATAGGCCGCGGCGGACGTTTTTTTCTGGTTGCCCTATTGCTGGCGGCGGGCGGTGAGAAACTGGAAGCCAAACTAAGAGAATACATGGATCGTTTGGGCTGGGCGTTGGTCGCTATCGTCGTGGTCGGCGGTTTGATTTACCGTTTCATGCGGTGATCTCATGCGGAATCTTTTTTGACTCACCCTCTCCGACATACCCGAGAGCTATAAAAAAGAGAAGAAGCGCCGAATTTGAAATGCGAAAGGCATAAATTGTGTACACCTCATCCAAACCGGCTATGCGTCTGATCAAATCATGACCGAACTGCTGACGTTCATTCAAACCCATATCGAATACGCCCCATTCATAATTTTCAGTCTACTGATATTGGCCGGTTTTAACATACCGGTGTCCGAAGACGGCATGCTGTTTATTGCCGCATTTTTGGCAAGCCAAAGTCCCGAGCATTGGCCGTTGTTATACGCCAGCGTCTATTTGGGGGCTTATTTTTCCGACCTAATCTGCTATGGCTTGGGTCGAATCATTGGCCCAAGACTATTAGATTTGAAATTTTTTGCCGGCATGGCGCGGCGGGAGCGGATCGATAAAATCCACGCTTATTACGATCGTTATGGCGTAATAACGTTAATCCTGGGCCGGTTTATCCCTTTTGGCGTGCGTAACGGTTTATTTTTAACAGCGGGGCTGGCCAAAATGAACCTCATCAAATTCGCCGCGGCTGATTTATTGGCGTGCACGATCTCCACCGCATCATTTTTTACCCTCTATTATCGCTATGGCGAACAAATGATCGAAATGGTGCGGAAAGCCAATATTGCCATTTTTATTTTAGCCCTAGCCGTGGGTGGTTATTTTTATTTTCGCCGGAAAAACCCCGGTAGGCCGAACCAGCCCTAGGCCCGTTCCGTGAGTCAGCCGAGAAGTTGTTTGTTACCGAATTCTTAGGAAACGCCGGCAGGATAATCCTGTTCCGCGATATCCAGGCTTGGAGCTTCGGCTAACAGCCGATCAACCTCGTTCATCATTTGTAACAACAACGTTTCTGCCTGTTGCAATTGCCGATCAAGTGGACTATCGCCACCCAGCCTAAACTCCTGCTCCAATTCCAGCAAGAGCGTTGCCAGTTCTCGATGAGCAATCGAATTGACGCTACCGGCCAGCTTATGGATGATTTCGGCGGCGCCAATTCGGTCCCCGCTCTGATAACAAGCGCGAGTTTTGGCGATATCATCGGCATGTTGCTCTCGAAGCAGCGCGAGTAATTTACGATATACCAAGGGATTGTTGCCAACTTGCAGTCTGGCACGAGGACCATCAACCCCAGTCGGTAACGGAAAGTTCGGAATATCGGCGGCGATCGATGCCGATATCAGAGTTGAGGGGATACGCGCGGATTGTGTGTTCACCCAGCGAGCCAGAATCTGAAACAATTGGTCCCATTCAATCGGTTTGCCGATATGGTCATTCATGCCGCTCTCTAGGCAGCGCAGACGATCGGGCTGCATGACATTGGCGGTCATGGCGATAATGGGTAATTCGGCATGACTTGGATTGCCGCGGATGGCGCGGGTAGCCTGATAACCATCCATCACCGGCATCAGACAATCCATCAGAACCGCGGAATAATCGTTTTGATCGACCATACTGACCGCTTCTTCTCCATTCACCGCCAAGTCGGCGCGTATGCCTTTATTGGCCAGCACGGCCATCATCAATTCCTGATTAATCGGATTGTCTTCCACAACCAACAAGTAAGCTTGCCGCAGTAGCGGCATCGGGTCGCTGACAGCGACAATCTCTGGCTCGGAGAGACGCGCCTCTTCGGTTAACTTATCCAACACCAGACTGAAATAAAAACAACTGCCCTTGCCCAATTGACTCTCGACGCCTATATCGCCGTTCATTGCGCCGACCAGTTTCTTGCAGATCGACAAACCCAAGCCGGTACCTCCGTATTTTCGGGTAGTGCTATTGTCGGCTTGATTAAAGGCTTCGAACAATCGGCTTTGGTGCTCGGCGCTCAATCCGATGCCGGTATCGGTGACGCTGAATCTCAATTGTGCCTGACTGGCTGTGTTGCTTAAGGCTTCCACCCGCAACACCACCGAGCCTGTTTCGGTAAACTTGATGGCATTGCCGCACAAATTCAGCAATATCTGCCCTAGCCGCAATGGATCGCCCAGGAAAGCCTCCGGCACCGTGTCATCCACCTTAAACTCCATGACCAGGGATTTAGCTTCCAGCAAGGTTGATGTCACATCTTTTAGATACTGCAACAAGTTATCCAGATAAAATTCGGTATGTTCCAACTCCAGCTTACCCGCCTCGAGCTTGGAATAATCCAAAATATCGTTAACGATGCCTAACAACCATTTCGACGAGGTTTTGATTTTATCCAGATAATTGCGTTGCGTGGGGGTGAGATCGGTTTGCAAGGCCAAATCGCTCATGCCGATAATGGCATTCATCGGCGTGCGGATTTCATGGCTCATATTGGCCAAGAACGCGCTTTTGACCCGTGCCGCCGCCAAGGCTTGCTGATGCATGTCTTGCAGTTCCGCGGTACGCTTATCAACTTGATGCTCCAGCCTGATCCGTATCCGTTGTAATTGGCGCACTCGCCACACATAGATACTCAACATCAGCGAAAACAAACCGAGCAGCAATAAGGCACGGAACCAGTTGGTCCGCCAGTAGGGCGGTGTGATGGTAATGGGTAGATTGACCCTTTGTTCGCTCCAAATACCGGCATTATTGCTGGCCTTGACCCTAAACAGATAACTGCCCGGATCGAGGTTGGTATAAGTGGCGACACGATTGTTGCTATCGCCTTCTATCCAGTCCCGATCGAAACCCTCGAGTTTATAGGCATAGCGGTTTCGCTCGGGATTGGCAAAATGCATCGCGGAGAAACGCAAGGAAAATACACCCAGCCGCCAAGGCAAGGTCAGGCTTTGGGGCCGGGTTAGACTACCTTCCAATTTGACGTCCGGGTCATTAAAGTTTGGGCCTAGCGAGCGGTTGAGGATGCTGATGTCGGTGATGGTGGGATGGGGCGGAATCTGATTTTGCTTGAGTTCGGCCGGATCAATCAACATGACCCCATCGGCGGTACCAACATAAACCAAGCCTGCGCCGCCAACCACCGAGGCAGCGGCTTCAACTTTGCTGGTAAACCCCGGTGGATAGGCGTAATAGGTGAAGCGTGCATTTTCGGGGTCAAACCGCGACACGCCGTGTGCTCGAGTAAACCAAAGTTTACCGGCTTGATCCACATGCAGATTTGTGACAATGCCGTTGACCAAGCCATTATCAATCCCCAAATTTCTAAATTGAAACCCGGTTCCCGTTTCAATGGCCTGGCAAACGCCCGCAGCCGTGGCTATCCATATCCTACCCCGTTCGTCCTCAACCAGATCAAACACGGAATCGCTAGGCAAAGAACTGGAATCGGCGGCATCGTAACGATAATGTTGGAACTGCCCCGTCATTGGATCAAGAATACTTAAGCCGCCGCCCGCAATATTGGTTCCTCCCGTCCAAACCCTACCCGCATGATCAACAAACAAGGTATTGACCGAATTATTGCCCAAACTTTTAGGATCGCTTGGATCATGGCGAAAATGTCTTTTGACGCCGGATTTCAAATCGTATTCTATCAAGCCGCCGCCGGTGCCGAGCCACAACACACCATCGGCACCCGGTACGATTTGATTGACAAAATTACTCGCCGAATCGCCAAGATCGATCAACTGAGTGCTTTCACGTTCGTCGTCGTAGCGAATCAAACCAGCTCGGCTACCCAGCCACAATGAACCCTGCGGTTGCTGATACAAGCTATAAACCATACCGATTGAAGCTTGGCCATGTTCGCCAGGCATGGCGGTCAGTTTTTTAAGTATCCGCCGCGTATGCGGATCTATGAGTAATGCGCCCTCCCAACTGCCCAACCATAATCGTTCGGAGCTCTCGGTGGCTATTGACCTGATTGAATTGTTAACAGTATCGTCGGCCCCTTTGAATGCACTGGGAATCAACCTTCCAAAACCGGCATTGGTAACGTCAATTCGGCTCATGCCGCTGGTTGTCGATATAAAAAGACCACCGGAACGCTCGACCAGCAAGGATGGAACTATATTGCCGGCCAGGCTATTGGGATCCTCAATCTTATGCTGGTAAACATCGAATTGTTGTCGCGCTTCATCCCAACGTAATAAGCCCTTCGCCGTTCCGACCCAGATATTACCGGTCGAATCTTGGTTAAATTGGTAAACTCTAAAGTTGTCGGGCAAATTCGAAACTGACAGGTGTTTTCTATTAACCCAGTCCTCGCCGTAATGCCAAACAATGATGCCGGCCTCGGTACCCAGCCATAAGCGTTGCCTATCGTCAAAAAACAAAGTTTTGACATTATTGGCCAAGGCCGACTCGCCATCTGCACTGATTTGATAATGCTTAAATTGCTTGCCGCCGGCGGGCAGATAATCAAGACCCGATGGCCAGGTACCAATCCAGAGTCCGCCGTCCGGATCCCTGGCCAACGCTTCAATATTATCTAAAGCCAAGCTGGCGGGATCATTCGGATCATGCCGATATATCTGAAATTGCCCGCTATCGGGATCAAAATGCCGCAGCCCGGCGCGAGTTGCCAACCAAAAGCCATTACCCCCGTCCGATATAAGGCTGCGAATATTTCGTCCTTGGCCTTCATCCGCGCTATCTTCCGGCAAAGCAATGGTTTTAAAGGTCTCTGTTTCCGGTTCAAAAACAACCAGCCCCTCGCGCGTTCCCAACCAGATTCGATGCCGCCGGTCTTCAATCACACTGGTGATAGAATCAAATTGTAAGCCCCCTTTCACATTCGGCATTTTCTTAAACGACTTAAGTTCATGCCCATCATAGCGGAGCAACTGCCCGATAGTCGCCAGCCAGATAAAACCTTGCTGGTCCTGAGTCATGGTAATGACTAAACCTTCACTAGGAATGCGCTTATCGTTGATAAACAATACATTCGGCTGGGTATGGCCAACTTCCGTAAATAACATCAATCCAAGCAACAATACGGCAACAAGGGATTGTGTTAAAGGAAAACCGATTCGCGGTCGCATGCCGAGTCTAAAAATCCCTTCAAAAATCGGTCGACAGCATGACGCTGAAACTGCGAGGAGCACCGATGTAATAAGAAGGGGCAATACCTCCGGCACCTTGAGCGCGCGTGGTAAAAGTGCTGCCGCTACCGGCATTCAGGTTCAGGTAATCTTCATCCAGCAGATTATAGACATTGAATCTGACCATCGGATCGCGAAACCAGCCGGTCGATGGCAGCCGATAACCGGCATCGAAACTCACCAAGGTATAGCCGCTGATGGACTCATCGTTGACCAGGGTGGAATAACGCCGGCCGGTGTATTTAGCGGATAAATTGGCCGACCATGGCCCGTTGCGATATTGCAAGGCGGCGCCGGCTAGATACTCGGGCACATCGGGAAAGGCCTTGCCGGCCGTGTTTTCGAAACTATTGGCCGCCGTCCGCAGATTCTGTTCCATCCGGCTATGAGTATAGGAAAACGAGCCGTACACGCTCCAGTTGGGCAAAAAACGCCAGGCTGATTCCAGTTCCACACCCTTGGTGGTCGAATCGCCGACGTTGTAATTGGTGCTGGTGGCATTAATTGGGTCGTAGGCCGAAGCGATACGATTGCGGTAATCGATGTAAAACAAGGTACCGGCGAATGACACATCCTGGTTGCTAAACCGGTAACCCAGATCCCAATTGGTTGAGACTTCCTCGTCGATATTCACCGATTTCAATCTGTAGCCGGTTAATTTGCCATCGGCGCCGGCCGTGCCGCCGTTGATCAGGCCGTAAAACACCGAATCGGGCGGAGCCTTGAAGTTTTCGGCCCGGCTGGCAAAAATTTGTTGCTGTTCAGTGAACTGGTAACGGATACCGACATTGGGCAACGGCCTGGCATAACTGGCCTTGACGTTGTAATCGGCGGGAAAACCCTCGCTGGCATAATTGTAGAAATCACGCCTAAGCTCGGTATAGCGAAAACCCAGTGACAACAGCAATTTATCGTTCAAGAACTTGATGTCGTCCTGGGCAAAAAACGATTGGGAATAATTTTCGGTCAGAAAATCCCGGCCCTGAAACGGCGTGCCATCCTGGCGGAGCAGCAATGCCGATGTATTTTCCAGCCAAGGGTCGGCGCTATTGCCGGCCCCATCGAAACGTACCCCCGGTTGCGTGCGGCGATGATGGGCATATTCATACCAGTATCCGGCCATCAGGTGATGGTTGGCGAGCTTGCTATGCAGGCGGGCCGTTACACCGGGGCGCTGCGTTTCAGTCAGGGCTCCGCTGTAAATCATCACGGTATCGCGGCTGTCGCCGTCCTGATTGATGTCGGCCACGCCGCCACCGATTTTGCCGCTGCCATTGCTTTCGGCAAGGGTTCTAAGCTCGTTGCCGCCGGTGCCGTAACCGTAGTTGTAATAAGGGTCGACATCAAATTTCAGATTAGGCATCGGCTCAAAACGGCCTTTCAAGGTCGCCAGATAATTCCGGTAGGGATTAAGGCTTAGATCGAAATAATTATCGGCCGGGACTCGCTCGACCTGCGCCGTGCCGTTCACGCCGACTAAATGGGCGGGCGGTTGATTACCGAAATCGGCATAACGGCCGAGCGTCTGGATTTCCCGCAAAGTCAACGTGCGCAAATTATTGTTGTAAAGCTCGTTATACAGCAAACCGCCGGTAATACTGTTACCGGGCGACAGGTTGAGTACGCCTTTAAAATCCAAATGTTCCCGATCGGCGCCACCATAGCCCTTGAATTTATCGGCCTCGGCCTTGGACACCGAAACAAAGGCCTTGAAGCGCTGATCGCCCAAATAACCGGTATCGGCCCGTAAAAAAGTTTTATAGGCGTCGAAAGCGCCATAGCTTTGTTGCACCCGAAATCGGGCCTGGTCGGTGGGATTGGATGTCAGCATCCCTATCGAGCCGCCGGTGGCGCCGACCATGGGCGCATCGGTGGGATTACCGCCTTGGATAACGTCAATCTGTTCCAGATTTTCCAATTCCACCAGTTCCGAGGCAAATACCGCAAAATTACCGGCATCGTTCATTGGCGCGCCATCAATGCTGACACCAATCTGATCACTGTTAAAACCCCGCATGCGGATTCCGCCGCCAAACAATCCGGTCGCGTCATAACTATAAGTATTAACTCCCGGCAGCATGTCCATGGCTTGGTAAACATTGTTTAGACTGTTTTTCTGCTCGATGGCCGGGCGAGAGACTACGCTAGTGGCTTGGGTCGAATTCTGCGGCGTCATCAATCCATTGCCTGGGGCGGAGATGCCTTCGACTATCACATTTTCAAGTCTGACCGCCTCTTCGGCCTGGATAGGTGTTGTAGAAAACGATGTCACCCATAACGTGAACAGTTGGAGTTGTAACTGACTGGTGAATGATATTTTCATAGGTTGGAACGGTTAAAGTCGGAGTTTTTGTGGCTCATTATGTTGTAAACCGTTGATATATCCTTAGGTTTAATTGTTGTTTTTGCGGCCAAATTCTCGTTTTTTGCTAATGCCTTACCCCTTGCAGCCCGCCCGTGTGCAAAACCACTATGCGTTGCCCTGGCATAAAAAAGCCCTTATTCAGCAAATCAAACACGGCAAATAGCATTTTACCGGTATAAATCGGCTCCAGCGGGACGCCATGTTCGGCCGAGAAATAGCGGATGAATTGTTCCAACGCGGGCGTAGTCTTGGCAAATCCGCCGAAATGATAATTCAAAAGAATTTGCCAGCCAGCCAGAGATGAATTGTTAGGCAACAACCGGTTTACCTCGTCACTCAGATAACCGGCATTTTTCAAAGCCGCAATCCCAACCACTTGCAAATGGGCGGGCGCCGCGGCAATCAATCCGGCCAAGGTAGTACCGGTGCCGCACGCCGTCACCAACACATCAAAAGGCCGTTCAATCTCGGCCAGTATTTCGGCAACGCCTTGTAAAGCCAGATTGCTGGCGCCACCTTCCGCTAGCCAATATTGACCGGGTTTCAAATCAGGTAGACTATCGTGATGCTTGAATGCCCGCAGCTGACGATAATCGCTGCGAGTGACAAAACGCAGCTCCATGCCCCAGTTTTGCAAATCGATCAATGTCGGATTGAATTTTTGCGGTTGCTCGCCGCGCACATAGGCGATGGTTTTCAGCCCCAGACATTTGCCGGCAAAAGCCAATGCATGCAGGTGGTTGGAATAAGCACCGCCCATACTGACGATGCTATCGGCACCGCTGTAGAGCGCATGATTGAGAATAAATTTGAGTTTACGCCATTTGTTGCCCGAGATAACCGGGTGCAGTAAGTCGTCGCGTTTGATCCACAACTCCAGCCGCTGAGCCGTTAACTTATCATCGAATATAGGCGTCAAGGTCGGAACACTTAATTGTGACTCGAGCAGCTTAAGACGTGGATGCAACGCCGAGTTCACCGTGCCTGCTTGATGGCCCAAGCCACGTCGGCCGCCTGCCGATTGGCTTTGATATCATGCACCCGAAACATACTCACCCCAGCCATTACGCCCAAGGCGGTGGTGACGGCGGTAGCGGTGACGAGTTCGGCCGGTTCGCTGACATTGCATAGGCTGCCCATGAAGCGTTTACGGCTAGTACCCAGCAATACCGGAAAGCCAAAACCGACAAACCGATTTAGATGCGCCAACAACTCGATATTATCCTGTTTGCGCTTACCAAATCCGATGCCAGGATCGATGGCAATATTCTCCGGCCTGATCCCGGCCGCCAGGGCCGCGTCGATACGTTGTTGCAGCGCAATTGCCACCTCGGCTACCACGTCGTCATAGCAGGGATTGTCCTGCATGGTTTTCGGCGTACCTTGCATGTGCATCAAAATGATGGGCGCTTGACTAGTCGCAACCAGGGGCAACATATCGGCGTCGTCCAGCCCGGCCGAGATGTCGTTGATCATCGCCGCCCCGGCATTCAGGCACGCATCGGCGACGGCGCTCAACGTGGTATCGATGCTGAGCAACAATCGTGGGTAGGCTTGCGTCAACGCCTTGATAACCGGAAGGACGCGCCGCAATTGTTCATCGGCCGGAACCGGATCGGAGCCGGGCCGGGTAGACTCGCCACCGACGTCAATGATGTCCACGCCCTCCTCGAGCATACTCTCCGCCCGCCGTAATGCGGCGGCAACCCCGGTAAACTTACCGCCATCGGAAAAGCTATCCGGTGTCACGTTAAGTATGCCCATGATTTGAGGGCCGGCATGGCGATTGAACATACGAATTCCTGAAAATGTGATACCGCTCTTGCTCGAATCGGGTATGCAAATTCACCACGCGGCGGCAAAATCGGCTAAGCTAAGGCGGTTAATTTTAGCGCAGGCGGGATGACGATGGCAGAAAATGACAAAATTTTAATTGGGCATCTGACGGAGGTGCGCGGCGACGGCATGGATGCGCGCATCACCGAGGAACATTCGACGGCGGCCCCCATCATCAAAGTCGGCAACGAAGAGATCTTGGCCGGTAATTTGGGTTCCTATGTGGTGATACGCCAAACCAATATCAGTGTGTTGGCCCTGGTATTCAAAATGTGGGAACGTGATCGTTTCGACAGCCTGGGCAACCGCGCCACGGACCGGTTCATTTCGCTGATCCCGGTCGGCGAACTCAACGACAACAATGCGTTCATTCGCGGCGTGCGCCACTACCCCACCCCCGGCGCCAATGTATATGCCGTCGGACTCGAAGAAATCAACGCCATTTTCGTCAAGTTTCGCGAATATCAGTTCTTCATCGGCCAACTCGCGTCGCATAAAGACTATCACTTGAGCCTGGACCCGCGCGCCTTGTTCGGCCGCCATTTCGCGATTCTGGGACAATCCGGTTCCGGCAAATCCTGGACCGTGACCAGCATGATACAACACACCATCAAAGCCATGCCCAAGACCCATTTGATCATGCTGGATCTGCATGGCGAATATTGCTGGAAAAATCAGGAGGGTAAAATTCAATCGGCCTTTCCCGAGGAATTGGTGAATTACGTCGACGCGATGGAACTGGAAATGCCTTATTGGATGATGTCTTATGCGGAATTGGTGGATTTATTCATCGACAAGGATGACCGTGGCGCGTCGATGCAAATGGCTTTTTTGCGCGAAATTCTGCAGACGCTCAAACGCAAGGAAGCTAAGGATATAGGCTTGAGCTCGGTTTCCATCGACACCCCGATTTATTTTTCACTGGCGGAAATGTATATGCAGTTCAAGGCCGCCAATGAAGAGCGCAAGGATTTCGGCAAGACTCAAGGCGCGTTGTTCGGCCAGTTCGACCAATTTTTAGTCAGGATGCAAAGCCGGTTCAACGACGTGCGCTACGACTTTTTGTTAAAGCCCAAAAAACGCAACAACTCGGCTAGCATGGCGGATTTACTCAGGCAATTCATCGGCTTGGGCGACAAAAAAGCCAATATCACCGTGGTCGATTTAAGCTCGGTACCGACCGACATACGCCCGGCGGTTTCGGCCCAGGTCGGCCGCCTGGCCTATGAATTCAACTACTGGAACCCCAAGCGGCGTGAATTCCCAATCACGCTGATCTGCGAGGAAGCTCACGCCTACATCCCCAGGGAAAGAGGCGGCCAATTCGAGGGCACCAAGAAAATGATGGAAAGGATCGCCAAGGAAGGCCGTAAATACGGCGTATCCATCGGCGTAGTCAGCCAAAGGCCGACCGAATTGTCGGAAACCATGCTGGCACAATGCAGTTCGTTTATTTGCCTAAGAACCACCAACCCCGACGACCAAGCCTATATCAGGGGCCTGGTACCTGAAGCCGAGGGCGATTTGACCGACATTCTAACCTCATTGGGCCGCGGCGAGGCCTTGGTACTGGGCGAAGCAGCCCCACTACCGACGCGGGTACAAATCTACCGGCCGAACCCGGAACCGAAAAGTAACGACGTCGATTACTTTACCGGCTGGCGAGAAGGACCGGACGATCTCGACGTCGAAGGCATCGTCAACAACTGGCGAACTCAGACACGCCAGTAAATTCAATCATTATTTTCCGGCGCCCTCGAACTGCGCCGATACATCTGGCATAGGTGGCTGAGATTGACCCGTTGCTGCCAGATAAGATTTAATTTGCGGTGATAATAAAAGGCAAATAAGCTGTCGTCCAAAATGTGATGACGCTCCGTTAATTGCGGGCTTAATAGGATGTGCCGACGTTAGGAGGCGCATCGCTCGAGTATCAAACACAGCATGACGGAATGCCGACGTTTTTACATGCCAAAAGCCATGTGATTTTTCACCGTCAATCTTGCCGCGCGGAAAAACAATCGCCTGCTGATTAATGAGATTGATCAATTACGAAATGCCTTTCGATATGTAAAACAACGCAAACCGTTTCATATTGATGCCATCGTCATCATGCCGAATCATTTACATTCGACTGCATGGATGCAGGAGGTAGAGCAACGCATGGAGCAGTTGCCGAGCATTTGGACATTGCCGCCCGACGACGGTAATTTCTCCGTCAGATGGAATATGTCGTCAAAAACGCCGTGAACGTGGAATATGGCAACGGCGATTATGGGCGCATTTAATCGAAGACCAAGACGATTACAATCGCCATGTCGATTATATTCATTGGAATCCGGTAAAACATGGGCATGTTCAAAATGTAATCGATTGGCCTTATTCAAGCTTCCAGAGTTATGTAAAGCAAAGTATTTATGAAAGAAATTGGGGGCATGATGAAAACAACGAGATTGATGGTATTGAGTGACGCGACCGATGCGCCTCCTAACGTCGGCACATCCTATTTGGCGCACCTTATCGCGTTAAAATTACTCGTTATGCGACGTATGATTCGATTAATTGCCAATAGATGAGGCTATAAATGTGAGATGGGCAATAGAAATTCAAAAGACGAGTCTTAATACAAGGAATCTTTCCGACCTGCTTCACGGATTAGGATTTAACCTAGTTGAAGGAATAGAATATCCGGCTTTAACATCACCGGTTATCGATGCCTGCTTGACTTCAGCAGATGTATTCGAAAAAGCCAAGGCTGTAAGAGAAGCATTTAAAGGCCCTGCACAAATAGATACCAATTTTGTACTAGGGTCAGTCATAGATTACTCCACGAATCCACCAAGACGCCATGCATTTCTTGAAGTTGAATCATTGGTATCAACAAGTACAGTAAGTGCCTGCGCTATAACAATTTCTCCACCAGATGGACTTTCAGCAACCGAATTAAAGCAGTGGCACGCAGAACACGAAGAACAGCAATATCAAGCAAAACTAGAACGTCAACGTTCGAAGCTAGAACCCGCTTTTTATAGTCCAAGAGCGAAAAAGGTTTTAGAGTTGTTAGCTATTGAGAATCCATCCGGTGAAACAATTTACAAAATTTATGAACTAGCTCAGGGACCAGCAGGGAATCGAGAAAATTTCCATAGACAGTTTGGTATATCAAAAGAGCAATTCAATCGTTTTAGAGATGCCGTACATAGCCCAGAAATTTCTGGTGATATGGCTCGACACGCTTATGGACATGGACCAAATACGCCAAATCCTATGTCACTAAGTGAAGCGGAAATCTTTATCCGTCATATTGCAGATAACTGGTTAGAAAGTGTGCGAGACAATGGATCGGACTCGTAATGCCTAACTTTGCTCGAATAGCGAATATATTGCCTTTACCGGCCATTATTTGACTTATCCTGATAGGCAGTTAAGGCCGGTTCCCGTCTTACATACACTGTCTAAGCGCATTCCGAATGCTGCCAGAATCAAATCCGGCTTTCGCAGCCTAAATTTTCATCTTGCTATCCAAAACGATAGTTTGTTCTTCTTGTGCGGCTTGTTCCGCATCCAGTTTTTTACGCTTGTCGCATTTCTCTTCGCAAACACAATTGCCGGTTCCACCACAGGAACCTTTAATGGCGTGGCGCCCGAAGATAACGCCCACCGCCATGATCGCTATCACGATTAACATGAATAAAAAAGTCGCCAAAAAGTAACCCATTGCCCTTCTCCTTAAATCATTTCAAAACCGCCTAAAACAAAAAACGAGGAGAAATCGTTAGATCGCTCCTCGTTCCATGTTCAGCGCAACGCTTGTTTAGCCGCCGAAGTCGTCCAGGAAGATATTTTCCGGATCGACGCCGTTGGCAATCAACATGTTGATCACTGAAGAGTTCATGATTGGAGGTCCGCACATGTAATACTCACAGTCTTCCGGATTCGGATGGTTTTTCAGGAACTCTTCAAACAATACGTTGTGAATGAATCCGGTATAACCTTTCCAGTTGTCTTCCGGCAACGGATCGGACAAAGCCACATGCCATTCAAAATTGTCGTTTTCCTTGGCCAGCATGTCGAAATCTTCGACATAGAACATTTCGCGTTTGCTGCGAGCGCCATACCAGAAGGTCATCTTGCGTTTCGATTTCAGTCTACGCAGTTGATCGAAGATATGCGAACGCATCGGCGCCATACCGGCACCACCACCGATGAACACCATTTCGTTGTCGGTATCCTTGGCGAAAAACTCACCATATGGGCCGGAAACGAAGACTTTATCGCCGGGTTTCAGGTTGAAGATGAAGGACGACATCTTGCCGGGCGGTATGCCATCCGGTGCGCCTGGCGGTGGCGAGGCTACACGCACGTTCAGCATGATTTCTTTTTCTTCCGGATAAGAAGCCATCGAATAGGCACGCAAGACAGGCTCGTTCACCTCGGACACATAGCGCCACAGGTTGAACTTGTCCCAATCGGGGCGATATTCCTCTGCGATGTCCATGTCCGCGTATTTGGAAACATGCGGAGGACATTCGATCTGGATATAACCACCGGCACGGTAGTTGATGGCTTCGCCTTCCGGCAGTTCCAATACCAATTCTTTAATGAAAGTCGCGACGTTGTCGTTGGATTTAACGGTGCATTCCCATTTTTTGACGCCGAACACACTGTCTTCGACTTCGATGTCCATGTTTTGCTTGACGGACACTTGGCAAGCCAGACGTTCGCCGTGGGCCGCTTCGCGTTTGGTAATGTGCGATTGTTCGGTCGGCAAAATATCGCCGCCGCCGCTATGTACCTTGACTTTGCATTGTCCGCAAGTACCACCGCCACCGCAGGCGGAAGATACGAACAACTGGTTATCAGCCAGCGCCGTCAATAATTTAGCCCCTACCGGCACATGGATTTTCTTCTCATGGTTGATCAGAATTTCCACATCCCCGGAGGCCACCAGTTTGTTCTTGGCGCCGATGATCAAAAACACCAGCGCAATCACGATGACCGTGAAGAAAATAACACCTAATGCAATTTCCAGCATTACGATACCCTTATAATTGAATTCCAGAGAAAGCCATGAAGCCCAGAGACATCAAGCCGGCTGTAATAAACGTGATGCCCAGGCCTTGCAACGCAGCCGGTATGTCACTGTATTTGAGTTTCTCGCGCACGCCGGCCATGACGGTAATCGCCAAGGCCCAGCCGAAACCGCTGCCTACGCCATAAACCGCACTTTCAGTGAAGTTGTAGTCGCGTTCTATCATGAACAAACTACCGGCCAGAATTGCGCAGTTAACGGTAATCAACGGCAAGAAGATACCCAGAGCTTGATACAGAGCCGGGAAGAACTTATCCAGGATCATCTCCAGAATCTGCACGATCGCGGCGATCATGCCGATACAGCTCAACAGGCTCAAGAAGCTCAAATCGACGCCGGTAATGCCTATCCAGGATAAGGCATCTTCTTTCAACAAGGTTTGATAGATGAAGTTATTGGCGGGAACCGTCAAGGTTTGCACCACCATTACCGCAATACCCAAGCCCATCGCCGTGGAAATCTTCTTGGACACAGCCAGGAAGGTACACATCCCCAGGAAAAACGACAGCGCCAGGTTTTCGATGAAAACCGCTTTAACAAAAAGACTGATATAGGCTTCCATTAGTGGTGCCCTCCTTCACCGTGAGCAATCGACATGATTTTGAACTCGTTATGCTCGACTTGTTTGGGTTTCCAAGTCCGGAATCCCCAGATAATCAAGCCGATGATGAAAAATGCGCTAGGCGGCAGCAACATCATACCGTTAGGTACATACCAACCACCGTCCTTGACCAGAGGCAACACGTCGAAGCCCAGTAATTTACCCGAGCCCAAGGTTTCTCTAAAGAAGGCCACCATGATCAAAATCAAGCTGTAACCCATGCCGTTACCGATACCGTCGATGAAGCTTTTCATCGGTGGATTTTTCATCGCATAGGCTTCGGCGCGGCCCATCACGATACAGTTAGTGATGATCAAACCGACGAACACCGACAGCTTTTTGCTGACATCGAAAGCAAAGGCTTTCAACAGCTGATCAACCACGATTACCAGCGACGCAATGATGATCATCTGCACGATGATCCGAATGCTGCTGGGCGTGTGCTGACGCACGGCGCTGATCGCCGCGCTGGAACACGCCGTGACCGAAGTCAAGGCCAATGCCATGATCAACGAGGTCGACATTTGCGAAGTCACCGCCAGCGCCGAACAAACCCCGAGCACCTGCAAGGTGATCGGGTTGTTATCGACCAAGGGTTCGAATAATACTTTTTTAGTTTCTTTATCCATTGTTCTGCCCTAACCGTTTTTTCTAATTTTGTTTAGATAGGTGGCGAAACCTTCGCTACCCATCCAATACTGGATCAGGTTGCTGACGCCGCGACTGGTCAAGGTCGCGCCGGCCAAGCCGTCGACTTTATTGACCGCATCGGGGCGACTGGTATCGACCGTGCCTTTGACTAAAGTCAGCGCCACATCACCATTTTCGGAATAGACTTTTTTGCCTTTCCACAATGCGCGCCAGTTCGGGTTGACGACTTCGCCACCCAGGCCCGGAGTTTCGCCTTGGTCATACAGGTTGATGCTTTGCACGGTTTGACCGTCGGCTTCCAAAGCCAGGAAACCGTACATGGTTGACCACAAGCCGTAACCGTTGATAGGCAAAATGATGGATTGCAGCTGATCGCCGTCTTTCACCAAAAACACTTTGGCAACCTTGGCTTTCATGCGAATGCTGGCAATGTCCTTGTCGACAGGAATCAATTCGTTCGTCGCTGGATCCTTAGCGGCTTTACGCTGATCGTATTCATCGACGTTGCCGTCAACATATTCACCCGTTGCCAGATCGACCAACTTGGCTTCGATTCTTTGGTTGAAAGCCTGATCAATATCGGTATCGTCTTGCAGCAAACCGGCCACATCAAGAATATTTTTCTTCATGTCCAGCGCCTTGTTGTAGCCTTGCAAGGGACGCAAGGCGACGGTCGCCAGCGAAACCAGCACTGCGCAAACCAGACACAGGGCCAGCGCCACGTTAACGGTTTTTTCCAGACTGTCGTTGCTTAAAGCCAGGATACGGTCGGCATAGACTCTGAACTGTTCATAATATTTGCAGAGCTGCTCGTTATAATTGCAGGTCTTTTTCTCGGCATTAAGCATGGCGTTTGATCCTTCTTCTAATATTTGCTTGAACAACAAAGTAATCAATCAATGGTGCAAACATGTTTGAGAAAAGAATTGCAAGCATCACACCTTCCGGGAAAGCCGGATTGATAACTCGAATGATGACAATCATGACGCCGATCAAAGCACCGTAAATCCAGCGACCGGTGTCGGTTACTGCGGCGGAAACCGGATCGGTAGCCATATAGACCGTACCGAAGGCAAAACCGCCCAATACCATGTGCCAATACCAGGGAATCGCAAACATCGGATTGGTATTGCTGCCGACCACATTCAGCAATGTCGACATCGCGATCATGCCGATCAACACGCCTGCCATGATCCGGTAAGAGGCAACGCGGGTGTACAGCAGAAAAGTCGCACCGAGCATGCAAGCCAGAGTCGAGGTTTCGCCCATCGAACCCGGAATGAAACCGACGAATGCTTGTAACCAGCTGAAGCTGGCTTTGATAGCTTCCAGACCACCGGCGGACGCCAACGACAATGCGGTCGCGCCGCTATAACCGTCGACGGCAACCCAAACCGCGTCGCCGGAAATCGAAGCCGGATAAGCGAAGAACAGGAAGGCACGGCCGGTCAGCGCGGGATTCAAGAAGTTTTTACCGGTACCACCGAACACTTCCTTACCCAACACGATGCCGAACGAGATACCCAGCGCCACCTGCCACAACGGCATATCGGGTGGCAGGATCAAGGTATACAGCATCGAAGAAACCAGGAAGCCTTCGTTGACTTCGTGTTTACGCACGGTGGCGAACAATACTTCCCAAACGCCACCAACAGCCAAAGTAGTGATGTAAATCGGGAAGAAATACAGCATGCCATGCACTAGGCATGAGATCGGGTTGTACGGGTTGTAACCGAACAAAGCCATGATCAGACTGCGCCAGCCGTTGGTCTCTTCCAGACCCATGCCTTTCATGGCCAAGTTGGCTTGATAACCGGTGTTGTACCAGGCCATCAAGATACAAAACGCCGTGGCGATGACCACGAAAGTCATGGTCCGTTTCAGGTCGTTGCCGTCGCGAACATGGGTTTTACCGCGCGTTACATCGGACGGCGTATAGATGAAAGTATCGACCATCTCGTACAGGCCGTAATACTTTTCAAATTTGCCGCCCTTTGTAAAATGCGGCTCTATGCTATCTAAAAGGTCTCTAGCCGACATTATCCTTCCTTCTCTATTTTATTTAAATTAGCTCTGAGCACTGGCGCGAAGTCGTGCTTGCCCGGATCGACGAAAGTAAACAAGGAAACATCTTCCTCGTTCAGTTCCAGACAGCCCAGGGATTGCGCCATATCGCTATCGCCCACCACGATGGCTTTCAACAGTGGTGTTGACAGAATATCCAGCGGCATCACCGACTCGTAAACGCCGACCGGCACGATGGCTCTGTTACTGCCATTTTTGTCGGTGGTTAACGGAAACAGGCGATTGTCTTTTTTATCCTTGCTGGATACATAAACATTCAATGCCGAATATTTGTCCTTGCCAGGTACTATCCAACCGAACAATTCACGCTCGCGGCCTTCTTTCAGGGCGGAAACCTGCAAGGTATTGGCGCCTAGGAAGGCAACCGGTCCCGCCGCTTCATGGCCGTACAGTACGGAACCTGAAATCACGCGACTTTCAACACCATCTTGCAACTCGCCCGCCACCAAGTCATCAATGCTGGCACCCACGCGGGTACGCACCAAGCGAGGATTCTTGACGGTAGGACCGGCCAATGACACCACTCTTTCCATGTTCAATTTGCCGCTGGTAAACAAGGCGCCGATCGCGATGACCGCTTGATAATCGATATGCCAGACAAATTTGTGAATATTGACCGGGTCGATGAAATGAATATGGGTACTAGGCAAGCCCGCGGGATGTGGACCGGAAAACTCGGCCACTTGTACCGCCGCATTACTGATGACATCGGCACCGCTGGCTTTGCACAGATAGGTTTTGCCCGAGGTTAACTTCGAGATGACGCTTAAGCCATTAGCAAAGTCGTTGGCACGTTCTTTGATGATGACCGAAGGATCCGCCGCCAATGGCCGCGTATCGATCGCCGTGACGAAAATTGAACTCGGCTCGCTGTCGACGGCCGGCACCTTGCCGTAGGGCCGAGTGACAAACGAAGTCCAAAGGCCGGACGCCAGCAGATTTTCCTTGACTTGGCCGGCCGACAGGTCAGCCAGTTCGGCTTCCTTATAACTGGTAAAGGTTTCTTGCTGGTTACCTTTCAACTCAATCACGACCGATAGCAGTGCCCGCTTATCGCCACGATGAATGGCTGTAATCACACCGGCACCCGGCGCGGTATAGTTGACCCCCTCGTTTTTCTTGTCGGAAAACAGAACTTGGCCCAACTTGACCGTATCCCCCTCCGCGACCATCATTTTTGGCTTCAGCCCCACATAATCGGCACCCAAAAGTGCAACCGACTTGATACTGTTACCATCAGTTATCTTTTGTTCGGGTCCGCCCGTGATAGGCAAATCCAAACCTTTTTTAATTGTAAATTGCATAATTGTTAAGCCTGCTCTCCAGACAAATTGCAGCCAAAAGCCCCTTGAGAACCACAAAACTCAAGGGCAGTTCAAGACATAAAACCGCATCATTACATCACAAGTTACAGGCTTACTCAACGACAAATCGCCCCTTACAGAGCGTTAACAACGCCAGCCGAGGATTACAACTCCATATCAAATATCGATTACTTTGTTGATATCAAAAGCAGCAACCGTCCTGCGACCGACATAACCGCGGGTGTTGCTTAAAATCCGGGCATCCGCAATTCGATAATCGCCCATGTTATGCACATGCCCATGAAACCAGGCGGCGATTTCATACTCATGAAACAAGGCTTTTAGATCATTGCAATAAGCCATTTTTTTTAAGGCATTCGGCGTTTCTATCCAACTCCATTCGGTGGGCGCATGATGCGTGATGACGACTGTTTTACCCGGATAAGGCTGAACCAACTGTTTTTCCAACCAAGCCTTGGCTTCATGATACAACTCGGAAAAATGGCTTTGGTTGAAGGCTTGATCGTTGAAACGGACTTTACGAAAATCATTCAGGGTTTTGCCTATCGCGACGGCTTTCTCATCCCCATCGATATACAAATCGGTCCATAGAGTACAGCCAAGAAACCGCACGCCCTGAAAGATAAATTGATCTTTTTCCAGGAACTGGATATTCGATCCGGCGCACTCCTGCCGCAGCATGCTGAGTACCTGCCCATATTCGCCGCCGTAAAATTCGTGATTGCCCGCGACATAAATCACCGGCTTGTTGATGGCCTTCAACCAAGCCACGCCTTGATTGGAAACCCCGATATCGCCGGCCGCAATCACAATATCGGCATCGGTTTCCGGCAGGCTTTGCTCTCCGAACTCAAGGTGCACATCAGAAAAGTAGTTTATCCGCACAATTTACTCTTTCGTTTTACTGCTCATAAGGAGGTATAATTCTAATTCCTAAGTGATTTACTTGGTATTTTTTAAATAACTTTGATTGATTGCAAACAAGAATTCTATGTCGATTAGCCCCAGAAAACACACACAACAGGTTTTGGTCGGAAACATTAAAGTCGGTGGCGGCGCGCCGATTGTGGTGCAGTCCATGACCAATACCGATACCGCTGATGTTGCGGGAAGCGTTCAACAAATCATGGAATTGTCCACCGCCGGCTCGGAAATGGTCCGCATCACGGTCGACCGAGAAGAAGCAGCCCAAGCAGTACCGGAAATCGTCAACCGTCTGGAACAAAAAGGTTATTCGGTCCCCATTATCGGCGACTTCCATTTCAACGGCCACAAGTTACTGGAAAAATATCCGGAATGCGCCCAAGCGCTGTCCAAATACCGTATCAATCCCGGTAACGTGGGCAAAGGCAAGGCGCGGGATCCACAATTTCAGCAAATGATCGAATTTGCCTGCAAATACAATAAACCGGTGCGCATCGGCGTTAACGGCGGCAGCCTCGATCAAGCCGTTTTGACCCGTTTGCTGGATGAAAACAGACAATTGGCAAATCCAAAACAACTGCCAGCCATCACCCGCGAAGCGATTGTTTTGTCGGCGCTCGAAAGCGCCGCCAAAGCGCAGGAGCTAGGCCTTGGCAAAGATAAGATCATCCTGTCCTGCAAAATCAGCAATGTGCAGGAATTGATCAGCATCTATGAAGACTTGTCCAACCGTTGCGATTACGCCTTGCACCTGGGCTTGACCGAAGCCGGCATGGGCTCGAAAGGCATCGTCGCATCCTCGGCCGCGCTCGGCGTGTTGATGCAACAAGGCATAGGCGACACCATCCGCATTTCGTTAACCCCGGAACCCGGCGCGGCGCGCACCAAGGAAGTCATCGTTGCCCAGGAGATCCTGCAAACCATGGGATTCCGCTCGTTCACACCGATGGTAATCGCCTGCCCCGGTTGCGGCCGCACCACCAGCGATTACTTCCAAAAACTGGCGCAGGAAATTCAGGCCTATTTGCGCGATCAAATGCCGATCTGGAAGGATAAATACAAGGGCGTCGAAAACATGGAAGTCGCGGTAATGGGTTGCGTCGTTAACGGCCCCGGCGAAAGCAAAAACGCCAATATCGGCATCAGCCTGCCCGGCACCGGCGAATCCCCTGTCGCTCCTGTATTCGAAGACGGCGTCAAAACCGTCACGTTGAAAGGTGACAACATTGCCGGCGAATTCCAAGCTCTGGTCGAGCGCTATATCGAATCGCACTACAGCGCTCACTAAGCCACAATCTATAGATCGAGCGCGATTGCCATGCCCGAGGGGAAGAGGAAAGCTGATTGACCGAAAATGCTAATAGCGCTAATTACATTAAAGGACCGCTATCGCCAACTTCCCCTAGGATGACGCGTACCCGATGCGGCAGTCCATCATTGTTTAATCCCAGGCTATTGACGCTTAACTGAGGCACTCCGTCCAGCTCCAGCATGACAATACCGCGCGTGACGCCATGGGGGTTTTCTACCGTGATTTCATAGCGGCTATCCAGATGCTGATAAAAAATGCTGTAACCGGGCCAACCGCGAGGAATGCAGGGATCGAATACCAATTCGTTGCCACGCACTTGCAGCCCCAATAGTGATTCCAGTCCCGCCCGGTAAAACCAGCCCGCCGCACCGGTGTACCAGGTCCAGCCGCCTCGGCGGGCGTGCGGCGATTCGGCATAGATATCCGCCGCCAGCACATAGGGTTCGACTTTATAGGCATAGACGCCGGTACGGCTGGCCGTGCGGTTGATCGGATTCAACATCCGCAGCAACTCGGCCGCTTGATCGCCGTCGCCCAGCATGGCATAGGCTATCACCGACCAGATGGCGGCGTGGGTATACTGGCCTCCATTCTCCCGCACGCCCGGCGGATAACTTTTGATATAGCCGGGATCGCGTTCGGTCTTGTCGAACGGCGGCGTGAACAGCAGCACCAAATCGTCGCCGTAACGCACCAGATATTCCCGCACCGAATTCATCGCCCGCCGGGCGCGCTCGCCATCAGCCGCTCCGGAAATGACGCCCCAGCTCTGCGCGATCGAATCGATACGGCATTCGGCGTTGGCGGCGGAACCCAACGGCGTGCCGTCGTCGAAATAGGCGCGCCGGTACCAGGCGCCGTCCCAGCCTTCGGCTTCGACGGCAACCTTCAATTGACTGGCATGCTCGCGCCAACGCTCGGCTTGTTGGTTATCCCCCCTTCCCTCCGCCACGCCGGCAAACTCGAAAATTGTGGCTATCAAAAACCAGGCCAGCCAGATGCTCTCGCCCCTGCCCTGATTACCGACCCTATTCATGCCGTCGTTCCAGTCACCACTGCCCATCAGCGGTAAACCGTGCGAGCCTGTAGTCAGGCTCAGGTCCAACGCACGCGCGCAATGTTCGAACAGACTGGCGCGCTGCTGCGACTCGATCGGCTGATAATAAGCATCATCCTGTTCCGGCCCCAAACTGGCCCCTTCCAGAAACGGCAACTCTTCCTCCAACACGCCGAAATCGCCGCTGACTTTGACGTAATGGGCCACGACATAGGGCAACCAGATGCGGTCGTCGGAAAAACGGGTGCGCACGCCGCGGCCGGTGGGCGGATGCCACCAATGTTGCACATCGCCCTCGCCGAACTGGCGCGCCGCGGCCCGCAGAATGTGGGCACGGGCAAGCTCGGGCTTGGCCACCACCAAGGCCATGCAGTCCTGCAACTGGTCGCGAAAGCCGAAGGCTCCGCCGACCTGATAGAAAGCCGCTCTGGCCCACATCCGGCAACTCAGGGATTGATACAGCAGCCAGCGGTTCAATAATAAATCCAGTTCCCTATCCGGCGTTTTTACCTGCACCTTGCCCAACACCTGTTGCCACGACGCTTGCACCTTGGCATACAGCTCCGTTACCTGGCTGGCGCGATAACGCCGCAGCAACTCCATGGCATGGGCTTTATCATTGCCCTGCCCCAACAGAAACACCAACTCGGTTGTGCCGTTGGCCGCGAGTTCTATCGTCGTCTCCATTGCCGCGCAAGCATCCAGGCCCGCGCCGACCCGGCTTTTTTGCGCCTTGGGATTCAACAGGCCGGCCGGCGCATCCAGGCTGCCGTTCCGGCCGATGAAGTCGGCCCGATTGCAGGTCCAGCCGCTGTGGCGGGCGGTGAAATTGGCGAAAGCAACCCGCTGGCCGAATTCCATGTCTCTGGGGTTGCTGGCCAAGATGGCACCGGTTTCCGGATCCAATTCGGTGATGATGTAAGGCGCGGTCACGCTACGCGAAGCGCCCAGCACCCATTCCACATAAGCCGCAATCGTCAAGCGGCGGGTGCGCCCGGATACGTTGGTCAGGGTCAGCACGGAAATCTTGACCGGATCGTCGGTTCCGACAAATTGCAGCAATTCGCTATGAATGCCGTGCGAGGCATGCTCGAAACGGCTATAACCCTGGCCGTGGCGAATCACATAGCTGGCGTTGTCAACCCGAATCGGCAAAGCGGTCGGGCTCCACAACTGCTGGCTTTCATCGTCCCGGATATAGAAAATTTCGCCGGGCGTATCGCTGACCGGGTCGTTCGACCACGGTGTCAACTGATTCTCCCGGCTGTTGCCGGCCCAGGTGCAGCCGCTACCCAGCTCCGAAACCATGAAGCCGAATTCGGCATTGGCGATGACGTTGATCCACGGCGCCGGCGTCCATTGTCCCTTATCCAGCACAATCAGATATTCTCGTCCGTCTTCGGCAAAGCCACCCAGACCGTTGAAGAACTCCAGCGGCGGCAGCGCCAATGCCGGCGCGTCGTAGACCGGCGAAGTCGGCGCTTTGGCCGCAACAAACGGCGCGGCCAGCCTGGGCCGGCGCAATAATTGTTCGGCTAGGGTGCCACGACTGCTGACCAGCACCGCCCGCGCAAGGGTTTGCAGCAAGCGCCGCTCTTCCATCGACAACTGGTCGATCCGCATCACAAAAATCGTCCCATGGCTTTCATGTTCGTGATGCTGAGAACGCGCCTGATTGTCCCGCACCATGCTCTCCAGCAGAGACTGCAGGTCGTCGACATAGGACACTTCTTTTTCGTTCAAAATTACCAAATCAACGGCCAGTCCCTTGATGCGCCAGTATTCATGGGCGCGCAGCAATTGTTCGACGATGCCGCGGTCTTCCGGCTCGGTTACCCGCAACAGCACGATGGGTCTATCGCCCGAGATACCATGCCGCCACAAGCCGGTAATATTCAGGTTGTTCATCTGCATCAATTTGCTGGCGGGCCGCAGGGAGGGATCGGCGTAAATCAGGCGGTTGGCCAAATCCTGGAACAGCTGAGCTTCGTCCGGCTTGGTACGCAAATGATGCAACTGTACATGGGCATGCGTCCAGGCCAGGGCCGACACCCTATCCCAAACCGTCACGTTGTGGTATTTGTCGGCCAGATCCTCCGCCGCCTGACGCGAACCGGCAACCAGGGTGGTAAAGGTTACATGTTCGGTGGCACCGGCGGCAATCCTGACCCGCGTGCGCAGACTGAAGATGGGATCGAGCACCGCCCCCACCGTGTTACTGAGCGGACGGCCATCCATCACCGCAATCGGTTCCCGCAAGGTTTGGCCGCGACCGATAAAACGGGCGCGGTCGGTTTCATATTGCAGGCCGTCGCCGGTTTGCCGCTCGGCCAGTACATGCACCGACCATAGCTCGGGATCGCTGGCCGCACGCTGACGCCGGTGCGCAAGCAAGGCCCGCGTCTGCGGCAGAAATTCGGTATGGACGAACAGATTGGAAAAAGCCGGATGGGCAATGTCCGCCGGCATGGCTGCCAGCACCAGCTCGGCATAGGAGGTGATGTCGATTTCCTGCTCGCGCATGCCGTTGTTGGTCAAACTCAGGCGGCGGATTTCGGCGTCGTCCTCGGGCGACACCACGATCTCCAGCGTCGTCACCAAGCTGCCGTCGTCGCGGGTGATGCGCACGCGATCTTCGACGAACAGCACTTCATAGTGATCGGGGGCTTTGGTGGTCGGCTGGTAGCCGGCCGACCACACCTGACCGCTGGCGACGTTGCGC
This sequence comes from Methylomonas sp. LL1, assembly GCF_015711015.1. NCBI lineage: Bacteria > Pseudomonadati > Pseudomonadota > Gammaproteobacteria > Methylococcales > Methylococcaceae > Methylomonas > Methylomonas sp. LL1. Next base: position 1,203,521 of record NZ_CP064653.1, read on the forward strand.
AGGTACAGATAACTGCCCCAGGCATCGCGGGTTACGTCTTCGCGCCAGCGGGTCACCGCCAGATTCCGCCACAGGCTGTAACCAGATCCGGCTGCGGTGAGCATTACCGCGTAACGGCCGTTGGATAACAGATGGCTGGACGGCACGGCCGACATCGGCGAAGGTACCCGTCTCACCGGCGGCTGCACGGTTTCCTTGACTTCGGACAATTCCTGCAGCAACGGCAGGCTGGCGGACTCCGCGCCGTGCGGAATGCGTTCCTGCAATAATAAATCGGCGGCCTGAATCAGCGGCGCGCAATGGAAGCGATGCCGCATGGCCCCGTCATGCACCGCATTGGCAAAGGCCACCAGCGACATGCCCTGATGATGCGCCATATAACAACGCACCATTGCCACCCGCTGGCCTTCCGCCAGCCGGATCGGGGTGAAATCCAGCGCTTCGTAGAAACCAAAACGGCCCAAGGCGCCCTCCCGTTCCAGATGCTGAAAATTTTCCACGGCGGCATGCGGCAAATACATCGCCGCCAATGCCGTGGCGTAGGGCGCAATCACCAATTCTTCGCCCAGCCCGCGCTTCATTCCCAGACCTGGCACGCCAAAGGCGGAATATTGATAGGTCATGAACAGATCGCGGCCGTTGAAGGCCGATTCCGAAACCCCCCACGGCACCCCGCGCTGTTCGCCGTATTCGATCTGCCGGTTCACCACCAGCCGGCAGGTTTGATCCAGCAGGCTGTAACGCGGGGTAAAAGTCACCAACGAAGGCATCAGATATTCGAACATAGACCCCGACCACGACAGCAACACCGTGCCCTCGGCGGCGCGCGTTACCCGCCGCCCCAAATGGAACCAGTGATTACTCGGCACATCGCGCTTGGCAATTGCCACCAAACTGGATAGGCGGGCTTCGGAAGCCAGTAAATCATAATAACTGGGATCGAGATCGCCCTCCATGACCCGATAACCCAGCGCAAACATGTGCCTATCCGCCGCGTACAGAAAGCCGAAATCCATCTCATGGAACAAGCTGTCCAACTGTTCGACCATGTTTTGCAGACGTCTGGTCAGCGCATGGGCCTGTTCGCCGGCACGCCGCAACTGGCCAGCCCGTGCTTTCAAATCAGTGGAGGCAATGGGCTGCGTAACCGAGGTTTCAATGTCGGCCAAACACTGTGCATAGTGGCGGGAAAGTTCACTCAAGCCGAGTTGCAGCGTCGGCTGTTTTGGCAACCCGGACTGAGCGGAATGGGATGTCTCCGACTCCGCGCCGGTAGCGAAGAAAGCGGCGAAATGAATCCACGGCACCAGACTATCGACGTCGCGTGCGTGAGAGCGGATGTCATCGCACAGTAAATTGGCCCATGCCAGCACTTCGCTTTTCTCCGCATCGCCGCGTTCGGCGGCATAGGCATGCGCCAAATCCTGCAGGGTGTCGGCGCAAAAACGCAACTGCCTCCAGAGAACGCTCCAGGCGTGAGGCTCGCTCGGCTGGTTGGCCAGCAATTCACCCAGCACAACGGTTTTTTGCCGCAGCTCTTTCAAGGTCACCGTCAACGTCCGCCGGTCGTCCTGGATTTTTTCCAGCTCGTTTATCAGCAGTTGATGAGTATCGGCTAGGCCGCTCAAGGCGTTGGAAAACGCCAGCGGTTGGGACAGCATTTCCCTGCAGGCCTGAGCCAGCACCAACAGATGTCCGGCCAGATTGCCGCTATCCACGGTCGACACGTAACGCGGTTCCAGCGGGTGCAGATCGACGGTGTCGTACCAGTTATAAAAATGCCCATGCAGACGCGGCAGCGCTATCAGTGTCGTCAGGGTCGCTTCCAGGCGGTCAACGCTGTCCATCAAACCAATCCAACCAAAATCTCGTGCTGATACCACCGATAACAAATAGAGACCGAAATTGGTTGGCGAACTGCGATGGGCGATAACGGGTTGCGGGTCTTCCTGAAAATTATCCGGCGGCAGATGGTTTTCCGCCGCCGTGACGAAGGTGGTGAAAAACCGCCAGATACGCCGGCCGATCAAACGCAGTTGCCGAGCGTCCTCGGGCAGCAAGGATTCGGCCAGATCGAGTCTGGGCGGCAGGCTCAAGCCGCGCGCAATCACCGGCGCCAGCCACCACAACAACAGAAACGGTGCCGCGACCTCGATTGCGGCTGGATTGAACAGCAGTACCAGCGCGCCGGCACCGATCACCACGGTAGACGAGTGGCTTAACGGCCGAATCAGGTTAGTCAGTGCGTAACCGGTCGACTCCTTTGCCTGCAAGGCGGTGACCCACTTCAACAATTGGCGCCGGGTAATGAATAACCTGACCAGCGTGCTGACGATGGCATCCGTCATCAGCCAGGCCTGTTGCGCCAAAAAGGTCAACGCCACCAGGCTGTTGCCGCCCGCCAGCAAGATATTTTCCGCCGCCGCGCGCAAATGGGTTTGCAACGAAATGCCACGGCGCAAGGAAGTAAATCCGGCCGTGAATGCCAGAATCGCCGGGAAGGCTAGGGCTGCCAGCACCAAGCCGATCAAAATGACCTGAGGTGCATCCGGAATGGCCCAGGTCGCCACCAATGCCGAGAATGCCGCCGGCGCCGACAGCGAGCGGCGTAAATTGTCCAACATTTTCCAGCGGCCTATCATCGGCATGCCCTTGCCGCGCCGGCCGAAAATCCAGGGTATCAGTTGCCAATCGCCGCGTGCCCAACGGTGTTCCCGCGATGCGGCCACTTCGGTGTGCGAGGGAAATTCCTCGTAAAACTCGATGTCGCTGACCAGTGCACAACGGACATAGACGCTCTCGAACAAGTCGTGACTGAGCTGGGTATTGTCCGGCACCCGTCCCGCCAGCGCGGCCTCGAAGCTGTCTACATGATACAAGCCCTTGCCGCTGTAAGTGCCGAGCGCGAATAAATCCTGATATAGCTCGGACACCGAACTGGAGTAGGCATCGGTGCCGGAAGCACCGGCAAACATCTGGTGAAACATCGAGCGTTCCTGGCGTTGCGGCAAGGTCGGCGTCACCCTGGGCTGAAGAATGCCATAACCATCCACCACCGAGCGGCTGTCGGGATCGAATACCGGCCGATTCAAGGGATGGGCGGCCACGCCGACTAATTGCGACACCACGCCCATCGGCAGTTTGGTATCGGCATCCAGCGTAATCACATAACAAACACCGGGCGGCGCCGTGGCCGGCTTGTCGTCAATCGGCACAAACGAGGTATCGGTGGCGCCACGCAGCAAACGGTTGAACTCGTGCAGTTTACCGCGCTTGCGTTCCCAGCCCATCCACTTGCCTTCGCCAGGATTCCACAGGCGTTTGCGATGAAATATAAAAAAGCGTTGTTCGCCATACTTGGCGTTGAGTGCGGAGACAGCGGTCGAGGCTACGCTCAATAACTGTTCATCGTTGGGCATGGTTTCCTGTTCGGCATCGCTCCAATCGGACAACAAGGCAAAGCGCACCTCGCCTTCCGGATTGGCCAGATAGCGAATTTCCATCTGGGCTACCTGTGCGCTTACGCCGGCCTCGTTTTCAAACAGGGTCGGCACCACCACAAAGGTGCTGAAGAGCCGCGGCACCCCATCCTTCAGATCCAGCCTGGGTAGATGGCTGGGCGGCAGACTGGCGATGATTACATGGTTCAATAAACCGACGGCAATATCCGAGGCCGGGAACAGGCCGAACAACATCAGCAGAAACACTTGAAATCCGTTAAGTCCGGCCGCGATACACACCGTCAGGGGCAGTGCCAGCAGCAACAAGGTTAACAGGGCCAGACTGCCGACATAAGCCACTCCGGCCTGGGCCACATAGGCGCGCAACAGCCGTTGTTTAAGTGTAGGTTTAAAATCGACTTCCGGCTCGAACGCGTAACGGCCGGCGCCGATCAAGTAATAGCCGGGTTCCTGTAGGCGTGGGTCGGCAGTCAGCTGTTCCTTGGCCGATTGCACCTTGGCAATCACCTTGCGGGCGATCTCCACCTCGGAATGTAACGAACGCTTGGCCAGATCCTCGATCGCATGCCGGTAACGATCGCGGGTAAAAAAATCCATTGCCGCGTAACCTTCATGGCCGCGCAGACAGGCGTCCACCAGGCTGGCTTCCTCGACAAAGCTAGGCCATTCGAACGCCGAGATGGCGCGCATACTGGTGATAATATTGCGCACCGTCCAGTTATCGGCGATTTGTTCGGCGTGTTCCCGCCGCACAATGTCGTCCAGGCTGGCGGCTTCCTGGTCCAGCCAGTCATTCAGAAAATCCAGGGACAGCATGGCACCGGGATGCGGGTCGTGCGAGCGTTGCAGGATTTGCACCGCATAAGCCTGACGCAAGGGCTCAGTGGGCAATACCGGCACAGGCAAGGCTGTGTCCGGCTTATCGGCGCGGGCGGCGATTTGTTCGATTTGATCGACGAATTCGTCCGCCAATTGCCGGCCGGTTTGTGAGCGCATGATGCGCACGGCCAGGCGGCGCAGGTTCTCAACCAGCAACACCCGCAGTGTAATCGGTATTGCCCACAATTCCCCCAGCGTCAGCGGCTGCACGTTTTGATAAGCCCGCACGAACAAGGTCAACAAGTCTGGAGCAAAACGGCTGTCGGTATGCGCCACCAAGGCCCAGGCAATGCCGTAGATGCGAGGATAGCCGGCCAGTACGCCTTCGCTCAGTTTCGGCAATTCCCGATAAAAACTTTCGGGTAAGTCCAGGTAAATATCGCTGACCTGTTCTTCGATGACGTGAAAATTATCCAACAACCATTCGGCGGCCGGCGTGATGGCATGCTGGGCACGCACCGACTCGGCAACCGATTTATAGGCTTCCAGCAGCACCAGGGAATTTTCGTGCACCCTGGGAATCAGCTTCTGCACTTTGCCGATGTTGCCGACTTTTTGCGCCTGCGCTAGACTCACCGCATGTTGTTCGAGCCGGTCGGTGCTGAACAACTCGAAACGAATGGGAGCATCCTCGCCGCCGGGATGATCGAGTCTAACCCGTTTCCGTTGTTCTCGCCGCTTAGCCATGCTGATTCCTTGATCCCCAATTTTAAAAAGCGAATGGCCAGACCTGTAACAGATGCAACCGAAACGGTGTGACTTTTCGATTAAATGACGCCTAATACCAGCAGGATCAGTAGGATGATTAAAATCGTTCCCAGTCCGCCGCTGGGTCCATAACCCCAAGAGCGGCTATGCGGCCAGACAGGAATGACGCCAACCAGCATTAGGATAAGTAAAACGAGTAATATTGTGCCGAGTGACATGATAGAGCTCCTGATAATTACAAAGATTGAACGAAAAACTATTGCGATTCCGCGTGACCTTGGTCAGCGGAGAATTGCTGTCAGCGGTGAACGAGGCCCAAGATGCCCACGACAATCAAATACACCGCCACGAAATAATTTAGAAACCTGGGAACCAACAAAATTAATATGCCTATCACCAGGGCCAACAACGGTTCGATTGCGAGATTCATGACACCTCCCCTCAAATGAATGAGTCTGGAGCTTAACGCTAAGAACGAACACGGTCTGTACGCTATCGCACACACTTCCGGGATGTTGTTGGCATACCCCAGCTTCTGGCCAGATATAGGTCGAATTTAAACAAACGACACCAAAGTCCCACGGGAATTTGGGCCGTAAGGCGCAGGCTTTTACTCAGTCTGTTGCTCGCCGCCTATTCCACTACAAACCAGGCCCTTGATTCCGGTCCGATTACGCCAGTAGTGAATATCGGGGGGTCGGGTACGGCGAGCCGACACAACACAACAGCCCATATCTGCCGCCCGGCGAATTTTGCTACAGAAATTCATATTCACCGCTCCCTTAAACTCTCCCCGACATGCTCGATCAACGGGCTGAGGAAATATTCGATTACCCGCCTTTTACCGGTTTTGACTTCCACCGTAACCGCCATGCCGGGACTGAGACTGACGGTTTTGTTTTCGACCCGCATCGTGGTGCGCGGCAGCCTGACGCGGGACGAATAGATCAACCCGCGCTTTTCATCGTTGATGGCGTCACCGGATACTTGCAACATTTCACCGTGCAGGGCGCCGTATTTGGTATAGGGGAAGGTTTCGATCTTGATTTCGGCTTCCTGGCCGGGATTGACGAAACCGATGTCCTTGTTTTCGATAAAGGCTTCGATTTCCAGGGCCTGATCGGCCGGCACCACGATCATCAAAGGCTGAGCCGGCGTTACCACGCCACCGACGGTATGCATGGCCAATTGCTGGACGATGCCATCGACCGGCGCGGTCAGTTTCAGTAACTGGCTGCGTTGGCGGGCTTTGATAATCGCCTGTCGGTAGGTGGCGATTTTTTGCTCGCTGTCGTGTAAACGGTCCAGCGCGGTGCGTTTAGTGGAGGCCAACAGTTCGACTATTTGTTTGTCCGCTTCCTGAATGTAGGCTTTGACCGATTGCAGTTTTTCCTGCTGGGTCGCCAATTCGCCCTCCTGTTCGATACGGGCTTGTTCGCGTTCCAGATAATCATGACTGGAGACGAATTTTTTGCCGTGTAGCTGTTGGTAATCTTCGGCCAACTGGCGGGCAATCGGTGCGGTGTTTTGCAATTTGCCGACCGTCGCTTGAATCGCGCGCAGCTCCGCTTGTCGGCTGATTTTATCGGCTTCCAGCCGTTCCAGTTTACTCAGCAACTCCTGCCATTCACCATCCAAATGCCATTGTTCATTATCGGCCTGTTGCCGCGAAACGCCTTCCGGCGTATGCAGTTGCGGAGCTTGAGCTTTGCCTTGTTGCAATATGTTCAGGCTTTGTAGAAAAGCGTTATCGCGCGCCGCCAATAATTCAGTAATTCTCAGATCGCCCGCAATGCTGTCGGTATCCGCATCGGCGACGGTGGCATCCAGTTCGATCAGTACATCGCCGGCTTTGACTGTTTGGCCGTCGCTGACATGAATGGCCCGAACGGTAGCGGTTTCCATCGGCTGGATAGTCTTGACCCTGTCGTTGGGGACAATCTTGCCCTGGGCGGTGGCGACGATGTCGATATGACCGAGCCAGGCCCATAGCACGGCCAACAAAGCAAAGGCAATCAGAAGCCAGATGGCTACTCTCGGCGCCGGCGACACCGGCGTTTCCTGCAAGGCTAAGGCCGCCGGTAAAAATTGAGCCTCGTAGGACTGCCTCGGCAGGCTATCCAACTCCGCTCGCCGCGCCCAAACCTGGCGGAATACGGCGGTATAGCGGTGCAGTAAATCCAGAGTGGCTTGAAATTTGAGCATGTTTTTGATTCAGTTAAAGATGGGCGTTAAGGATTTTCGATAAACCGGAACGGTGTAGGGTCGAATTTACTTGTGCCCTTGAGGGTATTCGACCTGCCGTTTGCGGCGAAGCCATTAGGTCGAATAAATTCGACCCTACAATTAATCTTTCATCCCATCTGCAAACGGTGCAAATAGGCATAATGCCCATCCTGCCGATTCAGCAATTCGGCATGGCTGCCTTGTTCGATGATCCGGCCCTTGTCCATCACGATAATCCGATGGGCATCACGCACCGCGCTCAAACGATGGGCAATAATGATCACCGTGCGGTTTTGGCAGATGGCTTTCATATTGGTTTGGATGATGCGTTCGGATTCATAGTCCAGCGCGCTGGTGGCTTCGTCGAAGATCAGGATGCGCGGGTTGGCAATCAAGGCCCGAGCGATGGCGATACGCTGGCGCTGGCCGCCGGACAAAGTCGAGCCGTGTTCGCCGACCAGGGTGTCGTAGGCTTCCGGCAGTTCCAGGATGAAGTCGTGGGCGCCGGCCAGCTTGGCGGCGGCGATCACCTGCGGCAGCGGCGCGCCGGGATCGGTCAGGGCGATGTTGTCGCGGATGCTGCGGTTGAACAACACGTTTTCCTGCAACACCACTCCGATCTGCCGCCGTAACGAGGACACATCGGCCAGCGCCAAGTCCAGGCCATCGATCAAGACCCGGCCGCGTTCCGGCACATACAGGCGTTGCACCAATTTCGCCAGCGTGCTCTTGCCGGAGCCGGAACGGCCGACGATGCCAATCACTTCGCCGGGCTTGACCTCCAGACTAATGCCACGCAGCACTTCCGAGCCGTCGGGCTGGTAACGGAACAGCACCTGATCGAAGCTGATGCCGCCCTGAATCGGCGGCAGACTGCTCTTGTTGCCGACGGCTTCGTTGCGGGTATTGAGAATATCGCCCAGCCGTTGCATCGAAATACCGGTTTGCTGGAAGTCGGTCCACAACTGCGACAGGCGCATCACCGGTTGGGCCACATGGCCGGCCAGCATGTTGAAGGCGATCAACTGGCCGACGCTGAGTTCGCCGTCTATCACCAAGCGGGCGCCCAGCCACATGGTGGCGACGGTAACCAACTTGCTTATCAAGGTAACGCCGCCGTTGGCGAAGATGCCGATGGTGGCAGTGCGGAAACCGGCGGCAATGTAGGCCGCCAGCTGTTGATCCCAGTGCCGGGTCAGTTGCGGCTCCACCGCCATGGCTTTTACGGTACCGATACCGGCAATCGCTTCGACTAAAAAGGCTTGATTCTCGGCACCGCGGTTGAACTTTTCGTGCAAACGGCCGCGCAGCATCGGCGTGTACAGCAACGACAACAGCACGTAACAGGGTAAGGACACCAGCACGATCAAGGTCAAATCCCAGCTGTAATAGCTCATCACCGCCAGAAACACCACCGAGAACAATAAATCCAGCACCACCGTTACCGCGTTGCCGGTCAGGAAGGCGCGGATATTTTCCAGCTCGCGGACACGGGCCACCGAATCACCCACCCGCCGCGCTTCGAAGTAAGCCATCGGCAGATTCAACAAATGCCGGAACAAGCGCGCCCCAAGTTCCACATCGATGCGGCTGGTGGTATGGGCGAACACATAGCCGCGTAAACCAGTCAGCACCACTTCGAACAGCGTAACCACCAACAGGCCGACCGCAATCACATCCAATGTGGTAAAGCCTCTATGCACCAGCACCTTGTCCATCACCACCTGAAAGAACAAGGGCGTGACCAAGGCGAACAACTGCAACACGAAACTGACCAGCAACACTTCCAGTAACAGCTTGCGGTATTTGACCACCGCCGGGATGAACCAGGTGAAATCGAACTTGCCCAGTTCGGCGGCCAGACTGGCGCGGGAGGCGAACAGGATCAGCTCGCCCGTCCAACGCTGCCGCAACTCGGCCAAGCTCAAACGCTCCGGTCTGCCGCTGGTGGGGGATTGAATCAGCACCTGATCACCCTCCGCCCTGGCCAGGATGAAATAGCTGCCGTCGACCGCATGTGCCAGGGCCGGCAACGGCGTGGTCAACAAACGCCCCACCGGAACCTTGACAGCCTTGGCCTTGAGGCCCAACTTTTTGCTGGCCAGCAGGATCTCTGTCTGGCTAAAAGCTTGACCGCCATGGCTGTATTCGTGGGCCAGTTGATCGGGATCGGCGGCGATACCGTGCAGCCGGGCCATCATCACCAGACCGATCAGACCAGTGTCGGTGGATGCTTCAGGTGCGGCATGTGTGGGAGAAGAGGAAGTCATTGATCCAATAAAAACGAAAAAGAGTTAAGACCGGAAAGGTTCAAAGCCCAACATAAAAAACAGCGCCAAGCTGAGACAACCCGGCGCTTTGAACCTTGAACCAATTGATTATTTCCAATTCGCCGCCAACACCGGTGACAATGCCGCCTGATAATTGTCCGGCAACGTGGTTTGCCCGGCCGCCGGTGGGGCAAAGGCGGCCATGGCGTTAGGACTTGGCTATTGAGCAAACGCGATAACGTGCGCTGATAGGATGCTGCCGACGTAAGAAGGCGCATCGTTCGCGTTATTCGATACCTTGAATTTCATATTGCTCATTACTTCCCCAATCATTTGAATAAATGCCGCGTTTCACAAATTGATGAAAACTTGAATACGGCCAATCCATCACCCGTTTTACATAACCATGCTTGACCGGATTCCAATGGATATAATCGATATGCCGATTTAAATCATCTTGGTCTTCGATTAAATGTGCCCAAAACCGTCGTTGCCAAATGCCGCGTTCGCGCCGTTTTTGACGACTTTTGGAAACCCGTTCATCGGTTGATATTTTTCTAGAACAACACCCTTTCAATAAATTCCATCGCATTGAATAATCGCTATCACCTGGCGGCAATGTCCAAATGCAATGCAAATGATCGGGCATGATTACTATCGCGTTTATTTGAAATGGCTTTCGTTGTTTTACATATCGAAAGGCTTCTCGTAATTCATTAATCTTTTCGACTAATAAATAATTGTTTTTCCGCTCGGCAAGATTGACGGTGAAAAACCAGGTGGCTTTCGGAATATAAAATCGACGGTATTCGGTCATGGCGTAACTTTGAACTCGAACGATGCGCCTCCTAACGTCGGCAGCATCCTATGGGTGCGCACCTTATCGAGTTGACAAACCACTCTTTAACGGTGACCTGGTCGCTGTCGTTGAGTTTAAAAATCAGATCGTTGCCGCTACGCAGCAGGATCACGTCGGTTGGAGCAATGCCAGCACCTAAGCTGAGTACGTCCTTACCATTTCGGCCTTCCGTGTAGTAAGGCTCATTGCTGCCGTACTCAAGGATGGTATCCTGACCATCGCCCAAATTGAATCGGTAAATATCGCCGGAATTGTCGCCGTAATATCCGCTGGCCACCAAGGTGTCATCGCCGGTGCCACCTTCAAAGATGTAGTGACCAGTGAGGGTATCGTTGCCGGCCCCGCCTTTCAGGGTATTCCAGCCTACCGTGTCGGTCACGGTGTCGTTGCCGTCGCCGCCATCCAATGTGTCGTCACCGTTACCGCCGTTGAGTGTGTCGCTACCCAATCCGCCCAGCAATTGGTCGTTACCATCCCCCCCATTTAACGTATCGTTACCGTCGAAGCCATTGATTAAGTCCCTGCCATTCCAGCCAGTGAGCGTGTCGGCATTGTTAGTGCCCGTGAGTGGGATCGCCATGCCACGAATAGTGTCTACTGTCCACTTGCTGCCATCGGCAAACTGCACTTCCTCGATATAACGGTCGGTACTGACAAACCACTCTTTAACGGTGACCTGGTCGCTGTCGTTGAGTTTAAAAATCAGATCGTTGCCGCTACGCAGCAGGATCACGTCGGTTGGAGCAATGCCAGCACCTAAGCTGAGTACGTCCTTACCATTTCGGCCTTCCGTGTAGTAAGGCTCATTGCTGCCGTACTCAAGGATGGTATCCTGACCATCGCCCAAATTGAATCGGTAAATATCGCCGGAATTGTCGCCGTAATATCCGCTGGCCACCAAGGTGTCATCGCCGGTGCCACCTTCAAAGATGTAGTGACCAGTGAGGGTATCGTTGCCGGCCCCGCCTTTCAGGGTATTCCAGCCCGAGGTGTCGATCAGGCTGTCATCGCCGTCGCCGCCGTCGAGGATGTCGTTGCCGCCGGCACCATTCAGGGTGTCGTTGCCGGCATTTCCAATCAACAAATCATCGCCAGCGCCGGAAGAAAAGCTATCATTTCCGTTAGTTCCCAAAAAGGTATCCTTGCCATTGGTAGCAAGGTTGTAGCCGGCCTGTTGCAGCAAACTGGTGACATTGACGGTATCCGGCAACACATTCAGCCAAGCGGCAATGGTGGATATGCCGTTCCAGCCATTCTCGTTAAGATTCTTTCCGGCATAGTGCTGCAAGTCCAAAAGATTGGTAAATGCCGTAGTTGGATCGATGTCTCTTTCGACCTCTAATTGCGCCAACATGGGTGAAAAATCCAGTTGAATACCCGTTTCGCCGACAGTCAGCGTGATCGCGTCCATATAAGGTTTCAACCGCGTCTGCATCACCAGACTTTCATAAACCGACTCTCTTAAACTGTCATAGCTGCGTTGCAGCAAGTCCTGGCTGGTGGCCCACAGGTTGACGGTGGCCGAAACGGTGCCGTCGGGCACGTTGTTGAAAGTGCGGCCATTAAAATGTTCCAGAATGGTCAACTTGCCGGCCAAGGCATTGTAGGCGGCGCTGCCGGCGGCGATACCTTGCATGCTGACGGTCAGGCCGTGGCCGGCATAGGCACCGGTAAAGGTGGCGGGCATGGCGCTGGTGTCGCTCCAGGCCTTGAGGATTTGGTCCATCAAACCGCGCTGAACCGTGCCACTGGTCGCGGCGGCAAAGTCGGTCAACAGTTGCGCCAAAGCCGGCGACAGGGTGGCCGCTTCGCGCAAGCTACGGACTTGTCCCGCGCCCTGCATGTCCGGCAAAGTGGCGACGGTGCTGGTATCGAGATGGTCGGTAAACTGGCTGTGGAAGGTGTCTTGCACCAGATTGATGTCGCCCAGGTTGCCGGTGACTTCGCCCAGAGTTCCGCTGCTGCCGTCGGTTTTGACGTAGCTGCCCAGGTCGGCCAGTTGGTTGCCGTTGGCGAGAATTTGGCTGTGCTCGCTGCTGCCGACATTGATGGCGGCGATGTTTTGGCTGCCCAGCGTGAACAGTTCGTCGGCCTGGCTGACGCCGTCCTGATTCAGGTCGCGCCATAGGCGCAGGTTGGCGAATTGGGCGTCGGTCGCATCGACTTTGCCGTCGAGGTTGGCATCCAGGTCGCGCAAGGCGTCGAAGCCGTCGGCGGCCAGTTGGCCGTTGCTTTTGACAAAGGCATCGCCGAACAGCTCGCGACCATTGTCGATTTTGCCGTTGGCGTTTTTGTCCAACACCAGGAAGGCGTCGTCGGCTCCGACCCAGCCGGTCGCGGTCTTGATGCCGTCGGCGTCGTGGTCGAAATAAATAGGATTAGTCGTATTGACGCCGGTGGTTTCCAGGCCGTTGCCGTTTAGGTCGAATACCAGAGGGTCGCGGCGGACGGGTGGGGTGGCAGATTGGGCTTGACCGTAACGCTCGGCGATGATGGCAGGGATTCTTGCTAACTCACCAGAAACAATTTGACTGTGTTCATAAAGCTTAGAAATTGCGTACTTCAGGCTATTCAATGCAACATCTAGCGGATTAAGAGTGATAACGGGGTATTGTCCAGTACTTTGTTCATTAAATTTATTAATGCTATCGGACAATATGGCTTTAATATCATTAATATAATTATCAATTTCTGAATCCTTATATCGCTCAATTAGATATTCAACGACGGCGCCAAGCGGATTTTCTGCGGAACTTGCTTGCACATTTTTTGGAATTAGATCAGGAATCGATTGCATTTCATCCGCTGAGAGCGGCGGTTCGCCAAGCTTAGCAAATTCGATATTTATTTTTTCATGTAATTGTGTGTATGTATGATTTTCTACGGGCGCGTCAGATAAAACTTCCAATACAGTTAAAGCCTCTTCCGGAGCATCTACACCAATATTTAGAATAAGTGAAATTAAATCTTTATTGGTCGCTATTTCTTGACTTGCATTTGAATTTATTATTTCTTGTTGAATTAGTGTATATCTTTCTTGATTATTCATTTAGTCGCCCTTATATATTTCGTTAAAAAGAATGAGCAAACATAAAGCAAAGCAGCTTTCAATAAAAAATTTAATAATAATGCGTGATTTTTTATATTTAAAATCTCTTTGAATTTTGTGTCATTTTTTAATTTTCCAGAAACATCATCCAATAACGTATGCACACATTCATTCATGGAGTCTTTGTCAATATATTTAGTTATCTCAGAAAAGTAATACTTTCTTTCAAATGATTCTATGAATTTGAACAACATGCCTACTGACATATCAAATAATAAAATAATCGCAAATAGCTTTATAACAATCAACGAACTAAACTTTATTTCTTTACACATGGTTTGCTTTTCCTAGGTTGTAATCGTTATCACCAAATATATTTGATATTTCCAAAAGTAATTTCATACGAATGAAGTTGTGTCTTGCAATAATGTACTTTGTTGAGTTTTTCATGTTGCCATTCTCCAAGTTTCATCATTCGCCGCCGCATCGGCCGGTACGGCGTTAAAGGTGCGGCCATTAAAATGTTCCAGAATGATCAACTTGCCGGCCAAGGCATTGTAGGCGGCGCTGCCGGCGGCGACGTTTTGGGTGTTGACGGACAGAGCATGGCCGGCGTAAAAACCGACGAAGATGGTGGTGTCCAGGTTGTAGGTGAACTGGCTGAAAAAAATATTTTGCACTAGATCGATGGAGCCCAGCTTACCGACGATCTCTCCCGGAACTCGATAACGTGCGCTAATAGGATGCTGCCGACGTAAGGAGGCGCATCGTTCGCGTTACTCGACATCTTGAATTTCATATTGTCCATTAACTCCCCAATCATTTGAATAAATGCCTTGTTTTACATACTGGTGAAAACTTGAATAAGGCCAGTCTATTACATTTTTAACATGCCCATGTTTTACAGGATTCCAATGAATATAATCAATGTGGCGATTATAATCTTCCTGATCTTCGATTAAATGCGCCCATAACCGACGCTGCCAGATTCCACGCTCGCGGCGTTTTTGACGGCTTTTCGAAATTCTTTCCCCATGGTCAATTGACCTGGAAAATCGGCCTTTCAACATATTCCATCTTACGGAGAAATTTCCGTCGTTGGGTGGCAATGTCCAAATACAATGCAAATGATCCGGTAATATAACGATGGCATCAATATGAAAAGGTTTGCGTTGTTTTACATATCGAAAGGCATTTCGCAATTCATCAATCTTGGTAATCAATAAATGATTATTCTTGCGTTCGGCAAGATTAACGGTGAAAAACCACATGGCTTTCGGTATATAAAATCGGCGATATTCTGTCATGGTGTAAATAGGACTCGACAGATGCGCCTCCTAACGTCGGCACATCCTATTTGGCGCACCTTATCGCGTTACTAATATCTGTTGATGCTTGTTTAACCAGGTTTGTAAGTTGTTCAATTGTAGGAGTTCCAGCCTGTACAATGTCGCGAAGCTGAAATTTTAATGTAGTGGAAGACAAGCCCATTTTGTTTTTCCTTATTCAATGTTTACGCGGACTAAAGCGGTATAAGGCATACTCATGCCTAGTACATCTAATGCTTCCTTAATTAACTTAAGTATTCTTTCACGAGGAACATCAAAATCATCCGGGATTTCAAGGGATAAATTATCAAAAATAATAATAGCTCCATCCACACCTTCTTCGTTCACTCCCTTATATTGCACTTTAAAAATCAATCCTTTGTCTTTTATAAAAAGACCGTATTTTCCCGGACCTTTCCTCATGTGGGAAGTTAGTGCAAAGCAAAGCATCACCGCATCACGTTCACGATCTATTATCCATTGAAAAAATACATCGTCATTTACTCCAACACTTCTAGCCAGAGCATTGGCTTTCTCAGTATCATTTTTCGATAGCCTTTCTTCATATATAAAGCTCATGATATTTCCCTTATTGAAAATTTAATTAAATCTGCATTGACGCCTGAATATTCCGCCGAACCGATTTTGCTAAAAGCCTCTTCAAATGTGTATGCCATAATCTGCTCCCTGATTTATTTAAATTCGACTTCAAAAGAAATGATATTGCCGCGCGTGGTTGTATTTGGATTGTCTCGTGTACCGCCATCGGCAAAAGGTCGAAAATAAGCCATTTCCTCAAGCCCTTTGCATATCAGTTGCTTTACCTCTTCTCGACGCAATTCAAGGCTTGGTGGTATCAGCAAGTCATACACATTCCAATGCCCTTGAATACCAACTCTGTCATCACCTTTCCCTTTTGGGTCAACATTGAACACGACTAGCTGTTCGTCCATTACCAGCGCATAATAATCCAATTGCTCTCGCCCCCCCCCAGTCAGTAAAAGCACATAGGCTCCGCATTCGCGATCAATCGTCCACCTTGAAAGCAAGTCGGTGCGAAATTCAGGTATGTATCGCGCCTGCTTTCTAAGGTTTTCGTAGTTAATAACAGCGGTGAATCTTGGTCTGTCCTGCTCAGGAATTTTTTCGTTTACAAAAGCCATAGCGATTTTCTCCGGTTAAATTTTTTCGAATCTGTTGTGAGTGTATTTTGCCGAGTGTATTGATGTTGTCATCATGCCGCTATTTTCCATATTGATTCATTCGCCGCCGTGCCAGCCGGCACGGCATTGAAGTTGCGGCCATTAAAATGTTCCAGAATGGTCAACTTGCCGGCCAAGGCATTGTAGGCGGCGCTGCCGGCGGCGACGTATTGGGTGTTGACGGTCAGAGCATGGGCGAAGATGCTGGTGTCCAGGTTGTCGGTGAACTGGCTGAAAAAGTATTTTGCACTAGATCGATGGACCCCAGCTTACCGACGATCTCTCCCGGAGTTCCGCCGATAACGATTGAGTTCAGGTTTTGCCAGTAGCGCAGGTTGGCGGATGTGAATCGATACTGATAGTGGCGTGTTCGTAGGTAGGCGAAACTTTCTGTGTAGTTTGTCGATTCCATTCGTTTCATCTGGTTAGTCTCTGAAATTGGTTGCCAGCTCGTTTGTGTTATTGGTCGTCCATTCAGCCAATAATAATTGCCGTTAGTGCATTATCGCAAATCGTTTTTTCGAGCATACCTGTCCAAAAGTCCAATCGGTGGATTGGTTTAATCCGATAACAGGTGCTGAATAAACGTTTCGTCAGCATAAAATACACCAATCAAAGCACATCATACGGTGCAATATGGTTTCATCTATTGATACTCTATATCTGTCTTATCGCGTTTTAACCCGAGAAAAATCCTGTTCTGCATCCTATTTGCTGCCAATGGCTTCTCAAGTCATTCCCAGACTATCTTTATGCCTTCCTAGCGGCTTCAGGACCTTATCCATGACCTATAGATTTGTCCATAGCGCTTCCGGGAGAGTACCCAGCGTTTTTGGTGGCATTTCCAACCGCATTGGGGTGTTGCCTGGAATCGTTGGGTAGGTTCCTGTACAGGATAGTTATTTGCCCAGCCGCGCTGGGGCGTTATCTATCGACGCCGGGAACTTCCCCAGAGCTGCTGGATAGGATTACAGCACCTCCGGGGAAGTCCCCGGCATGGCTCTTAGCAACTCTGCGACATTTAGCCGCGGAGATAGGCTCTTGAATAATCTCATACCCTTAATAAACTTAGTATATGCGTTAGTGACTGGGAGTTACTTTCGCATTTCTATCACTAATCTTTCTCTCTATATTCATCCATTACCTTGAGAATTCATTATGTCAAAATCCGATTATATTCCTCATCCCGATAATGACTTGCAGATCTGGCATGATCGCTTCAAAAATAATATTGTTACGCAGCAGGCCGTGTTGGGATTGTCGGCGGAAGACATTGCTACCATCAACTCTGACAATGAAGAATTACATGCCAAAATTGCGGCAGTTAATGCCACTGCCGCAGCGGCTCATAGTGCCATAGCGGATAAAGCCGCTAGTCGTGGTCATATTGAGAGTAATATCCGAGCCATGTCCCGCCGTATCAAAGCCCACCCTGCCTATACAGAAGCCATGGGCTCTCTATTAGGAATTATCGGTGTGGAAAATCAGATTAATTTTTCCACCTATAAACCAATCTTGAGCGCGATTGATCAAACCGGCGGCATCGTATTATTGAAATTTAACAAGTACAAAAGCGATGGCATCAATATTTATTGTCAACGTGAAGTAGATGCCGAGCTTATCTTTCTATCCCGTGTCATGATGTCACCCTTTACTGATAACCGGCCATTACTGGTCGCCAGTAAACCCGAGTTGCGCCGCTATACAGCCGTATATGTGACCGGTGACGATGAAGTCGGGCAATTCAGCGACGAACTGGTGGTCAATTGCGCGCCGTAGTTTGATCATACCTTAGCCTGCGTAGGTTCGGATTACGCCAATCTAGGCAGGCTAAATTCGTTTACCCTCTTAAGTTCCAACAATAGCTCTTTGGTCAACTGTAAAACAGGGTATGCATCGCATACCTTTATTTGATTGGAAAATATTGAAAATAGTAAGCAAGGCGTATCCTTGGCTGGCCGGGATCGGCGGCGATAGCAAGCAGCCGAGCCATTTCATTCAGGCCGGTGTCGGTGGATGCTTCGGGGGCGGTGTTTGTGGGTGCGAAGAAAGGATCATGGAGTTTGCCGCAAAAATGATTTTGAGGCTAAAGCATAGGGACCGGACTAGCCAATCTCCAGTGTTTTTTCGCCTTTCGCCTTGTGCCTTTCGTCTGTTGTTTTAATGCCAATTAGCCGCCAGTATTGGCACCAACGCGGCTTGGTAATCCGCCGGCAGACTAGTTTCCCCGGCAGCCGGCGGCGCAAAGGCGGCCATGGCGTTGACCAGATTTTCCACTTGGCTGTCCAGCAGGGTCAGGCCGTCCGACGCTATGAACTGCTCGACGTGGTTGGCCGAGCCGGTATACCAGTCCTTAACGATCAGCTTGTCGCTAGTGCCTACAATGCTGGCTTCCAGATCGTTGCCGACATGTTGAAACCAAATCTGCTCCGCAGTGACATCGGACAAAAACTGGGCTATGTCGCTATTACCTGCCGTGGCATCGTTCTCGATCACAGTATCGATGCCGTAATCGCGGCCCAACACATAAGTGTCGCTGCCTTGGCCACCGATTAATGTGTCCGTCCCCGTGCCGCCGTCCAATAAATCGTTGCCGTGCAGACCGAAGCGCAAAGCGCCATTCCACGCCATAACCACCCGGCCGGCAATCAAGTTTTCCCCATCCAATGCCGCGTTGCCATTACCGAGATCGTACTGCACGCCGATTGAATTCGCGGCTAGACTTCGGCCGTTTACCCTAATATTGTCGACATAGAGATTGCGATCCTGTATCGGATTACCAGCCATGTAACCATCGTTGGCGAAGACCACATCAACCTTGTGAGCACCGGCGCCCAATAATGCCGGATCGACACTGTAATCGGCGAAAGCTGTTGTGTTGCTTACAGCAAAAGAGGTTTTGAGTATCCCGTCGACATACACATCCATTTGCGCGGCGACACCGTCGTTCAGCAATGAGGCTTTGGCGGAAATAACCAGTTGATTCAATGGCACCGATGATGAGGTTTCGTCCATCCGGCCACCGTAAAGTATGTCGTCACCTTCCCCGCCATATAGCGCATCGTCCCCGTCATTGCCCAATAGCATATCGTTGCTCTCCTTGCCATGGAGCCGGTTACCGGCCTCATTTCCGGTCAAGTTATTATCGAGCGTATTGCCGTAACCATCGATGCTCGACGATCCCGTTAAGATCAGGTTCTCCAGATTGGCGCTCAAGGTGTAACTGATTGAGGCTTCCACGCTGTCTACACCGGCATTCGCCGCTTCGCTGACCACATCGCCGCTGTTATCGACCACATATTCATCGTTGCCTTGACCGCCTTCCATGCGATCCGCATTTAAGCCGCCGTCCAGACGATTATTTGCCGCGTTACCCAGTAAAGTGTTGTTTAGGCTATTCCCGATGGCATTAATAGCATAGGAACCGGTCAAGCTCAGATTTTCGACATTTGCCGTGCTTGTAAGGTCAAACGATAGCCGGCTTCGAATCGTGTCGAAACCGCCATCAACAGCTTCGGCCACTACATCGCCAATGTTATCGACTTCATATACATCATCGCCGAAACCGCCGCTCATGCTATCGGCGCCGGTACCGCCGTCCAACCAGTCGTTGCCTTCCAGACTGAAACGCAGGGCGCCGCCCCAAGCCATAACCACTCGGCCGGCTATCAGATTTTTGCCGTCCACTGCCGCGCTTCCGCTGCCAAGATCGTACTGCACGCCGTTTGCCATGGCGGCAATGGCCTGGCCGTTGACTTTAATATGGTCGATATAGAGATTGCGGTCCTGTATCGGGTTGCCGGCAACATACCCATCGTTGGCGAAGGCGATATCGATACGATGCCCCATGCCCAGCAAAGCCGGGTCGACGCTATAATCGGCAAAACCCTCCGTATTGGCGACATCAAAGCCGGTTTTCAATACACCGTCGACATACACCTCCATGCGAGCGGGGACGCTGTCGTTGAGCAACGCGGCTTTGGCGTGGATGACGAGCTGTTCGATTAATCTGGCTTTAGGAGTATCTTCATTGCTATCGCCGTACAAAATATCGTCGCCGGCGCTACCTTTCAAAGTGTCGTTGCCATCCAATCCATAGATGCGGTCGCTGGTATTCGTGCCGTTGATGGCCTCATCCGCCGCCGTACCTTCCAAGTCAAAACCGCGAGCCAATAGTTGCTCAAGGCTCAGCACGCTGCCGTCACTAAACCTAAAGATATTGATAGAGGAACTGTTGAAGACATCCTGCGGGTTGAAACCTTCTATATGCACTTCGTTGCCGTTGCCCAGATCAAGCATCAGCGAACCCAGTCGCAGGCTAATATCGGCCGGCGTTATCCCTGGGCCGAAGCTTATAGCGTTGTTGTCTCCCACGGCATCAACGATGGTATCGCGGCCATCGTTCAAGTTGATGATATAAATGTCGTTGCCGGTGCCACCTTCCAATAGGTCGTTACCCGCACCGCCGACTATGGCATCATCACCCGATGAGCCCTGCAAGCCATCATCGCCGGCAGTGCCGACTACGGCAGGATTTACCGTTAACGAGAAGCTATCGCTGACCGATGCGCCGAACCGATCCGTAGCGGTGACGGTAATATCGTACGAACCCGGCATATCGGCGTCGGCGATGCCGGTAAAGGTACCTGTTTCCGGATCAAAGCTTAACCAATCCCACCAAGTGGAATATCTATAGGTCAAGACATCGCCGGCATCGAAATCGACGAAGGCATCCGCCGGCAATGTGTAAGAAAACGCTATGCCGGCAAACGCTTGTTGATCGGCCAATGGATTATTCAATACCGGAGCATGTTCGGGAGACGGGCCGGCCAAGGCCAGCATTTGCGCCATTGACAGTTGGCTGCCGTCGGCGAATTCGAAAAACTCCACCCCGGTATTGAACCAACTATAAGCATCCGATCTCGGCATGACGATTTTAATGACCGAATCGGCTTGCCAACCGATATTGAGGGTTTGAAATAAAGTGGTATTGCCATCGTTGAACGGCGAAAAACTCTCGCTGCCCCAGGAAAAACCGAAATCGGACAGACTAATGCCTGATCCGAACACCAACGTATCGCCCGCCACATCGCCGCCGTAACCGGTGCCCCCATAGCCAGAATCCGAGCCGCCGTAGCCGGTATTGGAACCACCATAGCCTATGTCATACAGTAAATCCGTACCGGTATCTTCGCTATCGAAAAAGTAGCGGTCGTTGCCTGAACCACCCGCCAACAAGTCATTGCCAGCGCCGCCGAACAGCCAATCGTCGCCGTCGCCACCGCTGAGCGTGTCGTTGCCTAATTCGCCGTATAAATCGTCGAGGCCGGCTTGGCCGGTCAGAACATCCGCGCCGTCCGTTCCCAATCGTATAATGCTGAAACGATCGACCGTGGGTCGATCCGGCACGCCGGGTGATGCCAATAGCTGCTCCAGCGATATTCGGCTACCGTCGGCGAATTCGAAAAACTCGATGCCGGTATATTCCCAGTCGTTACGCTCAACGATTTGGCCGTAACCGTTCATAAACGGAGTGGACATGACCACTCTGGCGACGGCGTCTGCTTGGTAACTGATATCCAGGGTTTGAAATCGCCTTATCCGCGATTCGTCGTAACCGCCGTAGGTATAGCCGGGCAAAATTTCGTCACTCCAGGAAAAACTCAGGTCGGAAAGCGTAATGCCTTCACCAAACACGACGCTATCATTATCGAACGAGCCGCCATAAGCCACGTCGTACACCAAGTCGGTACCAGTATCGCCCTCCAGGAAATAATAACGGTCGCCGCCGCCTTCGCCACGCAGCATGTCGTTGCCCCGACCACCGATTAAGGCATCGTTAGCATAACCACCTACGATCAAATCGTCGCCCAAGCCGCCGTCCAGCAGAGTTTGGCCAGCCACATTGCCTTGGTAGCCGATCGTGATGCCGCTAGCATAGGCCTGAATCGTGTCGTTACCGCCGCCGGCATGTACCACGCCGAAGTTGCCGGAAAACCGTATGTCGTTATCGCTGTCGCCGCCATTGACAATGCCGATCTCAGCCCGATTGTCATACGCATTGATTGTCAAGGTATTCGGTAAGCTGGCCAGACTGTACAAACTCTGCGCGTTGCTGCTGGCGATGTCATACCCAGTACCATCCGCCTCGGTAATCGATGCCACCGTGGCGGTGAGTGTGGCGGTTGTGGTCGTCCGGGTATAACTCGGTGTTTGGGTATACACATACGGATTTGCAACGCTACTGACACCCAAGGCCGCCATCAGTGCCAGAGCTTCTTCGGTGGTATATAAATAATGTCCCGTGCTGGTGGTATATAACTGCGAGCTGGTTAGAGTTGGCGCCGCTTCCCAATTCACCTGCACGTTTTTCGGCTGATTGCCTGATGAATTATCCGAGTAGTTGATATGGGCGTCGTTGCTGGAATATGCCGAGACATTTAGGCCGCCCAGGCTCAGATTGTAAGAGCTCAAACTGTAATGAATACTGGTGGCGGGTATAGTCCCGGTATAACCAGTCGCGCGGGTATAACTGTCGGTTTGCTGGCTGACGCTCAATTGCAAACGGCTCATCCAACTGCCGTCGGCTTGTTGCAGCATTCCGGCAGCCTGGTAGCGCCGGTTGACTTCATCGGAGATGTGCGAATGAAATGCGTCTTGCAAACGCTCCAACTCGCTACGGCTGGCTCGATAGGCCTCGTTATCAGCCAAAATACCATTTAAGGCACGTGTGCCGCCGCTGCCGTCGGCGATTTGCCAGTCGTGCGTCAAGGCGTAGAAATTTTTCAAGCCGAGGCTGTCGGCGGCACCGGTTACACCCAGCAGCAAATCGTCGCCGATCCGGGTGCCTATCAGACGGGACACATCGAAGCCACTGATTTCAATCACCGAAGTTTGATCCACCACCTCGAAAATCCGGTCAGCGCCGCCACCCAAGGCAAAGCGATAGGTATCGGTGCCGGTCTCGCCATATAAATCGTCATCACCGCCATTGCCGATCAGTAAATCGTCGCCGGCACCGGCCATCAGGATGTCACGGTAACTGCTGCCGGCCAGGGTATCGTTGCCGCTACCGCCGGTTTGCGGGGTAATCTCCAGTGCCTGCAAGGTATCCGCCGTGACGGATTGGCCGTCGACGAAGACGAAACTTTCCACTCGTTTGGTTGGATCGTTATACCAGCCGCTGATGGTGATCGCATCGGCCAAGCCGGCTACCGTGACCGACAGATCGCCGTTGGGGCGGCGCTTGAACACGACATCGCTTAAGGAAATGCCCGCGCCGAAGCTGACCCGGTCTTGCCCGTTCAGGTTAGCGGCATCGGTTTCACGAACCGTGTCGCGGCCGTCGCCCAGCCGGTAATGGTAAACGTCCGAGCCCAGGCCGCCCTCTAATACGTCATCGCCCCGGCCACCCCACAAGCTATCGTTGCCGGCATAGCCGTACAGATTGTCGGCGCTTTGTCCTCCAAGAAGGATGTCGTCACTGTTGGTGCCGTATACGTTGCCGGTTCCGCTACCGGTGCGATAGTTAAGCAGAAAATCGGTTGTGGTCAGCCGAGTGCCGTCGGCGAATTCGAAACCAAAACTGCTGTAGCCTTGGGTGATGGTAGCCAATTCCACACCGGCCAGGCTCAAGGTCAATGCGGTTTGACCGGCAAGGGTCGAGACACTGGCGATCAGATTGCCGGGGTTGATGTCATCGCCAAAGCGAATCAGGTTTTGGCCTTGCGAGTCGGCAATCATATCCGCACCTGCGGCCGAGGTGAGTTGATAACTGTCGTCGCCACCACCACCCAGCAGCAAATCCTGGCCGGCGCCGCCGATCATGGTATCGTCACCGTCGCCGCCATTCAGTATGTCGTTGCCGGCACCACCATTCAACAGGTCGCTGCCGGCATGGCCATAGAGCTTGTCTGCGCCCAAAGCGCCGCTGAGCGTATCGTTGCCGGTGCCGCCGTATAAACTGTCGGCACCGGCCCCGCCGTAAAGACGTCCGCCACTATCATCAAGTTGTAACGATATGGCACTGGACAATTGATTGCCCACCAGCGCTTCCAAATCCAATTCGATGCCTCCGGCAAATACCAGGGTGGCATTCATGCCGTACAGAGCATTACTCAGGGTGATAGTTTCGCCGTTGTCGAGAGCGATATTGAGATCGACACCGTACTGATCGCCTTTCGACAATGCGTTGCCGGCCGCTAAGCCGCCAGCTTGGTTGAGCTGAATGAGGTTGTTGCCCAAGATGTCATTGACGGTGTCCTCAGCCGTTACATCCTGATAAATATCGTCCCCATTGCCTCCTTGCAGAATGTCCACCCCGGCACCGCCCAGCAGGGTGTCGTTGCCTTCACCGCCGTCGACGATATCGTTGCCGTCGCCGCCATCTAGATAATCGCCTCCGGCATCGCCTCTGAGCTGGTCGTCGTCCGCACCGCCGAAGATTAGATCGTCGCCCGATTCGCCAAACAGATAATCCATTCCGGCGCCACCCAACAAGGTATCATTTTTGCCGCCGCCGTGCAGGGTATCGCTGCCGTCGCCGCCGTCGAGATAATCATCGCCTTCGTCCGCCTCCAGAGTGCCGTTGTGGTCGCCGGCCAATATGTCGTCGCCGAGGCCGCCGAACAAGGCATCACTGCCGCCACCGCCCAATAGTTTATCGTTGCCGGCGCCGCCGTCCAGATAATCGTTACCGTCGTTCAAGGGACTATCCACCCCGGCATTGCCGTACAGTTCGTCGTCGCCATCGCTACCCAACAGAGTGTCGCCGTCTTCGCCGCCGAACAAGACATCGTTACCGACGCCGCCATCCAGCATGTCGCGGCCTTGATTGCCAAATATCCAGTCGTTACCCGCCCCTCCGTAAAGTATATCGGTGCCGCCTACGGGATTACCATCGGCATTGGCATTAGTGTAAGCCAGCGAATAGATTGTGTGGTTATTGCTGGTGGTGGTTGAGCGCGAAACGTCCCAGCCTTGGCTAGCGCTGCCGGTCTGATCACCGAACAAGTTATCGTCACCGCCGCCGCCAAAAATTAGATCGGCTCCGTTGCCGCCCAGCATCAAATCGTTGCTGCCCTCGCCCAGTAAAGTGTCGTCGCCTTCTCCGCCGTACAACCAGTCGCCGCGCAGGCCGGTGGCCGCTTGGCTATCGGCTTGTGCCAAGGCATCCGCCACGCTTATTTCCGCTTCGGCATACAACAAGTCGTTGCCGCTGCCGCCGTTTAAGACGTCGCTAGCGGCGCCGCCCTCTAATACATCGTTGCCGCCGCGAATAGCCTCCAGAATATCGTCGCCGCCAAAGCCTTGTAGCTTGTCGTTGCCGGTGCTGTCGTACAGCGTATCCAGGCGGTCGGAATCGGGCTGGTCAGGATCGGTAATTAGGTTGCCGAGAGCGTCGTAACCGAGCTGAATACCGTCGGCATTAGAGTCTTGATCGAGGGGCTTAAGGTCGCCGACGATAGCGGAATTAGTGTCCACCGTTCCGGGTGTGACGGTGAAAATACCGAAATCGCCCGATTGCCAGTCATCGCCGAGAATGATTTCCGAGCCGTCTTCGGTGACCACTCGCCAGGGGGAATGGTGGGTTACCGTGATCGTACTGCTGCCAATGGTCTGCTGCCAGACGCCGGGCGAGGTTTCGATGAAAGCACCTACAACGAAGAGAGTTTGATCTGGGCCGCCATTTATTTGTATGACGCCGTCCTTGTCTTCGTCGATTATAGTGTCATTGCCGTCGCCGGTGTTCCAGACGTAGGTATCGTGGCCGTTTCCACCGATCAGAATGTCGTCGCCTTTGCCGCCGGTCAGGGTATCGTTGCCGTCTTCGCCGATGAGAATGTCGTTCGAATCAATCTCGTTGCCGTTCTGGTCTTTCTGCCGCGCGTTCAGTTCCGCATTGTGTTGAGGATCGAGAGTCTGGCTGGCATTATTGCGGTTAGGGTCTAGGTAAATCGACAGCGGGCCATAGCTGGAGAGATCGATTCCGGCAAGACTGGAGTATTGGGTTTGCAGGTCGGCGATTAGGGCATCGCGAGCGGGGGTTAGGGCTTCTAGCAGGCTAGGTACTACTACATTGTTGATCTGAGCTGCCTGCAAATCGGCAAGAGCATCATCTATCAGATTACTGTACTGATCTTCATAGGACAGCATTTTGACTCGATGTAAATCAAGCATTCGGTACGCATCCAATGCTTCTTTAAGTTTTTCTTCTGGCGTTGCGGTGGCGGTTGTGAGGCAAAATAAAGAGGACTCAATGTAACGCCGCTTTCCGTGATCCTGATCTAAATTGGATTCATAGCGGATTTGATACCAAGCTTCCGCTCTATTACCGGCTTTCAGCGCTGCTTTGAGTCCGGGGCCATAAACACCGGTGTATTCCGCAGAGACTAATGCAACGAGTTCTTGGCTATAGTCGATATTGGCTGAATTCTTGACGCTGTTGGTGTGGTTGGCGGATTCCAGCGCAAACACTGTCTGGATTTGGTCTTCCGTCATAGCGAAGGGTTTACCTAAAACAGCATCAAAGGCATGTTGCAATGCATTGTCACGACCAGCTTTGGTAGGCAAATTACGTATCGACATATCATTGATAACATTTATCAAATTGCTACGAACTGTCGTATCGGAAATACCCATCGCATCGAATACTTCATTTCTAACTTTTTCAACCGTCAAGTTGAACCCAATTCCTATGGTTGGAATGTGAGTATCATGCGTATCGCAGTATGGTTTTGGTGCATTTTTCTCTAATTGCGCCAATAAACGAAACAGAAAATCTTGATATAATTCAACGGTAATGTTGTTAGTATTTTCAATGCTCATAAATATACATTCCTCTAAAAGAATAAATGTTTAAGCCAATAAATTACTTACTGATTGTTATCTTGTGAAAATGCGTTTTACCTGTTTCCTTAATATCTCTGTAAAACTCGACGACATCAACATAACTTTGTATATCCTCAGGAAAAGCGAATTGCAGATACTCCAGATCATTAGGGCAGGTGTTTTCAATTAACCTGATTTTTATAATGTCATAAAATCGTTTTTGCGGGACATTACGGAGTGTTTTATATTGTCCATAAAAAGTGTTGTCACGATTTCTAGAAATAATTTGATATCGGCCTTCACAACCAGGATCATCTTTTTCCTTGCCCCAGGAAATTTTTTCATTGTTTATTATTACTGTTCCGTATCTATTACTTTCAGTACCATCTTTCCAAACGCCAATCAATCTATTTTCTTCTGCATCAAATTCGTTCTTCTTATGAATGTGGAGCCACCCATTGATATCCGAATTGCGATCATATTCAACCACGTCGGCATATCTTGGTATATCAGTCGGAAAGGCGAACTGCAAATACTTCGTGTTAATAGGACAAGTATTTTCAATCAACTTGATTTTGATAATATTATAGAATCGCTTCTGGGGTAACGAATGGTACGTTTTATCTTGCCCAGGAAAGGAATCAGCATAATCTTTTGAGACTATTTCATAACTTCCTTCGCAGCCTGGGTCAGATTTTTCTTTACCCCAAGAAATACTGTCTTTATAAATCATCATCGTTCCGTATATCGCGTGCACCGCTCTGTCACCACCTTCCCAAACACCAATTAACATATTTTCAGGATTACCTATATCTGCAAAAACAGCTTTATATGACACAACTAAAATCAAGTCCGTAAGGCACAATAACCAACGAGCATTGCGCCGTATTTCTGTTCGTGGCGTATTATTCAAATTCATATAAATCTCCGTCAGTTCCAGCCCAATTTAAAGGATAGACGTTCTGCTCAACCCATGAAAAATAGGGAGGCAGCCCATATTTTCCGATGATTTTCTATTTTCTAATGAAGCCCAAACAGTTTCTGTGTTATTTCACGCAGAATGCACAAGGTATTTAACGCACTTTTTACACTTACATCCTTTCTAAGCGGCTAGTTTGCATACTTATCAGTTTATTGATCTTGTTTTCAGCAAATCTCATACCGAAACCAGGAAACCGCAGCAGCCATTTAAATTGCGGTGTTAAACGCTCTTTCCTATTTTGCCTTGTTCAACGGAATTGCCCGCCCTCCTATTCGCCCTTCAGTTTTATGAATCAAATCCTGTTTTTTTGCAAAATGGGTGTGAATATGCCGATCGACTGCAATAGCCGCGACATTACAGATAACTACCGCACTTCGGTTTGCTCGTTTGCTTTACGATCCGGCAAGAGTTCTTCTATCATCCGCACCGTCTGATTCAACGTTTGCTCTGGATTAAAGCCGGCATGGCGCTGGGCAAATGCCCTGGCTTGTTGCCGATAAGCGGGGGTGTGTAGTGCCTGTTCCAGCAGTTCGCTAAATTGTGTTTCATTACGAGTTTGCTTGGCGGCTATTCCGGCACCGATTGTTTCGACGCAACGGCTCATCAAATATTGTTCGACGTTTTGCGGCAGCAATAGCATCGGCACCCCGGCCAGCAGACAGGTGTTTACCGTACCGGCTCCGGCATAGGACACGGCCAAATCGGCCGATTGCAACAGGCCGTTGTTCAATGCAATGGGTTGGGTATGGAGACGAAAACGATTGGTTGCAAGCGCTTCGGCTTGGCTGCGGCGGATGCCCGGCGCGATAACGATGACTTCCGCCGCTTGTTTGGATAAGGCCCGCAACAAGAGTTCGAAGCCCGGCAGGCTGGGTCTTAGGTAAGCGAATATGTGCGGTTTGTCCGGCTCGCGCCAGCTCTCCTGTTGTCCGCTGAAGTCGGTGGATAGAGGGCCGTCGTAATTCTGACCGTCGCGCACACCGTAGTGGTCCAGTTCGGCAAAGCTAGCCAGCATGATGCTGGCATAGCGGAACAACTCGCTTATGCGTTGCAATTTGGGCCTGCCGGATGACACGGTTAAGGGATTCAGGCGATCCAACACCTTTTCCTCGGCCTGTTGCAAGCGGTCGAGCCCGATGTTGTCCCAGGGACGGATCGAAGGCAGTGGCGAGCGGTCCGGCGGTATTTCAAAGCCGGTGCCTATCACTGCCGCCGGTAATCCGGCCAAATAGGCGGCGAACAGCGCGGTTGGGGCATGATCAATGACGACGCTGTCGGCGCGCAACAAACGTATCAGGCTTAGCCAGCCGCGGACCATGCCGCATAAGGTGGGCGGATCGGCATATCCCGAGGCCAACAGGATTTCGGCGTAATTGGCCGGCGGTTGGACCGGACGCCGGTTTGCCGTGTCGAATGGCGCCTGGGTATAGGCAAAGCCGAGAGGTTCCAAAAGCCGTGCGGCTATGGTGGTATCGCGCACGGCAAAAAAGACCGCGTGACCTTGTTTGCGCAATTTTTCGGCAATCGGTAGTTGACGGGTCAGATGGCCGTAATTGGCGCCCAATTCCCAAGCGAACAAGATTCGGCTCATTTCAATAACACTTTGGTAGTCCTAGAATAAGGATTACAACCCAAACGAAACGGCCAAGGATCTAAAAAAACAAGGCGTCGCATAGGCTGATAGACACTTCTTCGGCTTCAGTGTAACCAGTCTTTCGTCATACTGGTTGGGCAATTTCGGCAATCAGGACTATTGTCGCCGATGGGAAATTAGATGACAGTCGGAAAGTTGTTTTGATCGACGGCGTGCTGAAGCTGAAATCCGCCCAGCCAGATGCGGTTTACGCCAAACCGTGACAAGCCTGGATTGTGGACGACATTATGTCATTATCAGCAAAAGGACGCCAACGTTGGCTCCGATAGACTTTCTGACCGAAGATCAGCGCGTGGCTCTGACCAATGGCAACTTTCGCGTTTCGTTGTACAAGGTACTGATTTTTTCGAGGTCAATGGTGATTGATCAATAGCGGGGCCGTGATAGCTTTTGCTTAACCCTCACGGCTCCCACTCGGCATCATTTCAAAGCCTTGATCAAGGCCTCGAACTGGGCTCTTAGCGATTGGTCGTGCGGTGTGACGGGGGGGATTTCGCGGTCTAAGCCAAGCAGTTGATAAACGGCGATTTGCGCCGCGCGCACCGAATATTCGACGGTAAACACCACGTCTTCCGCAATTTCGACGAACTGGCTGATGAAGCCAAGATTCCTGGAGCCGCGCGGCACCGGCAAGGGCCTGTCGTTGTAATGACGCGGCATGAACATGCTGGTGATATATGGCATGCGGCAGGGAATACAATTGGCCGTGGTCAAAGTCTCCAGGTCGAAGCGCAGATGGCCGCACAGCTCGATCAGTATCTCCGCGCCGCTACATTCGTCCATCGGCCGGGCCACAAAATTACCGATCCGATCGGGAAACAGCGAATAACCCCAAAACACCTGCACATTGCCGGGCTGATTTGGAAAGTGCGGCTGATGCGCCAGCACAATCGACATCAGCCAGTTCGAATCCTTAAACGTCACCAGTCCGCCGGTACCGGCTTCATTGCCGCTAAACTGCGTCATTAGCTCGAAGAACTCCGGGTTATTCAGTGTGACGGTAAACGACTCCCAGCATGACTGGGCAATGCAACTGTTAAAAACTTCCGGGTTGCCGAACTGCGGCCGGCCCTGGGCAAGTTTTTCCCACAACAACCAGCCGCCGCTCTCGGCCTTGCTCAGTTTGACGGGCGCACTGGTCATCGTCCCCAGGGTCGAAGCCTCGGTCATGCTGCCGTTTTGCACAAACACCAAGTCGCCATCCGCCACGGCTATCAGTTCCTGCCTGCCGTGCCGCAGAATGTGAATGCCGGTGACGATCAGCTCATCGTCTTCGGTCTTGTGGTCGAGCTCCATCACCTGGCAACCGGTGTAAATACGCACGCCTTGAGCTTGCAGCCAGGACTGCAACGGTACGACTAAGGAATCGTACTGGTTATATACGGTGCGCTTGACGCCGGCCAGGGTTTCGATGCGGGAAAACTCCAGCATGAAGCGATGCAGATAGCGCCGGAATTCAACCGCGCTATGCCAGGGCTGAAAGGCAAAGGTGGTGGACCACATATACCAGAACTCGGTGTTAAAAAACGTCGGCGAAAGCCAGTCGGTGATGCAGGTCGCGGCCAACGTCGCCTCGTCGGACTGGCTCAGTTTCAGCAACTCGATGCGGTCCTGCATCGAAAAGCCCATCGACGTCACCGGCACCTTGGCCCGGCGGCTATCCACCAGTCTGGCCAGCGAATGCGACTTGTGCCGTGCGTTGAATTCGACGGTTTCGTCGAACACCGATTTACCTTCGTGCTCGACCGAGGGTATCGATTTAAACAAATCCCAGGTGCATTCGTAATTGTCGGTGGTCAACATCCGGCCGCCGCGCATCGAATACCCAAGATTGGGATCGCCGGCGCCATCCAGACTGCCGCCCAAATTCGGCGCCGCTTCCAGGATGGTGATGTCGCTACCCGACAGTTTGCCGTCTCGTATCATGAAGGCAGCGGCGGCCAACGAGCCTATGCCGCCTCCCACCAAATAAGCCTTGGGTTTACTGCGCATTCTAATTCCTTGGAAGAGTGTGGTTAGGTAGCCCATACGGGAATTTATCTGTTGCCCAAGGGCCTAGGCGGCTTTGGGAAAGGCCGCCCAGTACAATCAAGCCCCGGATTCGAGGGTAAACCCTCAAGCCTTCGATGCTAGTGTGAAGCCAAATGAATCCATTATCTAACGGGACCAGGTAAACGATACCCTAGCCCCCAGCTGGTCCTTAACCGTTACCGATTTTTCGATGACCTGCCCCTCGCTATCGGCGCTGATGGCGTAACGCCCAGGCTTGAGTTTGGCGAACAGCATGGGGCCGTCGGATACGGTTTCCAGGACTGCTTTGCCACCCGCATCCTTGATGGTGACATTGACTTCACTGAGATATTCTCCCGAACCCGTTACCGAAAACAGCAGACTCAAGTTGTAATCGTCGCGTATGGCTTGCATCGCATCCCGCTCATCGCCCCCCACGCCACCGCTGACGAAACTGACATCGCCCTGAGTTTGCGGCACGATCGAAGTCTCTTGGGCAAACACCAGAAAGCTCAGCATCAACCAGGGAATAATTAGCTTAATTTTCATAAAATTGCTCCTCGCTCGCCGGACACAAGCATCGATTCAAATTACAAGAACGGATACTGCTAATTTTGATTACCGGCTGTCGCCGATGGGACAGTTTTCCTCAAAGACCTAGCCGTAAAACCAGCGAGTGCAATACCCATAAGCCCAAGCGTTCCCGGCTCTGGTACGGAACCAACTGCGGCAGCGACAGTGCGAAAGTTTAGCGCTTCCACCGCGTCGAGATCGTATGCTTCCGGAAAACCCACGGTACTGAAAGGCGTGGTGCTGATCTGAAAGACGCTTATCGCGTTTACCTCGACACCTTCGATCGCTATCTTCGCGATGTCCACATCCGTGGCGCAGGGCGCCACTGGGAAACATTCTTCATCGGAATTACCGGCAAAATGAAAGACATTATAAAATTTTGAGCCATCAGTGCTAACGCCGAAGTTGAATCCCTCGGATCGGCCGAAAGTATCGTAAACTCTTAGATCGGCGCCCGGCCCGTCAAACACTTCCTCCACTCTGAACGACATAATAATGGAACCTGGCGTAACGTTATCCCCCCCGCCACCAAGAGCCAGGATCACACCATCCAATGTGGTTACCGAAAGCGGGTCATAAACACCGGTGCCGGAGTTTCCCTTATACTTCCCCCCGCTCTGGTCAACAACGCCAAATCCATTACCGCCGACAAAGTTGACCACCTTGTCGGCGAAGTATGCGGCATTTGCACTGCCCGATACGCCCAGAGCAGCGATAAGCCCCAGCGAAATAAAGATTTTTTCCATGATTACTATCCCCCGATTGAAATTCCGTAGAAAACATTTTGTACGGATTGAATAACCCGCCCATGCGGTAAGGATTGGGTTGGAAATAACTTCCCTGAATTGCTTGTAGGGGGCGAATGAATTCGCCCCCTACAGGACATTCGAATAGCGGGAAATTATTTTTGACGGAATCCTGAAAACATAAGCCGGTCAGCGTGTGGCAATATTGCCGTTTTCGTCCGACAGGATGATTTCCACCCGCCGATTCAATTGTCGACTGGCGGCGCTATCGTTATCGGCCACCGGATACTCCTCGCCGTAACCGCGAGTTCTGACACGTTCACTGTTAACACCGCCATCGACCAGTGCTTTTCTGACCGAATAAGCCCGCCGATCGGATAAGTCCTGATTGTGGTCTTCACTGCCCCGGCTATCGGTGTAGCCCTCTACCAGCACATTGTAATCAGGGTATTGATTCAGAAAATCGGCTAACTTATCAACGTTGCGCAGACCGGCCGATTGTAATTGGGCCTTGTTGGTACGGAACAGCACATCGCTCAAGGTGATGACCAAGCCGCGTTCGGTTTGCTTGGCATTCAACTCGTTGATCAATATGTTCTGTTGCATTATCAAGGCTTGATCCCGCTCGCTATTGGCGCCGGCCAAGGCTAATTCATTCGCCTGCCTGTCCACTGTTCGTTGGGAAATTGCCGCTCGTTGATTGGCCGCGTCGGCTTCCGCCGTTCTGGCATCAAGCCGAACCTGATTCCGATTAGCCGCCGCGTTGGTGACGGCGATTTCAGCAGTTTTACGTTTGGCGGTTACCTCGGCGATCGCCACTTGTTGCTTGGCTAAATAGGCTAGATGGTCGACGCTGTCATCGTCTTCATCTTCGCTCAAGGCTAGGTCGGCTTTATTCAGCGTATCGGCGGCCTGTTTCATTTCCAGTTCCGCCAGTTTGGTAACCTCGACATTGGTGCGGGCGTTGTTGTAACTGTTATGCGCATCGGCCAGCGATGCATTGTGCGGCACGGAACCGCAGCCGGCCATGATCGCCGCGGCGAGCAGGGTCAGCGGAAAATAGTGGATGGTTTTCATGGTGGACTCCATTAATGTTATTGAGCTTGACGGTCGATTTCTTGGCGTAACACCCGGTCGCCCTCCCGCAACTCGCTGGCGGCTTTTTGGGCCTTGGCCGAACGCGCCGTGGCCGCCGCGAGTTGCGCATCGACCTGTGCTTGTTCCGCCAGTTGCCTAGCCAGCAGATAATCTTCCCGCGCCATGGCCCGCTCGGCCGAGTCCATTTTCTCCATCGCCGCCTTCAGCGATACCGGTGCAAACTCGTTGCCACCGGCGCTGCTGGCACTGGTTACCGCGGCCTTGGAAACGGCCAGTTGCTCGGTCGGCGCCGGAATAGTGGCGCAACCAACGGCTAGCAATGCAACAGCTGCGATCAAGCCGCTACCATGGCCCCTCTCAAACGATCCGTACTGGTTAAAATTTTTCATGACTTTTATCCTGTGAGTTAAACATCGAACGCTATCAACGCGGTGCTCGACGATCATTACGGGCACCTAGGCTTTCAGATGGCTGAATCAAGTTTCCATGTTGCCAGCCTTCCCTCTCCGTATCCGGACGACAGGATTGGAAAGCAAAACTGTTTTGAGGTAACTTCGGCAATGATTAGACCCCTTTTGGCCAACCAACACAGTTCGTTAGCGAACATAAGCACCGACGGGGGGAAATCGCTGGCTACCGACCCGACGATTGACAAGGCAACTAAAACGTTGTCTATTAATCAGCATTGAAAATTTCGTCAATGCATCACTCTGGAGAATATCCTGCATGGGCCAAAAATGGGATGGAATCGAAAGGCGTAAGTCACTAAGAGCCGGGGCCGAGGCCATGGTCGTCAGTTTGTCGCCCGCGGAAATGACGGCCCACCCCAACGAGAAGCTGCTGCATGAACTGCTGGTGCATAAGATCGAGCTGGAGATGCAGAATGAAGAACTTAGAAAAACCTATAGTGCCTTGGAAGAAGCGCTGGACCGCTATCGAGATTTGTATGATTTTGCCCCGGTCGGCTACATCAGCATCGATCGAGAAGACGGGATTAGCGAAGTCAACCTGACCGCTGCCGCATTACTTGGAGTCGATCGCGATAAATTGATCAATCTGCGGTTCTCCAGATTTGTCGCGGATCAGAACCGTGACCACTGGCATCGCCTGTTCTGGAGTTTGATGGAATCACCCTATTTCGAGAAACAAGCCTTCGATCTAGTGATGCTGCGCGAGGATGGCTCCCAATTCCAAGCCCGTCTCGACTGCCTGCGCTGGGAAACCTCGGATGCCTGGCCGATGTTGCGAATCACTCTGACCGAAATAGGCAAAAACTATCTGGCCGACAATCAACAGGCTATTGCCTCTAGCGCCAATCTTTAATGTGCGATAACGCACCGACTTCGGCACATTTCTCCTGTATTTTTTTAACCGGGCTAATCCCACCGCTAACGGTGGAAAAATTACAGGAGACAGCCATGAAACACTTTAGCAAAATCGTCATTTTTTCCACCTTACTGCCATTAAGCTTTATCTGCGGCGCCGAACAGCCCAAGGAGCCGGCCACGAGCGGCGGAAAGGCGATGGCGCCCGATCCTGGCGGCATGGATCCCGCAAAAATGGAACAACATATGAAGGACATGCAAGAGCACTCCTTGATGATGCATGACTTGTCCAACAAAATTCTGGCCGAAACCGACCCGCAAAAACAACAAGCGCTGAAAGACCAGCAACTGGAATTAATGAAAGCCCAACATATGAAAATGATGTCCGGGCATTCGGGCAAACCGATGGATCACAAGAAAATGCAATAACGCCATCGGCCGGTGATTAAATACGAAGGCCAGCCATGTTACTCCGGCAATGGTTTTCCGGTTTTCCCGGCATTGTCTTGATCGGTGCATTAGCCATATCCGGCTGCAGCTCCGACCGTTCGTCCCCGCCTGATGAACACAAACCGAAACCAAGCGCCGCCACCGGCAAGCCCTTGCACAAGGAAGTCGGCGAGGCATCCTGGTATGGGCCGGGATTTCAAGGCCGGAAAACCGCCAGCGGTGAAACCTTCGACCAAAAACAAATGACCGCCGCTCATCCCAGTTTGCCGATGGGCACCAAAGCCATTGTGACTAATTTGGATAACGGCAAAAAAGTCGAGGTCACCATCAATGACCGTGGCCCGGCCGCCAAGGAAGACCGCGCCATCGACCTTTCCGGCGGCGCGGCCAACAGGCTCGACATGAAAAACGACGGCACCGCCCAGGTCAAGATTGAGACCAAATCCACTCGAAAATAATACAGCGCTAAGGGTTTCTCAGAACATACCACAATGGCGCCAGTAATCCGCCACCGACAATGACTCCCGCCAGCCAAACCAATATTCTTCCCAGCACGCTAACTAGAAAGTGGAAGCCTTCCCGATTGGTTGGAAAATAGACCAGGGGAATCCGGGTTTTCAGTGGCTTAGGCGCAAAGCTTCTGACGTCGACCACGAATACCGCAAGCGTCAGCAGAAAGTAAATCACGAAAAAGGCCAATATCCGCGGACTATCAACACCGTGGTGGCTAACACCGCTGGCCTTCAAAATGCTGATCAGCGTAACGGGTATCGATAGCGTCAGGCCGGCGATGAAGGCGGTCTTTCCGTTCGCGCTGGGAAACGGCATGCTTGAAATCCAACAAATGACTGAAAAAATATAGCGCGTTTATCGCTCGGACTCGTTTCGATAACGGCCCAGCGCCCACAGCGGAAAAAACTTGTCGTAACCGTGGTATTTCAGATAAAAAAACTTCGGAAAACCCGGCGCGTTAAAGCCGTCGTCGCGCCAAAAACCGTCGGCCCGCTGAGTCTTCAACAGATAAGCCACGCCGGATTCGACTTCTGGACAGCCATTTTCGCCGGCGGACAACAAGGCCAGCAATGCCAATGAGGTATGGAACGCGCTGCTGCTATCGAATTCGCCGCGAATGCTGCTATCGTGATAGCCGGCGTTGCCCTCGCCCCAACCGCCGTCGATGCGTTGTTTGGATTTCAGCCAGACCACCGCTTTGCGTATAGCCGGATCGTGCCGGTCGATGCCGGCGTTTTCAAAACCGCTCAATACCGACCAGGTACCATAAATATAATTGCTGCCCCAGCGGCCGAACCAGCAACCGTCGCTTTCTTGCTGTTTGCGTAGGTAAGCTACGCAGCTGTCGACAACATCGCTGTATTCCAACTGCCTTAGGCCCAGTTTACCCAGCAACATGACGCAGCGACCACTCACATCGGCGGTTGGCGGATCAAGCAGAGCGCCGTGGTCGGCAAACGGGATTTGGTTCAGATAATAATGGGTGTTGTCCGCATCGAAAGCGCCGTATCCGCCGTCAGCGGATTGCATGCCGGCGATCCAACCGGCCGCGCGCTGGATATTGTCGGCAAATTCCGGCGTGTCTGCCTGCATCATGGCATAAGCCACCACGGCGGTATCGTCGACGTCGGGGTAATAACTATTGCCGAACTGGAAAGCCCAGCCTCCGCCGGCCAATCCTGGCCGCTGTACCCGCCAATCGCCGGGTTCGTCGCTCAATTGCCTGGCCGCCAACCAGCGCAGGGCAGTCTTGACAGCGTATTGGCTTTTTCGATCATGGTCATAGCGGTCGACTTCCTGCAAAGCCAGCACAGCCAGGCCGGTATCCCAGATCGGCGACACACAGGGCTGGCAATAAGCCTGGTCGTCCTTGACCACCAGCAATCCGTCAATCGCGGCCCTGGCTATCTGCCGCTGTTGGTTGTCGGCCGGCAAGCCGAGATAATCCATGGCTTCGTAGGCATTGACCATCGCGGTAAAAATGGCGCCCAGGCCATCGTAAGCGTTCAAGCGCGCCATGAACCAATCTTGCGCCTTGGCGGTGGCCTTGCGGCGGACGAAAGCGGGAATCAGCGGCTCCATCAACCGGCCGATGCGATCCAGAACCAGAATGGCCTTGCCTAAGCGGGTTTTGACGTGAGAAAAATATTCTGTTTCCCGCTCCGCCGGAATCACGAACAACTCGGCAATGCCGATCTTGAGCGGATTGCGGGCCTTGACCTTGTAACTGCAAAGGATGGACAGCGGCACCATCACGGTACGCGACCAATAGGAAACCTTGTCGATATGAAACGGAAACCAGTTGGGCAGCAACATGATTTCCACCGGGATAAACGGCGTGGCGCGCCAGGGCACCTGCTCGAACATGGCCAGCATGATACGGGTGAATACGTTGGCCTTGGCAGCCCCTCCCCGAGCCAAAATCCAGACTCTGGCCCGGCGCATATGCGCCGCATCCGGCGAATCGCCGGCCAGCTTCATCGCATAATAGGCTTTGATGGTGCAACTGATGTCGCCCTCTCCGCCCGTATAAAGCGGATAACCGCCGTCGTCACTTTGTTTACCGCGCAGAAAATTGGCGATCTTGGCTTGCAGCGGCTTGTCGATTTCGGCCATGTAGTGCATCATCAGGATGTATTCGGCCGGTATGGTGCAGTCCGCTTCCAATTCGAACACCCAATAGCCATCGTGGTTTTGCAAACCCAGCAAGCGGATTTTAGCTAACGCAATGGCCCTATCCAGGCTTGACGATGAATAACAGCTATCTGGGTGTCCTGAATCCGAACCGGACAGCGAAGAAGTTTCTGTTAGCATGGTTTAGTTCTCTGATTTTACTGGTCTGGTAGGGATTTTCGCCGGCGTCCGGCATGCCTGTTGGCGGGTCAAAAAAAACCGCCGCAACAGGAGGACATTGCCGCGGCGAGTGGCACACATGCCCAAAATAACGGCCTTGAAATTCCGGCGGTTTGCGGCAAAGTCCCCCACCCTGCTTGAATCGCCAGTCAGCAGCTTAGCCGCCGGCCTAGCCACGGTCTGTACGCTGCCGCACATAAAATTATTTTTTCGATTCAACCCTTGGAATTAGCGGTAGAATCAGCCCGACACACAGCGCTAGCATTAAATGACAAACAAACTCCGTGCCGTAGCGAACAGAGCGGAATTTATCGACTCACTACCATCATTCGCAGGTTATACTAAGTTTCATAGCTTGGGCCATTCTGATTAATCCTAAAAAAATAACAAAGGAAGCTGATGACCGAACATGACAACCCTCGCCAGAATCATTTGCTGAACGCCTTGTCGGAAGCCGAATACGCAGAGTTGTTGCCGCATCTGGAAGCGGTCAAGATGCCGCTCGGCCATGTCATTTACGAATCCGGCGGCGAGCTGCGCCATGTCTATTTCCCCACCACCTGCATCGTATCGTTACTCTATGTGATGGAAAACGGCGCATCGGCGGAAATCGCCGTGGCCGGCAACGATGGCCTGATCGGCGTCGCCCTGTTCATGGGCGGCAACACCATGCCAAATCGGGCGGTGGTGCAGAGCGCGGGCGGTGCCTACCGCATCAAGGGGCCGCTGCTGATGGCTGAATTCAACCGCTCCGGCGGACGCCGTAACGGCTTGCTGCAAAGCCTGCTGCTGCGTTATACCCAAGCCCTGATCACCCAAATGGCGCAAACGGCGGTCTGCAATCGGCATCATTCGGTGGATCAGCAACTGTGCCGCTGGTTGCTGCTGAGCCTGGACCGGCTGCCGACGAATCAATTGAACATGACGCAGGAATTGATCGCCAATATGTTGGGCGTGCGCCGCGAAGGCGTCACCGAGGCAGCCGGCAAATTGCAACTGGCCGGCTTGATTCAATACAGCCGGGGCCACATTACGGTGCTGAACCGGGCCGGACTGGAAGACCGGGTTTGCGAATGCTACCAAGTGGTCAAAGTCGAATCCGACCGACTTCTCCCCCCCCCCCAGATGTCGCTGAGTTAAGGGAGTTGCCTCCTTCCCAGCACGCTTGACTTCGACTACTTCGGCTTTGCTCAGCACAAGTCCGCGTAGGGGCGATTTTAATCTCCCAGGGCGAATGCCCCGTAACAGCGCGTAGCGAATTCGCCCCTTGTATGATGAATTTTAACAACCGATAGCCTAGAAGAACCGATTAAGCTGTCATCGTTCATTGGGAGGCCGTTCGCCCCTGAGGACTGGTAAATACCAGAGCCTGTGCTGTAGATTGGCCCCCGCCCTATTCACCCATACCGTGGAGTATCCGAGGCTTAGAGCCTGCATACACAAGGAAGGTAGGTGCATGCGCAGGGTCGGGAACCGGTGAATAGTGTACTTAACCTTTAACTGAATTAAAAAACGATTATGACGAACCTCCCAATCAATGCCATCGCTGAATCTATCCACCGCCTGTTTGCCGGCGTGGATGTCGGAGCCGATGAATTGGTGCTGGTGATCCGCAAGAACGGCAAGTCGTTCGATCCACAAAAATATGCCAATACCCGCTCTGACCGTGCCCGCTTGGTCAACAAGCTGATCAAGCTGCCGGGCATCAAAGTCTGCCTGGAAGCCACCGGCATTTACCATTTCGACCTGGCAATTGCGTTGCATGACGCCGGTATTCCCGTGATGGTCGTCAATCCCAAGGCCTCGCATAACTTCGCCAAGGTGTTGATGAGAAACAGCAAAACCGATGCCGTTGATGCCAATACCCTGGCCGAATACGTCGAGCGCATGGACTTTGTCGCCTGGACCCGGCCATCGAATCAGACCCTGGCTTTGCGCGGGTTTGCCCGCCGCATTGATGCGCTGACCGGTCAGAAAGCTGCCGCGAAAAACCATCTGCATGCACTGAGTGCGACTCAGGAAACTCCAAAGGCGTTGCTGCGCGATGCCAAGCTGGCGATCAGTCAATTGGAAAAACGCATCGATACCTTGGCCGCCGAAGCGATGACCTTGATCAACCAGCACCCGGAACTCAAGCGTGTTTTTGAGTTGCTGACCGGCATCAAAGGCATTGCCCATACCAGCGCCATTGCTTTGATGGGCGAACTGCTGTTATTGCCACCCAACCTGTCGCATCGCGAATGGGTCAAGTTTGCCGGGCTCGATCCCAAAGCCTTTGAATCCGGCAAAAGCGTACATAAGAAAATGCGGCTGTCCAAGGCGGGTAACCGGCATATTCGCTCGGCATTGTATATGCCGGCCTTGAGCGCCAAACAGCATGATCCCCATGTCAGCGCTTATTTCCAGCACTTGGTCGACAACGGCAAGAAACCTTTACAGGCCGTCTGCGCAGTGATGCGTAAATTACTGCATGCGATCCATGGCATGCTAAAGCACGACCAGCCGTTCGATAACACACGGTTTTATGTCATTCCGACACCCATCATCGCTGAGTGAAAAAGTGATGGAATTTTGTTGACTTGGAACAGAGTATCTACAGAACATTCGAATATCTGGAACCTATTTTTCACGGAATCTTTAGTTAAGTGTCCGGCAAGTTCAAGCTGAAATAACGGACCACAAAAAAGCCGGCGTTAACCGGCTTTGACACTGCGCTAGCAAAACCGGTCGGTTCGGGCGGTTAACGATGCACCCCTACCCGACTGACTTCAAGCTTATTTTTTTTCCAGTTGCATTTCGACTATGCCTTGCTCAACATCGGCTATACCTTGTTGCAAGTTACCGGCCTTGGCTGCCTTGATGGCGGCTTTTAGCTTGGCGTTAGCCCGTTGCAGGCGGATAGAGCTTCCCTTCTCGTTTTGTTCTTTTAAGGCTTCCCAGGCAACGGTGGCGCTGTCGATAAAGGCTTGGGTATCGCCCTTCTTGCCTGCCTCGACCGCGTTGTTGGACAAGGCGATCAGATTGGTAAAGCTTTCATTCAAGGGACTCCCGGCGGCGTGCGCTTGCAGAGAGAGGAAAGACAAAAGCAACGCCATTAAAAAGTATTTAATTTTCATAAATTTACCCGATTATTTGTAGATTGTATAAAAGCGCAAAATGACAAATTTTGGTGGCTTAGCGCTGCTCAAGAAATTGCATAGTGCTCCGAAACCGTGATGATTAAATTGAAACGGATAGGTGCGAACACACTAAGCGCAAATTTACACTCCCGGTTGCTTGGGTGATTCCACCTAAGCTGTATTTAGACTACAGCAGCGCTACGCCAAAGTCTGTACGTTAGGGTACATAGGTCGATTCAGCCCAAAATTTACGGGTGTATCTAAGCTTCAACCGGTCCTCACCATGATTAGCCATAGCCTACGTGCGCTAACATACAGACAAGCAAAATCATTATCGTTAGTCTGACGCCACGCCAGTAAATCCATAGTCCCTGGCAACAAGCGCCGACACCGCGATTAATATCCTCGGCTGCCGAATTCCCTCAAATCACCGCCGGAGAGCGCCCGTGTTGTGTATACCTGCCGTTCCCGCGGCCAACCGCCTCCTAGCCTCTCTGCCCCGCGCCGATCACCAACATTTGCTTAGGCGTTGCGAAGCGGTCGAGCTGGTTTTTGCCGAAGTGCTTTATCTGGCCGGCGAACGCATTCCGCATGTGTATTTTCCGACCGGCAGTTTTATTTCACTGGTAACGCCGGTCGAAAACGGCGGCGGTTTGGAAGTAGGATTAATCGGTAACGAAGGCATGCTGGGCATTACCCTGATGCTGGGCGTCGATATCGCGCCATTTCAGGCGCTAGTTCAAGGAGCCGGGCCGGCACTGCGATTACCGGCGACCCAGTTTTTGGCCGAACTGGAACGCAGTCCCGCATTACAGATGGCGCTAAAACGTTATTTATACGTATCGATGCGGCAACTGGCACAAACCGCGGCCTGTAATCGTTTTCACGTGGTGGAGGCGCGCCTGGCCCGTTGGCTGCTGAAGACACACGACCGGGCTCACGCCGATACCTTTCATGTGACACACATGTTTTTGGCTTACATCATGGGGGTGCGCCGGGTCGGGATTACCAAAGCGGCGCTCTCATTGCAGCAGCAAAAGTTGATCAGTTACCGGCGCGGCGACGTTACCATTCTGGACCGGGCCGGCCTGGAAGCCGCCGCTTGCGGCTGTTATCGAATCGAGAAAGAAACCTACGAACGAATATTGGCTTGTGGCGCGCCGGAAAGCATAACGGGTTAGGCAAGATTTGATCAAGCCCTTGAGGCTTCAGAGCCAAGGGCGATTAAAATCGCCCCTACAATCAATTCAGGGAAATTATTTCCAACCGAATCTTAATTCAAATCCTGCATAACAGCCTTGTCGGCACTCAACGCCGTCCAGCCGACCACGATTCTGTAAACCAACAGTAGCAATGTCGGAATCAAAATGATCAAACTAATTTGCATCTCCACCATCAGCACCAGGCCGGATAGTGCAAATCCCGCCAAAGTGACCCAAACGGTTTTGATTTGCCAGTTAAAATGCGATTCCAGCCAAGTACCTTTGACATCGTTTCGATAAAGAAAATTAATCGCGACACCGACCAATAAGGGTAAGCCGGCAAAGGCAAAAGTGAGTACCTGGCAAATATAGACCGTCCCGGCCAGTTTCTTCAGCGCGGCCATATCACCGTCGGTTTTTGCATTGGTTATTGACATGTTCATAACTCGATACCTCTTGTAAAAGTTGACTTTGAGCAAGGTTAAGGTCCTGCCACGTGAATGGCTGCGGGATTAAGCTTCTGATTTCAATACAAATAACTTCCCCCTTTGAAAAAGGGGGATCGAGGGGGATTTATTAAAAAATCTCCCCCAGCCCCTCTTTATCAAAGAGGGGAGCCAGAATCCCGTGATTCGGAACCAACCGAATTCCGGGAAGTTATTTATAACCATATCCTTAAAAGTGATAATGCGCCCCCAAGCCGACATATTCCACTTTGTCTTTATAAAACTGGCCGCTGGGGGTGTAACCGTTGAAATATTCGACCATGACCTGCAGTTTGCGGCCCATGACTTGTAAATTATCGAATTCGACCCCGGCCCTGGCCGAGACATCGGTACTCCAATCGTTTTCCTCGTAATTCTTGATGTCGGCGGCAATGATGGGCCGCATGTTGGCAAATTCAAAGCGCCATGGGCTCCTAAACTCGATACCGTATTGGGCCGACCATTTTTTCAGCTCGGTGGGTTCTCTATGAAACAAGCCGCCGCCGCCGCCATAGACTCGCACGCCATAGGGAAGCTCATAGGACAGTTTCAGGTCCACGCCTTCGTAACTGAGGTTCACCCGCTCGAATTTGGTGTTGACCTTGCGCAGTAAAAATTCGTCGCCCAGATGCGAACTCTGGTGGAACAGTCGGCCGAAGGCGGAAAATTGACCGGCCCGCACGCTGGAATAGAGGGATGCGATGAAATCGGTATTGACCAGATCGGACGATGAGGCACCCAGATTGAAATCGCTAAACACGCCGGCCTGAATCCCGGTTTCCCATTGCGCCGAGGAATGGCCGAAGTTGGCGCGGTAAAACGGTATGGTTTCGCCGAAACTGACCGAGGCAATATCGCGGCCATCGAAGTTGTCGCTCTGGTAATTGCGGTAGGCCGCCGAAAAATGCGCCCAACGCGGATCGGCCAACAGCGGTTTGAACAAATGGCCCGACGGCAGCAGCCCGGTCGGCAATATCAATGTATCCGCGGTCGTGACCGCCTCGGTACCGGCAATGGCGGCGGCTTCGGCCGCCTGTTGGCTGGTGGTTTCGGCGACTTTGACGGCGGTAACGCCGGGGATGGCCGACAACACCCTGACGGCTTCGGCGCGTTCCGCGCTGGCCAAGCCAGCCACCGGCAAGGTAATCACACCGTCTTTTACCGCCAATGCCGGCATATCGAGCTTTAAATCATGCTTTAGCGCGGCGGCGGCATAACCGGCAATGTAAGCGTCGTTAGCAACCGTGGCCCGAGCCAATGACACGGGAACCAGCAAAGCGGCGGCAAACGCCATCCAGCGGCGATAAGTCATCATTGTTGACTCGGCACGTTGGCCTTGATCATCAGCTGGTTTTGTACCGACTTTACATGCTCCTGGCTATTCACCAAGCCGATGGCTCGGCCGACCATCTGCTCGGAATCGACGGTGCCGCTCAATGTCACCACGCCATTCACGGTAGTGACTTCAATTTGCGAGGCCTTTAGAAATTCATCGCTTAACATGGCGGCCTTGATCTTGGTGGTAATCGCCGAGTCGTCCAGATATTCGCCGGTCACCACCGAGCTGTCGACCACCGAATCCTTGGCGCTTTCGAGTTGAGTTCCGGCTTTGTTGATGGC
This sequence comes from Methylomonas sp. LL1, assembly GCF_015711015.1. Classification (NCBI taxonomy): domain Bacteria; kingdom Pseudomonadati; phylum Pseudomonadota; class Gammaproteobacteria; order Methylococcales; family Methylococcaceae; genus Methylomonas; species Methylomonas sp. LL1. The sequence continues at coordinate 1,248,462 of NZ_CP064653.1, forward strand.
CTGGTCGATTTGTTTTCCGGCTTTTTCCAGCGCATCGTCCGAGGCTTTGGCCGATTCATCAAGGTATGCGCCGGCTTTTTCAGACTGATGGATTACAGACTGGTTGGCTGCATCGATTTTCTGGCCGGTTTTGTCAGTCGTGTACTCAATTTTTTGACCGACGTTATCGACCGCTTTATCGACTTTTTGCCCGGCTTTTTCCGCGGAACCTTCTTGCTGGCAAGCGGGAAGACCCAGAGCGATAGTAATACAGCCCAGCGCGATCAGGAGTGCTTGTTGGTATGAGTGGGGGATTTTCATTGTATATTCCTGTTGTGGCGTAATGGAGCGTAAACACTGCTGTTTGCCGGGAATGCAAATGGCAGTGTGCCGTATGCTTGCAAGGAATTTTAAGTACAGGATCGGGCGGGGTCTGTACGCTGTCGAACATAAGCAGAAAGCCGTAACACGGCATCCGGTAAAAGTGGAGGCCAGACTAAACTTTAATCTGAGTTGCTATAAAAAATTTTTCGAACTCCTGTGCCGGCACCGGTTTCGAGAACAGAAAACCTTGCCCATAATCGCAGCCGGCTTTCAACAATAAGTCGCGCTGCTCCGCCGACTCGATACCTTCGGCAATCACCTTCATGCCCAGGATATGCGCCATCAAAATAATGGCTTCGCACAGGGCCATATCGGTGGAATCGGCGACCAGGTTGGAGACAAAGCCCTGGTCTATCTTCAAAAAATCGATGCGGTATTTTTTAAGTTGCGATAACGACGAATAACCGGTGCCGAAATCGTCGAGAGAAGTCTGTATCCCCGCGCGCCTAAAGGCCAACAGTTTATCGGCCACGATGGCCGACGCATCCAGTAATAAGCCTTCGGTGATTTCCACCGCAATGCAACCACCGGGCAAACCCAGGCGGCGCAAATGCTCGAACCAGTCAGCCAGTTTTTCGCTGTTGTTATGAAACTGGGCGGGAGATTTATTGATACTGATCTGGAATTGCGCGGAATACTTGTCGCGCCAGGCGGCTACCTGATCGGCCACTTGATGGAATACCCAGCCGCCCAACTCGGTAATCAGTCCGCTGTCTTCGGCAATGGGGATAAACTCCGCCGGGCTGATCAAGCCCTGAGTCGGATGTTGCCAGCGTATCAAGGCCTCGGCTTTTTGAATATGGCCGCTTGCCAGTTCCACAATCGGTTGGTAGGCCACCCAGATTTGATTATCGGCCAGGGCGTGGCGGAGGTCGTTGGTCATTCGTAAACGGATTTCGGCGGCTTCCTGCATGGATGGTGTGAAGTAACAAAAACGGCTGCGGCCCTGTTTCTTGGCGGCATACATGGCCTGATCGGCCTTCTTCTGCAAATCCTCGGCATTGTCGGCGTCATCCGGATAGAGGGCAACGCCGATGCTGACCGAGACATAGCAGCGTTCGTCCTTCAACTGGAACGGCGCGATCATGGTTTGCAAAATAGACTGGGCCACGCGGTCGATGCTGTTGATTTCATGCAGTTCGCCCATGATCAGGGTGAATTCGTCGCCGCCCGGCCGCGCCAGGGTATCGGTCTCGCGGATACAACCGATCAGGCGCTGGGTGGTTTCCTTCAACAAACGATCCCCCATGTCGTGGCCCAAGGTGTCGTTGATATCCTTGAAATGGTCCAGATCGAGGAACATCAACGCCAACTTTTGATGCCCACGGTGGGATTTATTGATGGCCCGCTGCAGCCGGTCCAAAAACATACGCCGGTTGGGCAAGCCGGTGAGTGGGTCGATGTTGGCCTGGTTATGAATGATTTCTTCCGCGCGTTTTTTTTCGGTAATATCCGAGGACATGCCGACTCTGCGAATGACTTCGCCCTGGTCGCCGTAGACAGTGCTGATCGACAACCAGCTCAGATATTCCTCGCCATTTTTGCGCCGGTTCCATATCTCGCCCTGCCATTGGCCGAGGGTATTCAGTTGTTCCCACATCGCCTGGAAAAAAGCCGGATTGTGACGATCCGATTTAAGCAGCGAGGTCGGCTGGCCGATGGCTTGTTCGGCGCTGTAGCCGGTCAATTTGCTGAAGGCCGGATTGATCGCCACGATCCGGTTGTTGGCATCGGCCACGGTAATGGCCTCCTCCAACGCCAGATAAACGGTGGCCGCCAGTTGCAGTTCCCGCTCGTTCTGTTTGCGCTCGCTAATATCCAATACCGCCATCAGGCAGGTTTCCCGAGTCGTATCGGCCGTCGCCTCGATACTGACCCAGAGCGGTTCCTCGCCGGCCAGCAGGGTAATCTCGCAACTGTGACTGCCGTAATTGGCAAACACATTTTCCAAAAAGCCGTTGAAAATCGGCCGGCATCCGCCGGATACGCTATCAATAAAATGGCGCCCGGCTATCTTCACCCGCTCGTTGCCCAATAATTTTTCACCGCGAAAATTGGTCTGCAGAATCCTGCCATCGAGCCCTAGGCTAAAATAGGCCAGCGGCGCATAATCGAACAGCTCGGCATAACGTTCCAAGGCTGTTTCAGCGCCAGTGCGCGCTTCCCGCAAGGCTTCGTTCTGCATCTCCAGCTCGAGCTGATGCACTTGCAATTCATGCACCAGCCGGTAATGTTGGTGGTCATTGGTTTTTTCCGGCGCGGTCTCGGCCAGTTGCCGTTCCGCGCGTTGCCGCAGTTCCCCGTTTTCTTGAGTATTGTCAGTCCGGTTGGTCATGGCTGTTCCTTAATTTGGCTTCCAGCTTCTTGGTTTCGGAGATGTCGATAAAGGTGATCACCACGCCGTCGATCAAGTTGTCGTGGGTACGGTATGGCATGATCCTGACCTTGAACCAACGCTCGTTGCGGGCCGTGACTTGTTTTTCGATAAAAACCAGGGTACGCAGCACGTCGCGCGCATCTTGTTGCAATTGCGGATACTCCAGATCGGTGACGATGTCCGACAACGGCCGGCCGACATCGGCCGCTATCAGCTTGAACAAGTGGCAAATGTGGCTGGTAAAGCGGCGGATGTTGAGGGCGTTGTCCAGAAATACCGTGGCGATTTCCATGCTGTTGAGTAGATTGTCCATGTCATTGCTGGCCCGCGACAAATCGTCGACCTTGGCCTGCAATTCGGCGTTCACGGTTTGCAGTTCCTCGTTTAGCGACTGCATCTCTTCCTTGGAGGTGGTTAATTCCTCGTTGGAGGACTGCAACTCTTCATTGGTCGATTGCAGCTCTTCGTTGGCCGATTTCAGCTCTTCCTGCGAAGTCTGCATTTCCTCGCGCAAGGTTTGCATTTCATCGCGGGCTTGTTGCAAATCATACTGGAGCGATTTCATCTCGGCGTTTGGAGACTTACGGGGTGTCTTCCCCGCCGGCGGTATTTCCACATCGGTAAATACCACGATCAGCAAGCCTTTTAAGGCTTCGGGTTTACTGATGGCCTGTACCATCAGGTTTACGGTTTGCTTGCCGCCATCGGTCGCTACCAACAGGCCGGCCATCCGCACCGCATCGTCTTGAGTTCGCGCTTTTTTGAGCGAGCTGAGGATTTCATGCCGCAGCCCTTCGCGAGCCATGGCATGGATATTCCAGTTGGCTTTCCCGGCCGCCGGCTCCAGATATTTGCCGGTGCGGCCGTTGATGTACAGAATGTCGCCATCGGCATTGACCAAGACCGCCGCCGGCGCATAGTGTTGCAACAATAGCTTCTCGGCCAAGGTTTGCAGATTGATAATAGAGCTTGGTTGGTCGGTTTCGCTCGGCATGGCTTTGGTTGTGAAATACTTGGTGGGGAAATCGACTTCGAGCGGAAACGGATTGCCAACACGTAGATAAAGCCTGGACTTGCTGTCGAGGACATTGAATAAATGGCTGAAATTGCTGATGGTTTCGGAGTTGCCGAGCAACAAAATGCCACGATTGAGCAGTGTATAGTGAAACAGCAGAATCAGTTTTTTCTGCAATTCGGTACTCAGATAAATCAACAGATTCCGGCAGCTGAGTATATCCAGTTTGGTAAACGGCGGATCCATAATGACGTTATGCGGGGCGAAAATAACCATCTCGCGAATCTCTTTATTGATTCGATAGCCATCGCCATCGACACTAAAGAAACGGCCAAGCCGTTCCTCGCTGACATCGCCGGCAATATTGGCCGGATACAAACCTTGGCGGGCCTTGTCGATGGCATCCTGATCCAGGTCGGTGGCGAAGATTTGCAGTTTAAACGGCTGCGGATATTGGCCTTGCGCCAGGACTTCCTTGAAGGTAATGGCCAAGGAATAGGCTTCCTCGCCGGTCGAGCAAGCCGGCACCCAGGCTCTAAGTACCTTGCCGGCCGGATATTGGGCCAACAGCGTCGGAATGGCGTTATTCTTCAGCGCTTCCCATATCGCAGGATCGCGAAAAAAATTGGTGACGCCAATCAGCAATTCCTTGAACAGCAAATCCAGTTCCTGGGGATTTTCGCGCAGATAGCGCACATATTTGTGGACTGCGTCGATCTGATGCAGCCCCATGCGCCGTTCGATACGCCGATAGATGGTATTTTTTTTATACAGCGAGAAATCGTTGCCGGTGCGTTCGCGTAGCAGGATCACGATTTGTTCCAGCGCGCTTTGCGCTTTCAGTTCCAGGATGGCCTCCGGCGCGGCATTTAGACCACGCGGACTATGCTTCAGATAAGCCAGTATCTTTGCCCACAACTCCTGAGCCGGCGCCACGATATCCGCCAAGCCGGCCTCGATCGCGCTACGCGGCATCGAATCGAATTGGGCGGATTCCGGCGCTTGCACGACCGCCAGGCCGGCGTTTTCCTTGATGGCGCGCAGCCCCAAGGTGCCGTCGGAGCCCATGCCGGACAGAATCACGCCGATCGCCCGCTCATGCTGATCGTCGGCCAGCGCCCGAAAAAATGCATCGATAGGCAAACGTAAACCGCGTGGCGCGACCGGGTCCAGCAGGTGCAGCTTGCCATGCAGGATAGACAAATCCTTATTGGGCGGAATCACATAGACCCAATCCGGTTTGACCTTGATCCGGTCGCCGGCCTGAACCACTGTCAACGGCATGACCCGTTGCAACAATTCCGGCAACATGCCTTGATAATTGGGATCCAGGTGTTGAATCACCACGAATGCCACGCCGCAGTCTGCCGGTACCTGGGAAAAAAACTGTTCCAAGGCCTCCAATCCGCCGGCCGAGGTTCCAACGCCAACAATGGGCGGCGCGATTTCGACATCGAGGTTCGGTTTGGCCGCCCCCAAGGGTTTGGCCACTTTTAAGGTAGGATCGGCAAGTTTTAAGGTATCGGAGCCTAATTTGGCCGTGCGGGATTTGTCCATTTTTGAGCTCACAATGATAGGGATAGAAAGCGGGAAATCATATCACCTCATTTGTTGTCATTCATTTAGTGTCAGATATGAGTGAGTTGACCGAGATCATCGGCGCTCAAGCTCACTCGCATGGATTGAATGACTCACAAGCCATTAGGCCCAAGTTAAAAGTCCGTCATATTCGAAAGGATACCCAATCCCAAAAATCCGCCGATGACCAAGCGCCAAAAATGCTGCCGTTGACTGGGCATCAAAAAAGCTGCCGATGACTGAGCGGAGCCAAAGTCAACTTTTCTCTTCGACTGCTTCGGCTTCGCTCAGCCAGCGGCTCGGCTCGGTGAACGATAGTTTTGCCGAGGGCAACCTGTTTGGGCGAATTCGCTACGCGCTGCTACGGGTCATTCGCCCTGGGCGATTAAAATCGCCCCTACAGGTACTCAAGAAAATTATTGCCAACCAAGTCCTAAAGCGCCCTTCGGCCTTGAAGGACGCGCAGCACAATCACGATCAACGCGATAACCAGCAATAAGTGGATAAATCCGCCCAATGTGTACGAAGACACTAACCCCAATGCCCATAGAAGAATCAGGATGACAGCTAAATTGACCAGCATCTAGTTCCCCTTAAATTACATTGCCGAAAGATCGGTTAACCGTCGAGATGCTCAAACTGGACCAACCCCGATGCTCAACCAAGCCGGAATCAGTTGCCTTCCTTAATATCCTGCTTGAGATCGCCATAGCCCTTTTGGGCCTTACCGAGATTCTTTTGGACATTGCCTTCCACTTCCATGCCCTTGTCGTCCAGTATCTTGCCGGTGACTTCCTTGACTTTGCCCTTGGTTTCTTCAACCCGGCCTTCTACTTGATCATCGTTCATCGGCGCTTCGATTTTGCTGTTTTCGGCATAAGCGTTTAACCCGCAAAATGACAAGATGAAGCCGGCCATTAACAGGGTGGATTTGTTTTGGGTGAATTTCATGATGAGTTTCCGTGACAATAGTGGGAGGAATTAACGCCGGCAGCCCCGGCTTTGCAGGGCAATCCAGCCGGTTTAGTCTTCAGTCGACTTCTTGATGTCTTCCTTAAGGTCACCAAAGCCCGATCGAACCTTACCGGCATTTTTTTGAACATTGCCTTCTAGTTCCATCGCTTCGTCCTCGCTGGCCTTGCCGGCGATTTCCTTCACTTTGCCTTTGAGCACTTCGACTCGGCCTTTTATTTGATCTCTGTTCATAGTGGTTCCCGATAATGGATTGAATCGATATTCGAACGAACTCCGAATTTATTCAGCGCTCGGATGAAACCATACTCACAATGGCTAACATGGTCGGTGCGGCAACGCACATTACTTTTGGATAAGTTATGACCGAGTCCTGGAGCCGCCGAAGCCTTGACCGGTCTGCGCTCGATGCGATTTTGTCTGTGCGAAGCGGAATGTCAAAACAGGCGGTTCAATGGCTAGCAAACCGAAGGATTTCGCCGTCAATAACTGCCCGTTTTCGACGCTTGCATGTCGCCGGTGTGGGGAGGGGCCGTTGGCCGTCAAGGCGATAGTTTGGTTTGCAAGACTTGTAGAATCTTGTCGTACTCAAGATTGTCGGCATAATGTTTTAGTCTGCCGCCAAGCTCGGCATTCCACTCGCTAATTCGGGCGACGGCCTCGGCTATCGGTTCTTCGTATAAGGAAATGGCCGCTTCGTAAAGCTGTTCGCGCAAGGCCGCCGGCATACCTTCCAAATCCTGGGGCGTCAATTCGGCAAAGGTTTTATCGGCCGGCGCTGATGCGTCCCGATAAATGAAGCGCACGCCCAGGTGTTTGCTCAAACAGGCAAAGATTTCGTCGGGACGATACGGCTTGTGCAGTAGATCGTCCATACCCGAATCGCGCATTTCCTGCTGTTGCTCCTTAAATGCCGAAGCGGTCAATGCGACGATCTTGACCGATTGGCCGCCAGGCAAGGCCCGAATGCGGCGGCTGGCTTCCATGCCGTCCATCACCGGCATGCGTCTATCCATCCAGACAAAATGCGGCGCCCAGCTTTGGAATAAAGTGACTGCTTCCAGCCCATTTTCGGCGGTTTGAATCTGGAAGCCGACCTGTTGCAACAGTTTTTTCAATAACAAGGTGTTTTCCAACTGATCCTCGACGATCAAAATCCGGTAGTCGGGCTGGCCTGGTTCCAATCCGATCACGCTGCCAGGTTGCGGTTCGGCGCTGGCGAGCTCGGTTTCACTGGCCAATTGGACCGGAAATTCGGTTCGAAACACCGATCCCTTACCCAGGGTACTGTTCAGTGTCAGGCTACCCCCCAGCAATTGCACGAACTGATGGGAAATCGCCAAGCCCAAGCCGGTACCCTTATGGTTGCCGGTCTTGCCGGCCTGGACAAAGGCATCGAAGATCAGCGGCTGATCTTCGGCGGCGATGCCGATACCGGTATCTTGCACTTCGATAATCAACCAGGGTGTCTGTCCTTGGGTTTTGACATCCAGCCGCAGGGTCACGCTACCCTGCTCGGTAAATTTGATCGCATTGCCGATTAAATTGGTGATGATTTGCCGTAGTTTTGCTTCGTCGCCACGGATCAGGCGCGGAAAACACGAGGATTGATCCAACAGGAGTTTTATGCCTTTTTCATCGGCCCGTTGACGCATCAGGTCGTGGATGTCGCGCACCAACGCGCCCAAATCGAACGGAGCGATTTCGAGTTCAACCCTCCCCGCCTCGATCTTGGCCATGTCCAGCACATCATTGATCAGATGCAACAAATGATCGCCGCTACGGTTGATGATCTCGAGATTTTCGCGCTGGCCGTCGGAAATGCTCGGATCACGCTGCATCAAGCCGGAGAATCCGAGAATCGCGTTCAGCGGGGTCCGCAGTTCGTGGCTCATATTGGCCAGAAACAGGCTTTTGGCGCGGTTGGCGGCTTCGGCCCGTTCCTTGGCCCCTTCCAGCTCGCGGGTACGCGACTTTACTTTGTCTTCCAAGTCGGCCTGGATACTGCGCAAGGCTTCGGTGCGCTGGTCAAAAATCACCGCCAGTTCGTCGAGTTCATCGCCGGTACCTAGCGGCGAGCAACGCCGTTCGGAACTGCCGTCGGCCAATGCCGCGCGTTGGCGCAAGATCAGGATGGGGCGGGCCAGGCGATAGCCGAACCAGGATGCCAACCCGATGCCGATCACGGTCAACAATAGACCGAACAAGGCCACATCACGAATGGCGGTCTTGACCGGCGCCAGAATTTTTTCCCGCGACATGGCCAGTTCCAGTTCCAGGTTTAATCCGCCCAGATTGGTCGCCGCCGGACTTTCGGCTAGGCGCCGGCGTTTAACCATCACGTTGCCCCCAACCTCTTCGCCGCGCAAGTAAAGCCTATTCTGGCCGTCGAAAAGGCTGTGGCGTAAATCGGGATCGGCCGGCAATACGCGTTGAGCTATCGCGGGCAAGTCGAAATTCACCAGCAGCGCCGCCTGAGTGGTGCCGTAATAAACCACCGGAACGAATACTTGCCAAAGCCGGCGTTCGGCATCGACCGATTGGCCGACCACGCCATAGTTCAGTGCGGTGCGCAGTTCATGCGAATCTTGATAGGTTGGCAGGTTGGGCTGGCTGGCATAGATAGGCCGGCCATCGAAATCCAACAACGCCACCGCGCGAACATCGCGCCCTTGCTCGAAATTGGCCACCAACTTGGGTAGGTAAGTCTTGCGTCCCTGGCTATCGATGATGCCGTTGATCAACAACGGATTCTTGGCCAATACCTGAGCGCTTTCCAATAAATAGTCGAAGCGTTGGGCAAGTTGGCCGGCATTGACTTCGTAGCGCTTGTCGAGATCGGTTTCCAACGCCTCGGTCAGGATCCCGATCAGGCGATAAGCCACCACCGATGCCACGCTCAGCATGGCGATGACGACGAAGCTGCCGAATAACCAAGTGATGCGCCGGCGTAAACCGTGGCCACCCGTGAAAAAGGCCAAGGATTTCATCAGCGTGCTCCGACAATACGGCCACGCTCGTCGTATTTGGCCAAATGCAATATGTCCGGCCCTAACGCATCATGCCGTTCGGCCGTAAACGGCGGAACATAGTCGCGAACGATGCCGGGATAGGATTTCAACTTTTCCATCGCCGCGCGGATGGCCTGGGTATCCGAAGTACCGGCTTGGCGGACGGCACTCGCCAACAGATGCACCAGATCATAAGCATGCGCGGTACCGGCGGGCGCCGGGATAGGATCGATGGCTGTTAACCGGTAACGGGCACGATAGCGTTCGGTGAAAGCCGTCAGGCGGGGGTTGGCTGTGCCGTTGTCCATCAGGATGGACTGGACAAAACGCAGTTCCACCTTACTCAGCGCATGTTGGCTTTGACGCCAAAAATCGCCGCCGGTGAATCCCCAGTGCGCGTAGATCGGTAGGGGATTGTCCATCCGCGCCATGTCTTCAACCAGTTCCCTACTTTCCGCCGCATTGGCCACCAGGATAATCACATCGGTGCCGCGGTCACGCAGTTCTGACAGCCTGGCCGCGAAATCGGTTTCACCCCGATTCAACCATTCCAGGGTCACCGTGCCGGGCGGCAGCTTGGCAATCAAGGGGTTCAGCGCTTCTTCGTTACTACGCCCCCAGGCGGACTGTTCCAGCAAGGCGGTGATATGCCGGCCGCGATGCAAGGCATGTTCGAGTAAAAAGGGCGCGACCCAGGTATCGTCGATGGAAACGCGAAAGGTATAACTGGGTTGGTAATCATGGTGGATGACTCCGGTACCGGCCGACCAGGCCATCAAAAACGGCAGTTGCAGACGGTGGATCGTTTCCAGTTCGTCCTGTATCACGCTAGTGTGCATGCCTGCCATCGTTGCCAACATGCCGGGCAGGCGGGCGAAGGTTTCGATATTTTCCAGACCCCGGAACGGATTTTGCCGGTGGTCGCGGGCCACGATGCGCAGCGGTCGTCCCAAAATGCCGCCCTTGCCATTGATCTCGTCCACCGCCATTTCCATGCCGCGTAAAATTGCGCCACCGGCCATTGCACCGCTGCCGGACAAGTCGGCGTCGAGTCCGAGCAACAGCGGCATGGTTGAAGCCGGTTGGCCTGCCCGGTTGGCCTGGTCCAGTAATGCCATGATCCGCAATTCGTCGGTCTTGGCCAACAAGTCGTAGCCGACTTCGAAACCGTAGCCGCGTACCAGGGGAGCCAGCGCTTCGGCAAAACGTTGGCGCTGGTCGCCGCCGAGAGTATGCACTTGCACGCCGGCGGCGCGGATTGTCTCCAGAAACTGGGCTTCGCGCCGGGCCGTTTCTTCCCGTTCCCACGGTGCCAGTTCGCGGGCGGTGTCCAGAATCAGGTCGCGTATATCCTGCGGCAAGCCCTCGAATGCCTTACGGCTGGCCGAAAACACATAGCCTAGCCAGGCATGATTGCTGAGGGTCAAGTGGCTTTGCACCTCGTATAGGCGTTTGCCGGCGATGGCGACCAGCGGATTCTCCTGGCCATCGACCGCTCCGTCGGTCAGTGCTTGATGAAGGGTCGCGAAATCGATAACGACCGGCTCGGCGCCCATTGCGCTGAATTGATCCATCAGCAACCGGCTCTTCATGGTCCGTATGCGCAGACCGGCAAAATCCTCGGGACGCAACAGAGGACGATTGGCGGTGAATTGTTTGAAGCCGTTTTCCCAGAAAGCGATGCCGACCAGACCGATGTCGTTGAGCTTGGCCAGTAACAGATTGCCCGGTTCACCGTCCAGCATGCTGTAAAGCTCGGCACGGTCGGCGAAGTAGAAAGGCAGATCGGCATATTGCATGGCCGGCACATCGACGCTGAGTTTGGCGGTGGGCGTCAACAACAGATCGAGTTTACCTTCCCGCGCCATTTCGACCATCTGTTCGTCGGTGCCGAGTTGTTGGTCGGGATAGACTTTTACCTCCACCCTGCCCTGGCTGCGTTCGGCTATCCGTTCGGCGAAACGCTGCGAAGCGGCATGCAAGGCACTGTCGGCACTGAGGTTGAGGCCTAAGCGTAAACTGTAGCGCGCCACGGCGACCGGTGGCGGGGCATTGGATCGAAGCGGGCCGGCGCCGGAATAATACAAATAGCACCCAACCACAGCCAGCACGATGCTCAAGGTCAGCAAGGTCACGATCAGGTAATGTATCGGTTTCCGTTTCGTTGCCATGGTTCCTACTTTTAAATGCAGATATATGCCGTCGATTTTTACAGTGTACCCCGGTCGCATTAAACGCGTTGGCTAACATGCACGACCGGAGCTATACCTTGCGGATGATCGCTAGCTCGATGGGTGTTGATGATCGCGCGCCAATAATAAATAAAACGCCGGCACTACGATCAAGGTAAATAGGGTTCCTATTCCCAGGCCGCTGGCTATGACCAAACCAATATCGAACCGGCTGGCCGCGCCGGGGCCGGATGCCATCAACAACGGAATCATGGCGACTATCATCGACACCGTGGTCATCAGAATCGGCCTTAAGCGTATGGTTGCGGCCTGTTCCACCGCCTGGAACTTGCTCAGTTTATTATGACTTTGTAATTGGTTGGCGAATTCGACGATCAAGATGCCGTTTTTGGCAATCAAACCGATCAGGGTAATCAAGCCGACCTGGGTATAAATATTGACCGAGGCGAATCCCAGCATCATGAAGGCCAAGGCACTGGCAATCGATAGCGGCACCGAGATCAGGATAATCAACGGATCGCGCCAACTTTCGAATTGGGCGGCCAGCACCAGATAGATGATCAGCAAGGCCATGAAGAAGGTCAGGATCAAGGCACTGCCTTGCTGGGCATACTGACGGGATGAACCGGTGTAGTCCCAACTAAATCCGCGCGGAAATATGTCGCGCGCGGTTTGCTCCATATAAGCCATCGCATCGCCCAAGCCCACGCCGGGCAGCATCATGCCGTTGATGGTCAGGCTGTTAAGTTGTTGAAATTGGGTGCGCTTGCCGGGCTCCACCGAGTGTTCCAATTTGATCAACGACGACAACGGCACTTGCCCACCCGATGCGGTACGCAAATAATAGCTATCCAGCTTGCCGACATCCATCCGGGCCTGATCGTCGACTTGCGGGATGACTTTATAACTTCGGCCCTGTAAGCTGAATCGGTTCACGTATTGGCCGCCCAACAAGGTCGCCAAATTTTTGCCTATATCCTGCATATTGATGCCCAAGTCGGCCGCGCGGTCCCGGTCGATCACCAATGTGGTTTGCGGCCGGTTAAAGTTGACGTCTTTCATCAGGAAGGCAAATTTTCCGCTTTGCATGGCCTTGTCCAGCAACTGGTCGGCTACCTGATCCAACGCGGTGTAGTCGGCATCGGTCACCATCACAAACTGCATCGGCAAGCCACCTCCGGAACCCGGCAAGCTGGGACGGGGAATCACGGCGGTTTGAAAACCGGCGATTTTACCGACCTTGGCTTGCAGTTCCGGCTGAATTTCGGATTGCGAGCGCTCGCGCTGAAAGGTGGACGGCATTTTGAAGCCGCTGAACACGCTGCTGGTATCGCCGCCAAATCCCATAATCAGGAAACTTTCCTGGTATTCCGGAATAGTTTCGAATTGTTTGATCAGTTCGCGCGCATAGGTTTCGTTATAGTGCAAGGTCGCCGTCTGAGGCCCGCTTGCCATGGTAAACAGTATGCTTTGATCCTCGGTCGGAGCCAGTTCCTTGGCCGACAACATAAACATGAAATAAATACTGACCAGCACCAACAAGGCAAACAACATGATGCTGGATGGGTATTCCAACACCTTATGTAACAGGCGTTGGTAATAGCCGGCCAGGCCAGTAAAAAAATGTTCGACGGCCCGTTCGAATCGGCTGGGGTGTCCCGCGTCCTTCAATACTCTGGAGCTCATCATGGGCGACAGGGTCAGAGCCACCACGCCGGAAACCAAAACCGCGCCGGCCAAGGAAAAGGCGAATTCGGTAAATAGGGTTCCAACCAATCCCCCCATGAAACCGATGGGCGCATAGACCGCGATCAAAGTGGTGGTCATCGCGACTACCGGCAGGCCCAATTCGCGCGCGCCCAGCAAGGCGGCTTGCAAGCGCGGCTGCCCGTCTTCTATGTGCCTATGAATGTTTTCCACCATCACGATCGCATCGTCGACCACCAAGCCGATGGCCAGTACCAGTGCCAGCATGGTCAATAAATTGATCGAAAAACCCATCGCCAACATCAAAAAGGCGCCGCCAATCAGGGACAACGGTACCGTCACCGCCGGCACCAGCGCGGCCCGAAACGAACCGATCGACAGGAAAATAATCACCAACACTATCGCCACGGCCTCGATCAAGGTACTGAAGACTTCGTTGATCGAATCCTCGATAAATTGGCTGGCATCATACGGCAGCAATATGTTCATCGAGTCGGGCAAATCGCGTTCAATATCTTTTAACAATACTTTTACCGATTTTGCCACGGTCAAGGGATTGGAACCAGGCGCCTGTTCTATCCCCATGAAAATAGCCATTTTGCCTTTGTACCAGTTGACCGAATCATAATCCTCGCTGCCCAGCTCGGTATCGGCTATGTCCTCCAATCTGACCAAGGTGCCGTTGCGATTGCTGACCACCAATTGCTTGAATTCGTTCTCGTTGACCGCATCGGTCGTGGCGCGTAGATCGATTTTGACGAAGTTGCCCTTGGTGCCTCCCGCCCCGGACAAATAATTGTTTTCCCTCAAGACCTCGCTCACATCGGTGGCCGTTACCCCGAGAGCCGCCATCCGTTCCGGATCCAGCCAAATGCGCATCGCAAAGGTTTTATTGCCCAGCATCTTGGCTTTACCGACACCGGGCACCGCCTGGATCTTGGGTTGCACCACCCGCAGCATGTAATCGCTGAGTTGGGCCGCTTCCAGGCTATCGCTGTACAAGGCGATATACATCAATGCGGTGCTTTCGCCGGTTTGCGAAGTAATCACCGGGTCTTCCGCCTCGGCCGGCAATACGTTGCGTTGGCTGGCGACTTTGGCCTGAATTTCGGCGACGGCGGCATTCGGATCGAAATTTAGCCGCATGTGCGCTTCTATGGTTGAACTCCCCTGCCGGCTGCTGGAAGACAAGTAATCAATGCCGTCGGCTTCGGCGATAGCTTGCTGCAAGGGATTGGTGATGAAGCCCTTGACCAGTTCACTGCTGGCGCCTGGATAAGAAGTGGCGATGGTCACCACGGTGTTTTCGGTTTCCGGATACTGGCGCAACTCCAGTACGGTAATCGCCCTGAGCCCCAGAACCAGAATCAGCAAGCTGATGACGCTGGCCAGTACCGGACGGTGAATAAATAAATCGGTGAATTTCACTGAATCGGCTCCCGTTCGCCGGGCGCGGGCTGGCTATCCAGCGTGACCGGCATGCCGTTACGCAGTTTGACCTGTCCGGCACTGACCACCTTGTCACCGGCTCGAAGGCCACTAACGATTTCAACCCTGCCCTCGCGAGTTTGGCCGGTGACGACTTGGCGGCTTTGCACGGTCAGACCTTTTTCGGTTTGCTCGATCAAGAACACCGAATCGCCGTAAGGATTGTAGCTAATGGCGGTATCGGGCAAGGTCAGCACCTGTAAATTGCTTCCGGATTTGATTTGCACTTGGGCGAACATACCGGGACGTAGGGCTTTGTCTTGATTCGCCACCAGCGCGCGAACCTTCAGCGCGCGAGTATCGCGTTCCACCGCCGGACTAATCGCCATGATGCGGCCGCTAAAGTACCGATCCGGATAAGCTTGCACCGTGGCGCTGATCGGTTGATTTTTAGCCAATTGGCTGACATGCCGTTCCGGCAAGCTGAAATCCAGATAAATCGGATCGAGCTTTTGCAGGCTGACAATGGCTTTGCCTTCGGCCAGGTACTCACCCAAGTTGACTTGGCGAATCCCCAACTCGCCATTGAAGGGTGCTCTGATCATTTTTTTATCGATCAGGGTCTTTTTCGCTTGAACGGCGGCCATGGCCTGATCCAGCATGGCTTTATGCTGATCGTAGTCGGATCTGGATACATATTTTTTTTCAATCATTTTCTCGCTGCGTTCGAAACGGACTTGGGCAAAGTCTTGTTCCGCCTGTAGCCCCTTCAATTCAGCCAAATCGGTATCCGCATCCAGTTCCACTAACAGCTGGCCTTGTTTGACGGATTGGCCGGACTCGAAATGAATGGTTTTGATTTTGCCGACCACTTCATTGCTGACATCCACACCCGAAATGGCGGTCAGACTGCCAACCGCCGATAATGACGACGACCATTGTTCCTGTTTTACCGTTGCGGCGGCCACCACGGCCGGCGGCGGTGGCACCATCTGGCTGATAGCCTGCTGAATTTGATAAAACTTAAACCCGAATATACCGCCCAATATCAACACGGTAAACAATAAGACAATTAGAATACGTTTGATCATCAGCGTTTTAGACAATAATAGAAATAATTCAGCGCTTCCATGCCGGTGTACTGTAAGCGACTAGATATACAAACGCGCCATTTGCCGCCAATATTGGCCTTGATGCGCGCGTCCATCCCATTCATAAAACCGATGGCTTATACCCTTTCGGTTCAACACCTGACTCAATTCACGGTTGTTTTGTAAAAATGGATCTTGTTTGCCGATGACCAAGGTAATGTCCATTTTTTGTAGCAGGTTCAACTGGATTTTATCGGTTAAGTTCGGCAAATAATGGCTGGGGGTATGAAAATAGATGTTGTCGTCATAGTAACCGTCAAACAAATTTTTAAAATATTCCACTTCCAGGGTTAAATCGAATCGACCGGAGAATGCTACCAGCTTTTGAAAGCGATGGGGATGCCGAAATGCGAGATTGGCGGCATGATAGGCGCCCAGGCTGCAACCATGCACGATGGTGCAAGGATGCGGATTTTTGGCATGCATGAATGGGATCACTTCATTCAATACATATTCCTCAAACAACATATGGCGCAAGATTCGGTCTTTTGGCCGGCGCCAAAAGCAATAAAAGCTTTCGTGATCGATACTATCGAGACAAAAAAGCTGCAGATGGCCGGCATCGATTTTGTGTTTTAGGGTATCAACAATACCCAGGTTCTCGTATTCGTAAAATCGGCCATCGCGAGTAGGAAATATCAACACCTTGGCGCCGGCATGGCCAAATACCAGAAACTCCATATCGCGTCCTAAACGGGCGCTATGCCAGTGATGATATTCACGATTCATGGCGTACTTGACTGCTCTCCGAAAAAAAGCCGAATTTCACCTAATAACTGCTGTTCTTGCTGAGGTTGGCATGGATATTCGAAATGCCCGGCATCCAGCACAAACAGGGCTTTGGGACCGGCCCAGGCATTATAAACGGCGAACTGTCCCGGAGGCGCCACCATGGGATCGAATAAAGCGGCGGCCACATGTACGGGTTGTGCCGCAAAAGTAGCGGCAATTGCCGAATCATAATAGGCCAAGGTATCTGAAATGCCAGGATGGCGCTGAAAATAGTCCGTGACGGCCGCCGCGCTTCCAATAGTCGGTAAGGACAAACGCAATGTCTGATGTCCAAAAGTCGGCACGTTCAAGTGCGCGCGATGTATGCGCTTATCCCACGGCAACGCCAAGGCACCGATACCGCCGCCGAAACTCATGCCCATATAACCTATGCGCTCGGTGGCATGCGGATAAAGTTCCAGCATTAGCGAGACGCCCAGCCATAAATCGTCCACGCAGCCGCCCAGAATATAATGATCGGGATCGTCTATGCCATGAACCACATGCTGACTGGGCTGATCCGACAACCCTTGGCAGCGGCTTCGCGACAGGCCGCGAAAGCAAGGAAATAAATAGGCCGTTTCCGGAATTTCGAAATGATAATCCGGTTGGCTTCTGCCGCCATAGCCATGGCCGACGATAATACATTGTTTGACAACTTGATTCTCGGGCTCCAGCAACCAACCGCCAATGCTAAATCCGCCAGTGGATTGGTATTGAATATCAAATATCGTAAAACCGGCATGCGCCCCGCACTGACCGAGGCTGAAACCTGGCCGTAACGACAATGCGTTCTGGTACCGATTTTGCCAGAATTGGGAAAAATTATTGGGTGCTTGCGGTGGTTCGATAGCTAAAAATCTCTCAAGATTGTAGCCATAACTAGGATCGAATGGGAATGGATGGTCGAATGCTTTCACGACGGGTATTTTAGGCATTTAGTCGTGAGGAAATTGATTGAAGCAATTAAAGAGATAAGGGTTTGAGAGCAGTTTTATGCGAAAAAAAACTTTACGCCCCTTATCCCAATAATTGTTTCTTAATGCCGCCGATTTAAAAAATCAATCGACAATTTTGAACTTCTCCCTGGATGCATCGACCATGTCGCGCAGTTCTTTGCCAGGTTTAAAATGCGGTACGTGTTTTTCGGTCAGAGAAACTGACTCGCCGGTTTTGGGGTTTCTGCCGAGACGGGCGGAACGGTGATGCAAGGAAAAACTACCAAATCCGCGGATTTCGATTCGATCTCCGCTTGCCAGCGTGTCGCTCAAGTGATCGACAACACATCTAACTGCCAACTCAACATCTTTAAGCGGGAGATGTGGCTGTTTGCGTGCCAACACCTCGATCAATTCTGATTTTGTCACATCAAACCCTGAGTAATCGAAGAAGGGTGATGTGATAGTTCACATCACCCTTGGACTGATTTATTTGTCCATTTGTTTAAAGATGTCGCCCAATGTCGCTGTACCGGCATTTTGTGACGAGTAATCTTTAATGGCGTTTGACTCTTCCTCAACGTCCTTGGCTTTGATCGACAAGGAAATGGATTTGGTTTTTTTGTCGACGCCGACAAATTTAGCTTCGATTTCGTCGCCTTCTTTCAACAGCGTGCGTGCATCTTCCACGCGGTCACGTTGAATTTCGGAAGCGCGCAGATAACCTTCAACGTTGTCGGCCAAGGTGATTACCGCACCTTTAGCGTCAACTTCCTTGACGGTACCTTTTACCATTGCGCCTTTTTCATGCAGGGCAATGAAGTTTTGGAATGGATCTTGTTCCAGCTGTTTGATACCCAGCGAAATACGCTCGCGCTCGGGATCAACCGCCAAAATCACGGTTTCGACTTCATCGCCTTTTTTGTAGTTACGAATGGCTTCTTCGTCGTTTTCGTTCCAGGAGATGTCGGACATGTGAACCAGACCATCAATACCACCGTCCAGACCGATGAAGATACCGAAATCGGTGATGGATTTGATTTTGCCGGAGATTTTGTCGCCTTTGTTGTGGGTTGCCGCGAATTCATCCCATGGGTTGGAACGGCATTGTTTCATGCCCAGTGAAATACGGCGGCGTTCTTCGTCGATTTCCAGAACCATGACTTCGACTTCGTCACCCAGTTGTACCACTTTGGATGGGTTGACGTTTTTGTTGGTCCAGTCCATTTCGGAAACGTGAACCAAACCTTCGACGCCTTCTTCGATTTCTACGAAGCAACCGTAATCGGTGAGGTTGTTGACCTTACCGAATACACGGGTACCGGCTGGGTAACGGCGAGCAATGTTTTGCCATGGATCTTCTTCCATTTGTTTCATGCCCAACGAAACGCGGGTTTTGTCTTTGTCGAATTTCAAGACTTTGACATTGACTTCTTGGCCGATTTCCACGCACTCGGACGGATGACGCACGCGGCGCCATGCCATGTCGGTGATGTGCAGCAGACCGTCTACGCCACCCAGGTCGATAAACGCACCGTAGTCGGTCAGGTTTTTGACGATACCGGTCACGATAGCGCCTTCCTGCAGGGTTTTAACCAACTCTTCGCGTTCCGCGCTATATTCGCTTTCGACCACGGCACGACGCGACAATACGACGTTGTTACGTTTTTGGTCGATTTTGATGACCTTGAATTCCAGGTCGCGGTTTTCCAGGAAGGTAGTGTCGCGAATAGGACGGACATCGACCAATGAACCCGGCAAGAACGCGCGCAACGCGCCGACCGCAACGGTGAAACCGCCGCGGACTTTGCCGTTGATGCGGCCAACCACGGTTTCTTGGGTTTCAAAGGCTTTTTCCAGCTCGGCCCAGGCTTTGCTTTTCTTAGCTTTATCGCGGGAAAGCAGAGTTGAACCCAAGCCGTCTTCGAACATGTCGAGAGCCACTTCGATTTCGTCACCGACATTGACTTCCAGATCGCCATCTGCGTTTAAGAATTGCCATTTCGGAATCACGCCTTCCGATTTGGCTTGGGTACTGACGATCACGAATTCGTTTTCGATATCGATCACGGTACCCATTAACATGGCGCCAGGACGCATTTCAGTCTTGGCAAAACTCTCTTCTAATAACTGTGCAAAGCTTTCGCTCATTTCTCTACTTTCCCAAACTTGTTAGAACACAAACAAGCTTTCTCTTATCAATAAAATTAAAAAAAACCGCCTGTCGGCAGTCGCCAATAAAGCCCTAACGGACTAAATTTATTACCGCGTCTATCACCTGCTGGATGCTTAAACTGGAGGAATCGATAGTGGTTGCGCCTTCCGGCACGGTCAGAGGAGCGGTTGCTCGCTCACTATCGCGACGATCACGTTCTTCTATTTCCCTGGTAATCTGTGAAAGGTTAGCATCGATTCCTTTTTCAATCAACTGCTTATAACGCCGATTCGCCCTTTCCTCGGCGCTAGCGGTCAAATAGACCTTAAATTCGGCTTCCGGGAAAACCACGCTGCCCATATCCCGGCCATCGGCGACCAGGCCCGGAGCTTGCCGGAAATCCTTTTGTTTTTGCAGCAAAACCGCTCTGACTTCGGGATAAGCGGCCACGATGGAAGCGGCGTTGCCGGTGGTTTCGCTGGCCAGTTGCGAGGTAATATCGACCCCATTCAATCTAACGAGCAAGCTTTCACCACATTCAAATGCCAACCGCATCGCTTCGGCTACCCTCACAATGGCGGGCACGTCATCCAGTGCGATACCGGCTTGCAACACGGCGATAGCCAGTGAGCGGTAAATCGAGCCACTATCCAGATAATTCCAACCTAAAAGTTTCGCGACGGCGCGACTGACCGTGCCTTTGCCGGCGCCACTGGGGCCGTCGATAGTGATAACGGGTATATTCATCATTACAGCGTGGTCAAATTCAAACCCAATTGCGTCGCAAGTTGTCTGAACTCCGGAAATGAAGTATTGACGTTGGCGCAATCCTTGATGGTAATCGAACCAGAGGAACGCAAACCGGCGATTGAAAATGACATCGCGATGCGGTGGTCGCCGTGGGAATCCACTTCGCCGCCGCCGATGTTGCCTCCGCCCCGCACTATCATGCCGTCCTTGGTCGGTTGCGCATCGATACCCAGAATTTGCAGACCATCGGCCATCACCTGAATCCGGTCGGACTCTTTCACCCGTAATTCCTCGGCGCCGGTCAACACGGTTTGGCCTTCGGCGCAGGCCGCAGCAACAAATAATACCGGGAATTCGTCTATGGCCAGCGGCACCAAATGCTCGGGAATGTTGATACCTTTCAATGCCGCCGAACGTACGCGCAGATCAGCCACCGGTTCTCCACCAACTTCGCGCGGGTTCAATACTTCGATATTGGCGCCCATCAAGCGCAAAATGTCGATCACGCCGGTACGGGTCGGATTGATGCCGACATGTTTCAAGGTCACATCGGAATCCGGTGCAATGCTGGCGCCAACCAGGAAAAATGCCGCAGAGGAAATATCGCTGGGCACATCGATTTCAGTCGCCGTCAGTTTACCCTGATTATTGATTTTAGCGGTGCTGCCCTCGCGGACAACTGGGTAGCCAAAACCGTTCAACATGCGCTCGGTATGGTCGCGGGTCGGTGCCGGTTCGGTAACGCTGGTTTCGCCTTCGGCATACATGCCCGCCAGCAACAGACAGGACTTGACCTGGGCGCTGGCAATCGGCATATCGTAATGCATGCCTTGCAGCTTACCGGCCTGGCCTTTGATGTGTAACGGCGCGGTGCCGTTTTCCTGGGTTTCGATTACCGCACCCATTTGCGCCAATGGCGCTGTCACCCGTTTCATCGGCCGAGATTCCAGCGACTTGTCGCCAGTCAGCGTGCAATCGAATGGCTGTCCAGCCAGCAAGCCGCTCAACAAACGCATCGATGTACCAGAGTTACCCAAATACAAGGGCTTTACCGGCGCTTTCAAACCGTGCTTGCCGACACCGTGTATGGTGACTTCGCCGTTGACCGGACCTTCGATTTCAACGCCCATGGCACGAAAAGCTTCCAAAGTCGACATGGCGTCTTCGGCATTCAAAAAGCCGCGCACATGAGTGACCCCCTCGGCAATTGAACCCAACATAATGGAACGATGCGACATCGATTTATCGCCGGGCACGCGGATTTCACCGCGCAAACTGCCGCCGGCTTGAACTTGAAATGTAATGGATTGAGACATAGTGTTTTAATTTAATCGTCTAAAGTATCGAGAAAGCGTTGCCGGGCATTTCTGGCATAAGTAAAGGTATCGAACAATTGCCGGGACTGATTATCGGCCAACAATTGCTCAATGTGACTCAACTCGGTTTTGAATTGTTGAATCAACGGAATGATTTCCTGCTTGTTGGCCAGACAAATATCCAGCCACATGGTCGGATCGCTGGAGGCAATGCGGCTGAAATCCTTGAAGCCGCCGGCGGCATATTTGAAAATCTCGCGCTGCTCGTCCTTTCGCCCAAGCAAACCAACCAGCGCGAAGGCCAGAATATGCGGCAAATGACTGGTAGCCGCCAATACGGTATCGTGGTGTTCCACACTCATCACCGATACGCTGGAGCCAATGCGTTGCCAGAAAACGGTCAACTTATCCAACAGTTGAGGGTCGGTATCCTCCAACGGGGTAATGATCAAACGGCGGTTTTTGAATAACTCGGCATGCGAAGCATCGACCCCGCTACGCTCGGCACCGGCTATCGGATGGGCCGGCACGAAATTGACCGGCACATGGCCGAACACTGCAGTTGCCGCCGCGACCACGCTGCCCTTGGTGCTGCCGGCATCGCTGTACAAGGCCTGTTCATTCCAGTACGGCTTGATCAATTCAAAAATGCCTTGCATGCTGCCGACCGGCGTGGCGATTATCACCAAATCGGCATTTTCCAGCGCCAAGCCGATGTCGGTATAAAACTGGTCAATCACGCCCAGTTCCTTAGCCAACTTCAGGTTGGGCAGATTTTTTTCCCGGCCAAAAGCCACGATCTCTTGACACAAACCTTGCGCGCGCGCGGCACGGGCAATCGAACCGCCGATCAAGCCGGTGCCGATTACACATAAGCGTTTAAACACCGCGCAACACCTCGGCCAAGGCAGCAATGAAAACCCGGTTTTCCCGCTCCGTACCTATGCTGATGCGCAGATGATTCGGCATTTCGTAATTGGCGATGGGACGTACGATCACACCTTTTTGCAACAAGGCTTGATAAATCGGCAAGGCATTTTGTTTGACATCAACCGAAACAAAATTGCCGGACGATGGAATCCATTCAAGTTCCAACTCTTGGAACGCCGACGTTAGTTGGGCCATGCCGGCATTATTGACGGCAAGGGTTTGCGCCAAATATTCCGCATCGTCCAACGCCGCTTCCGCGGCGGCCAAGGCCAGCATATTGCTGTTGAAGGGCTGCCTGACTCGGTTGAGTAAATCCGCCACGTCGACGGATGAAATGCCATAACCGATGCGTAAGCCAGCCAATCCGTAAGCCTTGGAAAAAGTCCGAGCTATAATCAAATTGGGATAGCGCAACGGCCATTGCAAGGATTCGGTTCTGACCTTGGGATCGACAAATTCATAATAAGCTTCGTCCAACACGCACAACACATGGGCCGGCAAAGCCGCAATGAAACCTTCCAGCTCGGCTTGAGGCAACAAGGTACCGGTCGGGTTGTTGGGATTGGCGATAAATACCAGGCGGGTTTTATCGGTAATGCTGGCCCGCATGGCGTCCAAATCATGGCCATAGTTGCTGGCCGGCACCACCCTGGCTTGGGCGCCAACCGCCTGAGTCAAGATCGGATACAAGGCAAATGCATGCTGGGAAAATACCACTTCATGATCGGGCGTGACGAAGCTGCGGGCCACCAATTCCAAAATCTCGCTGGATCCGTTGCCCAGCGTGATTTGCTCGGGTACCACGCCTAACTTGGCGGACAGGGCCGCTTTTAACCCAAAACCACTGCCGTCGGGATAACGCGTCAACTCCGGCAAGGTAGCTTGAATCGCCGCAGCGACTTTGGAACCGGTGCCCAGTGGATTTTCGTTGGAGGCTAGCTTGACGATTTCGGTCAAACCCAGTTCGCGCTGTAATTCATCGACCGGTTTACCCGGCACATAAGGCACCAACTGCCGAACGCCAGCAACCGCGAGATTTAAAAATTTGTTCATGTGGTAAATGCTTAAATAACTGCTTTGGGATAGGAACCGAGAATCTTCAGGAGCTTTACGTTGTTTTGCAGAACTTGTAAGGCCTTGGCTACATCCGAATCATCCTTGTGGCCCTCGATATCGATGAAGAACACATAATCCCACAGGCCTTGTCTGGAAGGGCGGGATTCGATGTGTACCATGCTGATGCCGTATTCGGCGAAAGGCCCTAAAATTCTATGCAAGGCACCGGCTTGATTACCGGTCGAAACCAGAATCGAGGTTTTATCCGCGCCGGTCGAGACCGGCTGTTGGGCACCGATGATGATGAATCGGGTGGTATTATTGGCTTCATCCTCGATGTTTTTTTCGATGATGTTCAGATCATACAACTCGGCCGCGACCAAACCGGCTATCGCCGCCTTGCCATGATCCAGTGAGGCTAGCCGCGCCGCCTCGGAATTGCTGCTAACCGCCGTAAAAGGCACGCCTGGCAAATAGGTATTCAACCATTGCCGGCATTGGGCCAGCGATTGTTGATGGGAAAACACCTCGCTGATACCGATCAGACTATCCATCTTGCCGAGCAGATTTTGATGCACCCGAATCTCGACTTCCCCGCAGATTTGCAAGGGGCTATCGATGAAGCGATCCAGTGTATGAGCAATCACACCCTCGGTGGAATTCTCCACCGGCACCACCCCAAACTGACAATGCCCGGTCTCCACCGCCTGAAAAATCTCGTGTATGGTTGGAACCGGAATATCCTTGACTGCATGGCCAAAATGCTTGAATGTGGCTTGCTGGGTAAAGGTACCGGCGGGCCCAAGGTATGCCACTTCCAGCGGCTTTTCCAGCGCCAGGCAAGCGGACATCACTTCACGGAACAGATGCGCGGCGGCATTGTCGCTCAATGGGCCGGGGTTAAGTTCCTTGATGCGGCGCAGCACCTGAGCTTCCCGGTCCGGCCGATAGAAACTGCCGGTTTCGCCCTCGGCTTGTTTGGTTCTGGCGACTTCGATCGCGCAATTGGCGCGCTGATTGATCAGTTGCAAGATTTGCCGATCAATGTCATCGATCCGGGCACGCAATTCTGACAAAGGAATGATAGCGGTCATGATCGATCTTAGTGTGTACGCTCGAACTCGGCCATGAAAGCGATCAGCGCATCGACTCCGGCCTCAGGCATGGCATTGTAGATACTGGCGCGCATGCCGCCGACCGAACGATGGCCGGCGAGTGTACTCAAACCATTTTTGTCCGCCAAACTTAAAAACTCCTTGTCCAAGCCGGCGTCGGCCAATACGAACGGAATATTCATCCGCGAACGGCAATCCTTGGCAACCGGATTGCTATACAAACTAGATTGATCAATGGCCCGGTACAACTTGTCGGCTTTTTGGATATTTCGTTGTTCGATCGCCGCGACTCCGCCCTCGCCTTTAAGCCACTGCAACACCAGCCCCAGCAAATACCAGTTATAGGTAGCCGGCGTGTTCAACATCGAATCGCTTTTGGCTTGCTGCTCATAATTGAATACCGACGGCACCGATTTCGGCGCCAAGCCGACCAAATCCTCGCGCACAATCACCACGGTCACGCCGGAAGGTCCCATGTTTTTCTGGGTGCCGGCGTAAATAATCCCGTAACGGCTGACATCGACCGGACGCGACAAAATATTGGACGACATGTCGCACACCAGCGGCAAATCGCCAGCCTCGGGCACATGGTTGAATTCGACGCCGTGTATGGTTTCGTTGGAGGTGTAATGCAGATAGGCCGCATTCGGGTCGATTTGCCATTGCTCGGCAGCAGGAATGGTCGTAAATTTAGACTCTTCCGAACTGGCGACCGTTTTAACCTCGCAATATTTGCCGGCTTCCTTAATGGCACTGGTCGACCAGGCTCCGGTATTGGCATAACAGGCGGAGGTTTTGCCGTTTAAAATGTTTTGCGGGATCATGGCGAATTGCGCGCTGGCGCCGCCTTGCAGAAACAACACCTTGTAATTGGCGGGGATCGACAGCAGCTCGATCAGATCATTTTTCATGGCTTCGGCAATCGCCATAAAATGCTTGCCGCGATGGCTCATTTCCATCACCGACATGCCGCTGTCCCGCCAATCCAGCATTTCCTGCTGGGCTTTCAATAACACGGCTTCCGGCAACATCGATGGGCCGGCGCTAAAATTGTATATCCTTGCCATCACTCTTCTTCCCCGCCTAAATCGGCATTATCGGTTACTGAATCGTTGTCTTCGCCTTCCTCTTCATCGTCTTCGCCCAGACCCTCGATCCGGTCGACACCGACGACTTTTTCGCCCTTGTCCAGGCGAATCACCGTCACACCCTGGGTGTTTCTACCGACAATGGAAATCTCATTGACGCGGGTTCTGACCAGGGTGCCGGCATTGGTGATCAACATGATTTCGTCAGTATCGTTAACCAACACCGCGCCAACCACCGAACCGTTACGTTCCGAGGTTTGAATGGCGATCAAACCTTGGCCGCCACGCTTATGCTGGGTAAACTCTTCGATACGAGTACGCTTGCCGTAACCGTTCTCGGTGATATTCAAGACCGTGCCTTCGCTGGAAATAATCAAGGAAATGATTCTCTGGCCTTCCTGCAAGCGCATGCCGCGCACACCGGCCGCGGTTCTGCCCATGGGCCGCACATCGGTTTCATTGAAACAAACCGCTTTGCCGTCGCTATTGAACAACATGACGTTTTGTTGGCCGTCGGTCAAGGCCACGCCAACCAGCATGTCGTTGTCGCGCAAATCGATGGCGATTTTACCCTTGGCCAGCTGGTAGGCAAATTCGGTCAACGGGGTTTTTTTCACCGTGCCGGAAGCCGTGGCCATGAACACGAATTTATCTTCGCTGTATTCGCGCACCGACAACATGGCGTTGATTTTCTCGCCCTCTTCCAGCGGCAACAAATTCACAAACGGTTTGCCGCGCGAAGCCCGGCTGGCCACCGGCAGCTCGTAAACTTTCAACCAATACACTTTACCGCGCGAGGAGAAACACAGAATGGTGTCGTGAGTGTTGGCAATTATCAACTTGTCGATAAAGTCGTTTTCCTTGGTGGCGGTGGCCGACTTGCCACGACCGCCGCGCCGTTGGGCCTTGTAATCGGTCAACGGCTGAGTTTTGACATAGCCTTCGTGCGACATGGTCACCACCATGTCTTCCTCGGTGATCAAATCTTCCGCCGACAGGTTGGAATAATCCTGAATGATTTCGGTGCGTCTGGCGTCCGAATATTGGCCTTTGATTTCTTCCAACTCTTCCCGGATGACTTCCATCAAGCGTACATCGCTGCCCAAGATATGCAAATAGCCGTCGATCAATTCCAACAATTGTTTGTATTCGTTGACGATCTTGTCCTGTTCCAAGCCAGTCAAGCGATGCAGGCGCAAATCCAGGATCGCTTGAGCCTGTTCTTCGGACAAGCGGTAAAAACCGTCGGCTAATCCGAATTCGGCCGCTAAGTTTTCCGGACGCGAACGATCGGCATCGGCTCTATCCAGCAAAGCCGCCACCAGACCTGCGTCCCAGGTTTGGCCTAGCAGGCCTACCTTGGCTTCCTGCGGATTAGGCGAGGTTTTGATCAGTTCGATCATCTCGTCGATATTAGCCAACGCCACCGCCAAACCTTCCAGGATATGCGCGCGCTCGCGCGCCCGGCGCAAGTTGTAGATGGTTCTACGGGTGACGATTTCGCGCCTATGATCTATGAAGGCCGCCAGAATTTCCTTCAAATTCATGCAATGCGGCCGGCCGTCCAGCAAGGCCACCATATTGATGCCGAACACGGTCTGCATCTGGGTTTGTTTGTACAGATTATTCAACACCACATCGGCCACTTCGCCGCGCCGCAGTTCGATTACCATCCGCATGCCGTCCTTGTCCGACTCGTCGCGCAGACCGGAAATACCTTCCAATTTGCCCTCTTTGACCAGCTCGGCGATTTTTTCCAGCAAGCGGGCTTTATTGACCTGATACGGCAATTCGGTGGTGATGATGGCTTGCCGGCTACTGTCGCCGATGTCTTCGAAATGCGAGCGGGCCCGGATGTAAATCCGACCACGGCCGGTGGTGTAAGCCTCATAGATGCCGGAGGCGCCGTTGATGATGCCGGCGGTCGGAAAGTCCGGCCCCGGCACGATTTGCATCAATTCCGGGATGGTCAGATCGGCATTTTCGATCAGCGCCAGACAGGCGGAGACGATCTCGTTCAGATTGTGCGGCGGGATATTGGTCGCCATGCCGACCGCAATACCGGAAGAACCGTTGATCAGTAAAGTCGGGATACGGGTCGGCATCACGGTCGGCTCGGATTCCGATTCGTCATAGTTGGAGACGAAATCGACGGTTTCCTTATCCAGGTCGGCCAACAGCTCGTGAGCGATTTTCGACATACGAACTTCGGTATACCGCATCGCAGCCGGCGAATCGCCGTCCACCGAACCGAAGTTGCCTTGACCGTCGATCAGCATGTAGCGCAACGAGAACGGCTGCGCCATTCTAACCATGGTGTCGTACACAGCAGTGTCGCCGTGAGGGTGATATTTACCGATCACGTCACCGACGATACGCGCGGATTTTTTATAGGGTTTGTTCCAGTCGTTACCGAGCTCGTTCATCGCATATAACACGCGCCGGTGAACGGGTTTCAGGCCGTCTCTAACATCGGGAAGTGCCCTGCCCACGATCACGCTCATGGCGTAATCGAGATAGGATTGTTTCATCTCGTCTTCGAGATTAACCGGAATAATTTCTTTAGCGAAGTCTGACATGGGTCCGTGGTTCCAATTCAGCCAAGCGTTTCGGGCTCGACGGGTTAGCCTGCCGCATCAAATCCATTTTGCGCCGGCATGGCTCGTAAAACCGGCGATTATAGCAAATGCCCGCCAGACTAGTCAGGCAAAAATCTCGGCGAAAAAGTTTTGCATCGCCCGCCAGGAACGCTGATCCGCCGTGGCTTGATAAACGGTGCCGAAAGTGGGGTCGTTGGCCACTGGATTGGTAAAAGCATGCATGGTGCCACCGTAGACATGCATCTGCCAATCGGCGCCGGCTCGGGTCAATTCGGTTTGCAAGGCCAAGACATGCTCGGGCGGCGCCATGGGATCGTCATGGCCGTGCAATACCAAGACTTTGGCTTTGATGCGCGGATTAGGCAAATTCTCCGGCGGAACCAGCAAACCGTGAAAAGACACCACGCCGCGAAGTTCCGCTCCGGTTCTGGCGAAATCCAGCGCACATAAACCGCCAAAGCAAAAGCCCATGGCGGCAATGCGAGTATTATCCGCCCACGGCAGCAGCTTGACACTGGCCAAAGCCGCATGCAGCCGCCTTTGTAATTTCGCCCTATCCCGCATAAATGGCTGCATCAGCCTGCCGTTTTCCTCCGGCGAACTCCCTCTAATGCCTTTGCCGTACATATCAGTGGCGAAAGCCAGATACCCCAGCGCCGCCAACCTTTTAGCCTTGTCGGCCACGAACTCATCCCGCCCAGCCCATGCATGGTGAATCAACACCACGGGCCGCATGCCTTCAACGGCATCGTCGTAGGCGAAAAAACCTTGCAGTAAAACCCCATCATCCAAATAGTCGACGGTATTGGATACGATAGCCATGGGCCACTCCCAAAATTTATGTTAATACGCCTTCGCGTTGCAGAAAGTCGAGAAAACCCTCGGATGCGGCTTCCACCATGTCAAGAACACGTTCAAAGCCGTAGGTACCGCCATAGTAGGGATCCGGTACTTCGCGCTGTTGCAGATGAGGCGCATAATCCAGAAAGTGCCGAATCTTGTGCTTATGCTGATCAGGACAGAGCTCATACATTATGGCGTGATTTTCATCGTCCATCACCAAGATATGATCGAAGCTTTCAAAGTCATCATCCTTGACCTTACGGGCCTTAAGATGCTTTAACTCCACGCCTCTATCTCTTGCGGCTTTCTGTGCCCGCAGATCCGGTGCATCACCAACATGATAGGCATGCGTACCGGCCGAATCGACATGAAACACATCGGTTAAATTGCGGGCGGACAACAGGGAAATAAACACGCCTTCGGCAGTGGGCGAACGACAAATATTGCCCATGCAGACAAATAAAATCTTGATTTTCCTCATGGCTGATAAAGTTTTTTAATTTAGGGTCGATAGATTGTAAGCTATACTCTCGCCGCCTGTCTTTAGCGATGTAGCTAGCGATAGATAGCATTAAGAAAAATAATTTTAAAAGCGTTATCAGGAGTTTCGGATGTTGATGATGAACTGGCATTCTGTGGGTGTGAAAGTAGTCGCGATTACCATGGCAGTGCTGACTGTTGTAGGGATTGGGGTTTTGGTTATTTTTTCGAATGTCCAAAAACAAAACCTTATCGATCGCAAAATCGAGACCTCTCGACAACTACTTTTGGTATCGGAATCCATCCGCGATAACGTCGTCAAAAAATGGGAGAGCGGCATCTACTCTCCCGAACAACTGATGCAGTTGACCCAGAATCAAGACAGGGCCAAGAGCAGGGAACTGATTATTGCCACGGTTCCAACCGCCAATGCCTGGGACGTGATCGAGGCCAAGGCCAAGGAAGGCGGTTTCCGCTTTAAGGCCCCCGCCCTCAATCCGCGCAACCCTCCACGCAATAATCCCGATGAAATAGAACGTCAGGTTTTGGATAAATTCCAGAGCGATCCATCTTTGAAAGAATATAGCGTCGTAGACGACGAGAAACAGGAAATTCGCTATTTCAGACCGGTAAAAATGGTCAAACAATGCGAACTCTGCCATGGCGACCCAAGCACTTCACAAGCATTGTGGAATAACGACAAGGGCCAAGATTTGCTGGGTTATCCGATGGAAAACCGCCGCGCCGGCGACCTGCACGGGGCTTTCGAAATCATTACGCCGTTTGACGTGGCCTTTGCCAACTTTAAAACCGAAATGTATTACGCCATCGGCTTTCTGGTGCTGGGCCTGTTTTTGATTGGCAGCACCGGCTATTTTGTAATGAACAATATTATTATCAGCCCCTTGACCGATCTAGCGTTGAGCTTGCAACAAATCTGCAGCGGCGAAGGTGATTTGCGCGCACGATTGAATGCTTCCGGGAAGTCAGAGTTCGCCTGGGTTGCCTCCAGCTTTAACTCCTTCGTCAAAAAGATCGCCAAAACAGTCGATGAAATCAGCGTTACCAGTGAAAAGCTGGCCAGCGCCTCGCATAAATTGGCTACGATCACCCAAACCACCCAAAAAGGTGTCGAAAGACAGCTGCAGGAAACCACCTTAGTGGCGAATGCCATGAAACAAATGACCGCCACCGTACAAGAAGTTGCCAGAAATGCCGTCAGAGCTTCGGAAGCCGCCGAAACCGCCGACAGAGAGGCTACCAGCGGCAAGAACATCGTCAATGACGCGGTCAACGGTATTAACAGCCTGGCCACCGAAGTCGAAAACGCCGCCAATGTGATCCATGAATTGGAAAACGACAGCAACAGTATCGGCGAGGTGCTGGGCGTGATTCAAGGCATCGCCGAACAAACCAACCTACTGGCGCTCAATGCAGCCATCGAAGCGGCAAGAGCGGGCGAACAAGGCCGGGGTTTCGCGGTGGTGGCCGATGAAGTCAGAACGCTGGCCAGCCGGACTCAGAACTCAACGCTGGAAATCCAAAAAACCATAGAACGCTTGCAAGACCGTGCCAAACAAGCCGTTTCGGTGATGGACAACGGCCGAAAACGGGCGGCATCCAGCGTCGATCAGGCCGCCTCCGCGGGTGGTTCCATCACGTCCATCAGTGAAAGAATAGACACCATCAACGACATGAACAATCAAATTGCCAGCGCGGCGGAAGAGCAAACCGCCGTGGCCGAGGAAATTAACCGCAACATCAGCAACATCAGCCATGTCTCGGAGGAAACCTCATTGGGCGCCAAAAACACCGCCGACGCCTGTCATGAGCTGCTGGAGCTGGCCAATCAATTGCGTTCCACTGTGGGCAATTTCAGAACCTAGAAGTTTTTTGCGAAAAAGCCTAACGATATAATGCGTTGGGCTTTTTCCGCGCGCTCTACCGTAAATTTTCGCTATGTTAGGCTTCCTTAACTCCGCATGGCATAGGCATGGGTTTAACGATTGAATAGTGCCCAATCCATGACAGCACCTTAAGGCTTGCCGCGTGGCGTTTCAGGCGGGTAATTGATAGCCTAGTTGTCTAAACAGCTTTAGACACACGCTAGCCACTGCGGAATCATATAAAACCCCACTGTTGTTTTCTATTTCTTCCAGCGCCGCAGCTATCCCCAAGCCCGGACGATAGGGTCGATGCGACGCCATCGCTTCGACCACATCGGCTACGGCCAAAATCTTGGCTTCAAGCAGAATATCCCGCCCCTTAAGGCCTTGCGGATAACCTGATCCGTCCAGGCGTTCGTGGTGTTGCAAAATCGCCTGGGAAATCGGCCAAGGGAAATCGATCGATTTCATGATTTCGTAACCTGTTTTTGAGTGTTCCTTGATCAGGTTAAATTCAATCTCACTGAGTCGCCTCGGCATACTGAGTATTTCGGCCGGCACCGGAATCTTGCCGACATCATGCACCACGCCGGCCAGATGCAGACCTTCCAATTGATCTTCCGCTAACGGTAGCTCCCGGCCGATCGCTACCGCCAGATTGGCGACACGCCGTTGATGGCCCGCAGTATAAGGGTCGCGCATTTCCACGGTGGCGGCCATGGCCGCGATAAAATCCAACAGACCGGCTCTGAGCTTTTTTTCGCTTTCAACCAGTTTTCCGGTACGCTCGTCCACCAGCTCTTCCAGACGATTGCGTAGCCGATTGACTTCCAAATGGGTTCTCACCCGCGCCAATAGTTCTTCACGCTGGTAGGGCTTGGTGACAAAATCGACCGCGCCCAACTCAAAGCCTTTGACCTTCTCATCAGTGTCGGTGACGGCGCTGACAAAAATCACTGGCACATTATGGGTATCGGCTTGGTGCTTGAGCCTTCGGCAGACTTCATAACCGTCCATTTCCGGCATGCAAATATCCAGCAATATCAATTCAGGCGGATTGCCAGCGGCGGAATGCAGAGCCAGCTCGCCGTTGATAGCGGAGCGTACCTTATACCCCTCCTCCTTTAGCAGGTTAGTCAACAGCTTCAGGGAAGCCGGGGTATCATCAACGACGAGAATTATGCCTTTATCTTCCATTGGTTATTCTCTATTAGCCTCTAGTGCTCTTAGGGCGATTGCCAGGAATAAAGATACCTGGATGGCGCCGGATTTTTGTCCGCCACAAGGATCGGAAAAGGCTGCAAAGTTGCATACTGCATCCTTTTTCGAGCTGCGTCAGTTGGGCAAAGAGACCAGTCAGTCGGGTATAGTTTTCGCGGAAAATGGCCTAAGATGACACGATAGTCAAAATGTTCGGCACGATGAGCCAAGGCATTCCACGGCTTTTGGTTGTACTATCCCACGCCAGGTGTATAAAAAACCCTATACGCGCGCTTTCAAGCACCTTCCAACGAATCCATCAACTCGTACCGCAATTCATTAGGCAATACTAACAGCATCTTGAGGCTTAATACTACTATATCCTCCGGCGCCTCGGCCTCACTCCACGCACGAACAACTCTCGACCGGATGATGATAAGACGACCTTCAACGGAGAATTCGAAAAGAGCGGATAATCATGTAAAATCATAGGCCGGTTTAGTCAGCCAATTAAATCGACACTATCCATTATGGAATCAGGCAATTTTTTAAGGGAGACAAAATGCAAAAAGACAAGGGTATGCCTTTATGGGTTTTTCTGGCGTTATCGAGTATCGAAACTCGCAAAGGCGCACTGATTCTGATCTGGAGCAGTTTGCTGTTTAGCGCTTATTGTATTCCGTGGGTCAATTATTTTGAGAATAATGGTTGGATTAAAAATTTATTTTTAATCGACGACTGGGAGTGGTTTTCGATGATGCTGCCGATGACACTATGGTATTGGCTCAGCATGAAGTGGGTGGACAAAAACAGGGGTTGGGGTCTTGCCTCGAATATTCGGGAAGACCAACCGGGGTAGTCTATAGTGTAGCCGTGCCGGCATGGCTACATCCGGCTCGTTTACAGCAGCGTTATCAGCCAATCAAAGCACTTAATTCACGGTTAAGCATGGCGCTGTCGCCAAGATTCAGCTCCACCAATCGACGCAGGTTAGTCATGCTATCGATGTCGATATGGTCACATTTAAAACCAATTTGGGTACCCGTGCCATGCGAAAATTTGAGCTTCATGGCGATATGTACGTCATCGGATAGACTGAGCATCAAGCTATAAAGAGTGTCGGTCGATCCAGACCATGGCCGATCAAAACCTAAAAAACATCCTTTTAAGGAAATATCGATAATTTTGCATGGCAAGGCATCATTACCATTCTCCAACATAGCCTCGGCGTTGTAGAAAATACGCTGAAAATGCCTTTTATCGTTAACAACTTCTGTCGGCATCGCATTATTCCAAAAAGAACATCATCGGCGTTTTATCCACCTCGATAATGTCGTTATTGTGCAACTGCACGGTGTTTTCACCCAAGGGTTGTTTGTTGACCATCAAACCCTCGTGACCCTGTAGGGCCGACATATAATATCCATCCTTGCGCCGTGAAATTACAGCCACTCCACCTCCGGATCGGCCCAGGCGGGTCATGGCTTTTTTCAACGGTAAAATACGGCCTATATGCGGACCATCCATCACCTGTAAATTGGCTTCCTGAAGTTTACCGCCCTCCTCCAGTTTTTGGCTAAGTTCATGCTGATCAACATCACCCGCCGACGCCATCGAAGTATATTGAGCAAAATCGGCGACTGATTCGGTCGTGTTGTAAACGATATAGTGTTTGCCAATATTGATCACATCGTTGTTTTGCAAATTCCATTCCCTGGAGGGATGATTATTGACCAATAGCGGAAATTTCTCATTCAACTGCTTGATGACGCAACTGCCGTCCTTAATCACCGCCACTGCATGCGCCGGAGCGACAGCCAGACTGTCAACCACGAGTTCATTGGAATCATCACGACCGATGTGTACCACACCGGCATCATAAATACCTGAATGAATGGGTTTATCTTTAAAGTAAATGGTAAATTTTGCCATTGTTGATTTCTAAAAGTCCCTGCGACCGGATTGTAGTATAGACGCAATAAGCAAGCTTGCAGAGTTATCAATATTTATTTTCAATTTCACAATTTGGGAGGCCTGTTAGCGCCGATTCATCAGGAAAAACCGATAAGCCCGAGTCCAAAACCTGTAATATAAACCGCTATCGTTTCGGTGAATTTACATTAAAATCAGCCCAGCCACCATACCCAACAGACGACGATGACTACTTCCCCCGCAGAAATCGAGAACCCATCCTTAATTTCGCAGAACATTTATATCACCGGCGCCGATCGCAATAGTGGCAAATCCATCATTATGCTGGCCATGATGGATATGCTAACCGGCTATGCCGGTAAAGTCGGTTTCTTTCGACCGATCGTGCACGCCGGCGGAAAAAAAGATGAATTAATTCAATTTATCAGTTATCGCTACCAACCCGATTTACCCTATGAAGCCATGTATGGCTGTAAAAGTGATCAGGCTCGAGAACTGCTGGCCGACGAACAATACGATGAATTACACAAAATCATTCTGGCCAAATATCGCGCACTGAAAGCCCAATGCGATTATGTATTGTGCGTGGGACCCGACTATGTGCACGGCGATTCGATTTTTGAATTCGGCTTTAACGCCGACGTAGCCAATAATCTCGATTGCCTGATGATGCCTATCATGCATGGCATCAATCAGGATAATCTGCAGATTTTAAACAGCCTTGCCCGGCTAAAACATGAGTTGCACGAACACGACAGCGATGTATTGGCGGTAGTCATCAACAGCGTGGACCAACAGCAAGTCGAGACTTTGCGCGACATCTTGATTCATCATGCCAACTTCCCGATTTATGTGGTTCCCGCCGAACTCTCGCTGGAAAAACCCACCATGGGCAATATCGCCCACGCTCTAGGCGCCAAAATGTTTTCCGGCGACAACAATGCCCTGAGCCGCGAGGTTTATCATTATAAAGTCGCGGCCATGCTGGTACCGGATTTTCTGGATTATGTCGAACAAGGCGATTTGATCATCACCCCTGGCGACCGTTCCGATATTATCCTGGCTAGCCTGATGGCCTATCATTCGGCCAATTATCCGCAAATTTCCGGCCTGTTGCTGACTGGACACCAGGAACCAGGCCGCCAGGTTCAGGCGCTCATTGACGGCCTGGGCGACGCTCCGTTTGCGGTGATGGGAGTCGATTCCGATACGTTCACCACCGCCATGCGCGTTAGCCAGGTTCCCGCCCGCTTGCATTCGCAGGACGAAAGAAAAATCGCCAAAGCTCTGGGCCTGGTGGAAAGCAATATCAACATGAACGAAATTCGCTTGCAGCTGCGCAGCAAAGTCACCCATAAAATGACGCCGCTAATGTTCGAATACGATCTGATACAACGCGCCAAGGCGAAAAAACAACATATCGTGTTGCCGGAGGGTGGCGAGGAACGCATATTGCGCGCCGCCGAAATTTTGTTGCTGCGGGACGTGGTCAAAATTACCCTGCTCGGTAACGAAACCGAGATACGCCAGAAAATTCAATCCTTGGCGTTGAAACTGAACGATGTGGAAATCATCGATCCGATGACCTCCGAATTGCGCCCACTGTTTGCCCAGGCTTATTACGAAGCGCGGAAACATAAAAACATCATTTATGCCACCGCATTCGATTTAATGGCCGACGTCAGCTATTTCGGCACCCTGATGATCCATCTCGGCTTTGCCAACGGCATGGTATCCGGTGCCGTGCATTCGACCCAACACACCATACGCCCGGCCTTTGAAATCATCAAAACCAAACCCGGCGCCTCTATCGTTTCCAGCGTGTTTTTCATGTGCTTGGAGGATGAAGTACTGGTTTATGGCGACTGCGCGGTCAATCCAAATCCGAATGCGCGGGAATTGGCCGACATTGCCATTAGCGCCGCCGATACCGCCAAGATGTTCAATATCGAACCGAGAGTGGCCATGCTGTCTTATTCCACCGGTGACTCGGGCAAGGGCGAAGCCGTGGATAAAGTCCGGGAAGCGGTCAAAATCGCCAAAAGCCTGCGCCCGGATTTAAAACTGGAAGGCCCCATGCAGTATGATGCCGCCGTCGACTTTGGCGTGGCCAAAACCAAGTTACCCAATAGTGAAGTCGCGGGCCAAGCCACCGTATTCATCTTTCCCGATTTGAACACCGGCAACAATACCTACAAGGCCGTGCAGCGTTCGTCGGACGCGCTTGCGATAGGCCCCGTGCTGCAAGGCCTGAATAAACCGGTTAACGACCTTAGCCGAGGCTGCACCGTGCCGGACATCGTCAATACCGTGATCATTACCGCCATCCAAGCACAGGAGTGTGATGAATCATGATCGTTCGCCTGATTTTGCTGTTTGCTTTGAGCGCGCCGAGCTTTTGCTTAACCGCCGCGCCTCGAATTGCCGTTCTGGATTTCGAACTGAAGGATTTAACACTAGCCCCCGGCATTCCCGCCGAAATCAAGCGTACAGCCTCGATCAAGCCCTTACTGGAACACGAATTAGCCTCGGCCGGTTATCAAATAATCCATATTCCGTTGTCCGCCCAACAGGACGCCACTAGCGGAGTCGGCTATCTGTTCGACCACGCCGATGCCGCCGCCAACCTGGGCAAACAGTTTGCCGCCGATTACGTGCTGGTGGGCAGACTACACAAACCCAGTTTTTTGTTTGCTTATTTGATCGGCAACTTGGTCCGGGTCGGCGACCAAAAACTGATCGGCAGCTATATCACCGAGTCCAAGGGGCCGAATATTGACCTGGTCATCAAAGCCGTGGAAAGTTTGGCCGTCAAAATTGATGATACCTTGGAAAATCGCTACACCCCGCCGCCACCCGGCAAACTGAAACAACAACCTTAAAATCCCTATCCTCTGCAAAATTCGGCATGGTCAAAATCTTACGCGAGATTTACCAAATCAAAGTCACCCAAAAAACAAGGAATTTATGAACATTCTCGTTCTAAACGCCGGCAGTTCCTCTATTAAATACAGTCTGTTCGACATGGCCGATCAATCCGTCTTGTTGACCGGCATTATCGAGCGCATCGGCGAATCGCTGGCCGTGCACCGCTATCGCCTGGCCGACGAACAGCCGAATTCGGCGGAAAAAATCATTAATAACCACCAGCAAGCCTTGCAAGATCTGTTTTGCGTGCTGTCCGCCACGGGCGCCGGCCAGCCGGCCTGTATCGGCCACCGGGTGGTTCATGGCGGCGAATTTTTTCGGGAACCGGCCTTGATCACAGCCGATGTGACTCAACAAATTGCCAGCGTGATTCCGTTGGCGCCACTGCATAACCCCGCCAACTTGCTCGGCATACAAGAAGCGCTACGGCTGATGGGCGACATTCCACAAGTGGCTGTTTTCGATACCGCTTTCCACCATAGCCTGCCGGATTATGCCTATCGTTATGCCTTGCCGAACACGCTTTATAAGGATCAAGGCGTGCGCCGCTATGGCTTTCATGGAACGTCTCATCATTATGTGGCCAAGCAGGCCGCGCAATTTCTCGGCAAAGCATTGACCGCGCTGAACATGATTACGCTGCACTTGGGTAACGGGGCCAGCA
This sequence comes from Methylomonas sp. LL1, assembly GCF_015711015.1. Taxonomy (NCBI): domain Bacteria; kingdom Pseudomonadati; phylum Pseudomonadota; class Gammaproteobacteria; order Methylococcales; family Methylococcaceae; genus Methylomonas; species Methylomonas sp. LL1. Next base: position 1,286,908 of record NZ_CP064653.1, read on the forward strand.
TTACCGCGATCGAAAACGGCCGCAGTATCGATACCTCAATGGGCATGACTCCGCTTGAGGGGCTGATGATGGGGACTCGTTGCGGCGATATTGACCCGGCGCTGCATTTCTACCTGAGCCGCACGCTGGGGCTTTCGCTGGATGAGATTGAAAACTTGTTGAATAAAAGCAGCGGCTGCAAGGGTATTTGCGGTGAAAACGACATGCGCGGCATTCACCGGATGGCCGAAAGCGGCGATGAAACCGCGCGTCTGGCCCTGGCCATGTATGCTTACCGGATCAAGAAATACATCGGCGCCTATGTTGCGGTACTTGGCCGTATCGATGCGCTGGTTTTCACCGGCGGCATCGGCGAAAACGATGCCTGGCTGCGCCAGCAATGTTGCGCGGGCCTATCCGTGCTCGGTATCGTTATCGATAGCGAACAAAATCTTGCCGCCAATCGACCCTGCGCGCGGATCAGTCCCGCCGATTCACCAGTCCAGGTGCTGGTCATCGGTACGCAAGAAGAACTGGAAATTGCGATTCAGGCTCAAGCCTGTATTCAACAACAAGTTTCGGGATAGGGGCAGCTGCGGTGACAAACTGCCCGTCAAGCGGAACCGATGCGAGTAGCTGACTTCGACAGTTCGGTCAGCGGCTCATGTTACCGGTTTGATGCCGTTTGTTGGCGACATTGGCTTACGCCGTCCAAGTTCCTCTACCGTTGAGCCGGCGATAAAACCACACGATTTCTCCCCCCCTCCTTGGCGGAATAGAGGGCGCGATCGGCTTCGCTCAAAACACTATCGGGGTTTTTACTGCCAGCCGTTAATAGGGCGATACCGATAGAAACCGTCACCTCCAGAAATATGTTCTGGTGACGTAACGGAGAATCCGCCAATGTTTTGCGCAGACGCTCGGCAAACACACGAGCTTCGGACAAATCGGTATCGGGTAGGATAATGGCGAATTCCTCGCCGCCTAGACGCCCTACCACATCGATCTTACGCTGTTGCCTACGAATAATATCGGCAAAGTGTTTCAGAACCGCGTCGCCCGCGGCATGCCCATGAGTATCATTAATCCGCTTGAAATAATCGAGATCCAGCATCAAAACCGCGGATTCCAACTCCGCATTGCGTTGCATCCGGTTGAATTCTTCTTGCAATCGCACCAAAAAATGACGCCTATTAAAAAAGCCGGTCAACCCGTCGGTAGTAGCCAGCTCCCACAATTCTTCCTCCATCCGCTTATGCTGAGTGATGTCGATGCACGAACCGATGAAGCCGACAAAGTTAGTATTCTCGTCGAAGCGCGGCACGCCGGTGTTGATGATCCAGCGATATTCTCCGTCAAAACGCCTAAGCCTAAACTCCACGCTGAAAGGCTTATGCAATTGAAAATGCCAGTTCAGTAGTTTGCCCACCAACTCAAGTTGGGCGGGATCGACGGACACCAACCAGCCATGGCCGGTTTCTTCCGTCAGTGTGCGCCCGGTAAAATCCAGCCAGTGCTTGTTGAACCAGATAGCCGACTGGTCTACGTCCGCCATCCAGATCATCACCGGCGCGGAGTCCGCCATTAATCTGAAACGAGCCTCGCTTTCCTGCAGCTCGTGATTGGTAGCCGCCGCCAATGACAAAGCCTTTTCATGCGCGATTAACTGCCGCATCAGTAGCGCCAGTAGCAAGCTCAAAATCACACCGTTGACCAAGATAATCAATGGGTGGTATCTGCTGAGCCAATGTTGTAGACCCGGCTCGCTATGTATCACCAGAGTCCAGGTACGCCCCCCCAACGATAATTGCCGCGTCGTGCTGAGTGCTTGTTCGGAAATTTGTTGGTTATGATCGCTGTACATCAGGTCGGACTGGGATGCCTGCCGGTCGTCGTAGATGCTTAGATGCAAATCACCGGCCCGTTCGCCACCGATGCCCGCCATAAAATCCTTGATTCGGAAGGGGGCGTAGACCCAGCCTATGATATTGGCTCTGCGTTGCTGCTCGTCGCCAACAGGCTGACCATTCCGGTAAACCGGTAAATACATCAAAAAACCAAATTGTATGTCGCTATCGGTTTCCTGCACTAAGGTAACCTTGCCCGACAGGCCGATAGAATTGTTGTCACGGGCAAAAATCATGGCCTGCCGCCGTACCGGCTCCGAAAACATGTCGTAACTGAACGCACGTAAATTGCGCCCGGCAAAGGGCTCCAGGTAAATGATGGAGGTATAACTTTCTCGTTCGCCGGGAGGATAAATTTGATAATCCGGAAAACCTTGCTCCCGCAGGTTCCTTATATGACTGTCCTTTTTATCCTTCGGCACTATCACTGAAAAACCCACGCCCTGGATGCCGGGGTAACGTTGATCAAGATGCATCGCGGAAATGTATTCGCGAAACTCGCCACGCTCCACCGCATCGGAAGCAGCAAACAAGCCACGGGCGCCATAAAGCACTTGTTGGTAAGTCTCCAAACGCTTGTCTATGCTCTCCATCAGGTGATTCACCCTAAAATTAAAATAGGCTTGGGTATTGCGTTCGATAGTGCGCTCGGTGGCATACCACATAACGACGGTAATCAGCAGTCCCACGGTCAAAATCAGATACACGCTCCCCGTCACCAGCAACCTACTGCGCCAGGGTCTTGATGAGGCTACTCGTGAACCGTGTGGAATAGGCACTTGTATATCTCCTGGTGATCAATAAAGCGGTTTTGGAGCATAAAGTTAACCAACATCTGTTTACCTCGCGCTAGGCGCGTTAGCTGTAAACCGGACTTCATGCTATTCAATGTTAGCCTTTTTTTAAAATTGATGCCTTGAGACGATTAAATCAATACGATGAAGCAGCTAACATAAATGCTAAAATCCTGCTAAACCAGCCATGGAACGACTGTATCCTAGTCTTCCATACTCCGCGTGAAATCAATCCTTCATCCATTTAGATCTTCCAGTTACTCTCACTTTATGCCAGGTCTAACATCGTCTCCCGCGGAGCTGGAAAAATGAAACTCAATGTACACGCGGTCACAAATGAAGGTTAACTGATCAATGGGTAACATGAATTCGATTGATATTTTCCCCTGGAATGAAAATTTCAATACAGGCGTACCCAAAATTGATCAACAGCATCGAAAATTAGTGCAATTGCTGAATGTGCTGGCCAGCCATATCGCATTTGAATCCGACCTTCCGGCTTTGAATATCATTTTCGATGAACTTGCCGACTATGCCCTTCATCACTTCCAAACGGAAGCCACCATTTGGCATCGGTATTTAGCGGACGATGAACTGGAAACACGGCACAAAGCGACGCATGACAGCTTTATAGACACAGTCTTAAAAATTAAAGCCAAGCAGAGTAGCCAACCGGCCAATGCGGTACTTGAACAGGTGCTGGCATTCCTGACGCGCTGGTTGGCGGCTCATATCCTGGAAAGCGACCGGCATATGGCCATGATAGTGCTAGGCATGCAATCGGGCATGACCTTGGAGTCGGCCAAAAAACTCGCGGCCGAGAAAATGAGCGGGACTACGCCAGTATTGATCGACCTGATTCTGTCCATTTACGAAAACCTGTCCAGCAATGCCTTGCAACTGATGCGCGAACTGTCCCAGCGCAAACGCGATGAAGAATCCTTGTTAAAACTATCCCTGGCGGTGGAACAGAGTCCCAGCTCGATAGTGATTACCAACCGGGATGCCACCATCGAGTTTGTCAACGAGGCATTCTTAAACGCAACCGGCTATGATCGCGGCGAAGCCATCGGACAAAACCCACGGCTCTTGCAATCCGGTAAAACGCCCCAGGAAACCTTCGAACGGATGTGGGCTGCCTTGACTCAAGGCAGGGTATGGGAAGGCGAATTCATCAACAGGCGCAAGGATGGCAGTGAATATGTCGAACTCGCTCAAATTTCGCCCATACACCAGGCCGACGGTAGCGTCAGCCATTATCTGGCTATCAAGGAAGATATCACCGAACGCAAGCGACTCGAGCGCGATCTGGTCGATCAATTGGCATTCACCCAAGCCGTAATCAATGCCGAAGTCAATGGTATTGCGGTATTCCATCAGATAGACGAAGAACCCCATGTCCGCTTCACGGTCTGGAACCCCAGCATGCGGGCAATTACCGGCTTTAGCCTGGAAGAGATGAATCGGCTGGGCTGGTACCGGACGATCTATACCGATCCCGCCATTCAACAGCAAGCCAGACTGTGTATGCGGCGCTTGCAACAAGGCGATCCTATTCAGGATCAGGAATGGGCCATCACCCGGAAACATGGGGAACGGCGTATCGTCCAAATCCACGCAACCGGCTGCGCCGATGATGCCCAAGGCGCGCATATACTGGTAGTCATGCATGACATCACGCAGCGTAAGCAGGCCGAGAAGGCGCTGCTAGAGTCTCATCAACAAATGGATTCCTTGTTGAACTCCATGGCCGAAGGCGTATATGGGGTCGATACCGAAGGTGTCTGCGGCTTTGTAAACCGTTCATTCCTGCAAATATTGGGCTACGAAAACACCGAGCAGATCATCGGCAAACCGATCCATGACCTGATTCATCATTCTCACCCGGACGGCAGCCATTTTCCCGCCGAGCAATGCAAGATACATGACACCTGTCTTCACCATCAAGAAATTCACTTAACGGACGAGGTTTTTTGGCGTTCGGATGGCGTGGGAATACCGGTCGAATACCGGGCACAGCCTATTGTTACCAACGGTGTGATGACCGGTGCAATCGCCACTTTTGTCGATATCAGCGATCGAAAAAAGGCCGAGGAGGCCGCTCAATCAGCCGCGCAATACGCCCGAAGCTTAATCGAAGCCAGTTTGGATCCCTTGGTAACGATTAGCGCGGCGGGCAAGATTACCGACGTCAATACCGCTACCGAGTGGGTAACCGGCGTGGGCCGAGAAAAACTGATCGGCAGCGACTTTGCCGATTATTTCACCGATCCCGCCGATGCACGCGCCGGTTATCAGCTGGTATTCTCGCAAGGTTTCGTGACCGATTTTCCGCTCACCATTCGCCATGCCTCGGGCAAGATCACCGAGGTACTCTATAACGCCTCGGTTTATCGGGATGGCAATGGTACGGTGTTGGGGGTGCTCGCCACCGCCCGCAATATAACCGAGCGTAAGCGGATTGAAGCCAGGCTTAGCGATAGCGAATCCCACCTACGCACCATCATCGAGAACGAACCGGAATGTATCAAGATCGTTGATGCCCAGGGCCGACTGGTGCAAATGAATCCCGCCGGATTGGCAATGATAGAGGCGGACGGATTGGAACAGGTTCTCGCGCAACCGGTGCTGAATGTCATCGCGCCCGAATACCGCAAGGCTTTCGCCGACATGCATGCCAGAGTCATTGCCGGCCAATCCGCGCAATTGGAATATGAAGTGATAGGCTTAAAAGGCGGCCGTCGCTGGCTGGAAACCCACGCCGTACCGATGAAGGAAGCCGATGGCACGGTAGTGCATCTGGCCGTCACCCGCGACATCAGCGAACGAAAACGGGCCGAAGATCAACTGCGTATTGCCGCAACGGTTTTTGAATCGCAAGAAGGCATGATGGTGACGGATGCCAATAACGTCATCCTACGGGTCAATCAAGCCTTTACCGAAATTACCGGCTACCCCGCGGCGGAAGTGGTAGGCAAAAACCCGCATATCCTCCAGTCCGGTCGGCAAGATAAAAGCTTTTATGCCGCCATGTGGGAAAGTATCGCCACTAGCGGCACTTGGGAAGGTGAAATCTGGAACCGCCGCAAAAACGGCGAAGTCTATCCGGAATACCTGACGATCAAGGCGGTAACGGATCAATGCCGGCGCGTCACCCATTATGTCGGCACCTTATCGGACATTAGCCTCAGAAAATCGGCGGCCGAGGAAATTGAACGCTTGGCTTTTTACGATCCGCTCACCGGCCTGCCTAATCGGCGCCTGCTGCAGAATCGCTTGAAACCGGCGCTTGCCAACAGCCATCACACCGGACGTAACGGTGCCCTACTGTTCATCGATCTGGACAACTTTAAATCGCTGAACGACACGCTTGGGCATGATATGGGTGACCTGCTGCTGCAACAGGTTTCCGACCGCTTGAACACCTGCGTCAGGGAGAGCGACACCGTTGCCCGGCTGGGCGGCGACGAATTCGTGGTGATGCTGGAAAATTTGAGCGAGGATTTATTGACCGCCGCGCAACAAACCGAAGCCATTGGTGAAAAAATTATTGCCGCCATCAACCGGCCTTTCTCGCTGGCCACGCACGATTACATCAGTACACCCAGCATAGGCGCGACCCTGTTTAAAGGCCAACAAAGATCGGCCGACGATCTATTGAAACATGCCGATATTGCGATGTATCAAGCCAAAATTTCAGGCCGTAATGCCTTGCGTTTTTTCGACCCGAAGATGCAAGAGGCGGTAATTGCCAGAGTCTCCCTGGAAAATGAATTACGCAAGGCGCTCGATAATCGGCAATTTCAACTGTTTTATCAAATCCAAGTGGAAAACTCGGATCGGGTATTTGGCGCGGAGGCTTTGATTCGTTGGCTACATCCCGAACGAGGCTTGGTGTCTCCCGCCGACTTCATCCCGCTGGCGGAGGAAAACGGCATGATCCTTGGCATAGGCCTATGGCTGCTGGAAACAGCCTGCGCACGGCTCAAGGCCTGGCGGCAAGAGCCGGCTACCCGGGAACTGGTGCTATCGATAAACATCAGCCCCAAGCAATTTTTTCAGATCGATTTCGTCAACCAAGTACAAACAGCGCTTCAAAAGCACGCGGTCGATCCAAGCCGGCTCAAGCTGGAACTGACCGAAAATATTTTGATTGAAAATATCGATGAAACCATAGAAACCATGAATGCGTTGGGCGCCATCGGCGTGCAGTTTTCCTTGGACGACTTCGGAACCGGATATTCTTCCCTGCAATACCTGAAAAAATTACCGTTGAATCAACTGAAAATCGATCAATCATTCATCCGCGATATTGTCGAAGATAGCGGCGATCAAGCCATAGTCCGCACCATCATCGCCATGGCCGCCAGCCTCAACCTCGGCGTTATTGCCGAAGGGGTGGAAACGGAACAGCAGCGGCGGTTTCTATTCGACAATAACTGCAAACACTACCAAGGTTATCTATTCAGCAAGCCGCTACCGCTGGAGCAATTCGAGCAGTTGTTGACTCTTACCAAACCTCGAAATTAGCTTTTAAATGATTGGATTCGTCCGTTCCGCCCTATTTGCCACTAGGACTTTATCTATACGAGTCCCATCAATATCGACAACTTCGAAATACCAGCCCTCGTAGACGAAGTTATCCGCAACCCGTGGGATTTTTTCCATAAAAAATAAAATAAATCCCCCCACGGTATTGAAGGAATTGGCGCTTTCGCCTGGAAACTGGCCGCTCATACCGATGACCGATTTCAATCTGTTGATCGATAAACCGCCATCCACTAGCCACGAACCATCGTCGCGTTGCACCACATCGGGATCGAAATCGTCATCCGCCGTGGGCATGTCGCCAACGATAGCTTTCAGTACATCGCTTAGGGTCACCAGGCCTTCCAAATCGCCGTATTCATTCACGATCAGGGCGAAATCGCAGCGTTTTTCCCTGAAAAACTCTAAAAGATGCGGAAGTGTTAGGGAGTCCGGCACATACAGTGGCGTTCGCAGAACGTTAGTTATATCCGCTGTTCCGCCATTCATCAGGGTTTTCAATAGATCGCTGCGATTCAAAATGCCCTGCACATTATCCAGTCCGTCGCGGCAAATCACCGCTCTTGAATAAGGACATTCCGCGATAAGACTGTTCACCTCATGGTTTTCATCGGCCAAATCGATCACGAAAATATCTTTGCGAGTGGTCATGATGGCGCCGACGCGCTGTTCATCGAGTTTTAGAACGTTGGAGACCAAATGGCCTTCACTGGCATGAAACACCCCCGCTTCCGAACCCATATCCATCAGAATCTTGATTTCTTCGTTGGTGACCGTAGCCTGTGGCGGTTGGTGCGCTCTCATGATGCGCAGCAATAAATTGCTGGATGAAGACAGTAGCCAAACCAAGGGACTGGCAATCAGTGCCAAGGCATTCATCGGCCGAGCCACGAACAGCGCAATGCCCTCCGGGCTGAGTAACGCCAGGCGTTTCGGGACCAGTTCGCCGACCACAACCGAAAAATAGGTGATCAAAATAACGGTCGCCACCAAGGCCAGGCTTTCGGCATACGGCGCTAACAGCGGAAATTGATTGAATTGGGCTTTTAAGGGCTCGGTCAGCGCATCCTCGCCCAATGCGCCACTCAAGATACCCACCGAGGTAATACCGACTTGAACAGTCGACAAAAAATGCGAGGGATCATCGTGCAACTTCAAAGCGGCATCCGCTCCGGCGCGTTTTTCATCGGCCAACTTTTGCAGCCGGGCCTTGCCGGAGGAAACCAGCGACATTTCCGACATCGCAAAAATGCCGTTGATTAAAATCAATACCAAAATAAGCGCTATATCCATTTGGTTAACCGTATCGTTTCGCAAAAAATGCGGGTCGAGAATTAAAAATTAAAATGACCACTGTTTACTAACAGTCAAATAAGCCCTACCCTGAATCCATAAATCCAATCACAAGTTACGTTGAAAGCAAGGAGTTCAACAGCAATTCCACAATAAACACGCTAACAATCCGTTACCAAGTTGTTGAACTCAAGCAAACCTTATCATCATATCCAAGCAAGCTTTCATGAACGTTTCAAACGATCCAAACTGAGCGTGATCGATATTACTTGGCTTTATACAATGGTCGCCGATCACTCTCAACAAAGGGCTATCAGTCCCCGTTCGAATTCGAGCGGGAGTTTTATAAAAACGCTGTCTGAATAAGTGTCCGGTTTTGTTGAACCTTACAAATTGCAGGCGAAACAGAACGCACAGCAGTTTGAATCGCCCCCTCCGTCGTAATTTTTAGCTTAAGCTAGGCAAACGGCGTTAACATAAGCCGATTTATTCCACCGCCGATTCGCCATGCTTTCACACATCCTGCCCAAAGCCGAAATTTCGATCCGCGAAAACCTGAACTGGCTGTATATCCTCAGAAATTTGATGCTGTTCGGGGTGGTGGTCACCGTATTCCTGGCGGTACACGGCCTGGGAATCGAATTGCCGATGAACCAGTTATGGCTGGCCATTTTCGCCATTTCGATGCTCAACCTTTATACCTGGCTGCGATTGCGAACGCCGGAACCGGTCACCGAACATGAGATTTTTTCCCAAATCTGCATGGACGTTTTAGCGCTGGCCTATTTGTTATATCTGACCGGCGGTGCGTCCAACCCCATCATCTGGGTATTTTTATTGCCGTTAATCATCACGGCCATCATGCTGCCGCAATCCTACGCTTGGAACATGGTTATCATCACCTCCTGCGTCTACACCGTCCTGATCGCGTATAACGTACCCTTGCCGGCACTGGCCCCGCACGCCGAACATCACAGCATGAGCAATCTGACCCCGGAAATGAGTTTGCGCATGCAATTACTGGAAGACAGGCGTTATTTCAATCTGCATGTGTTCGGCATGTGGTTTGGTTTTGTCTTCAGCGCCGGACTGGTGGCGTTTTTTATCATCGCGCTGGCCAAAACCCTGAAAGATAGCGAACGCAGTCTGGCCGAGGCCAGGGAAAGCGCCCTGCGCGACGACCGCGTGGTATCGCTGGGCACCCTGGCGGCCAGCGCGGCGCATGACATGGGTACGCCGTTGGGGACTATCGCGATTCTGGCCCATGAACTGGCGGAGGACTTCCCGGAACATCGTTTTCCGGAATTGAATCAAAAATTGGTGATCCTGCAGCAGCAACTCAATCGCTGTAAACAGGCCTTGTCGGTGATGTCGGCATCGGCCGGCGAAATGCGCGCGGAGTCCGGCAAAGTCATGCTGGTCTGCGATTATATCGATGACCTGCTGAAACAGTGGCGCACCCACAAAGCCTCGACCAAACTGAATCTATTCATTTCCGGCACGGTCGACATGCAAGCCGAAATTATTGCCGAGCGCACCCTGACCCACTCCTTGATCAATATCCTGAATAATGCCGCCGAAGCCACTATCGGCGATGCCGGCATAGAATTTCATGCCGATTGGACCAGTGCCGATCTGACACTCAAAATCCGCGATTTCGGCCCGGGACTACCAGCCGGACTAATCGATTTCGCCGGCCAACAGCCGGTTAAAAGCAATAAACAGGGAATGGGGGTTGGACTTTTCCTAACCTATACCACCATCAAACGCTTGGGGGGTACAATAAGCTTCAACAATCTTGAATCAGGCGGCGCCTGTGTCGAAATCAGTTTGCCATTATTAACTAAGGAGAGTGTGCATGACAGAAGTTTCCACGGATAAACCCAATTTGCTATTGGTCGATGATGATGTCACATTTTGCTCCGTTCTAAAGCCGGCCCTGGAAAAACGTAACTTCCAGGTCACCACCGCCAACGACGTTACCGAAGCCATGCAATTGGCCGAGCAAACCGAACCCGAATATGCGGTGATCGATTTACGAATTGGCTACGATTCCGGCCTGGAAATGGTCAAGAAGCTGATTTCACTGGATAGCAACACTCAAATCGTCATGTTGACCGGCTTCGCCAGCATTGCAACCGCGGTGGAAGCGATCAAGCTTGGAGCAATCCACTATCTGACCAAACCGGCCAGTCCTGATGAAATTGTCAGAGCCCTCTACAAAAACGAAGGCGATGCCACGGTTGCCATCAGCGACAATCCGCTTTCGGTCAAACGTCTGGAGTGGGAACATCTGCAAAAAGTGCTGATGCAGCATGACGGCAATATTTCCGCGGCAGCGCGCGCGCTGAACATGCATAGACGCACCCTACAAAGAAAACTGGAAAAGCGTCCGGTTAGAGAATGACGCTATCTTCGCAACAAACATCAGGTATTACTCCATGTGGAAATTATTAGATTGGTCGGTTTTGACCGCCTATTGCGCTCTGATTTTTTGGCTATCGGCTCAACAATCATTGCCGATGCCGATGGCTTTTGAATTTCAGGATAAAGTACAGCATGCCGGGGCTTACTTTGTGATGGCTGTGTTCAGCTGGCGCGCCCTAAGACATTCCGGTCCGACAGGCTCGTCACTGGCGCTAATGAGCTTTTTATTTTGCAGTATTTACGGTATATCCGATGAATGGCATCAGGCCTTTGTGCCCGGACGCAACAGCAGCGTTTGGGATTGGCTGGCCGATAGCGTGGGCGCGGCGATGGCGCTGACGTTTTTGTTGAAATTCAACCTAAAACATCGCTATCGGAATGCGTAAACCGATACCGTCATACCTGGAATAGGGCTGGATCGAGCGAGGCGAATCCAGCCCAAGCATATGACATATATGCCTAAATCCCCTGATCGAGTCAACGGATGCGTAACACTATTAAAAATTAAACCGGGTCGAAAATTGCACCCGCTGTAATTCGCCATCTTGCCCATTAACCAGCTCGCGGTTGGCATAGATGTACTCCAGTCCTATCGTGGTCTGCGAGATCGGACTCCACAATAAATTGGCGTGTAACGACTGGGTTTGCTGATTAGCGGCGCCAGCATAATTGGGTTGGTCGGCCCGAGCAAAGCCATAAGCCAGAGTCGAGCGCCAGGCTTTATTCCACCAATGCTGATAGGCCAGCATGCCGCCGTAGGCGGTGATGGTATCAAACCTGCCGGTGTTATCGGCGACGGCATCCGCAAAGAAATTATTGACCGCATACCGTCCCAGGCCATCACCGTAATTGAGCATGAAGCGGATATTATCGGCACCGATGGTACTGATCTTGCCGGCGACACTGACTGCCCCGCCCCATACCGTTTTTTCCTCATTCAGTGCCGTGGGCGTATATTGCAATTGCCGGCCCAAGGCCGCCACGGAGATATTGCCCCAGTTAGGATTAAAATTAACCCGCGCGATCAAGTCCGGATAGTGATTGGTATTGACCGTGGTCATGCTATTGGTGCGGCTATCCCATACCCTGGTCCGCGGCGATTCTACAGCCACCTGCCATTCCATCGGCAGCTTTCCGACCGAAAACGGCTGAGTCCAACGTATTAGCGGCTGGCGCAAGGATAATAATCCTCCCACCGTATTGTTGTTATCCAATGTATCCGCAAAAGCCAGATTGTTGACAAAAGTGCTCCAGGTTTGGCCGGCCAAAAAATTACCCAGCGAACCATAGGCATGCCGAAGCCTTGGTGTATAGGTGTCTAACCTCGGATCGCCGTAAAAATCCGTCTCCAGATAGGTATTAATGTCGCCCCATCGAGTCGGGGTAAAAGATTTAAACCAAAACCGGCTTTCCTTGGCGTGCAGACTGATCTGATCGTCGTTACCCTCCGCGATAGGTCCGACCGGAATTTCAGCCACCTCCAGGCGCTGGTTGCCGCGCGTATCCTGCCCCATTCCGGTACTGCTGAACAAGGCATCGAGTTTGACAAAACCGCCGATACCGATGGAAGTATCGGTGCCGGGAATTTTAATACTGCCACTAACATCGCCGGCGGTGACCACGGGCTTGCCGCCTTGAGCAGGGCTGGCGCTTGCCGGCGGCTGACTCGCCGATGGAGCACCGGCTTGAGCCTGGGTTTGAGCAGCTGGCGAAGCCGTGGCGGCTAGTTTGTCTTCATTGGATTTTTTCAGCTTTTGTTCCAAATCATCGATGCGTGCATTGGATTGCGAAACCTGCGTTTTCAATTCCTTGATTTCGCTGGTGAGCTGCATGATCAGCTCGCGCAGATCGTCTTCGGCATGACTATTGACCGGCAATGCCACTAACAAGGGAGACAGCAGCAGAAGCAATAATCTTGGCAACATCACTCAGTCCCCTTCAAAGTTTGCGAAACAAGGTATGGCAGGCCATGCAGGTCGACTTCATTTCGTGGAGCGTACTAGAAATACTATTGAAGGCACGATTTTCCGCCTGCGTCTGTAGGTTGTGCGCGTGTTGTCCAAGCTTCCGCGCCAAATTCTCAAAGGCACTTTGTTCATCCGGACTCAAACCTAGACCGGGCAATTTGTTAACCAGCGATTGGGCGGTAGTCGCCAGAATTTGCGAGGTTTCAATGATTTGCCGCGCATATTTTCGGCGTTCGATGTCCATTTCGTGTTCCGTCATGAAGCGTTCCATCATCAGGCTGTTCATCCTATCCATCAAATCGCGCAGCTCCCGATCTTGTACCGCATGCAAGGCCGGATCGCTAGCGGCAGCCGAATGCTCATCCTGTTGCGGCCCTGATGAACAAGCGCTTAACAAACCACAAGTTAGCATTAACGCAATGAGTTTTTTCATAAATAATATCGAGTAGTGGTTGGAACGGAGCGGATGATTCGAGGCGGACATGGCCGGATTAGCCCGTCCGCCGCATACAAACAGTTTAGTATTAACCCGAAAATTTGCCGGGTTTTGCTGATCTAGCGCACGAAATGGCCGGATAACCCCTCCGACTCAAAAACGGATCCAGCATCCGGCAAGATTACAAAGACTCGGTCCAGTCGGCGGGGCAACCGCACATCAGATGGCGATCGCCGTGGACATTGTCGATGCGTCCGACCGGCGGCCAGTATTTGTCGTCGTGCTGGTCGCTATCGGGGAAAAAGGCTTTTTGTTTGGAATACGGCAAGCGCCATTCCTCCAACAGCAAACGGTGGGTATGCGGAGCATGGTGCAGCACGTTATTATCGATGGCTGCCAGGCCTTCCTCGATCTCTTGAATTTCGCGCCGTATCGAGATCATCGCCTCGCAGAAGCGGTCGATTTCGGTTTTACTCTCGCTTTCGGTGGGTTCTATCATCAAGGTATCGGCCACCGGAAACGACACGGTCGGCGCGTGAAAGCCGTAATCGATCAAACGCTTGGCGATGTCCTCGACCGTCACATTGGCGCTTTTCTTGAAGGCGTGGCAATCGATGATACACTCGTGTGCTACCCAGCCATTGGCGTCCGTGTAAAGAATCGGATAATGCGGCGCCAAGCGGCGGGCGATGTAATTGGCGTTCATGATCGCCGCCAGCGTGGCCCGCCGTAGACCGGTTGCGCCCATCATCGCGATGTATGCCCAGGAAATGGTCAAAATACTGGCCGAGCCCCACGGTGCCGCCGACACGGTACCGACCGTGCCATATTGGCCCTTGGCCGGATTGACGCCCTCCACCAGCGGATGGTCCGGCAGAAACGGCGCCAGATGCGCACCGACGCCAATCGGCCCGACGCCGGGACCGCCGCCGCCGTGCGGAATGCAAAAAGTCTTATGCAAATTTAGATGCGCGACATCGGCGCCGATCCTGCCTGGCCTACAAAGTCCCACTAGGGCGTTGAAATTGGCACCATCCATGTACACCTGTCCACCATGTTGATGGACAATGTCGCAAATCTGGCGGAAGGCTTGTTCATAAACGCCGTGAGTGGATGGATAAGTAATCATCAAGGCCGCCAGCGTGTCTTGATGTTGCAAAGCCTTGGCGCGCAAATCGTCGACGCTGATATTGCCTTGCTCGTCGCAGGCCACCACCACGACTTTCAGCCCGGCCAACGCCGCACTGGCCGGATTGGTACCATGCGCGGAGGCTGGGATCAGGCAAATATCGCGCTGATCCTGGCCGTTGACCTGATGGAATTTGCGTATCACCAGCAAGCCGGTGTATTCGCCTTGCGAGCCGGCGTTAGGTTGCAGGGAAAAGGCGTCGAAACCGGTCAAATCACACAGCATGTCTTCCAATTCGGCGAACAATTGCTGATAACCCTGGGCCTGATGCAGCGGCACAAAGGGATGCATCGCGTTGAATTCGTAAAAGGAAATCGCCTGCATCTCGGTGGCGGCGTTCAGTTTCATCGTACAGGAACCCAGCGGGATCATGGCTCGGTCCAGCGCTATGTCGCGCCGGGCCAACTTGCGCATGTAGCGCATCATTTCGGTTTCGGAATGGTAGCGGCTGAATACCGGATGTTGCAGAATGGCATCGTCGCGCAGTAAAGCATCCGGTATGCATTCGGTGACGATTTTATCCAGCGCATTGATGTCCGGCATTTCGTGGCCGGGCGAGGAAAACACCTGCCATAAGGCTCTGATGTCGTTGCGGGTAGTGGTTTCGTCCAGCGAAATTCCGATATGATCGGCATCGATAATCCGCAAATTGATGCCGGCCTCTTCCGCCCTAGCCGCTACCCGCCTGGCCCGATTCGGCATCCTGACCAGCAAGGTGTCAAAATAGCAGTGGCCGAGCACCTCATGGCCGTAATGACTAATGCCGGCCGCCAGAATCCGCGCATAGCGATGAACCCGCCCGGCGATCATGCGCAAGCCGTCGGCGCCGTGATATACCGCGTAAAAACCGGCGATCACCGCCAACAATACCTGCGAGGTGCAAATATTACTGGTAGCCTTGTCGCGGCGAATATGTTGTTCGCGGGTTTGCAGGGCCATCCGTAGCGCGGCCTGGCCGTGGCTATCTTTCGATACGCCGATCAACCTGCCCGGCATGGCCCGGACGAAAGCCTCGCGAGTAGCGAAAAACGCCGCATGCGGGCCGCCGTAGCCCATCGGCACGCCGAAACGCTGGGCGCTGCCTATCGCAATATCGGCGTCGAAAGCCGCCGGCGGTTTCAACAATACCAGACTCAACAGATCGGCGGCCACCGTCACCAGCGCCTGTTTACGATGGGCGCTAGCGACCGTAGCGGTCAAATCACGAATTTCGCCTTGAGAGCCCGGATATTGCAGAATCAAACCAAAAAAATCGTATTGCTCCAGCCCGGCATACGGATTAATTTCCAATACCCGATAGCCCAGCGAAGCCGCGCGGGTTTTCACCACCGCGATCGTCTGCGGATGGCAATCCTGATCTATCAACACGGTATTCGAGCTGCTTTTGGCCAGCCTACGCGACATGGTCATCGCTTCCGCGGCAGCGGTGGCTTCGTCCAACAACGAGGCATTGGCCAGTTCCATGCCGGTTAGATCGATGATCATTTGCTGGAAATTCAACAAGGCTTCCAGCCGGCCTTGGCTGACTTCGGCCTGATACGGGGTATAAGCGGTGTACCAGCCAGGATTTTCCAGCACATTGCGTTTGATTACCGCCGGCATGATGGTGTCGTAATAGCCCATGCCTATCATGGATACCAGTACCTTGTTGCGTTCGCGCATATTGCGCAGGTATTTGATCACCGCCCGTTCGCTGATGGTTTCGGTCAGTTTCAGCGGTTCGTGATTCAAGATATTGGCCGGGATGACTTTTTCGACTAAATCCTCCAGCTGGCTCAACCCCAACTCGGCCAACATGGCCTGAATTTGCCGCGGATCGGGACCGATATGGCGCGGAATAAAACTGCCGCGCATTTCCAATTGTTCAAGACGGGGACGATTCGAGGCCATGGCAATTACCTGCGGTAACGATGAGGGACGAAGGGTAAATGACTGACGCCGAGTGTAATCCGCTGGTCGCGAACGGTCGCGGATAACTCGGCGCCGATCCCGGCAAATTCGCGCTGGACCAAGGCCATGGCCACCGGCCGGTTCAAACTGGGGGAAAAACCGCCGCTGGTGACATAGCCGACCGGATTATTGTGGGCATCGCAGATAGTGCAGCCTTCCCTGACCGGAATTCTGCCGTTGACCAGCAATCCGACTCGAACGAGTCCTGGGCCTTGCCGTAATTGCGGTAAAATTTTATCGGCACCGGGAAAATCGGCATGGCCGGTTTTAAACAGCCATTGCAAGCCGGCTTCGCCGGGCGTGATGGATTCGTTCAGTTCATGGCCGTACAAACAAAGTCCGGCTTCCAGTCGTAAGGTATCGCGCGCGCCCAGACCAATCGGTTCCACGCCCTGCTCCGCCAATAACCAGCGCGCGACTTGCTCGACATCGGATTGCGCCACGGAAAGCTCGAATCCGTCTTCGCCGGTATAGCCGCTACGGCTCACACTACAGGCAACGCCATTCATGGTTGACGAGCAAGCCTGCATGAAGCGTAAACCGGGCGCATCGGCACAGAATTTTGCCATCACCGCCGCTGATCCCGGCCCCTGCAATGCAAGTAACGCCTGATCGGCAAGCTCTTCAAACCGGCATTCGGCCGATAGTTGCTGCCTAAGATAGGCAAAATCCTTATCCTTGCAACCGGCATTGGCGATGATGCCGACCCCGGCATCGAGGCGGGTAACGATAATATCGTCGATGACACCGCCTTCCGGATTGGTCAAAACCGTGTATTTTTGGGCGCCGACCGCCAGATCGAGAATGCCGCCGGGAGTCAGCCTTTCCAGTTCGGCCGCAGCCTTATCGCCCAAAATCCGGCACTGTCCCATGTGGGAAATATCGAAAAACCCGGCCTGGGCGCGGCAATGCAGATGCTCGTGAATGATGCCTTTTGGATAGTGTACCGGCATGGCGTAACCGGCGAAGGCGGTCATTTTGGCGCCGAGTTGGAGATGTAAATCATGCAAGGCTGTTTGTTTCAGTTCCGACACGGCTTATCTCCGGCAAAGTGGTTAGCGGTGAGTCATCAGAGAGTATCAAGCTGGCTTAGCAATGCATCGAATTCGTCGGCCGGCACCGGTCTTGAAAACAAATAACCTTGGCCGAAATCGCAGCCGGCATTGATCAACAAATCGAATTGTTCGGCGGTTTCTATCCCCTCCGCGACCACTTTAATCCCCAGTTTATGCGCCATCACGATAATCGCTTCGCATAATGCCATATCGCTGGATTCGGCGCTTAAATGGCGGACGAAGGCCTGATCGATTTTCAAGTAATCGATATCGAACTTTTTCAGATAAGCCAGCGACGAATACCCGGTACCGAAATCATCCAACGCGACTTGCATGCCGGCATTGCGGAACGTCAGCAGTTGCTCGTTGATCAGACTCCCGGCTTCCAGCAACAAGCCCTCGGTAATTTCGATGACGATACTCTGCCCCGGCAAATCGAACTGCCGCAATTGCCTGGGCCAATGTTCCCGGTCGTAACGTTCGTTGCGAAATTGTACCGGGGATTTGTTGATGCTGACTTGAAATTGCGGGTGATACTGTTGGCGCCAAAGTTTGACTTGTTGCGCGGCCGTATTGAATACCCACTCGCCGATATCGACGATCATGCCGGTTTCTTCCGCCAACGGAATGAATTCGGCCGGACTGATCATGCCCAAATCAGGGTGCCGCCAGCGCAGCAAGGCTTCGGCCTTGCAGATCTTGCCCGACGGAAATTCCACGATAGGCTGGTAATACACCATAAACTGCTGCTTTGCCAGCGCACCATGTAGTTCGTTCAGCAAACGCATCCGGTTTTGGGCGATCCGCTGCATTTCCGGGGTGAAAAAACTGTAACGATCACGCCCCTGCTTCTTGGCCTCGAACATGGCCTGATCGGCTTTTTTCAATAATTCCGCGCTTTTGTCGGCATCGTCCGGATAAAAAGCGATGCCGATACTGGCCGACAAATAAACGGTTTCGTCGCCGAGGTCAAAAGGTCGGGCCAAACTTTGCAGAATGGCTTGGGCTATCGCGTCGACACCAGGATGGTTTTCCAGGTCGCCGATGATCACGGTGAATTCATCGCCGCCCAGACGGGCCGGGCTAGGCTGACTGTCGCCAACAGCCTCCCGCAAACGCTTACCAGCCTCTCTGAGCAATATATCACCGCTAACATGCCCGAGGGCGTCGTTGACATCCTTAAACCTGTCCAGATCGATAAACAGCAAAGCCAAGCGCTGGTCCAGTTTTCGGGCCTGGTTCATTGCCTGCGCCAATTTATCCAGAAACTGGTTGCGGTTGGGCAGTTCGGTCAATGGATCAAGGTAGGATTGCCGCCAAATCAACTGCATGGTTTCGACCCGCTCGGTAATATCCTGTAACAGAATGACCTGCTGGCTGGCGAATGCATCGCCGAGAAAGGCGATATTGATCAATATCGTGTGTTTGCGGCCATCCTTGCCGCACACATCCAACTCCATCGGCGCCAGGGAGAGTTTGTTTTGTCCGACACGCTGCAAATGCCGGCGCCAATGAGATAGGCAAGCTTGGCGGTACTCCGGGTCGGGGAAGGCTTTTAACCACCAATCGGACCAGTTCGGCAAATCGGCCATGGTAAAGCCGAAGGTATTGATAAAGGCTGGGTTCAAAAAACTGATGCGCTGTTGGTCATCGTACAGTAGATAGGCTATCGGCGACTCGTTAATAATCGCTTGAAACTTGGCCTCGCTCGCCCGCAAGGCTCGATTAACCTGATAGAGCCGTTGATAGGGAAGCTCGACGCTGTTGATGAACACCGAGCGGTAAATCATTCCGTAGGCAATGACTTTATAGATGTGCCCGAGTAGGTTGTATATATCGGCGACATCGGCATACAGGGTAAAAAATACCTCGCTCATCGCCATCGTCGCCGAAGCGCCGAACAAACAGACCCCGTCGTAAACCTTGGGATCGCGTGTTTTCCGGAACAGGCGGACGGGCATCACGGCATAAGCCGTAAACAGCAGATATTCGGCGTTTTTCTTGAAAGGTGTCAGGCCCCGCCCTTCCAGGAAGGTTCGCGGAAGCCAGTTCTGATGCCATAACACAATCCAGTTGATTAGTCCCACCACGACCAGAACGCTGATCAACATCCACCAACGGCTTTGCCGTTTTGTTAACAATCGATCCGGCAAAAAGGCGACGCTGAACAGGGCCAGCGCGGCAAGAGCGCGGGCCGCCAACCAAAAATCGATGGCCTTTTCCGGCCCGCTGGCGGTAACCCAATCCGGCATGCCGGCGTAGGACAGGGTGTGCATAAAATCGAGTAGCGCCACACCCAGAAAACAACAGGCCAGCAACATCAAATTGCCGGAGCCTTCCTTTTGATAGACACTCCAGCCGACCGCAAACACCAGCGCCGAAATGACGATGGCGCCAACTTCCATCGCGGTGTGCAAGGGCAGGTAATTTAGCAAGCCTTGCCAGCCATGGAGCGACGGTGACAATGCGCTGCCTAGCTGTAACAAAAACAACAACAGCAGCAACTTGATAACCGAACTTAAGCCTATGCCGCCAGTCTGGTAACGGAACATGGCCAATCGCTTATGGGCAAGTCAGTGGCTCGGCGATAGCGGCTAGGCTATTGCCTTGATCATAGGCTTTAACGCCGCCCAGTAACCGTCTGATTCGGCTGAGCTGGCCAACATCCAGCCGCGAGGTACGGCAATGTTGTTGGCATAATGCGCCGCGAAACCCCAAATAATCCGGCCCAAGCGGCAGCAACCCCCCGATGTCGTCCTGTCTCAGCGATCCGGCCAAGCCGGCCAACAAGCCGAGGGATTTAGCCATCCGGACAAATTCCTCCAGTTGCTTTACGTTCATCAATTGCATTAAAGATCCTTTTTGTTTGTCCATGGTATCGAGCATTACGCCGCGAAAACCGGCTTGATCCAGCGCCTCGATAATCGTCAAGTCCGGCAGGGTATCGGCAAACAACACCGCGATCAAGGCATGCCTCCGCGCCGCCAATTCGGCTAACCCGGCGATGCAACCCGGCCAATCGCCGCCCGGAAAAAAGCCGATCTTGACGTAATCGACCCCGGTGGCCGCCATGGCCTCGGCGGCCTGAAACACCAAATCGGGCTGCATCGGTAAATCGCCTATCGTGGCGCTGATCACGCTGTCCGGATTAAGGCCGGCTACGATCTCGGACACTTGTTTTACCTCCAAGGCTCCCAAGGCACCTTGCGCAGGTTGTTTCAGATCGATCACATCCACCTTAAACGACTCGACCAACAAGGCTTCTTCCAGGCTATTGACGCTGGCTAACATTTTACTCATAACAATCTGATTCCCGGACGCCGTTGTTCGATAACCTCCATCAACCAAGCCCAGGCTTCAAGCTCCCTGTCGCCGGCGCACTTATTCAGGCCGATACCGAGATAATCCAGTTCGGATTGAATCTTGTCCCAGGGCAATCTATCCAGACGGCTGATTAAAATCGCCGCTTCCAGTACCGCGAACTGAGCGCGGTTAAAACCTTGAAACGGGCTATGATTAACCGTATGCACGGCCTTGCAAATCAATCTGGGCCTCAGCTCGTCGTCTTCCACACACTGCAGCTTCAGCTCGGTATGCGCCAAACTGGCGGCCAGATAAAAACCCTTGATCCGCTCGGCCGATTTTAAAGCCCAGTCGCGCCGTCCGGTCAGACAACCGGCGAATATTCGCACATCGTCACAACAATTGACGACAGCGGCACCGGTTTCCAGTAAATTGTTTAAGGTAGTGGAAGGCTTGAATGGCAAAATGCTAAAGTCCACGCCATCGACATGCACGCCCATCGGCGCAATATGGACGATGCCGGCCGCGCTGAGAGTGGTTACTATGGTTTCTTGTATCATTGTTAAAAAGGTCAATCCCTATTGTTCATCTTCTATCAATATCTACCAGAATAACATCACATGCACTCCGTAAACATCCACGATTTGGCTATTCTGTTGATCGAGCCGTCCATCACTCAACTGAAAGTCATCATGCAACACTTGCATAGCGAAGGCATCACCCATATCGAAGGTGTTGCCAGCGGCAGTGAAGCCTTGGCCTCCTTGCGCACCCATCGTCCGGATCTGATCATCAGCAGCCTGTATTTGCCGGATATGACGGCTGTCGAACTGCTGGAACAAATCAAACATGACGAGACCCTAAGCCAGATTCCCTTCATGCTGGTTTCCAGCGAATCCAGTTTCCGGATACTCGATGCGGTCCGCCAGGCCGGCGTGGTGGCTATTCTACCCAAACCCTATGCGCATAAGGACTTGAAAAACGCCTTGCGGGCGACCATAGAATTCATCGATCCGCAAGAAATCGATCTGGCTCATTACGATGTCGAGAATATCAGAGTGCTGGTGGTCGACGATAGCGTTTTGGCCCGAAAGCATATTTGCCGGGTATTGAACAACATGGGTATCGTCAAGATTACCCAGGCGGCCGACGGCAAGCAGGGCGCGGAGATTTTTGTCCAATCCCAGGACGAATTCGACCTGATCGTCACCGACTTGAATATGCCGGTAATGGACGGCCAAGCCTTGATCCAATACATCCGGCGGGATTTGGGCAACGCCATCATCCCGATTCTGATGGTCACCAGCGAAGACAATCAAACCCGACTCAGCAATGTCTACAAGGCCGGCGTGTCCGGCATTTGCGACAAACCGTTCGACCCGCAGACCGTGAAGGAAATGTTGTTTCGGGTGCTGGACGACGATTGATTTAGCCAAACGCCGTCATCGTTTTGGATTTTGCTTTTTGAATCTCTCCGCCCCAACCGAAAAATGTGCGGGCTAAAAGACTCACTCAAGCCGTAGCGGCGTGACTTTACCGGTGGAGAGGTAATGCCGGTAATCGGCCAACACCTGGGCATGATCGAAAGCCAGTTGTTCCGGCAAGTTATCAAAACTAAATAAGCCGCAGTTTTTGGCGTCGTCGGCGGCCAACGGCGTACCGTGGGCTTGTCCGACATAGACGGCCGTAACCGTGTGATTGCGTGGGTCGCGCTTGGGGTTGGAGTATAGCCCGAGCAAGGCGGTCAGCGTAACTTCCAGCCCGGTTTCTTCCTTGGCTTCGCGTACCGCCGCATGCTCCACGGTTTCACCGACATCGACAAAGCCGCCGGGCACTGCCCAGCCATAGGGCGGAAACGCGCGCTCGATCAACACAAACGGCCGTTGCGGATGGTCGATCAATTCGATCAAAATATCGGCGGCGAGTAGCGGTGTAACGGGTTTGGCCATGCTGTGTCTCGAGAAAATGACTAAAGCGGCTGATTTTAGAAGGTTGTCCGAATTTACACCAGTAATGGGTCGGGTATTTGTAATTTTTCCTGCCGTAGGGCCGAATTCATTCGACCAGAAATAGCGGCAAGGAGACCCAAGAGCACAAGTCAAGCCGATCAACCTGCTTGGTTTAAATTCTAAGCCATCCCATTGCCGACAACCGCAAAAAACATATCCGCCTCCATCGGCTTGGCATATAAATAACCCTGTACGTATTCGCACCCCACCGCCGCCAGCAAATCGCGTTGCCCCAAGGTTTCCACGCCTTCGGCTATCACCTTTAGGCCTAGCCGATGCCCCATCACCACAATCGCTTCGGCTATGGCCCGGTCGCCGGGATCGCTTTCCAGGTCGCGGATAAACGATTTGTCGATCTTCAGGTAATCGATATTGAATTTCTTCAGATAGGCCATCGCCGAATAGCCGGTGCCGAAATCATCCAGCGCCAGTTGCATGCCGGCGTTCTGAAAACTGCGCAACTTATTCATCACGTCGGTCTGATCGTCGAGCAGCAAGCCTTCGGTAATTTCTATCACAATCGCCGCCGGATTCAGACCGATCGAGTGGATATAGTAGAGACAAACGATATCCGGGTTGCCGCGTACGAATTGGCGCGGCGAAACGTTGACGCTGATCTGTCTCAATACACCGTCCGAGCATAACCGATTCCAGCGTAGCGCCGTTTCGGCGGCCCGATAAAATACCCAGGCACCGATGTCCTGAATCAAATCGATTTCCTCCGCGATCGGAATGAAATGATCGGGCGGCACCATGCCTAGCTCGGGATGCCGCCAGCGTAGCAAGGCTTCGGCCTTCAGCACCTTGCCACTGGAAATATCGACTATCGGCTGAAAATGCAGTTCGAGCTGGCCCTTGTCCAGCGCATCGCGCAGGTCAGCGGCCAATTGCAGCCGGTGCTGGACGTGTTCCAGCATGCCGCGCGTAAAAAAGCTGAAGCCGTTGCGGCCGCTAGCCTTGGCTGCGTACATGGCCTGGTCGGCGCAACTAATCAGGGCTTCGGCATGCACGGCGTCGCCAGGATAAAAGGCAATACCGATACTGGCGGACACAAACGCGGCCTGTCCGCCGAAATGGAAGGACTCGGACATCGCGCTTACCAAGCAGTGCGCGATCCGTTCCAAGGTATCGTCGTCGCCGGCTTCGGGTAAAATCACCACGAATTCGTCGCCGGCCAATCGCGCCACCGTATCGGATTCGCGCACCCGCTCGCGTATGCGTTGGGCCGCTTCCGCCAGCAGACGGTCGCCAATTGCGTGCCCCAAACTATCGTTGACTTCCTTGAAGCGATCCAGGTCAATAAACAGCAGAGCCAGACTATAGCCGCTACGTTCGGCCCTGGCGATTTCATCGTGCAGCCGATCGGCGAACAGGCGGCGGTTGGGTAAACCGGTCAGCGCATCGTAGCTGGCCTGCCGATAGAGTTGTTGTTCGGTACGCTTGCGTTCGATCGCAATCGCGCTCAAATGCGAGGCTTGCAACAACAAAGCCAGATCGGCCGGCCCCGGAGCGCCGGGCCGGTCTTGATAGAGGCTCACCACGCCCAATAAGCGGTTGGCCGAGGAATAAATCGGTTCCGACCAACAGGCGGCCACGCCGGTATCGTCGATGAATGTCCGGCAAGTCGCCAGACAAGCATGCTGTCGCAGATCCTCCACCAGGATGCGCTGGTTTCCGGCTACCACCGCCCCCCAGCCGGGACAGTGGTGATTGCCGCCCGACAAAATACGGTCCAGGTTTTCACGATAGGCCGGTGGAAACGACGGCGCGGCGGCGCTTTGCAGATACGTGCCCTCTTCGTCCAGCAGCAGGATCAGACAGCGCCGCCCGGCTCTGGAGGCTTCGACATACAGTGCCACCTGGCACAAAATTCCATCGAGATCGTCACCGTGCGCCACGCGTTCGAATACCCGCTGCCGCTCGGCCTCCAACAATTGCTGACGCCGGCGCTCGGTGACATCAAAACCCAAGATCAGCAAGCCCCGTGCTTCGCCGTCGTGGCCGAACTCCGGTGCGATACGCACGATATGACTGACGAATCGGCCATCCTCGTGGGTCCATTCCAGCGGCACTTCCTGCTGTTCGCCCAATATCAGCACCGCCCTCAGAATCTTGATATAAGCCCCCGCCGACAAATTGGTCGCCCGCCAGAACTGGCCGGCATGCGTCCCCAGCAATTCCTCCTCGGGAACCCCTATCGACGCCACATAGGCCGGATTGACGTAAAGCCGGCGCAGTTTCCGGTCCAGCCTTACCACATAGGTCGGCAGGTTTTCCACCAGCGTGCGGAATTCGCGTTCGCGGGCCCGCATGGCCTGTTCGGCGCGAACCCGGGCCGAAATGTCACGGGCAAGGGTCAATACGCTGACCACTTCGCCATTGTCGCCGAATTCGGGAACGCCGCGCAGCGCGTAACACACA
The DNA here is from genome assembly GCF_015711015.1 of Methylomonas sp. LL1. Lineage (NCBI taxonomy): Bacteria > Pseudomonadati > Pseudomonadota > Gammaproteobacteria > Methylococcales > Methylococcaceae > Methylomonas > Methylomonas sp. LL1. The sequence goes on from NZ_CP064653.1 coordinate 1,312,186, forward strand.
GGCAACCCGTCGGTGTTGTTCCAGCGCAATTCCCATTCGTCTTCCCGGCCGGTTTCCAACACCTGGCGCAGTTTGTTCATGAAATCCTCGGCCTGTTGCCGGCCGGTCGGCACTCCCCAGTCCTGCAACGGCGTCTTACCCAGCATCTGGTGCCGAGGTTTGCGGCTCAAGGCTTCGTGGGCGGCATTCAGGTAAATACGCCGGCAATCTTTATCGTAGCGGACGATGATGTCCGGTGAATTATCCAACAACGAACGGATTTCCTGTTCTTGCTGACGCTGCACGGCTTCCACCCGCTTGCGTTCGGTAATGTCGCGGCCTATGCCCAATACGCCGACGACAGTGCCGTCGGCGCCCTGCACCGGTAACTTGCGGGTTTCCAGCAGCACTCGCCTGCCCTCGCCGGCAACCGTCACCCATTCCTCGTTGATCCGGATGCGGCCGGCATCGATGGCCTCGCGGTCTTTTTGCCGGAAGAAATCGGCCGAGTCGCGGTCGACAAAGTCGTAATCTGTCTTGCCGACGATCTCGGATTCGCTGGCACCATACAGATTTTCACATGCCTGATTGCACGCCAGATAAACCCCATTCAGATCCTTCAACCAAACATAATCGGGAATTGTCTGTAGTACCCCGAGCAGGCGGTTGCGCGTCTCCTGAAGATGACGTTCGGTTTGCTTGAGCGCGGTTATATCCTTCAAAATGCCGACCAGGACCGGCAACCCGGTGTCATCGGTAAAACAAGCCTTTCGGGTGACGATGATTTTTTCGATACCGTTCGCGTCGGTGATCGTCTGTTGGTTGACGCTCTCCAGGCCGGTTTCGAATATCCTTTCGTCGCTCCGCTGAAATGCAAGCGCCTGATCGGCGGAAAAAAAGTCAGCATCGGTTTTACCGAGTATGGCATCCCGTGACTGCCCAAGCAGTTCGCTACAGGCCTGATTTACCAGTATCCAACGATGTTGCCTATCCTTGACGACTAGCGGATCGCCGATGGTATCGATCACCTGCTCCAGGAAACGCCGGGACCGGGCCAATGCCTGCTCCGATTGTTCGCGCTCCAGTTCCGCCGCCGCCCGCGCCGCCACCAATTGCAAGGTCGATGATAGCGTAGCCGTATCGTGCATCGGCCGGCTGTCCATCAGCGCGATCAAGCCGATGACCTTGCCTAACGAATCCCACAGCGGCAAGCCGATATAGCTTTCGACCCCCATCTCCACCAGCAGGGTATCTTCGGGAAACAAGCGCCAGACATCGGCCGGATAACTGCATAACCCGCCTTCCATCACGTTCGCGCACGGGGTGCCGGCCAGGCTATATTGCAGATTGGGCACTATCTCGCCCTTGGCATACAGGGCGACGGTCTCGGCCCGGGACGAATCGGCGGACAGTTTGTCGACGGCCACATAATCGACCGCCAAGTTCCGGCCCAAATAACGCGCCAGTGCGGCCAGAAACGATTCGCCGCCCTCCTTCCAACCGCGCCGGCCGATGAAACCGAGGGTATCCTCCAGTCGTTTACGATCGGCGATATTGCGTATCAGCGTCAGATTGAAGCTCTTGCCGTAAAACTCGAAATAGTTGGCATTGATTTCTACCGGAGAAATCGTCCCGTCCTTGGCCCGATGCCGGGTTTCGAAAATCAGCGTTTCGTTGGCCTTAAGTTCACGCCAGTGGCCGGGCCAGCGTTGCGCCTGAAAATCGGGGTCAAAATCCGGCACAGACAAGGCCAGTAATTCGTCCCGGCTGTAACCGAGCGAGCGGCTGAAGGCTTCGTTGACGTAATGCAGGCTGGAATCCTCGCCCACCAATGCCACCGCCTCCTTGACATGGTCTAGCGCATAATTCAACAACTCAAGCTGCTTTTCGGCCGCCTTTCGTTCGCTGATGTTGCGGGCCACTACCTGAACAAACGCCACCCGCCCGCTTTCGTCGCGTTCGGGTACGATATGAATCGAGGTGTCGATCATGCAACCATCCGCTATCCGAACCGGATGTTCGAACTCGACCGCCCGCCCGTATTGCAACGCCAGTTTGACCCTTTCCTCGAAAAACCCCGCGTCCGGTAGGCTGGGTACCTGGGTCGGTGTTTTACCCAGCACGTCTTCCATGCGAACGCCGAACAATTGCTCGAATTTGGCATTAACAAACACAAATCGGCCGTCACTGTCGTAACGCACCATCACTCCGGGCATGTTTTGCACCAAGGTGCGAAATTCCTGCTCGCGATGGGGCTGGCGCGAATTCATCGGCTTGGGTTCGCCTACGGCCACGCTGAGGCCGATCAGACGATGAATGCGGCCGCATCCGTCACGGACCGGAATCAAGCGCGATTCGAAGGTTTTCGGGCCTCCCGGAAAATCCACGCTCACCGAATAACAAATGGGACCAGCCTGTTCCAGGCAGCGACGGTAATTGGCCAGCAGGATTTTCACGGAAGCCGCCGGCACGATGTCGTCGACGTAACATCCCAGCACCTCGGCCGGCATCAACCCGGCCATGGCGCGGATGACCGGATTGGTGCCGGCCAGCCGGAAGCGGCCACCCTCGTCCACATCCAACAAAAAGATGCCGTCCGCGACGTTTTCGTAGATTTCCCGGTAACGCAGTTCGACCTCGCGGTTGGCAATATCGTCGCTCAAGCGCCGGCATTCGGCCTGCAAGGCCCGGCGTTCGCTGATGTCGCTCGGATAACCCGCCATCAGCGTTTCGCCGCCCAAGTGCAAGACACTGAATCTACAGGCAATGGCGATGCGTTCGCCGCGTCTGCCGCGTAATTCGGTTTCCACGGTTGCCATGCCGGATGCCGATACCTCCAGCCATAACGCTTTCAATCCGTCCGGCCCCAGTTCAGGGATACTGCCGGATAAACCTTCCTCGCAGCCACCGAGCAATGCCGATGCCGAGGCACTGCAAAATATCAGCCGATAATTCCGCGCCGGATCGATGGCGAATAGTGCCGGCCCGGCCGGGTCATCCAGCATCCGCTCGATCAAATCATGAGCAAATCCTCGGTCTACTCTTGGCATAACCACTCTCCTTCTAGGCCGTCGGCCCGTTGGCGCGTCAACCTGTTATCGGTGAACGGCGATTGGCTAACAAAGGCCATAAACTGTTCGGCCGGCATTGGTCTGGCATACAGATAACCCTGCACATATTCACAACCCACGGCCGCCAACACCGCTTGCTGCGCCTCGGTTTCAACGCCTTCGGCGATCACTTTCAGGTCCAGGCGGTGCGCCATCACCACAATCGCTTCCGCAATGGCCCTATCGCCCGGATCGGTTTCCAGATCGCGCACGAAGGATCGGTCGATCTTCAGGTAATCGATGTTGAATTTCTTCAGATAAGCCATCGACGAGTAGCCCGTGCCGAAATCATCCAGCGATATTTCGATTCCGGCATTGCGCAGCCTTTCCAGTTGTCCGGTAATGTCGCGGCCGTCGTCCAATAACAGGCCCTCGGTTATTTCGATGGCAATGTGCGATGAGGCCAGCCCGCAAGCCCGCAAACAATCGATGGCCATCCGGTCGCCATTGCCCTTGGCGAATTGGCGGGGCGACATGTTGATACTGATTTGGCGGCTGTGGTCCGGCCCCGCCAGCGCGTTCCAACGTTTGGCGAGCAACACCGCTTCGCGAAACACCCAGGCGCCTATCGTCTCGATCAAGCCGGTTTCCTCGGCGATGGCAATAAATTGATCGGGCGGTACCATGCCCAAACGAGGATGACGCCAACGCAGCAAGGCTTCGGCCTTGACCGCTTGTCCGCCGGTGATTGTCATAATCGGTTGGTAATGCAGCTCGAACTGGCCCAGGGCTAGCGCCTCGCGTAAATCGCCGGCCAATTGCAAGCGCTGCTGCGCCTGTTCCAGCATGCCGCCGGTAAAGAAACGGTAGTTGTTACGCCCGTCTTCCTTGGCAAAATACATGGCCTGGTCGGCGCAACCGATCAGGGTTTCGGTATCGCCGGCATCTTGCGGATAGATGGCTATACCGATACTGGCCGACACAAAAGCGTTAAATTGGCCCAAATGAAACGGTTGGCCGATGCCGGCAACCATGGATTGGGCAATCCGTTCCAATGTATCGATACCGCCGTTCTCGGCGACAATCGCCACGAATTCGTCCCCGGCCAGCCTCGCCACGGTATCGGATTCGCGGACACAGGCCTGGATCCGGCGCGCCGCCTCCACCAGCAACTGGTCGCCGACCCCATGTCCCAAGGTGTCGTTGACTTCCTTGAAGCGGTCGAGATCGATGAAAAACACCGCTAGGCCCTGGCGGTGGCGCTCGGCCCTGGCGATTTCCTCATGCAAGCGCTGATTGAACAAGCGCCGATTGGGTAGCGCGGTCAAGCTGTCGTAACTGGCCTGATGCAGCAATTGCCGCTCGGCGGCCTTGCGTTCGGTGACGTCGCGGCCGATCGCCAGGGTACCAATCACTTGCCCACCGGCGTCATATTCTGCCACCACATACATGTCGTGACTCACCCATCGCCCATCCGGTCTGGTCCATTCCAGCAGAATCAAATCGGGCGCGCCGCTATCCATGACTTGTTGCAGCCGGCGCCGGTATTCCCGGCTCGGCATGTCGGGCAGCCAGACTTCGGCGTCGTCCAGGCTTGTATTCAGGACTCGAATGACCGGATTACCGGTTTCCCGGCAGTAGGCGCGATTGACGAATACCCGCCGGCAATCCCTGTCGTAGCGGACGATGATATCGGGTGTGTTTTCCACCAGGGTCCGAAATCGGCGTTCGTTCAAGGCAATGTCTTCCCGCATCGTCTGCTCGGCGGCCAATAAGCTATTCATGCTGTCGATGATCTGGTTAAAGTCATGGGCCAACTGGCCGATCTCGTTATCTGCATTACCCTCCGGCGGGATGACGTGTTCGCCGCTGCTGATGCAAATACCATGCGTACGGTCGGAAAGCGCCCGGATCGGCCCGACTACCCGCCGCATCATCACCAAGGCCACCGCCCAGGCCGACGCGATCACCTCCAGCATCAACACCACCGAACTCATGATGGAATATTCAACCGCCTGCCCCTGTATGAAGGCATTGTCGACCGACAGCTCGATCTCGCCCACGGTTTCATCGGACCCAAACGGCGACGAAACCGCTCGATGCACTACGTTGTTCTCCAGCTCCATAGCCCCAGTTCGGCGATGTTCGGCCAATATCCGATCCCCGGATTTGATGTTCACCGCCGCGATCAGGCGGTTGTTCAACAAGCCACTCGCGACATCGGATGCCAAAGTGACATCGCTGGTAAAACACGCCACGCGAACCGCGCTCTCGACCGTGGACAGCAGTTCGTCCACATGCCCCATCATCCGTTGCGTTTCATGCATGCGGATAAAGCGCATGCTGGCCAATGCAAACAATAAGGCAAGACCGACCCCCACCAGGAAAATTTTGATGGTGCTGTCGACGACCAGACTGCCACGGCGCCATCGCTTAAGATTCCATCGCCGTATGTTGCCTGACCGGTTTGCCTTCATGCCTAGCCCTTAATTCGCCAGTCTGTAAACGACTTTCACCCGACCATCCAGGTGCGCGCTGTCGACATAACCGATGACGGTCTGGTCGCGGGCTATCTTATCCAGCACATCGTCCTGGCTATCCAGAGACACGGGCGGCGAGGTACGGCCGGAGAACACCAGCCTGGCCCAATAGGCATTGATTTCGGCCAGACTCTTGTCCAGCAGTTTTTGATAAAAGTCGCGCCGCTCCGGCGAGTCACCCTTGACATCGATCGGCTGCACCGAGCCGCCGTCCGCCAATTTACGGTAGCGCCCCATAAAGATATTGACGACTTCTTGCTTGGAAATACTTTCGATTTCACGGCCGGCGTTGACGATCACCACCAATTCGGCCGGCGCCGACTCGGCAAGCGCCATCAGAATAATCAGCAAGGCGATACGGCGGATAGTGGCGGGCTTGGCCATGGTCAAAACACGAAATCCAGGGCCAGGGAGAACACGGTCAGCGAGTGCCAGGTTCGGCTTTCAGCCGCCTCGGCCGACAACGCATTATCGATCAAGCTTTCCGGGTCCCGATAACGAATATGGTCGACTTGAAGCTTGAGCGCCATGTTGTCGATAAAATCGTAACGCGCCCCGATTGCCATGCCGGTCTGATTGATCATGGTACCGGCCTGGGCCGATGCCACGGTCCGGTTCAGCGCATCGTAGCCGATGCCGTCGGGAATCCCGCTTGAGACAAAATCCCTGGAAGAGCGTTGGCTGGAATAAGAAATGTAGGGTGTTACCTTGCCCAGGTGATAGCCCATATTGGCGTAAAACAAGTGGCGATCCGACCAGCCGGGCGACGACAAAATGCTATAACTGGCCACGGCTTGTATCGGTCCAGAGTCGTAGGCCAGCGCCAACGAATGATAGTCTACCTGGCGATTTTTCATCGTGGTGGCGGCGATGACGGATTCGGCATTGGGCAGACTATCAAGCGCGGCCCGCGTCGCGCTACCCGGCTTTAACTCGTTGACTTCGTCGTACAGCCTCAGACGGCCCATCGAGAAACGCCCGGTCCAGCCGTCCAGCGCATATTCCAGACCGAAGCCGAGCAATTGGGAACCGCCGGTATCGTAAGGTTCGCCGAACCCGATCAACTCGCCCTGGGTCCAACCGGCCATGCCTTTCAAGCGTATCGTGCCGCTGCCCAACGGCTGGGTGATTTCCGCATCCATGCCATCGAAAGTGCGCGGATAGAAGATAACCGGTTGCCGGATCAGCAGATTGGCATAACCGATTTCGGCCGAGTCGCCTTGCAGATAGGTTTCGACACCCAGGCGTCCGAAACGTAATGCGCTATCTTCGGTGGGTTTGAATTTCAGATAGCCCCAGGTCAGTACCGGCTCGAAATTGTTCTCGGTGGTCAGGCGGCTGACCGCCTGTGCCGACAATTCGAACTGTTCGGAGGGATAAAGAGTGAGTTGGGCGCCGAACATGGAATCCTGCGCCAACGAAATCCGATTCGCCTTGGCGCCGCCGTCTTGTGAGATGTCGCGGCGGTATATCACCCCGTCGTCGTTGTGATATACCCCGCCTAGGGTGCCGAAGCCGCGCAACGCATAATTGGGCGTATCGCCACTATCGGTTTCCGCGTAAGCAATTAATCCCCGCAGCAGCAACACGGCGGCAATTCCCATTCGCCGAAACCGCGTGGGTGAAAAATCGATTGGCATTAGGCCCCCGTTAACCATCGTTCTTACTTACCCACTACCTTGACCCTCACGGGCTGTTTATTTGTCTGTTACGTCAATCCATGCGCCGCGACCTTGATATGCAGGGTCCAATGTTAACGATATTAGCTGTTTGGGCAATCGGCTAATGCCGAATTTCCGGGGGAAACGCCTTACAAGAAATAAATGCCGCCAAGGTAGGGAAAGGACTACAACAACACGGTCGCATTCCTGAAATCAATGAGTTAAAACGAGGATCAGCGATGCTTGCATGATCCGGCAAGCGGCTAAAACCGCCAATGTCGCAATCGGCTAAGAATGCCGCAAACTTTCCATCCCTATTCTGCCGGCCGGCAAAATGTAGGAAATACCCTACAAAAACTCAGTGATCCCTGATTGCGCACGCCTGCCGCATGCTTCAAACTCGAGACGCGCGAGTGGCTGGAGCTGGATGTTTATCCGCCCGGCACCGGATAACTCAACATGTAGTCCATAGAACATACCTTGACCATACAGCCCTTGATCGATTCCCTGGGAGCCAATGGCTTCATCCCGCACGGCGTTTGCCTAAGCTGGAGTCCTGGACTGTTATGGCTGCACGTCCTGTCGGATGCGCTGATCGTGTTGGCCTATTATTCTATCCCACTGACGCTGATTTATTTCATCAAAAACCGCAAGGACCTGCCCTACCCCTGGTTGTTTACCATGTTCGGGCTGTTCATCGTGGCATGCGGCACCACCCATCTGCTGTCGGCCATTACCATTTGGATTCCGTTATATTGGCTGGATGGCGCGGTCAAGGCCATCACCGCCGTGGTATCGGTGGGGGCGGCAATAGCGACCTATTGGGTAATTCCAAACGCGCTGCAATTGCGCGGTCCGGCCCAGCTCGAAGCCGAAGTGCAACACAAAAGCCGCGAATTGGTAGCCATGATCGCCGAGCTGAAGAAAACCCAGGCCGCCCTGCAAGCCAGCGAACAACGGCTGAAACTGGCGGTTGCCTCGGGCAAAGTCGGCATTTGGGACTATAACCTGCAAACCCAGGAACTGATCTGGGACGACACCATGTTCGCGCTGTACGGCGCCAAGCGGGAGGCGTTTTCCGGCGCCTACGACGCTTGGTCCACCCGCCTGCACCCGGACGACAAATCCTCCACCGAGGCCGCGCTGCAAGACGCCGTCGCCGGCATCAAGGATTACGCCCCCGAATTTCGCGTGATCTGGCCGAATGGCGAAGTCCGCTATATCAAGGGCCATGCCACGGTCGTCCGTGACGACAACGGCACCCCGCTACGCATGATAGGTACCAACTGGGATAACTACGAACACGCCAACGCACTGCACCAACTGCAGTTGGCGCATACGGCTATTAACAACAGCCAATGCGCCTATTTCTGGATTAATCGGCACGGCGAGGTCATCGACGCCAACGACTACGCCTGCCGCGCCCTCGGCTATCAGCGCCGGCAACTGATCGGCCTGCTGCTATGGGATTTCGACGCCGAGTTTTGCGCCGCGTCCTGGCCCGGGGCTTGGGCCAAGCTGAAGCAACACGGCATGCGCAGCTTCGAGTCGAGGCACCGGCGCAAGGACGGTAGTACGTTTCCGGTGGAGCTGACCACTAATTACCTGGCCGTCGGCGGTGAAGAATATTGTTTTTCCTTCAGCCTGGACATCACCGAACGCAAACAAGCCGATCTAGCCCTACAAGAAAGCCAAAATTTGCTGAAAACCCTGATCCGGGCGATTCCGGATCTGATCTGGCTGAAGGACCGCGAGGGGGTGTACTTGTTTTGCAATACGCGTTTCGAGGATTTTTTCGGCGCGGCCGAAACCGACATCACCGGCAAGACCGATTTCGACTTCGTCACTCCGGAACTGGCCGACGCCTTCCGCCATTACGACCGCCTGGCAATCGTGGAAGGCCGGTCGACGGTCAATGAAGAATGGATTACCTTCGCCCGCGACGGCCACCGCGAATTATTGGAAACCACTAAAACTCCGTTATTCGACGCCCAGGGCCGAACCATCGGCGTAATCGGCATCGGCCACGACATCACCGGCCGCAAACTGGCCGAACAAAAGCTACAAGATGCCTATGCCGCCTTACAGCAATCGCAAGCGATGTTGATCCGGCAGGAAAAGCTGGCGGCGATGGGGACGCTGGTCGGCGGCGTGGCGCACGAAGTCAACAACCCGTTAATGGGTATCGGCGGCTATATCAACTTTGCCTACGAAAGCATGGACGACGGCAAGCCGCGCGAAATGCTGGGCAAGGCACTCAAGGAAGTCGAGCGCATAGCGCGTATCGTCCGCGGCATGCTGGTATTCGGCCGCCAGACCGATCCGAGCAAACAGGAAGCCGACGTAATTGCGGTGCTGGACAGCCTGGCCTCGCTGATTGCGGCGGAATACAAGGAATGCGGCGTGACGCTAAGCATGGACACGGCCTCGCGGCCGCCGCCGGCCGCCATCAATGACGACAGTTTGCAACAGGTGCTGCTCAACCTGCTTCTGAACGCGCGCGACAGTCTTGCCGGTATACCGCCACCGCGCGAAGTGACAATCAGTACCGGCCTGAGCGATAGCATGCTGGAAATCGCCGTTTGCGACAACGGCCCGGGGGTTGCGGACGCCATCATTTCGCGAATCTTCGACCCTTTTTTTACCACCAAGGATCCGGGCAGCGGCACCGGGCTAGGGTTGGCGGTTTCGCGGCAAATGGCCGAGGAAGTCAACGGTAGTCTGGAATATCGGCCCGGCCCGGCCGGCGCCTGTTTTATTTTGCGCCTGCCCACGCTTAACAGCAAAACTGAAGGATAAGGCTATGTCCAAGTATATTTTGGTGATCGACGACGAACCCGGCGTGCGGGATGCATTCGAACTGGCGCTGACAGTGCTCGGCTACGATGTCGGCGGCGCGGCGGACGGCCCGGCCGGCATCGAGGCGGCTACCCTTCGCCGTCCCGACCTGATCTTTCTGGATCTGAGGATGCCGGGCATGGATGGGGTGGAAACCTTGAAGCATCTAGCGGTACTGCACGACACCCCGCCGCCGGTATACATCGTCACCGCCTTTGCCCGCGAATTCGTGGCGCCGTTACAACAGGCCCGCGAGCTGAAACTGGCTTTTCAACTCGCCGCGAAGCCGCTGACTACCGAGCAAATTCGCCAGATAACCCGCACGGTGATCGGTGAGCCGGCATGAACGATACGCCGAAATTCGTGCTGACGCTTTACGTATCCAGCGTCGACGACAACACCGAACAACGCATCAAAACTCTGCATAACCTGCTCGGCGAGTGCTTCGAGGACGATAGCTGGAAGCTGAGCAGAGCCAAGCATGTATTGGTGATCGACGACGAAGCCAGCGTGCGCGATGCGTTCGAGTTGGCGCTGTCGTCGGCCGGCTATCAGGTCGAGTGCGTGGCGGACGGTGAAGCCGGCATCGCGGCCGCCGCCCGTTTCCGTCCCGACATGGTCTTCGTCGATCTAAAAATGCCGGGCCTCGACGGCCTGGAAACCTTGCGCCGCCTGCTGGCCCGTTACGAATCGCCGCCGCCGGCCTGCATCATCACCACTTTTGCCCATGAGTATGCGGCTCCCTTGCAACAGGCCCGCGCGGAAAAACTGGAGTTCCAACTCGCGTCAAAACCCTTATCCACCGATCAAATCCGCCGAGTAACCCGCGCGGCCTTAGGAGTCCATGCATGACCGCCAGCCCTAAATTCATTTTGACGCTGTACGTGGCGTCCATTGACGAAACCACTCGACAGCAAATCGAAAATTTACGCGCCGCATTGAGCGACTGTTTCAACGGTGATAGCTGGGTATTGAATTTGGTGGAAGTGATGGATAAGCCGGAAAAGGCCGTAAACAACGATATTTTCGCGACCCCGACCTTGGTCAGGGAGTCGCCCAAACCGGTGGTTAAGGTGCTGAACGGGCTGAACATGATTCCGCAAATGCTGAGCGTCATCACTCGGATCAACCCAAACTAAGCCATGACAGGTCTAGCCCCCAACGTACAATTATTCCCGATCGAGTCCATTCTCGACCTGGTCACCGATGGCGTACTGGCCATTGATCAGCGAGGATACGTGCTGTATGCCAACGCCACCGCGCATCAATTACTGGGTCGCAAGGAGCTGGTCGGTAAAAACTGCGGCCTACCGGCGGCGCATGGTGTCGGCGGCACCGATCTGCAACTGGTTCGGCGTGGCGACATGATCTGGGCGCAAATGCGTTCCTTGCCCATTCAATGGTTGGAGCAGGCCGCCTATGTCATCACCCTGACCGACATCACCGAGCGCAAACGCGCGGAAGAAAATTTGCGCATTACCGCCGGTGTGTTCGACAACAGCCGGGAAGCCATCCTGATTACCGACAGCAACAATATCATCGTCGATGCCAATCCGGCGTTTAGCCATATCACGGGTTATAGCCGGCTGGAAGTGTTGGGGCGAAATCCGAGCCTGTTGAACTCCGGCCGCCAGGACAAACAATTTTATGCCGAGATGTGGAAAACCTTGAATCATCAGGGCGCATGGCGCGGCGAAATCTGGAATCGGCGCAAGTCCGGCGAGGTCTATGCCGAGTTGCTGTCGATCTCGGCGATTAGAGACGACAGCGGCAATGCGCAACGTTATGTCGCCATTTTTTCCGACATCAGCTATCTGAAGGAACATGAAGCCAAATTGCGCCATGTGGCCCATTACGATGCGTTGACCGGCATTCCGAACCGGGTATTGTTGGCCGACCGCATCAAGCAAGCTATCGCCCATGCCAGCCGCGATCGGCACAAGATCGCGGTTTGCTACCTCGACCTCGACGGTTTCAAACCCATCAACGACAGCATGGGCCATGAAACCGGCGATCAAGTGCTGATCGAAGTCGCCCGCCGGATCGAGCATAGCTTGCGCGGCGGCGATACCGTCGCCCGCCTGGGCGGCGACGAATTCGTGGTTTTACTGAGGCTGGAGAAGGATCATGAATGCCTGGCGAGCCTGGATCGGCTGCTGGCTTTGATCTCTCAACCGATCACCCTCAAGGGTAGTTCCTATAAGGTGGGTGCCAGTATCGGCGTCAGCATTTATCCACGGGACAACGGCGATGCCGATACGCTACTACGGCATGCCGACCAAGCCATGTACATCGCCAAGCAGTCGGGTAAAAACTGTTTTTACATCTACGATCCGCTGGCGGATCTGCGCATCCGCAGCCAAAACGAATTGTTTAAATCCATCCGGCAGGCACTGGAACACAATCAGTTCGAAATGCACTACCAGCCCAAGGTCCATTTGCGCAGCAAACAGTTGCTGGGCGTGGAAGCCTTGATCCGCTGGCGACACCCTACCCGCGGCCTGCTGTCCCCACTGGAGTTTCTAAGGCCGATAGAAAACACCGAGCTGGACATCCTGATCGGCAATTGGGTGATCATGACGACGTTAGCGCAGTTCGACAGTTGGCGCCGTAACGGTCTGGAAATCGAGATCAGCATCAACATTTCCGCTTACCATCTGGAATCGCCGGGCTTTGCCCATAATCTACGCCAACAAATGGCGCTATACGACATTCCGCTCGGCGGATTGCAGATCGAGGTTTTGGAAACGGCGGCGTTGGCGGACATTGCCACGGTCAAGAACATCATCGAACAATGCCGCCGGTTCGGGGTCCGCTTCGCGCTGGACGACTTCGGCACCGGCTATTCGTCCCTGTCATATCTGAGCAGGTTGCCGGTCGATGTCCTCAAAATCGATCAATCGTTCGTCAAGAACATGCTGGAACAACAAGCCGACAAAACCATCGTGCAAGGCATCATCGCGCTGGCCCGAGCGTTCGATCGGCAGATCGTCGCCGAAGGCGTGGAAACCGAACAGCAGGGCGAGGCTTTGTTGAGCATGGGCTGCGAAATCGGCCAAGGCTACGGCATCGCCAAGCCCATGAAGGCGGAACAACTGCAAACATGGCATCAGCCGGCAATTGAAAAAACCCGATGAGCGCTCGGTTGTAAACGAAAGAGCAGTGGCCCTGTCAAGCTAGCGGCTTTTGTGGGCAATATTCGGCTGAACCCGCGGCATGATTGAGCCACACATTCCCGCACCAAACATCGAAAATGACGTTGCGAGGCCCGATACCACCCGAATGTTCGGCCTTGAGAGTGAATCCGTGTTGCTTCAGCAGTTTGCGCCCGACCTCGACATTGTTATCGGATACGTTGATACGGCTGTTCCCGGCATGATCGGGAAACTGGTTGCCACCGCCGAACAGCTTGACTTCGTAATCAACCGGGCGGCTGGCATTTTTTTCCAACTCGCGCATGAACAGGCTTATTGCATCGCCGGCATAACGCCCATCGAGGCCATGCTCCTTGCCTCGGCCCCGGCTCTCGGCCAATAAATAATGACACATGCCGCCTACTTGCAGGCGGGGATGCCACATCGTAATAGCCACGCAGGAGCCCAGCACGGTTCTGATCCTGGTTTCCCGGCCGCCGAAATAAAATTCGCCCGGCTGCAAAAAAACATCAACGAATTGCGCGGGCTGATGCGCATGACTACTCATTGCCGGGCTTACGGTAAATCGACGGCATAATCATCTGTAAATCACTGTTCATGCCGTTCAGCGACTCGGAATGGCTGATGAAAAAATAACCGCCCGGCCTCAGGTAATATTGGATACGTTCGACCAGCCTCTGCTTGGTGGGCATATCGAAATAAATCATCACATTGCGCAAAAAAATGACGTCGAAGCTGCCGATGTCGGGCAGTCTTTCGATCAAATTGGCTTGCATGAACTTGACGCGGCTACGCAATGCCGAGTCGATCAGCAGAAAACCGTCGTATTCGCCGCTGCCCTTCAAGCAATACTTCTTCAACAACGGCAGCGGGATTTTGTCGGCCGCGCTCAACGGATAGAGGCCATTGCGGGCTTTTTCCAATACGCGGGTGGACAGATCGGTACCGAGAATTTCCCATTGTCCGGTTCTGGAGTGTTCCGCGGCCAACATTGCAAGCGTGTAAGCCTCTTCACCGCTGGAACTGGCCGCGCTCCAAAATCGCATCGGCCGGCCGGGAGGGGACACGGAAAAAAAATGCGTTTGCAAAAACTCAAAATGCTGGGGTTCGCGAAAGAAATAGGTTTCGTTGGTGGTCAGCAAATCGATGGCCATCACGGTTTCCTGTTCGTATCCAGGCTTACCCAGCAAACTAAAATATTCGGTGTAACTGGTCAAACCGTGGAAACGCAGACGCTTGTCCAACCGGCCCGATACCAAGGCCTGCTTGCTGTCGTTCAGCACGATGCCGGCATGTTGGTATAGATAGTCCTTGATCCAGACAAACTCATGCCTATGCAACACCGCCACCCCGAACGACCGAAACTGGGCCATGGCTTCATCGGCGGCGTGCGTATTGGGCGGGTTAGGCATGGTTCGGCCCATCCGCATTCAATTCGGCAAGCACTTGGCTCAACTCTTCCAGCGATTTGCGCTGTTGTGGATTCAGGTTATCGCAGCTACGTAAAACATCGAGATGTTGATCGAGCCTAACCAACAGTCCGGCTTGCCGCTCCCGCCGTTCACGCAGTTTGGTCACCATGGACGAGAAGGCTTCGGCCAGTTCCTGTAACTGATCGTCCTCGCGCAAGCGGGTAACCGGATCGAGATTGCCGTCGCCGACCTCTTGGCACAAGGTTTCGAAACGGTACAAGGGGCCGGCGATCTTATGCGAGGCATACAGGGTACTGGCTACGCCGGCCGCGCCGGCCACCAGCACCGCGACCAAGTTACCCAGCAAAATGGACAGTCCCAAGCGCTCCCAGGCTGTGACGATACTGGCGTGGGCCGATTGAGATTGGGCCAGCAAATCGCCGCCGGTGATCCAGTAAATCAGCAACGCCGAACTCAAACTGGACAATAGGATCAAGCCGACCACGCCGGCCATGAAACGGGCTTGAAAAGCCTTTTTGATAAAAACGCGGCGGCGTTGGCTGGCTGCATTATTCATGACATGGAACCTTGATTGACGATGTAGCAGTTAAGACACAATTCGCCGTCGCTGTTGTCGCGGCGAAGCAAATAACTTATATGCCGCCGTTCGACATTGAACAGACGGTCCATAAGGCTGAAACCGGCCCACGGTTTATCGCTGTTAAGACTACCCTGGGCGTAGTGGCAGGTCAAACAAGTATTGTCGGAGCGTGAAATGGTCAAATAACTCCGGACACTTCTAAAGGCAGAATTTATACTGCTAGCAGAGGTGACCATGAGTAACGACAAAAAACACAATCGACCAAAATACAGCCTGGAATTCAAACAAGATGCCGCCAGACTGGTTCTGGAAAAAGGCTATACCCAACAGCAGGCTGCCGATCATTTGGGTATCTCGCAAAGCGCCCTGGGACGCTGGGTACGAGCGGAACGCAAACCTTCGGCCAACGAATCGGCGGTAAAAAAGTCCTGCCTGAACCTGGGGGATCATGACGAATTGATCCGATTGCGCAAGGAAAACGAACAGCTGCGGATGGAGCGCGAGATATTAAAAAAGGCCGCCGTCTTCTTTGCGAAAGAAGCCGAATAAAGTACGGGTTTATTCAGGTGCAACAGAAGACGTACCCAGCGACCGTGCTGTGTCGAGTCATGCAGGTGAGCACCAGTGCCTACTACGCATGGCTCAAGGCTCTGCAAGATGACGACAACAAACGCCAAGATCAAAAACTTGCCGAAAAAGTGAGGCAGATTTTTACCGACAACAAGCAGTGCTTTGGTTCGCGTCGTTTAGCGAATCACTTGCAGAAACAAGGTTTTGCCGTCGGCCGCTTTAAAACGCGGCGGATCATGCGAGACTTAAAGCTGAAGGTTCGCTACCCCAAACGCTTTAAAGTGACCACGGACAGCAACCACAGCGAGACCATATCCCCCAACCGGCTGGATCGCCAATTCAAGGTCGCTCAGCCGAACCAAGTCTGGACCACGGATATTACCTATGTCTGGACGTTACAGGGCTGGCTGTATGTCGCGGTCGTTATCGATCTGTTCTCCCGCCAAGTGGTGGGCTGGGCCATTGACGACCATATGCGGACCTCGCTCTGTATCAAGGCATTACAAATGGCCTTCTGGCGCCGCAAACCGCCGCCTAGTCTGCTACATCACTCGGATCGAGGCAGCCAGTATGCCAGTCGGGAATATCGGCAACATCTGGCGGTGATGCGCATGGAGCAGAGCATGAGCCGGAAAGGCAATTGTTGGGATAATTCGCCGACGGAACGCTTTTTCCGTAGTTTGAAGCATGAACAGCTCAACTACGAAAAATTCAAAACCCAAGAGGCGGCGAAACTGAGCGTGATCGACTACTTAGCTTTTTACAATGGCCGTCGATCCCACTCAACATTGGGTTATCAATCCCCGATCGAATTCGAGCGGGAATTTTCGAGAGACGCTGCCTAAACAGGTGTCCGGTTTTTGTTGACCATTACAGCGGCATCAGAGAACCGCAAAAATTGCCTCTCCCGCTAGGAGAGGGAGCTTTTAGGACAGCTTCCGGAAGTTTTATAGGCTCCCTTTAACAATGTTTTCCTTAGACCGACTTTGTAACACTCCCATTCATTAAATAATCTGGCACATGCCCCAGTCTATTAAGTTATTTCACACACCTTTAGCTCATTGTTTTGCTAATCATTTTTTATGGATTAGCAACAAACCAGTAATTTACTTCACCAAAATCCATTATCTCTAGGATTTGTCACGTAAGATTCTGTGTTAGCCAAAAAATCTTTAAAAGTGGCATATTAACTGCGTATAACACTCCGTGTGAAAAACCGTTTTGCACAACATGCTTTGAAAAGAGGCACAACAGAATGACGTGACTGCATACGAACGACGGCGGGAGGGGGATAGTTTGTCATTTGGTCATCAAGTTTTCACGAACAGCAAAAACATAGATGCGAGGCTAAAGCTTCACCTCCAAAAGCACCTATGGTTAATTCCGTGTCATTCAAAATAATTCATTATCAAAGGAAAAAAATGACAACACCACGCAATTCAATATCGATCATCCTTACCGGCTCTGCGTTGGCAATGGCTCCGAACATGGCAGCGGCGAGTACATCGTTTACCATGTACAACACCTTTGGCCAAGGTTTACACAGCGTCGGCACCAATAAACAAGGGGCGGCAGATGGCATCCGTGCACCTTGGGTGGGAACAGCGACAAGCACGACCTTGCCTTTCGGTTTTTCCGGCAGCATGGGCTTGAATTGGGCCGTAGAAATCGGCGGCGACACCGACGCGGTGGAAATATCCACCGCCGATGCCCTGACTAGGTATAACCTCGATGCCGACATCGATACCGCCAAGGGCGCATGGTTTGACGGTAAACAAGGCTGGGCGCACAATACCGATTACGGGTTGCTGCGATCTTCGGTTGACAGCAAAATCACTATCACCCCGTCATCGGTAAACAATCAGTTTTCTAATTTCGGTATCACCATCTTCACCGGTATGGATGTTGGCGCAACCTACGATCGTCATACCGCATGGAATGGCGGTTTGGGCTATGCCTACGACCAGAATGGCGATGTGTACTACTATACGGCGACCAAGACTGATTCAAATCCAAGCGGCACGCAAGGCCTCGATTATTTAACTCACAGTGAAAATGGAGATATTTCATTTGTCGCAAGAGCTAACCAGATTTATACCATTGCCTTAGGAGGAAACGATGGTAAAGGCAATTTCGGACCTCATGATGGATATGTACTAAACATTCAAGCCTCACCTGTTCCAATTCCTGCATCTATCTGGATGTTAGGCAGTGGACTTATTGGTTTACTTGGTTTTGGTCGCAGAAAGCAACGCGATAACGTGCGCCTATAGGATGCTGCCGACATAAGGAAGCGCATCGTTCGCGCCACTAATTGTGAGACTCTTCTGATTAGCAAGCCGCTTCAGTTAATTCAAAGGCAGGTCTTGCAAGTCATCGTTTCCGCAGGGATTGCCGAAATCCGGAATAGTACATGGATAGCTCAAAGCTTGCCATCCATGGCACTGGATGCCCGCATCCCTGCGATGCATGACGGACTTTTTTGATTTAGCTAAAGATTTTACCGTTAATCATCAGATTTCTAAGGAAATTAATTTACGTAAGACATTGAAAGTCTTATAAAACACTTTTCATGAATTCCGAGAACAGACATTCAAGGCAAAATCAGTTTCGATACCGCCGCCAGCATTTTCGCGGGTTGAAACGGCTTGACGATCCAGACCTTGGCGCCGACGGCTTGATTGCCCTGTTTTTCGTATTCCCCTGTATCGTTGGTCAGCATGATAATCGGAGTAAATTTGTAGGCGGCCAGTTTTTTGGCCTCATTGACAAAGGTAATGCCATCCATGTTGGGCATGTTGACGTCGGAAATGATCAGATGAATTTTTTGCCTATCCAGCTTGTCCAGAGCATCCTTTCCATCGACGGCTTCTATTACACCGTAACCCGCGGCCTTCAATGCAATCGCGGCCACCTGCCTCACCGAGGCGGAATCGTCTATGATCATAACGGTTTTTGACATAGTGAACTCCTAAAACAAGGTAATTTCCGCTTCCCGTAACTGAGTAGGCCGGCCGGTGCCGTGCGTATCATGCTCTTCGCCCATCGTGTAACTGCCTTGCAGTTCGGCCAGCATGGCATCGGTATCGAGTGCTATCAGCATATCCGGCCCGCCGCCGCGGCAGCGATCCAGATAGTTGGGAAACTGATTTATGCTGTCGCGGACATGCGATAAGGTCTGGCTAATACGATCCTGAAACTGTAATTGCATCAAGGAATGGTCCACTTCGGCCTTAATGCCCTGGGTCACGATACCAAGATGGTCCGAACTGTGTTTCAGATCGTCAAACAGTTTGCCCAGATCGCTCAACACCCGCCGGATTTTGTCATGCGAATCGACAACCGACGACGCATCGCTCAGGGCATTCTTTTCCGCCACTGCGAATGCCGCGGTAATCGCTTGGCTGACTTGCTCGACTTTAGCGGTGATGTGATGGCCGGTCGCGCCGGAAATAGTGGAGAGTTTCCTGACTTCGTCGGCTACTACCGCAAACCCGCGACCCGATTCGCCCGCGCGCGCCGCTTCGATGGCCGCGTTCAGTGCCAGCAAATTGGTTTGATCGGCAATCCGGGCGACTTCCCCGGCCATGCTTTTCATTTCGGAGATAAAGCCGACCAGGCCGCGTATTTCTTCCAGCATATGTTGCTTGTCTTGCAATGCCTGATCCAGGCTAACAACCACCTCGTCCAGTCTTATGCGGCTGGTCTCGAACGCCGATCCGTCAGCCTTGGACAGAACCGCGCGCGACTCTTGCAACAAGCGGTCGAGATTGGCGACGATACCGAGAAAGCGTTGCGTCAGGCCGGAAACCGCCGTTTCCGACTGTAATCTGCTGGATTCGACTTGGGCCGACCAGACCGGAATTATCCGCCGGCCAAAGTCGTGAAATCCGGTCAAATAACGCTCTATCGAGAATCGTGCTTGATCGATCGCTTGCGTTTGCGGTTCCATGGCCGCCGCCGGTCGGTTTCTCGCCCCCAGCCACCAGCCCAATCCGCCGAATACCAAGGCCGTCGATACCATTTGCAGTGCATAAATGTCCATTAAACTCTCTTCGATCAAGCCAGTTGTGTTGTCAACTAGCGCGCTCGGTTTGGCCAAAACGGCCGGGTTGATGGGAGTGTTTAATTTGAACGATCAGGCCGGCGGCCACAATCGGCGAAGGCCGAATTCGATAGAGAATCGACCTACACGCGATGCCTGATGGATTGTCGGGAAAGGACTACAACGAGGGCTATCGATAGCGTGTTATCCACCCCTCGCATGTGATCTATCTTGGCTTCACCTCATCTGGTTGACTTGATAGCATGGGGTTTGCAGATTTTACTGTCACCATGGAAAGTATCCCGACCCAGTTTAAGCGCGTGCATCTCATCATCGGTGACGTTGATACCCTTGGGATATTGGTCACAAGGCTTACAACTTCCTTTTGAACACTGTCCAATATCCATTCTAAAGATACTGCCTCACACAAAGACTGCTATCCCAGTTCAAACGGCAAATAACCTAAAAAATTAAAGTTTGATGAAATTTAGTATTTTAATGAACCTTCCCTTGATGGTTCGGAATAAACGCAATGAGTAAAAATTATTTACCGATGTGCCTAAACCGAACCGGGCGACAGATTTTCTTACCATGAAGCTATTTCTACCCGGCCACTGAATGACTTTAATACAAGGAAGCTGGCCAATGACATTTTTAAACGAGCCCAAAAGAATCATCGTGTACTCACACGACACCTTCGGCCTCGGCAACATTCGACGGATGTTGGCAATTGCAAAATCCCTGGTGGATGCCAATCAGAATGTATCCGTATTGATCCTCTCCGGTTCGCCGATGCTGCACGCCTTCCGCATCCCTGACCGTATCGATTACATCAAATTGCCTTGCTTATCTCGCGGTGTCAAAGGTGACTATTCGGTGAAGTTTCTGGATATGGAATACGAACAATTGGTCAAATTACGCAGCAACATCATTCTCAGCGCGGTGCTGGATTTCGATCCGGATTTGATTTTGGTCGACAAAAAACCTTATGGCGTCAGCGATGAATTGGGCGCTGCCCTTCATCTTATGCAACGGCGTAGTCACCGTGCCAAACTAGTCTTGCTTTTGCGCGACATTCTCGACAGTCCGGAAAGCACGATACCGGTGTGGAAAAAAAACGGATATCACGACGCCATCCAATGGCACTATGACAAGATACTGGTAGTCGGCTCACCGGAAATTTACGACTTGTGCAAGGAATACGAATTTCCGAAAGCCAGCCACGACAAGGTCCGCTTCTGCGGTTATATCGCTCGCGAACGTAGCGACAAACGTAGTGGCGAAATTCGTCAGCAAATCGGCTGCGCCAAGGAGCGTCTGGTGCTGGTCACCGCAGGCGGTGGTGAAGACGGCTATCAATTGCTGCACAGTTATCTGGAAGGTTTGAGTCGGCAGGATCTGGGCGACAACAGCATAACCCTGATGATTTGCGGCCCGGAAATGTCGGAAAGCCGCCGCCACCAAATCGAAGTTTTGGCTCGCAGTTGCCGTAACGTGGTGGTTCAAGAGTTTAACACCGACATGATGGCCTGTATGGAAGCAGCGGATTTGGTGGTCAGCATGGGCGGTTACAACTCTACCTGCGAATTATTGACCTTGCGTAAGCGCGCGATATTGGTACCTCGCGTCAAACCTTCCCAAGAGCAATGGATACGTGCGGAACGTCTGGCGCTACAAGGCTTGGTTCGCGCAATCCATCCAAACAATCTGACGCCTAAATTATTGATGGACACGGTCCGTGAAGAGTTGGGCCGCACCAACGTCCATCACAGCCGCCTGTATCAAATCGACATGGGGGGGCTGCCACGTATCAGTGAATCGATCAGCGAATTGCTTTATGACTGCGACACAAAATTACCGGCACCGATCAGAACTTCGAATCGTAGTGTCGCGGCCGATTAACTTTTTCATCGTTTGAATAATCCTTCGGCCGGTGTGGGGCCGCCCGGACAATTTTTGGATTTTACAATGCAAAATCATGACCACTCGGCGCAAGTCGCCTATATACTCAAAGGCTTTCCGCGCACCTCGGAAACCTTTATCAGTAACGAAATCCACTTGCTGGAAGTCCTGGGCCTGCAACTGTCGATTTTTTCGATCAAGCAGCTCGAGGGCCAAAAACATCACGCCGTTGTCGACGCCATCCGCGCGCCGGTGAGTTATTTACCGCAGGCCAGCGATCTGACCGGACACAGCTTTTTAGCCTGGCTCATCAATAACCTGCCGAAATTCACGCCAAGCCACGGCCGAGTGTTCCTTCAACGCCCGGCAGCCTACCTCGCCGCCTTGCTGGAATGTTTGGGCATGAGCCTTAAATATCGAAATGGCTGGCGGGAGTGGCCGCGCACGGTATTCATCAAGGAATTTCTGCAAGCTGGTTATATCGCCGAATCGGTGTTGCAGAATCCGGCCATCAAGCATCTACACTCGCATTTCTGCCACGGCGCAACCACCGTTGCGATGTTCGTCAGCCGCATCAGCGGCCTGCCGTTCAGCTTTACCGCCCATGCCAAGGATATTTATTTGCGCGAACTGAATCCAGGCGACTTGCTGCAGATCAAAATGCGCCGGGCAAAATTCGCCGTTACCTGCACCGGCGCCAATCAGGAACATTTGGATTCCTGCAAGGGTAGCGATATTGCCGTGCACCGGATTTATCACGGCCTGGATACCGATTTGTTTGTGCCGGCACCGCGCGAACAAAATGAGGCCGATCATATTTCGACCGTGCTGTCGGTCGGCCGATTGGTCGAGAAAAAAGGCTTTGATTATTTGGTCAGAGCCTGCGCAATTCTGCGCGATCGCGGCGTTCGATTTAACTGCCGCATCGTCGGCGGCGCGGATAAATACGCCCAAATCATCAAGCAACTGATCGCCGACTTGGATTTGCAAGACATCGTCAGCCTGCCCGGCGCGGTAACCCAGGAAGAACTGCGCGGCATTTATCAGCAAGGCGATGTATTTGCCTTACCCTGTCTGGTGGTCGATAACGGCGACCGCGACGGCATTCCCAATGTCTTGGTCGAAGCGATGGCGATGGAAATGCCGGTCATCTCGACCGACATTTCCGGGATTCCGGAATTGATCCAGGATCATGTCAACGGCCTGCTGGTGCAGGAAAAGAATGCCGAAGCGATGGCCGATGCGATCGAAAGCTTGCTGAAAGATCAAGCCTTGCGCGAACGCTTGGGCCAAGCCGCGCGGCAAACCGTCTGCCGGGATTTCAATTCCCGCCACACAACCGTAGCCTTGAAAAAACTGTTCGACTCCTGCCTGGAAGGCCAAGCGGTGGAAGCTCATGTCTGCTGTGCTGAACACTCTTAAGTCCGATCCGCGTTTGCTGGCGCTGGCCGCGCCCTATTGCGACATGACGCCGGCGGTTCTGCTGGCGTATTTTCAAGGTCGTCGGCAGATTCGCTATTTTTCGGTGATCGACGAAGAGCAAAATACCCCGGAAAAACTGGACGGTATTTTGCGCAACCGTTTCGAATTCAATCACCAGCCTTACCAGCTTGATGATGCATTCGATTGGCTGACTAATCCCAGTGCCGATGTCGAATGGCTGATTCTGCTGCACAAGTTTTATTACGCAGTCGGTTTGGGCAGACGATTCCAGCAAACCGGCGACACCCGCTACCGCGACAAATGGCAAGCGCTCACCCGCAGTTGGATCGACAACGTGCCGGTCGATTTTCTGTCTAGCGACGTCACTGGCCGCCGCGTACAAAACTGGATTTTTGCCTACCTCTATTTTGTCTCGGAGGCCGCCGAATTAGCCATCGATGCGGAATTTCATCTGGACTTTCTGGCCTCGCTGCAACAGCAGGTCGCCTATTTGTGCGACAACCTGACGCCAGCGCGCAATCACCGTACCCTGGAGCTTTACGCGATTTTTCTGGCTGCGGTGGTATTTCCGGAATTGCGCGGTGCTGATGAATGGCTGAGTTTTTCGATTCGCGAATTGCAACGCAATCTGCAAACCGACTTTTTGGCCGACGGCGTGCATTGCGAACTTTCGACCGATTACCACCATATCGTGTTGCGCAATTTCCTGGGCATTCGCCGCTTGGCGATGATGAACAACATCGCGCTGCCAGCCGATATGGACGAGGCCATCAAAAAAGCCCTGAGCTTTTGCCTCCATGCGCATAAACCCGACGGCTTTATCCCGGCGATCAGCGACGGCGACAGCGCCAATTTCCTGGATTTGCTGCGGCAAGGCCACGAACTGTATCAAGATCAGGCGATGCTATATGTCGCCACGGCCGGTCAACAAGGCCAAGCCCCAGCGGAGCGTTCGAAAACTTTCGAGGCCAGCGGCTACAGCATCTTGCGCAGTGGTTGGGGTGATCAAGGCGATGCTTATCAAGGCGAGCGCTACTTGTTTTTTGACTGCGCGCCCCTCGGTGCCGGCAATCATGGTCATCTGGACTTACTGAATATCGAGATGGCGGCTTACGGCCGGTCGTTGATTGTCGATCCAGGCCGCTATACCTACGATGAATCCGGCGACACCAACTGGCGGGTATTGTTTCGCGGCACCGGCTATCACAATACCGTGCAAATCGACGGCAAGAACCAGACGCTGTATGCGCCGCATATTCGCAAATACAAGATCCTAGGACCGGAACCGACGCGTGAATTTAAATGCGCGCTACACCGGCCGGGTTTCGATTATCTGCACGGCATTGCCGCCAGCCATGAATACCCGGTGATTCACGAGCGCAAAATTCTGTTTGTCGCCTGCGAATATTGGCTGATCTGCGATTTGCTACGCGCCGAGCAAAACCACGATTACGAATTGCGCTTCCATCTGGATGCGTTGGCAGAGCAGTGCACCACAACGCACGTCAATTCAGCCGGATTACGGGTCGACTCGCCGAATCTGGTTATCCTGCAAGCGCCGCAACCAAATACTAAATTGGCACTGGAGCCGGGCTTTGTTTCACCCAGCTACGGTTGCAAATACCCGGCGCCGGTCGTCAATTTTTCCGCGCATGCCGCCAATTATTGTTTTCTGACCGTGCTGTTTCCGTATCAATCGACCCCGCCGCGGCTTACGCTGGAACAATTGCCGGTAAGCCAAAATGGTCAAGCGGTCGGCAGCACTATCGCCAGTGCCGTGCGGATTCACAGCCAACAAGCCCAAGGCGAATACTACGACGAGCTATTCCTGGCGAACCGCGCCGGTCTGACTTACAAATTTGCAGACCTGCAAACCGATAGCGCGTTTTTATTCCGTCGCCAGGATGGTCGGGGGCGAGTCTTGGCCTGGCATGCCGAGTCGGCGGCGGCACAGCGTGGATAAGTCATGAAACCTAGCTATCCCAGCACCGCTACACCGGCGTTTCTCGGCACGCAAAACCCGTTGGCAAGTTCAATGCCCGTATTCCTGGAGCCGCGCTTCGCGGCAATGACGCCCGCCGAGCTGTTGACGCATTTTCGCCTGCGTGCCGTTACCAACTATTTCCCGCTAAAGCCTGGCAAAGCCAAACATGTTGCTAGCGCGCAGCCGATTCTGAACAACGAATTTACCCTAAATAACGAAACCCATCGCTTGGGTGACGAGTTTAATTGGCTGCATAACCCCAGTCCTGATCTGGAATGGCTGATAATGCTGCACAAGTTTTATTATTCCCGCGATCTGGCATTAGCTTACGATTACAGCGGCGACGAGGGTTATGCCGATAAATGGGTGGCCTTGGTCGGTTCGTGGATTGAGCAGGTGCCTGACGGTTTCGTGAACAGCCAAGTCACCGGCCGCCGCTTGCAGCAATGGTTATTGGCTTACCATTACTTCGTACCGGGTCGGCATTGTTTTAAGATAACCGCCGATTTTTTGCTGACGTTGTTGAGCTCCATCCAGTCGCAAGCCCTGTTCCTCAGCAACAATTTAACGCCGGAAGGCAATCACCGCACTATCGAATTATCCGCAATTTTCACGGTGGCGGTTTTGTTTCCCGAGCTCAGTGCCTCGGCCAGCTTGCTGGCGTTTGCCCAACGCGAATTGCTGGACAATTTACGCCATGATTTTCTGGCCGACGGTGTGCAAAATGAGCTGTCCACCGACTATCACCACACCGTCTTGAAAAACTTCCTGCGGGTCCGCGAGTTGGCGGATTTGAACGGACTGGCGCTGCCCGAGGCGTTCGATACCGTCATTCGCAAGGCACTGGAATTTTCAATTTACGCCCACAAGCCCGACGGCTGGCTGCCGGCTATCAACGATGGCGACATCAACAGTTATCTGTCCTTGCTACGCAAAGCCCAACGCTACTATCCCGGCGACGCGCTGAGTTATGTAGTCAGCCAAGGCGCACAGGGCAAGCCATCGACGCAACGCTCACGGTTATTTGCCGACAGCGGCTACTGCATTCTGCGTAGCGACTGGGCGGAGCGGCCTTATGCCGATGGCCGCTATCTGTTTTTCGATTGCAGCGACTTGGGCTTTGGCAGTCACGGCCATTACGACCTCTTGAGTTTCGAAATGGCCGCCTATGGTCGTTCGCTGATCGTCGATCCAGGCCGTTACACCTATCACGAACATGACAGCGACGGCGTCAACTGGCGGCATGCCTTCAAAGGCACGGCCGCGCACAACACCATCATGGTCGACGGTAAGGATCAGATGGCCTACCGATGCCATGAGCCGGTCGGCCCACAACCACGGGCAGCGGTATTAAGCTTTGAATCGAACCAAGGCTTTGACTTCGTGCATGGCTGTGCCCTGAGTCCGCAATACGAGGTGCAGCATCAGCGCAGCATTTTCTTTGCCGAAGCCGAATATTGGATTATCAGCGATCTGTTGCTTGCCTCCGACGCGCATCGTTACGAGCAGTTTTTCCATTTGGCACCGGAAGCACAAGGCCAAATCGAATGGCTGGAAGCCGAACAAGGCCACGGCATTCAGGCGCCCGATCTGTTGATCGCGCAAGCGAGGCGTGCCGAGGTTGCGACGAGTTTGGAGCCAGGTTGGGTGTCGCCGGAGTACGGCGTCAAGCACCCCGCGCCTGTATTAAGCTTTAGCCAGCAATGCAAGGGTAGCGGCTGGTTTCAAACCGTTCTGTATCCCTATAAAAACATTGCTCCGGCTTTGCATGTGGAGGGGATTTCAGTAACCAGTCTTGGCCAATCGGTGCCCGCTACCCAGGCTTTAGCGCTAAGTATCCTCATTCAATCAGAAACTACAACTTATCACGATTGCTTTTTCGTCGCCCATCAGCCCGGTTTAACGGAATACCACTTTGCCGATGTCATCTGCCAGGCACAAGTCTTGTTCATCCGCCGGGATGCCGAAGGCGGCATCCTCAGCGTTCGGGCTTATGCTGCGGAATGGCTGGAAATTGGCGGACGCAAACTGCTGGACAGCATTGGCAAACCGGTTTGCCTGAATTACGCCCAGGGCCAGCTACAAATCGACGCTATCGACGGAAGTGTGCCGGCATGAACCGCGACCCACGCTTCCCGCAAATGGCCGACGCGCTGAATCCGGCCGTGATGGGGCCGTTGCTGGGCTGGGTGCTGGGCATGCCTGGCATTAAAACTGGTCATGTTGAATGTTGCATCAGCGAAAAACGTCATAAACCCGGTAAAAGTCTGGTGATTGGTTATCGGCTTAAAGCCCAATCGAACAAAGTTCTCCAATCGCGCTACGTGACCGGCCGTCTATGCCCGCCTGGCGCGGCCAGCCGGGAATGTGAATTGGCACGTAGCAAACGGCCCGATCTGGCGGCGGGCGCATTGATGTTTTTGCACGAGCCGGCTATGCTGATTTGGGCGTTTCCTTACGATCGCAAGCTAATTAATTTGCCGGCCCTGTTGGATGCGGAATCCGTCAAAAGCCGGATTGGCGCGCCGGATTTAACCGGGGATGATAGGGTCCTGGCTGTCGAATCCGAAGTGCTGCATTATCTGCCGGAGCAATCCTGCATGATCCGCTATCGGGTGTCGTTGGCTGGGTCCGATCAGACTCGATTGTTGTATGCCAAAAATTACGCCGACGATAGCGGCCGCGACGTGTTCAAAGTGATGCGGCAACTGAGCAGCCAATTTAGCTGGGGCGCCAAGGCCCTGGCCTACGACGCTCAAACCCGCACGCTGTGGCAATCGCATGTCCCCGGCAGGACATTGTGCTGGGCCGATTTGCAAACAGCCAAGGGCTTGGCCTTGGCCGAACGCATCGGCCACTGCGCGGCGGCGTTTCATGCCTGCAAAATCGATACCGTACAACGTTTCAGTCAAAGCGATGTCACCGAAGGCCTGCTGGCCACCGTTAGACTCGCCGAACAAACCCGGCCGGAACTGGCGGAACCCATCGAAAGTAGGGTTGCAGGGTTGTTGGCGGACGAGCTTAATCTTCCAAAGCCAGCCCTGGCGACACTACACCACGACCTAAAGCTGAACAATTTTTTAGTCGACGGCGACAAGTTGGGCTTGATCGACCTGGATTGCGTCTGCCTGGGCGACCCGCTGGCCGATTTGGCCAGTCTGATCGCCAACTTTTATCTGCACGGCTTGCGGGAAGGCGATTCAGTCGAGCAAGTGCATCCGCTGGTCAAGCAGTTAGTCGGCTCTTACATGGCCCATAGCGTCCATGCCGTTTCATTGCCTGCCTTGCATTGGCAGGTGGCCGCCGCGCTGATTCACGAAGTCACTCGCCGCAGCCTGCGGCAAATGGATGACTTGCGTATCGCGCATATCCAAAGTTATCTGACGCTCAGCGAAAGCTACCTGGCGCTCAGTAGACAGCCAACCGGAGCCGGCGATGCGCTCATTTGATCGCCCCTTACGTATTTATTTAGCCAGACACGGCCAAAGCGAGTTGAACCTTCAACAACGCATTTCCGGTCAGGCCGACACCCAGCTTTCGGCCCAAGGCCTGGAACAGGCCCAGGCCTTGGGCGATGTGCTGAAGCATGAAACTTTGAGTGCGATTTATTGCAGCAGCCTGACGCGGGCCATACAGACGGCCAGCCCCGCCGCTGCAATTCACGGCCTGCGGATTCAAGCGCTGGATGGTTTGCGTGAAATTGGCTTGGGTATTCTGGAAGGTAGACATATCGATGAGCGCGATCCCGAGGCCTGCCGGCTATGGGCGGCGCGGGCGCATGATAAACACGGTTTCATGGTGCCAGGCGCCGAAATTTATTCGGCTTTCACGAACCGGGTGCTAAGCAGCGTGGAGCAAATCTTGGCCGATAGCAGCAGTGCGATTCTGATCGTCGGCCATCGCAATACCAACGAAGTGATATTGGCCCGGCTGCTGACTAACGACTTTGCCGGCGAGGCCGAGATTAACGTCAAAAACAAATACCTATACGCCATCGATTGGCATGGCAAGCCGCAAGTGATGACGATTCGGCTGGGCGGCGAACACCACGGCCGACATTACCCAGGGCTGCGCACATGAGCAATCCACTGGCTCAATTTGCGCCCTTACTCGATGCCGAGCGGATGGCTGCAACCCTGCAACGGCATTTGCCCGAATGTCTGGCCGGCGACTGGCAGGTAACGGGCTGCGAGATTCAACATCCGCGCTACAAAACCTATCGCCTTGCCGAAAACCGCGAGCGCTCTTTTTTATCGCTGGTTTACCACTTGCAAGGCCGGCAATCGCCCTCATCTGCCGCCGAACAACGCATACTCTACGCCCGCGCCTATTTAGACGGGCGCAGCCATCAGGCCTTTGTTGAAGCCCAAGCCAGCGGTGAAAAAGCGATTCATCTGGCCGAACTGGGCATGGTTGGCTGGCGCTTTCCGAACGATCCGGCTATGCCCTGGCTGGCGGAACTCATGGATAGTGAGCAGGCTGCGACTTTGGTTCCGGCTATAGGCCGGCAGAAATTGTCGGCGATTGAGATCGTCAATTATCGGCCGGAGATTCGTTGTACAGCGCGCTACCGGTTCGCTCGAAGCGGCGTTGTATCTGCGCGCGTGGTTTACGGTAAAACCTACGCCGATGAACGCGGTCTGGCTGTTTACGAGCACCTGCGCGCGCTGCAAATACAGTCTCAAACATACGCTGCTTTTATCATGCCGCGTGCCTTGGGTTACGACGCCGAACGCCACACATTGTGGTTGGAAGGCTTGCAGGGTCAAGCACTAGCGGAGCTGGACTTCGCTGTCGGTGTTTCACAGAAAATTCCGGCGTTGGCCAATGCACTTGCTGCTTTCCATCACCTAATACCACCGGTTCTCCCGGTCGTGACCTTGCAGCAACAATTGCAGGAGTGGCGCAAGAAAGCCGATAAGTTGAGCCACGCCTATCCCGCCATCCAGCCGGCATTGGCAGCGTTGCTAATCCAATTGCAACAAAATCGCCCAGAGTTTGAAACACTCGGCTTGATCCACGGCGATTTTCACATCGATCAACTGCTGGTTTTGCCAGACGGCAGTTTAGCTCTCGTCGATTATGACGAATTGGCGCTGGGCGATCCGTTGCAGGATTTAGCTAACTTCGCGGCGGATTTATACAACTACGCCTATGCCATTGCCGCCGTAGATCAACTCGTTCGGCAACTGTTCAAGGCCTACTCGGCTGCCAGCCACGGTCAAACCGATCCGCAACGTTTTGCCTGGCATCTGCGCGGACAATTGTTGACTCGCGCTTACCGAACCTTCATCCAGCAAAAATCGGCCGCGCCGCAACGTGTTGCCAAACTTATCGACTTGGCACTGCGGCCTTGGCCGCTGGCCGGCTGAATTCATCAGGAAAACCGTTTATGACCAACCAAACTCAACCAACAAACCGCTTCAAGCAGATCGTGTTCGCGCATCTGCGTCGGGTGCGCGGCAGTATTTTTGCGGCCGTCGTCTGTATTCTCGGTTCCACGCTGACCAGCCTGATCGTGCCTTGGCCGCTGAAGCTGATCTTCGATCATGTGCTATTGAATCATCCGTTGCCGGCTCAGCTGGCAGCGGCGCAACCGCTGCTGTATGGCGGTAGCGAACAAGCCTTGTGGATACTCTGCGGCAGCATGGTGGTGATTGCCTTGTTCAAAGGTATTTTTTCTTATTACCAACTGTTCCTGACTTCGCGCATCGGTTATTTGCTGGTTTATACCTTGCGCAGCGAGCTGTTCGACCATCTGCAACGCCTGTCGCTGGCGTTTCACAGCAGCACGCCGTCCGGCGAGTTATTGAACAAACTCACCAGCGATACCAACACCTTGAAGGACGTTTACGCCGACTCGGCCTTGACCTTTACCACCCACGTGCTAACCGTACTGGGTATGTTCGCAATCATGTTCAGCCTGAGCGTGAAACTGAGTTTGATCGTGCTGGCCAGCTTTCCGCTGCTGTGTCTGGCCATCGTGATGATTTACAGCCGGGTCAAACGCTCGGCGCGCAAACAACGCCATAACGAAGGGCGTTTGGCATCGCGAGTCAGTGAGTTATTGAACGCTGTGCCGCTGGTGCAAACCTACGGCATGGAAGATTACGAACGCGAGCGCTTCGATGCCGAAAGCAGCCAATCGATGACCGAAAGCGTGCGTACCGCCCGCATCGAGGCCGGGGCGACGCGGATGATCGAAATCATCAGCGCGATCGGCACCGGCATCGTGGTGCTGTTCGGCTGCCTGCAAGTGTTTGCCGGGGTACTGACGCCGGGCGACGTGCTGGTATTTAGTTCGTATATAGCCCAGATGTATCAACCGATTCGGCAAATCACCCGCTTGTCCACCCGTTTTTCCAAGGCCAGCGTCAGTATCGAACGCATCAGCGAAATTCTCGATACCGAGCCGGATATTCAAGATCCGCCCGATGCGGTGCTGCCGAAAGGCTTGCGCGGCGAAATCAAATTCAGCCACGTGTCCTTCGGTTATCCGACCGGCAAACCTATCCTGCGCGATATTTCCTTTCACATTCAACCGGGTGAACGGGTGGCTTTGGTCGGTGCTTCCGGGGCCGGTAAATCGAGCATCGCCCGCTTGCTGATCCGCCTTTACGATCCGCAACAGGGCGAGGTACGCATCGACGGTATCGAGGTTGGCCGTTATCAACGCGCCGGCTTGCGCCGGGAAATCGGTGTGGTGTTGCAGGATTCGATTCTGTTCGGCACCAGCATTCGTGAAAACATTGGCTATGGTAGCCCGGACGCCACGATTGAGGATATTCAAGCTGCCGCTCTGTTGGTGCATGCCGACGAATTTATCCGCAATTTGCCGGACGGCTACGACACGGTCTTGGGCGAAAGTGGCGGCAATCTGTCCGGCGGTCAAAAACAACGCCTGTGTCTGGCGCGGGCCTTGTTGCGCAAATCCTCGATTCTGATTCTGGACGAACCGACCTCGGCGGTGGATGCCCAGTCCCAGGCCCTGATCCGCGACGCCATCGACAATCTGCACGGCGGCAAAACCGTGTTGGTGATCGCCCATCAATTTCACACTATCCGCAATTTCGACCGGATTTTAGTATTGAAGCAAGGCGTGATTGTCGAGCAAGGCAGTCACGAGGCCTTGATGCGGATGGGCGGCCATTATCACGAACTGTATAAACTCCAACACGGGTTGCGTGCCGCATGAACCCATACAAACCAAGAATCCTCTTATATTGCCAGCACTCGCTGGGCATGGGGCACTGGGTCAGAGCGATGACCTTGGCCAATGCCTTGAGCCGGGAATTTCGGGTGATTTTTCTAAACGGCGGCCGCGCCCCCGATCATCAGTCTGCCATTACCGATCTGGATATGCTGAATCTGCCGCCGCTGGGTATGGGCGAAGATCATCAGCTGTATAGCCAGGATGAGCGTTACAGCGTCAAGGAAGCATTGGCGATGCGCCGGCAACTGATACTCGATAGCTATGCGTTGTTCAGGCCGGAAGTGGTGTTGATCGAACTGTTTCCGTTCGGCCGCAAGAAATTGGCTGGCGAGTTGCTGCCGTTATTAAAAACCGCGCGCCGCGATACACAAGGCCGGCCGTTGGTGCTATGCAGCCTGCGCGACATTATGGTCAACGCCCGCAAGGATCAAAGCCGGCATGACGAACGCGCCCGTTGGATAACGGATCGCTATTTCGACGGATTGTTGGTACACGCCGATCCCAGGTTTGCCAGATTGGAAGATAGTTTTCAGCCGCGTCATCCGTTGAAAACGCCCTTGCTTTACACGGGTTTTGTCGGTCCGCGTCGCACAACGGCAGCGATAAAACCGCCCTGGCGCGGTGTGTTGGTATCGGCTGGCGGCGGCATGGTCGGCGCGCTGTTGTTTCAAGCGGCAGTTCAGGCCCATGCCATCAATTGGGCCGTTGAAAATATACCGATGACCATCGTCGCCGGGCCGTTTTTACCGGAAACAGATTGGCAGGATTTAGTTGCGCAAGCCAAAGATATGGAAGGTCTCACGCTGCTGCGTTCGGTGCCGGCGATACAGCCTCTGTTGGCGGCGCACAACCTGTCGGTCAGCCAATGCGGCTACAACACGGTGATGGATATCCTTGAATCTCGTACCCCGGCCCTGGTCGTGCCGTTCGTGCGTGGCCAAGAAGACGAGCAAAGCCAGCGGGCGCAAAAATTAGCGCAATTGGGTTTGGTGAAAGTATTGAATTCGGCGGAACTGACGGGCCAGCGTTTGGCCGAGCAGATTTTGCAATTAAGGGATTTTTCGCCCAATCCGGCCGGCCTGGATTTGGCCGGCGCGGACCATACCGTGCGTCTGATTCAGGAATTACTGACAAGCAGCAGACGGGACGCGAACGCAGAATCGCTATCAACGGAGTATGCCCATGCCTGCTGATTGGCTGACTCCGGTCCGTGCGGCATTAGATGCCAAAGAGCGGCCGATCGACATATTTTTTCGCGACGACGACGCCGGCTGGGATGATGGCCGTCTGTTCGAGCTACTGGATTGCTTTCAAGCCTGCGAGGTGCCGATCGATCTGGCCGTGATTCCTCAGGCTACCACCGAAAAGCTTGTCAAAGCGCTGCTGGCGCGCTGGCAAACAAAACCGACGATGCTGGGTTTGCACCAACACGGCTATAGCCATGATAACCATGAAGCTCAAGGCCGCAAATGCGAATTCGGTGAGAGCCGTAGCGAAGAGCGGCAATACCGCGACTTGCAAATTGGCAAGCTACATCTGGAGCAATTGCTAGGGCCGGCGCTGGGCCGGATTTTCACGCCGCCCTGGAACCGTTGTAGCCAGGCCACGGCCGACAGCTTGGTTAAACTGGGTTTTCAAGCGCTGTCGCGCAACCGGGGAGCGGCCCCGCTCCATACCGGAACATTGCGGGAAATTCCGGTGGCTATCGACTGGTGCGGGATCAGAGTCAAATCCGCTCAACCCTGGCTTGCGCTTGGCCAAGCCATAGCGGATGTGTTGCATCCGGAGCATCCGGAACCACTGGGCATTATGCTGCACCACGCAGTGATGGACGCAGACGACCTTGAGCATCTGCAAGCCTTATTGCAACTATTCCGCGAACATCCCAATGCACATTGCCGCTTGATGCGCGAATTTTTAGACGTCAGACAGGCTGCTGATGCACCGGGGTGTTCGTTTCAGCTTGAGTCCCAGGCTGTTCCGACAGCTATGCGGCCATGCCTCAATTTACCACACCACTGATTTGCCCTTCGTTCATGAGCTTTAATTCCTTCATACTAAAAACCGGAAAAACGGTATTACTGGCCGGCGGTACCTTGCTGAGTTTATCGGTACTTGCAGAGACCACTAACGGGCAGGTGGCCGCGAACAAACCCAATGACAATGCCTTTCGCCAGGACAACGGCGACGGAGTCAGAAAAGAACCTTTGCGTATCAACCCAGGCGACAAACGGCCGGCCGACCAGTTTAAGGTCGATGTATTCGGCCACCCGTTGACCATCGGCGGTGCCTATGAGTTGGAACCGCGTTACGTGGAAGACAGACGGCTAGACCCGCGCCGCGACGACGACGTGGCTAATGTCTATCAAGATCTGAAACTGGAGTTGTTTTACCAGTGGTCAAAATCCTTGTCGTTTTTTGTGCAGTCCGATGTTTACTACGATCCGGAGGTCTACACCGAAAGCGGTCTGGATCAATACGAAGCCGGAATTAAACTGACCCAGGCCTGGCTGTTCATTCATCAGATACTGGATTCGGGTTTTAGTCTGCAATTGGGCCGGCAACGCATTGCCGACAAACGTCAATGGTGGTGGAACGACGAACTGGACGCGGCAAGGGTGTATTTTGGCGAAGACACGCTGTTTGCCGAGTTGGCGATTGCCAACGAATTGGGTTCCAAACAATCGGATCAGGATTTCATCGATCCGGTCAGCGACCGGGTGGTGCGGCTGATGGGCGACGTGGTTTGGCAATGGGCTCCGAAGCAAAATTTGTCCTTGTTCTTTCTGAGCCAGTTCGACAATTCGGATAACCAAAACCCCGGCGACTTGATCCAAGCCAATCGTAAAGACGCCAGCGACGGCGACCTGAATTGGTTCGGCGGACGGACGATGGGCAAGTTCAAAATCGAACATGTCGGCAAGATCGGCTATTGGCTGGATTCGGCGTTTGTATTCGGTGAAGAGACCACCCAAACCTTCACCGACATAAACAGCAATGTCTCCCGAGTTGGCGCGCAAACCCCACGGCACGTCGCAGCCTGGGGCATGGACGCCGGCATCACTTGGTACAGCAATCTGTTCCTGGAACCTTACCTGACCTTGGGTTATGCCTACGGTTCCGGCGACGCCAATCCCGACGACGGCACCGACAGCAGTTATCGGCAATCGGGGATCCATAACAACAAAATCAAATTATCCGGCAGCCAGCGCTTTCGTTACTACGGCGAATTGTTTCGGCCGGAATTGTCGAATTTAAACATCATGACCGCCGCCTTGGGCTTTCCGATCTCC
The DNA here is from genome assembly GCF_015711015.1 of Methylomonas sp. LL1. Taxonomy (NCBI): domain Bacteria; kingdom Pseudomonadati; phylum Pseudomonadota; class Gammaproteobacteria; order Methylococcales; family Methylococcaceae; genus Methylomonas; species Methylomonas sp. LL1. Next base: position 1,347,872 of record NZ_CP064653.1, read on the forward strand.
GAGCAAAGTTCCATCGACTTGCTCTACCACCACTACGAACAGGCCACGCCGTCGTCGGTGATTCGCGATTCGCGGATTCGCGCCACGCCCAACGGCAGAAGCGGCACGCTGGGCGACGAGTTCGACTTGGTATTGTCCCTGGACGAATGGAAACATTTGCAGGTGCAATTTGCCGGCTCGCTATTCATGGCCGGCCCGGCTTTCGGACAATTGGAAGGCAATAACTCCTTCCAGTTGGATCTGACCTTTAAATACAGCTTTTAAGGGTTGGTTAGCATGCATTCGAAACGCCGGAAAATCCTGTTTTATTGCCAAAGCCTGGTCGGTTTGGGGCATTTGACCAGCAGTCTGTTGGTGATTCGCGAGTTGTCGACTTACGCCGATGTCGATTTGATTCACGGTGGACAAGGCTTGCAACAAATGCCGGAACTGCCCGGATTTAGGCATCTGCGTTTGCCAACTATCTTAATCGACAGTGCAACCGATGAGCTTTATGCGCCGGATAGCGATGATCCTATCGAAAACGTCTGGGCCGAGCGCGCCGCCGCTATCGAGCGCTTTTTAGATTGGCCCTACGACGCGGTGATTGTCGAGTTTTTCCCGTTCGGTCGGCGGCGCCTGAAAAAAGAGATTCTTGGGCTGTTTGCCACCGTTAGACAGCGTTGCGCGGCGGTACCGATTTTTTGTTTTGTCCGGGAAATTTTGGTGCCGGCGCCGCTGGACGCCGAACAGCGCATGGTGAAACTGGTGCGGGAACACATCCATACCGTATTCGTGCGCGGCGACCCAAATATTGTTCACTTTGAGGAAACGTTTGCATTGACAGCCGATATTTCCGATCGTCTGGTGTATGTGGGTTATGTCAGCCCTCCATTGCCAGGACAGTGGCCGATTCGCCAAAACAAAATTGTGGTCAGCCAAGGTGGCGGCGAAATCGGTATGAATTTGTTACGCTCAGCTATTCAAACCGCTCCGTTATTAGCCGAATACCAGTTTTTAGTGGTGACAAGTTCCAGAGCATCGACAACTGAAATAACTGAGTTGCAAGCGTTGATACGCAGCGAAAACGTCAAGGTGGTTTCCTTTTTGAGCAATTTTCAAGAAGAGTTACTGACCGCTGCGTTGTCCATCAGTCTAGGCGGTGACAACACTTTGATGGACGTGATCTGCACCCGCACGCCTGCGCTAGCGTTTCCGTATGGCGGCAACAGTGAGCAAGGCCTGCGGATTCAGAAGTTATCGGGTAAAGGATTTATAAGCGTCTTAAGTCAAACGGATCTGACTCCAGCACTTTTATGCACCAAAATCAGAGTGGCTATAAACCAACCCTACCCTGATGAAATTATCGCCATGAATGGCGCAGTAGAAATGAGCAATAGGATTGCTCTGATTATCGACGAGCTTGTAACGGTTTAATGATGGGTATATCAAGCTACCAAGGCCGTATTTGCATCCAACAAATCGGCGTTTGGTGTCTGCGGCTTGCCAATCAGGATGCAACTGCAACAATAAAATGGGCCATCTTCCCGTGAATGAAAAGACCGTACTTTACAGTGAATAGTAGCCAGCCTGTTTCTAAACAGTATCCAGCTACAAGTTATACGGTCATGCCATGGGCTATGGCGTATTGCACCAGCTTGACATCGCTGTCGATATGCATTTTTTGCATCAAACGCGCCTTGTGGGTGCTGACGGTCTTGCTGCTGATATCCAGCTCCTGGGCAATTTCATGGACTTTTTTGCCTTTGGCCAACATCCGCAAAATCATCAGCTCGCGTCCGGACAACAACTCATGCGGCACCAACGGCGCCGCGCTGCTGGCTTCGAAGGCAATTCTCTCGGCAATGTCGCCGGCGATATAACGTCCACCGGCGGCTACCTTGCGTATGGCTTCCAATAAATCCTTGGGCGAACTGTCCTTGGTGATATAACCCGAAGCGCCGCTCTTCAGCTTGCGTTTGGCGATCTGCGGTTCGTTGTGCATGCTCAACACCAGAATCGGCGGGCTGTCCGGCATTTCCCTTATTTTCGCTATCAGCTCGACCCCATGAATACCGGGAATCGATAGATCGAGCAGAACCAAATCGATGTTCTCTTTTTGTAATATGGCCAGCACTTCCTCGCCGCTTGCGGCTTCCGCGCCGACAATGATGTCGTCCTCCCCCTCGAAAAGCTGCTTGAGCCCTTCGCGCATCAGTGCGTGGTCATCGACGATCATGAGGTGTATCACGTTGTTGCTCCTAGTTTTGTTGATGTAGTTTACCCAATCGCGCAAAGCCATTATCCCTGCCCTTGCACGACGCAGGGCTTGGCCGTCTGATTGATCGGAATACGCAATTTTAATACCGTACCACCCGTCACCGCCGTCGCAATCTCCAAGGATCCCTTCAATATCAGCGCGCGTTCGCGCATGCCGACTATGCCATAGGAATTCGGCCTGCCGGCCGTATCCGGATCGAAGCCCTTGCCGTTATCATGCACTTCCACCTCGCAGACACCAGCGTCGCTATGAATGAAAATATCGACGCGGCTGGCCTCGGAATGCCGCAGCACATTGGTCAACGATTCCTGCACGATACGAAATACCACCATCGCCCTATCCTCGTCCAGCGGCACATCCTCGCCGGGCACATGTAATTCGCACGCTATGCCCGTGCTTTCGGCATATTCTTGCACCAACCATTCCAATGCCGACACGATACCCGCGCTCAGTACCGCCGGCCTGAGCCGGCTGGCCAGACTGCGCACCATCTGTATCGCCCGATCGACGATACCGACCATTTTTTGGGTTTTATCGCGTAAAGCCGGATTGGCGTCGCCGAAGCGAAAATCCAGCGTCGTCACATTCAAGCGCAATACATTCAGCAATTGCCCCAACTCGTCGTGAATTTCGCGGGCGATGCGTTTGCGCTCTTCCTCGCGCGCCTCTTCGCGCTTGGCGGTAAGCACGCGCAACTGAGCGCGCGATTCTTCCAAGCGCCGCTCGGTCACCTTAAGATCGGTAATATTATGGCCTATCACCAACACCCCAATAACCTGGCCGTCTTCGTCATATTCCGCTACCGCATGCATGTCATGACTCGCCAAATTGCCGTCGGCACCATACCATTCCAACAAGATACGATCCGGCGCTCCGGTTTCCATCACCTGTTTTAAGCGCCCCATGTATTGTTCGGCCCGCATCATCGGCTTCCAAACTTCGGTCGGACTTTTGTTCCAGGCAGTTTCCAACAAAATGCCGGTTTCCCGTTCGTAGGCCGGATTAAGGTACACGCGACGGCAATCGCGGTCATAACGTACGATCATTTCCGGCGAGTTTTCCGCCAAGGTCCGAAACTCCAACTCGCTCTTGCGCAGCATGGCTTCCATCCGTTTAATGCCGGTTATGTCATGGCCTATGGTCAACACACTGACGATTCGATTGCTCTCGTCGAACTCCGGCACCATCGAAACGGTGTAATAAGTCGGCGAGCCATTCTGACCGGAAACTTCAAGCAGTAATTCGTCAGCCTCGCCACTGGTCATCACCCGTTGCAGCCGCTCGGTATATTCCTCGGCCGTCGGCGAGGCCGGCCACCGGGATTCCAACGTCTTATTAGCCTGGGTTGGACTGGATTCATCGGGCGCGATCTCGAAATAGCTCCGATTGGAGTAAATCCGCCGACAGGCCCGGTCATAACGAATGATAATATCGGGCGAATTTTCCGCCAGACTGCGAAACTCGCGTTCGCGCCGGATTAACTCCTGTTCCAGCCATTTTTGCTCCGTGTAATCGCGGCCGATGGCAATCGCCCCCACCACGTGCCCATGGTCGTCCAACTCCGGCGCGATCCGAATAAAATCGTACAAAGCTCGCCCCCCGCCCAGCGGCCCGCTAATCAACTCGAATTCGGCCGGTTCGCCAGTGGCAATCACCTTTTCCAGCACGTTCTGGTAACACAACATGGCCTGATTTTCGGGAAAGATTTCAATCGAGCGCTTGCCTACCACCTGTTCGTTGTTCAAACCCAGGGTGCGCTCCAGTATCCGATTGATATAGGTCACCCGAGTATCCCTGTCGTAACGTCCTATATTGTCCGGTGCATTTTCGGCCAGGGTACGAAATTCGCGTTCACTGTTTAACAAGCGGGTTTCGATTTGCCGGCGTTCTATCGCAATCGCGGCAAAATGGCTGGCGCGGCGCAGCAGTTCTAAATCGGCGGGACTCGGCCCCCGCGCCTGACGCCGGTAAATACCCAGGGTACCTAACACTTTGCCGGCGGAATCGAAGATCGGCTCGGACCAACAGGCCAACAATCCGGCCTGTAAGGCCACCTGCTTGTAAGCCCCCCAATAAGGATGGCTACCGATATCGTCGACAATCACGGTTTCCCCGCGCCAGACCGCGGTACCGCAGGAACCTGCACCGTCGCCGACCTCGATGCCGTTGACGGCCGAGGTAAAATCGTCAGGTAGATGGGGAGAAGCGAGTGCCCGCAAGTGTTTGCCGTCGGCATCCAATATCATGATGCTGCCTAGACAATCCGGGTTAGCTAGCTCGATATATTGGATCACCAGATTTAATATATCCAGCAGTTCGCCGCCTTGGGCCAAGCCCTCGAAAATTCGCCGCCGGGTTTCCTCCAGGGCTGCCTGTAACTTGCGCTCGCTAATGTCGCGCACCAGGCCCAGGTTGTACTCGGTGCCGAGATATTCGAAGTAGCTGGCGTTGACTTCGACCGGAAACAGCCGGCCGTCTCGAGCCCGATGCCGGGTTTCCAGCGTCACCGATCCGCGCTGTTTCAGGGTTTGCCAAAAACCAGACCACAGCGGCTGGGGCCAGTCCGGGTCGATATCGGCCACCCCCATGCCGAGCAGGGTTTCCCTATCGTAGCCCAACACCCGGCAGGCTTCGTCATTGACGTAATGAAAGCGGGCGTTATCATCGACCAAATAGGCGGCCTCGCCAACATGATTCAAGGCAAAATCCATCAACGCCAGACGCTCCTGGGTCTGCTTACGCTGTTCTATTTCACCGCGCAACTGGGCGTTACTGGCAATGAGCTGGGCGGTGCGCTGCTCCACTTGCTGTTCCAGTTTCACCTGATAATGGCGTAACTGACGGTTTTGCTCCCGCAATTGCCGTTGCATGGCCTTCATGCGCAAATGGGTCGAGACCCTGGCAAGCAGTTCATCGATCTGGATCGGCTTGGTCACGTAATCGACGCCACCGACCTTAAAACCGGCCACTTTGTGTTCGATATCGTTCAGCGAGGTCATGAATATGACCGGTATATTAGCGGTTTCGGCCTGGCTTTTCAGTCTACGGCAGACCTCGAAACCATCCATATCCGGCATCATCACGTCCAGTAAAATCAGATCGGGCTTGACGAAGGCCGCGCGTTGCAAGCCTTCTTCGCCATCCTGGGCCACTACCACCCGGTAGCCGCCGGCGTCCAGACTGTCCACCACCAACGCCAGGTTGACCGGAGTATCGTCTACGATCAGCAAGGTAGGTTGGTCGGAACTGTTATGTAATCTATGCAAATGAATTTACCCAATCGATGAAAATTGCCGCTGACTTCGACTACGCTCAGTCAACGCTATAGTGACTTTTGCCCTCAAAAGCCATTCTCTGCCAGCCAGGCCTCGAATTCGGCCTGCGGCATCGGTTTAGCGAACAGATAGCCTTGGGCGACAAGGCAGCCGTGCCGTTTCAGATAATCCGCCTGTTGCTGGGTTTCCACACCCTCCGCCACCAGTTCCAGATTGAGGGCCTGGGCAATCGAAATAATGGCTTTCACCAGCTCGGCCTTATCCCGAGCTTCGGGAATGTCCCGCACGAACGATCGGTCAATCTTAAGCTGGCTGACCGGAAAACGATGCAAATAACTTAACGACGAATAACCGGTACCGAAATCGTCGATGGACAAAGCCAGCCCCATGCCATCGAAAGCCCGCAGCACGTCGAGAATATCGCTGCTATCTTCGAGCAGCAGACTTTCGGTGATTTCCAGTTTCAGCCATTGCGGCTGGCAGCCGGTTTCCAGCAGGGTTTGACGGACCGTGGCCAGCAAATCGTTGCGCAGAAACTGGCGGGTAGACAAATTGACGGCGATTTTGACCGGCGATGCGCGACCGGCATTCCACAGCACAGCCGCCTCGCAGGCGGTCTTCAGTACCCATTCGCCGATGGCAATGATCAGGCCGCTATCTTCGGCCACCGGGATAAATTTCTCCGGGCCGACCATGCCGCCGTCGCCCCGGTGCCAACGTATCAAGGCCTCGGCGCCGGTCATGCGGCCGCTAGCCAATTCGATCTGCGGTTGATAATACAATGCCAGCTCGCCGTTGGCGCGAGCGTGGCGCAATGCGGTTTCCAGTTGCATGCGCTCGCCTGAGCGGGCAGTCAGTTCCCGGGCATAAAACTGGAAATTGTTGCGGCCCTGCCTTTTGGCATGGTACATGGCCGAATCGGCGTAGCGGAACAAAGCGTCGATGTCGGCACTGTCGCTGGGATAAATGGCGATGCCGAGACTGGCGGAGATAAACATTTCACGCCCGGAAATCTGGAACGGCTGATCGAAGGCCATAACCATCTTGCCGGCCATGGCGGCTATGGCATCGGCTTCCCACACCCGCGGCAATAAAATCGCGAACTCGTCGCCGCCTAAGCGCGCCACCATGTCGTGGCTACGCACACATTGCAACAACCGGTCGGCCGCCGCGCATAGCAGCAGATCGCCCATGCCGTGGCCCAGGGTGTCGTTGATCTCCTTGAACCGATCCAGATCCAGCAGCATCAGTCCGAACCGGTAACCGTATTGAGCGGCGTCGGCCACGGTATGCCGCATCCGCTCGACCAGCAGCGCGCGGTTGGGCAAGTTGGTCAGCGCGTCGTAAAAGGCCAGCCGATGGATACTGCGCCGGTACTGATCGATCTCGGTGATGTCGCGTCCAACCGCCAGTACGCTACCCACGCTACCGTCGCCGGCGAGTTCGGGAATCAGACTGATAAAGCTGACAATCTGCCTACCGCCGGCGGTTTCCCAGGATAATTCGAAGTTGGCCGGCAAGGCGCTGGCGAGAACCTGCTCGATCCGGGCCTGATATTCAAGTGCCGATTGCCCGCCCGGAAACTCGGCCGGCGTCCGGTTAATCACTTGCTCGGCATCGCCGCCCAGCTGTTCGAGCATTTTTGGATTGGCATAAATCCGCCGGCATTTCAGATCGTAACGGGCGACGGTATCCGGGGTATTTTCGACCAGCGAACGGAATTGCCGTTCACTTTCCAGCAAGGCTTCCTCGGCGGTTTGCCGAACTTCGATTTCCGCTTCCAGCTTGCAATTGCTGACAATCAATTCGGCGGTTCGCGCCGCCACTTCTTGTTCCAGTAATTGCTGGTGCTGTTGCAATTGTTGGTTTTGTAGCTGCAGCTGTTTTTGCATCCGGCGCAACTTCAGATGGGTATCGACTCTGGCGATCACTTCGCCAATCCTTAGCGGCTTGGTAATATAATCGACCCCGCCGGCGGCGAAGCCGGCCAATTTATCGTCTTCCTCCGACAGGGCTGTCATAAAAATGACTGGAATATCCCGCGTCGCGGCATCGGCTTTCAAGCGCCGGCAAATCTCGAAACCATTGTCGCCGGGAAGCATCACGTCCAGCAAAATCACGTCGGGTTGCACGAAGGTGGCGCGCCGCAGACCTTCCGATCCTTCCTGCGCTATCACCACCCGGTAGCCGTGGGCTTCGAGATTTTCGACCGCCACGCCCAGGTTAGCGGGAATGTCATCGACAATCAGTATGGTGGGAATCGCCACGCTCGTCGTATCGGCAATCATCATCGGCTGGTCCGGTTCAATTCTAGGGTTTGTTCCACCAGCTCCAGAATCGCCTTGGACTGGTAGCCTTGGGCCAGACCGCGCAGTTGCTCGGCAAAAGGCCGGTAGCGCGGGTCGATTTCAATCAGTTGTTCGGCCTGTTGGATAATATCGCGCATGCTGCCCTCGCGGGCAAAATGGTGCAAAGCCTCCATGGCCTCCGGCGGAGGCAGCGCTAGCTGTTGCAGGATAGCCGATGGCCGCTCCGGTTCCACTAACGACGCCGCGTAGATTAATTCGAGATGTAACAGACCCGAGATTTTGCGCGGAAATGTGTTCATATCGATGGGTTTGGTCAGAAAAACAGCGGCTCCGGCTTCCATGGCATCGGCAACAGTCTTGCCGGATGAATCGTCCGAAATGGCGATGATAGGCGTTTGCGCCAGAGCCGGCAATCGCCGCAAAGCCTGGATGGTTTGCGGACCGCCCCCATCGGTCAACATCATATCCACTACAATCAGGTCCGGCGGCGATTGTCGCGCCTGGTCCAAACACTCGGCCCCGCTGGCCGCCTCAATGGTTTCGAATCCCAAGCGGCCAAGCATCTCAACCAGCAAAACCCGTTGCTCGGGCAATGCCTCCGCCACCAGTACTCGCCGCCTTGGCCCCCGATAGCCGATGACCTCGGCTTGATCGCCGCCGCCCCCTACCGCTACTTCGGTGACCTCCAGATCGAACCAGAACCGGCTGCCCTCGCCCTCCCGGCTACTGAATTGAATGTCGCCGCCCATCAACCTGACCAGTTCCCGGCTGATCGCCAGTCCAAGGCCGGTACCGCCCTGATGGTAGCGGCTGTCCGCCGCCTGCTCGAACGGCTGAAAAATACTGTTCATTTGGTCGGCGGCTATGCCGATGCCGCTATCTTCAATTTCAAAGCGTACCCGGCCCTCTTGCGGCGCCGTCACCCGTAGACTAACCTGGCCGAGTTCACTGTATTTGACCGCATTGGACAGTAGATTCAATAACACTTGCCTGAGGCGGGTTTCGTCGGCGCGTATCATAACCGGCACATTCTCGGCAATCTCGCAGCGGAAGGCCAACTGCTTCTGCTCGGCCCTGACGCTGACAATGCCGGACAGATTGCGCAAAAAACTCGCCAGCGGCACATCGCCGAGTTTCAAAGTCTGTTTACCGGCCTCGATTTTGGCGTAATCGAGAATGTCGTTGATCAGATTCAGCAAGTGTTCGCCGCTTTGCTGGATCACGGTCAGCATCGCGGACTGGCGTTCCTCCAGACCGTTTTCCCTGAGCAACACCTGAGCGTAACCCAGAATGCCGTTCAACGGGGTGCGCAATTCGTGACTCATGCGCGCCATGAATTCGCTACGCATGCGCACCAGCCGCACCGCCTCGGCCAGCGCGGCTTCGCGCGCCGCCTCCATGGCCTTGCGCTCGCTGATATTGCGCGCCACCCCGACAGTACCTAAAACGGCTCCGTTGTCGTCCAGCACCGGCACCTTGTCGATTTCTATCCAGATGTCACCGTCCGCGTTCGCCAAACGATCTTCGTAAATCTTGTGTTGTCGGCTGGCCATCACCGCCCTATCCTCGGCAATGTAGGCTTCGGCCCGCTCATTCGGCCAAAGATCGTAATCGTTCTTACCGACCATCTGTTCGACGCTGAGACGGCAGGATTTGGCGGTGGCCTGATTGACCAATACGAAACGGCTCTCGCTATCCTTGAGCCAAATCAACAGCGGCAGGGTGTCGATGATGGTGCGCAGGTAACGGGTCTGTTGCCGTAGCTCCTCCGTGCGTTCCAATACCCTTTGTTCCAGGCTGACATTTAGCGCCTGGATTTGTTGTTCCGCGCGCTTGCGTTCGGTAATATCCCTGGCAATGCCCAAAATCCGGCGGATTTGCCGAGATTCGTCATACAGAGGAACCAGGGTCGAATGGAAATGGCGGCGCCCGCTCGGCAAATCGACCGTGGTCTCCTCCTCGATATTGCTGCCGGCTTCAAGGCAACGGCGGTATTTGGCGACGATAGCGCGCTCGGGTTCTTCCGTCTCGCCATCCTCGCCAACCACGCTTCCGATGTCGATTCCGATCAATTGTTCGCGCGCTATCCCCATGGATTGTTCGAAAGCGAAATTGAACGCCAGATTGCGGAAGTGTCCTTCCGGCGTGACTTCGACCAAATACAGAGCGTCCGAGGCGTTCTCGAAGATTTCCCTGTATCGCAACTCACTTTCTTGCAAGGCAGCCTCGGCGCGTTTGCGTTCGGTGATGTCCTGCACATTGGCAATACGGTGTAGAACTTGTCCGTCTATCCCCAGCACCGCCGTAACGTCCATGATTACCGGAAAAACCGTACCGTCCTTGCGCACATGTAATGATTCGAACACGTGATGATCGCTCTGGCCGGCTTGGCCTATTCTCCATGGATCCGCGTCACGGATTGCGGGTGCGAAAGCCTCGACGATCGACCGTTCCGACAACTCTTCCACGCTGTAACCGTGCATCCTGGCATAAGCCGGATTCATCAGTTCAATCGTTTTCCCGTCCGCGCTGCCCACGACGACGCCCCATTCGGCATGTTCGAAAACATCCCGCCAGCGCCGCAACTGAATATTGGCGGCGCCAAGCAGGCGATTGACGCGGCGCTGTCGAGCTAGAAAGCCCGCGATAATCATCAGCATGGACAGACTACCGCCCAGCACCGTCCACAGCCAACGTTGCTGCAGGCTGCGATGGCTGATTTCCGCTTCTTGGCGTTCGTTGAGGCGGTTGAGTTCGCCGATCTGGCGCTGCTTGATTTCGTCCTGATAATGTTGGGCCAGATCGACCATGCGGGTACTGGCCTTTTCGGCCGCGGCCTTGGCCGACATTTCATCGGCTTCCGTCAGCAATTGATAAGCCCGTTTATGATCGCCGCGAGCGGCGGCGATGCCGGCCAAACTCTTGGCGCTTTTACCCAGATACAGCGGAAATCCGATTTCCCGCGCAAGTTGGTAACCCCGTTGGGCATCGGCATCGGCCCGTTCGGTTGCTCCCAGGCTCAGGAAGTCGCCGCCGCGAATATATAGCGCCCACCACAGGCCTATCTTGTTATTGCCCTGTTGATAAATACTCTCCGCCTCATCCAACAACACGACTGTTTCGCTAAGCCGGCCTTGCGTCCGCAGGCCCTCGGCCAAGCCAATCAGCGCGTGGGCAACATAAAACGGTGCCCGCAGGGCGCGAAACATGTCGATGGCCCGGCGTATCTCCGCTTCGCCGCCGCTGAAATCGCCCATGCCAAAACGGCTGCTACCCGTGCCGAGCAAGGCCTCTGCCTCCAGGCGCTTGGAATGGGCCTCGATGGCTTTTCCGTGCATATTACGGTAATAGGCCAGGGCATCCGCATGCCGATGATTGAGGTCGTAAGCCGCCGCCATGCCTTGATAGGCATAGGTCAATGCCATGGCATCGCCGCTACGCTCAGCGATGTCCAATGCCTGTACCGCGATGGCGACGGAATCGTCGAGCTGCTCCATGCGCCGGTACATCATCGACGTGCGCAGCATGGCTTCGGCCAACAGATCGGAACGGTCGGCACCCTCGAGTACGGTCATGGCGTGAACTACCGCTTCGTTCATTTTGTCGATTCGGGCCTGATTGACGCTAATCAATGCTCTGTTGAGATCGGCTTCGGCCTGACCGATCCGATCGTTGTGTTGCCGGGCCAGATCGAACGCCTGCCGGGCATGCTCGGCGCTCTGTTCGGTGTGGCCGAGATAAATCTCGATTCGGGCCAATACATTTAACAAACCTGCCCGGTCAGTCGGCGTGGCGTCCAGGGGAACTGTATTTTGTAAACGTTCGGCTTCGACCAGGGCAGCCAGGAAGTCGTTTTCCGCCAAGCGCCGGATCTCGACGATCTGGCCGCGCCATTGTTCCAATGCATTATCGGCATGCGCGCCAGTGCTCAACAATAACAACAACAGCATTGCCAGCATTGGAGGATAAAGCAAAGCCGTCATCAATAGCGCACCATAACCATCGCGCCCACCTGAATATCGTTCATCCATACGCTTTGCGGCCGGGTTTCCACGCCGTAAGGTGATTTTTGAGAAAGTTTGTACCCATTGCCAATGTCAAATATGTGTCGTTCGCTGAGCGGACTTGTGCCGAGCGAAGCCGAAGTAGCCGAAGCGAACGGTTGACTTCGACTCCGCTCAGTCAACGGCAAATTACTTGGATTGGGTACATTTATTGCCATAAATCGCCTAATAGGAGTTACGCAAAATACCGAGTAAGTTCATGCCTTCAAGGGAAAATGTAAAATGGTCATGGATACGACAACCCGGCGAGTCATCCAGCCAGCCGTAATCTCGGCTGTATACCAATCTAGCCGGATGAATAAAACGGCTTAATGTCGGTTCCGGCTTGTAAAGGAGTAATAATTTACCACGAGAGCAGGCGATTAAAATCGCCCTACTCCGCCAAACTGAAAAAGCCAGGAACTTGGCCTGCGTAGCTTGAGGCTTAATAGTGATCCGCTGACAGGTTGCTCAGACAGTTTGCCGGACGGGTTCTCCGACGATACGGGGATCAAATTTACCTGATCTGGAAACCCAAGCCATAACATGCTAAGTTGGTAGGCGACAGTATAGGCGGAAGCCGCCCGCGGTTAGCAGCCGGACCTATCGGTAGTTCCAATTTGTTGAGGTGATATATGACGACGCTGTATTACAGTCATGCGGATTTTCTCAATCACGACACCGGCCCCAGTCATCCGGAGAGCGCGGACCGATTGCGCGCGATCGATCAGGCACTCGATAGCGCCGAATTTAAGTCCTTGCGCCGAGTTCCCCCTCCTATCCCCGACGACATTCAGCAAAAACTGGCGCTGATTCATAGGCCGGCGATGATCGCGCGGGTATTGAGCGGGATTCCGGAGCACGGTCTGGCTTATTTCGATGCCGATACGGTGGCCTCGCCCGGTTCCAAACAAGCGGCCCTGCGCGCGGTCGGCGCGGTTTGCGATGCTGTCGACAAACTCTGCGGCGGCCAAGCCGACAAAGCCTTTTGCGCGGTGCGTCCGCCCGGACATCATGCGATGCCGGGTTATCCGATGGGTTTTTGCCTGTTCAACAATATTGCCATTGCCGCCGAGTACGCCCGCCGTCACTACGGCCTGGAGCGCATCGCGATTGTCGATTTCGATGTGCATCACGGCAACGGCACCCAAGCCGCATTTTATGAACAGCCGCAGGTGTTGTACGCCTCCAGCCATCAATGGCCGCATTATCCCGGCAGCGGCGATCCGTTGGAAAATGGTGTCGGCAATATCATCAATGTGCCGTTGGCGGCCGGCACCGACGGCGCGGTATTCAGGACCAAGTACAGCGACATCATTCTTCCGGCGGTCACTAAATTCAAGCCAGAGCTGATTCTGATCTCGGCTGGCTTCGATGCGCACAAGGACGACCCATTGGCCTCATTGAGATTGGTCGAAGATGATTATCGCTGGGTTACCGCTGAACTGGTGGAGATTGCCGACGCTTGCTGTCAGGGCAGGATTATTTCGACATTGGAAGGCGGTTATAACTTGAAGGCATTGGCGGCCAGTGTTGCCGCGCATGTCGCTGTATTGGCGGGCATAAGTGGGGGCGATTGAAGCGCCCCCGTAAAATCTTATTGCATGGCCGGAACGGTATAAACGTAATCGGCGTCTTTCATCGGTGAGTGGCAGGCAAAACAGGTGGCGGATTTTTCCTTATCGTTCATCACCAGCTTGTCGCCTTCCCAATGGCCAAAGCCCCAACCACCGGTTTCGGCGAATTTTTTGCTGTCCTTGACCATCGCTTCGGCGCCGGCGAATTCACCGGGTACCACAGCTTGCGGCCAGTTTGGGTGGGTTTTTTCCTTCCAGCCTACCTTGGCGATAATGGTACCATCCGGCCAAGGCTTGGTGTTACCGGCGCGGGCGGCTTTGATGGCAATGTCGTTACCGACTATGCTGCGCACCAGTTTTTTATCCAGCCGGTGCGAGACGCTCAATGTCAGCCAGTCTTTATATTCGCCATGCACCGGCTTCTCGGCTTGCGCTTCGGCATGGAGTTGGGTAGCCGTCATCAGCATGGCCGAAGCCAAAAGCCAGGAAACAATAGTGTTGTTTTTCATGTCATCCTCCGTAATCTGCGGTCAAGTTGTTTACTATAGCGCTGGGGATTTTAACCAGTAAATGCTTAGACCGCTAAGGTAAATCGTCAACCTTGTTGCGAAACTCAATGCCCGCCGGCGGCTTCGCCGGCATCGGCGGAAACTTTGCTGACCCACGGCATCAATAGCAAAGCCAGTAGAAAAATCAACGCCAGGGTATGGAACAGGGTATTCATGGTCAGCACTTCGGCTTCACGCATTGCCATTCCGTAGAGCTGTTTCAGCGCCGCTGACTCTGCATCCGGCAATCCCGCCATCGAGAACCGTTCCCGCAAACCGTTCAAAAACGTTTGCGTCTGTGGCGAACCGGGCGTCACATGTTCCCGTATCCCCGCATAATGTTGTTTGTTGAGTTGTATCATCAGCGTGTTGGCCACCGCTAGACCGATTGCCCCACCCAGGTTGCGGGTCAGGTTGTAAAGCCCGCTGGCATTTTTCACCTCATCCGGCGGCAAGGTGCCCAGTGCCAGCGAGTTGATCGGCAAAAAACAAAACATCAACGAAAACCCTCGCACCGCCTGCGGCCAGAAAAACTCCCAGTAACCGGCCTCGTGAGTCAGATTGCCGTTCATCCAGCTGCCCAACGCAAAGCCGGACAGGCCTAACGCCAGCATCAATCGGGAATCCAACACTTTCGCCAGCGGCCCGGCAACGAAGGCCGATAACAACTGAAACAAACCGGTGATCATGATGTATTGGCCGATCTGCAAACTGTTCAAACCCTTGACGCTGGCCAGATAGACAGGCATCAGAAACAGTAAGGTGAACAAACCGATACCGAGGACGAAACTGAATACACAACCCACCGCGAAATTACGATTGCGAAACGCCCACAGATCGACGATGGGGTGTTCTATGCTCAGTTCGCGATAGAACATCGCGATGCCGGATAGCGCGGCGACCAGACTGAAAAATACGATCTCCCGACTCTCGAACCATTGTTCGCGCACGCCTTCTTCCAACACAAATTGCAGACTGCCCAGAAAAATCACGATGTAGACAATGCCGAGAAAATCGATCTTGTCCAGCAAGCCCCAATCCGGTTCGTCGACCCGCACGAACAGCCAGGTAGCAACGCACACCAGCAAACCGGGCACCAAGTTGATCAAGAATAAGGCCTTCCAGGACACCACTTCGGTCAGATAACCACCCAGTACCGGGCCGGCGGTTGGTGCGACGGTCACCACCATGCCGACCACGATCACCATCGCCGGCTGTAAACGAGGAGGGAACAAGGTGTAGATCACCGCGAACACGGTCGGTATCATCGCGCCGCCGAACAAGCCCTGAAAGGCGCGGAACACCACCATCGCCGGCAGATTCCAGGCCAGGGCGCAGCACAGACTCATCAGCGTAAAACCGCCGCAAGACAACACGAACAAAATTCGCGTCGAAAAAGCCCGCGCCAACCAACCGGACAACGGGATGATCACGACTTCCGCCACCAGATAAGCGGTCTGCACCCAGGTGATTTCGTCCTGCGTCGCCGACAGCCCGGCCTGTATCTGTTCCAGGGAACTGGCGACGATCTGGATGTCCAGAATTGCCATGAAAATGCCGAATACCATCGCGAAAAAACCGATCCATTGACCGGTACTAACGCTGAACGCTTCGCTTGAACTCGCTTGTTCAGGCTCGATTATCGTGGCCATGCGCTAGCGCACCTTGATTTTGACCACGGTCGAAAGGCCGGGTTTGAGTTTGCTCAAATCGGCGGCCGAATCGAAGCGTATCTTCACCGGCACCCGGCGCACGACCTTGGTGAAATTACCGGTGGCGTTTTCCGGCGGCAGTAGGCTGAATTCCGAACCCGACGCCGGCGCGAAACTGTCCACCCGGCCGCCAAACACCTGATCGGGATAGGCGTCGACTTTGATTGCCGCCGCCTGCCCCGGTTGCATTTCGGCAATCTGGGTTTCCTTGAAATTGGCTTCCACGAACAAGCCCTCGCTGGGAATCAGATAGCCCAATACATGGCCGGGTTGTACCAGTTGGCCAAGCTGCACGCTACGGTTACCGATGATGCCGGCCATCGGCGCGGTAATCCGAGTGTTCGCCAGATCGATGCGGGCCAATTCCAGAACCGCCTGGGCCGCTTGCAAGCGGGCGCGGGTTTCATTGATTTGGGCATCCAGAGCCGCTAATTGGCTTTCGGCTTCGGCGCGCGCCGACAGCACTTTTTCCCGTTGCGCGGCGGCTTGCTTGTGAACCGAATCGGCCGTATCGCGAGTCTGCGCCGATACCGCGCCCTCCTCGGCCAAATTGCCGAAACGTTTCGAATCCTTGGCGGCCCGGGTCAAATCGGCTTCGGCGGCGTTGATATTGGCCGCTTCCTGGCGAATCTTGGCGTTTTGGGTGTGCTTGTCGGTTTCCAGGGTTTGAATATGGGCGGTTTCGGTTTGCACCCGCGCCTCCGCCTCCGCCACCTTGGCGCGGAAATCGTGATCGTCGATGATCACCAATGCATCACCCGGAGCCACCCGCTGGTTATCCTGGAATAACACTTCCTTGACATAGCCGGTTTCCTTGGCGCTGATCAGGCTGATGTGGGCTTTCAGATAAGCATTATCGGTGCTCTCGAAAGGATGGACAGCCCGCCACCAATACACGACGCCGGCCGCGCCGATGGCCAGAAATAGGACAATACTTAAGAATTTTTTGCTGAATGGCATGAATGACTCTTGCTTAACTAAACGGTATAGTTTAGTCTACTCATCAACCCCACCTCGATGCAACTTTATTTTTTATTCCACAATCCGATGAAGAAAACCGACAATCCCAAACGACAAGCCATACTCGACGCGGCCAAGCGTGCTTTTATTAGCCACGGCTACAGCGGCGCCAGCGTGGAAGCGATTGCAGAGGCCGCGCCGGTATCCAAACCCACCCTGTACAACCATTTCAAAAGCAAACAGGACTTGTTCGCCGCCGTAATCGAATGCCAGTGCCAAGCCTTACTGAACACCCTCAACAGCGTACAAACCGAAGCCGACGATCCGGTGGTGGGTTTGAGCGCCATCGCCCATGCCTTCGTCGATCTGGTTTATGCCGACGAAGCCTTGCAACTTTACCGGCTAATCATCGCCGAACAGCAGCAATTTCCGGAACTGGGCGAGCTGATTTACCGCTCCGGACCGGTACCGGTATTACGGTTAATGTCGTCTTATCTGGCCAAACTGCATGAGCGCAACATAGTCAATATCAGCGACCTGGAAACTTCGAGCCATCTGTTCCTGGACATGTTGAACGGCGATCAACATTTCCGTTGCCTGCTGGGCTTGCAAACCGGTCTAACCAACCAGGAAAAACAGCGGCTGGTCGACTCGGTGGTTGCCTTCTTCCTGAAAGGACATGGCTATGAAGCCTAAGATCTACTTCTTTGTATTCCTGAGCTGGCTGAGCGGCTGTGCGATGGGACCGGATTACCATGAAGAAACGCCAGTAGTGCCGGCACATTGGCAGGCTTCGGCGGCGGCCCAAAATTCGATAGTCTGGTCCAGCACCCCGGAAACGCTGAAAACCTGGTGGAAAAGCTTTGAAGATGCCGGCCTGGACAAGCTGATGGATAAAGCCTTGGCCGGAAATCTGGATGTAAAGATGGCACTGGCGCGCATCGATCAAGCCCGAGCCGAACGCCGCGGTACCCGTGCCGAACTGTTTCCCAGCGTCAATGCCACGGTCGGCGGCCAACGTCAAGAGAATCCGTTCCCCGGCTTGGCGCCCGGTATCAAGTTCAATCTATTCGAACTGGGTTTCGACGCCTTGTGGGAAATCGATTTGTTCGGCCGCCAGCAACGCCGACTGGAAGCGGCGGCAGCCGATCTTGACGGAGCCCGGGAAGAATACCGGCAAACCCTGGTGATACTCAGCGCCGAAGTGGCACGCAACTATATCGACTATCGCAGCTTACAACGCCAGCTACTGATTACCCGTACCAACCTTGAATCCCAACGCCATACGCTGAGTTTGACCGAGAAATTGTTCAACGAAGGCGTCGGCACCAAGCATGACGTAGTGCGCGCCCGCGCCCAAACCGAAGCCACCGAAGCGCGGGTTCCGGCGCTGGAAGCCGGACAAATTGCCCACTTGCGGCAACTGGAATTGTTAATTGGCCAACAGCCGGGTACGCTGGCCGCCGAGTTGAACGACTCGGTACCCATGCCGGTTGCGCCGGCAAAACAACTGCTGACTTCGCCGGCCGAAACCATCCGCAGCCGTCCCGACATCCATGTCGCCGAACGCAAACTGGCGGCCGCCACCGCGATGCAGGGCGCAGCGATCGCTGAACTATTTCCGAAAATATCGTTATCCGCTTTTCTGGGGTTACGCAACACTGATCTGGAAAGCTTGTTCAAATCGGCGGCATTTTCCTATGGCACCGCCGCCAACCTGGTGCAACCGTTATTGAATTTCGGCAAAATCCAAGCCGGCATCGATCTGGCCGAAGCCAAGCAACAAGAAGCTTATCTGGGCTACCAGAAAACCATACTCGACGCATTACGGGAAACCGAAACGGCGCTGACCCATTATCTGAAGGAAGAAATTCGCCGACAAACCCTCGCCCGAGCGGTGGCGGACTTACAGGAATCGGTGCGTTTATCGCAATTGCGTTATAAGGAAGGCGTCACATCCTTTCTGGACGTATTGGATGCGCAGCGAACCTTGTATGTGGCCGAGATTGAACTGGCCCGCTCGGAAGCCGACACCTCGGCCAATCTGATCGCGGTGTACAAGGCGCTGGGTGGCGGGGCGAATGCGACGCTACCGCAAACCTAAATTTACCGAAGGTAAATGATGCCAAGACCGTCACGGTCAAACTGTGTCGCCGAAGCCCATGAAGAGCTGCCCGCCGGGCCGAACGCTGAACAGGGTGTATTTGTCCGACGTCCAGGCACCATGGCCTGAACCGATGCCACAATAGCAAAGCCCGCCTGCGATAAGCATCGGCCTCGTGCTACCATTTACGTCTTTTATCCCGTATCAAAGCGCATTCATCGACAGGAACTCGCCATGCCCGGCAATAACAACCGTTTACCTTCCCTCTTACTCTGGACTGGCGTCGCACTGATCGGCGCCTTTGCCGTCGGCGGCATTGCGCTGCAACGCGGCGAGAGTATCAATAGCATGTGGCTGATCGTGGCCGCGGTTTGCGTTTATGCCTTGGGCTACCGGTTTTACAGCGCCTTTATCGCCGCCAAGGTGTTGGTATTGGATGCTGGCCGCGCCACGCCGGCCGAACGTTTCGACGATGGCCGCGATTTCATGCCGACCCATAAATGGGTGGTGTTCGGCCATCATTTCGCCGCGATTGCCGGCCCCGGCCCGTTGATCGGTCCGACCCTGGCCGCGCAATTCGGTTATCTGCCAGGCACTTTGTGGATTTTGATCGGCGCGGTGCTGGGTGGCTGCGTACAAGATTTCGTGACCTTGTTCTTTTCGATCCGCCGCGACGGCCGTTCGCTGGGCCAAATGGCCAAGGACGAATTGGGCGCGATCGGCGGCGGCGCGGCGATGATAGGCGTGATGATGATCATGGTGATCCTGATCGCGGTGTTGGGTCTGGTGGTGGTCAATGCGATGAAGCACAGCCCATGGGCCACTTCGACGGTGGCGGCGACGATACCGATCGCGGTGCTGATGGGCATTTATTTGCATCATCTGCGTCCTGGCCGGGTGCTGGAAGCGACTTTGATCGGCGTGTCACTGTTGATTTTTGCGGTGATCGGCGGCGGCTGGATCGACGATAACGCCACCATTCGTGGCTGGTTCGATTACGACGCCCCGCAATTGGCGCTGATGGTGATTCTGTATGGTTTCGCCGCCGCCGTGCTGCCGGTCTGGCTGTTGCTGGCGCCGCGCGATTATTTGTCCACCTTCATGAAACTGGGCACCATCTCCGCGTTGGCGATAGCCATCGTGATATTGCGGCCGGAACTAAAAATGCCGGCACTGACACAGTTCATCGATGGTAGCGGACCGATCTTCGGCGGCAAGCTGTTTCCGTTTGTGTTCATCACCATCGCCTGCGGCGCGATTTCCGGCTTCCACGCGCTGATTTCTTCCGGCACCACGCCCAAATTATTGGCTAATGAAACCGACGCCCGCTTCATCGGCTACGGTGCGATGATGATGGAATCGTTCGTAGCGATCATGGCGATGATCGCCGCCACGGTTTTGGAACCCGGGGTTTACTTTGCGATCAACAGCCCTGCCGGCATCGTCGGCAAGGAAGCCGTGGATGCGGTCGCCAAAATCAGCGGCTGGGGATTTCCGGTTAGCGTCGAACAAATGCAGCATCTGGCCCGAACCATGGGCGAATCGACCCTGTTTGCCCGCACCGGCGGCGCGCCGTCGTTGGCCGTCGGCATGGCCAGCCTGTTTGCCCAGGTTTTCGGCGAACATCTGTTGGCCGCGTGGTACCACTTCGCGATCATGTTCGAGGCGCTGTTCATCCTGACCACCCTGGATGCCGGCACCCGCGTCGCCCGTTTCATGTTGCAAGACATGCTGGGCAATTTCAATATCGGCGTCGGCAAGTCCAACAGTTACCCTAGTATCCTTCTGACTAGCGGTCTGGTGGTCGGCGCCTGGGGCTATTTCCTCTACATGGGCACTATCGACCCCTTGGGCGGCATCAACAGCCTGTGGCCGCTGTTCGGCATCGCCAACCAGATGCTGGCGGCAATCGCGCTGTGCGTCGGCACGACGATTTTGGTCAAATCCGACAAGCTGAAATATGTCTGGGTCACCGCCCTGCCCTTGTCCTGGTTGATCATCGTCACCAGCACGGCAGCCTGGGAAAAATTGTTTTCGGCGGATTTGCGGGTGGGCTTCTTGGCACATGCCGCCGATTTGTCGGAAAAATTGACTAACGGCTCGCTGACTACCGACATGGTCAACAAGGCTCCGCACCTGATTTTCAACGATTATCTAAATGCCGGCCTAACCGGTTTATTCATGTTGATCACTTGGTTATTGCTGGCCGACACACTGCGAGTGATTTATTGCGTAATCAGCGGCAAAACTTACCCGGCATCCAGCGAATCCGCGCATATTCCCAGCAGATTGGCCGAGGAATGGGTGCGGGATTGAGTATCGTCGTCAGCCGCTCGGAGGATAATTGCGAAAAAGGATGAGCCCCGCATCACCCGCAAATTGTATTAGCGCCGATCGGCTAGTGGATTTTGGGTGCCGGCATTTTCACGCTGCTGATTCAGATAAGAGCCCCCGACTATGAAAATCATCGCCAACAAGTACAGTACCGCCGCAATGTTTTTGACCTTTTTGCTGCCATCGTCATGGTTGTCGGTTTTCATATCTAACCCTCGCTTGGTGTAAATGCCGATATTGTACTGATAACAAAATACCCGCCACAACCTTTGTGACTTAGTCACTGATATTTAATCAGCTTATCCTTATATTTGAATTGCCTTTTGCTTCTGATCTGACAAACAACAGGTCATTCAACAGGCCAAATTCACTTATAAAAAAGGTAGGATTACAATGTTAGACTTCATATTCGGTATTGCCTCGGGCATTTTACAGATGAACCTGAGAGACCCTCATGACATTCCTTTCGCCTTACCACTGGTATTTTCAGCCGTGCTGGGTTTTGTCCTGGGTTTTATTTTAATTCAGCTGATCGGTAACGAGAAAAAACGGGAGGATAAGCAGCAGGATTAACCGATTTCGGCCCCGGCAATGATCTTGTATAAAGCATCCGCATCAATGACTTCGATGCAGCCCCGGCTTAGATTCAACCATCCACAATGTTCAAAACGTTTTAGATGACGGGAGACCACTTCACGAACCGAGCCCACTTCCAGGGCCAGTTCGTGATGGGTCTTATTGATGGTTTTAGTTTGGTCGGCCAATAGCACTTTTGCCAATTTTTGATCGACTGTACCGAAGCTGAGCGCCTCCATGCGTTTGATGACATCCGTCAAACGCTTGGAAAAATTCCGAAACACAAACTCCCGAAAAAAAACCGATTGTTCCAAACAGCGATGGAAAACATGGGCGGGAATGGCAAAGGCGCTGATATCGGTTTCGGCGTAACCTTCGGCGGGATAGTGGTTATCTCCCAACAGGCAGGATGTCGTCAGCACACAAGAATCTCCAGCATGCACATAATAAAGCAGAACCTCCCTGCCATCGGCCGAAATGATTTGAGCCTTCACTCGGCCGGCAAGCATTAACAGGTAGTTTTCACAGATTTTTCCCGGATAAAACACTTGCTGCCCGGCCGGCAATTTCACCAAAACCGCCGATTCCATCAACTGGTTCAGCACTTTATCGTCCCGGCCGACAAATTCCGGGAAATGCTGTTTCCAAGTTGCCAGGTTCATTAACGAGCGGAAACCAAGGCGCGCAATACATCCACCCGGCTGATCATGCCGGCTAAAGCACCGTCCTTAAACACTGGAAAACTTCTAATGGAAGTGTTTTGAAACTTGGCGGCGACATCGACCAAACTGTCTTCAACATCAATCACCTGTGGGTCGGTCGACATGAACTCGCTCACTTTTCCGGTCATGCTTTGATTGTAAGCGGATTCGATCACCACTTTCATACCATCCTTTTCGGAAAAAATACCAACCAGCTTACCGTGGTGATCCACCACCGGCACACTGGTCACTTTATGATCGAGCATTTTGGTTAAGGCCTGCGCGACATCGGTCTCGGGCAAAACGGTCACCAGATGGGTGGACATGTAATCGGCAACAGCAATTTTAGCTAACATGGTTTTACCTCACTTTATGATTATTATTGTCCGACGGAAAAACTTACGCTGAATACAAACCGCCTATCCTTTTCCGTTACCGCGATTATTATAAAAATCGCTGGCCGTAGCCAGCATTATTGTTATCAACCTCGCGCCAAAGCCATGCCAAGCAAGCTTTGCCTACCCGAATCGGTACTATCGATTGAGTTGCCAGAATATTCTATTCGGCTACACTGATAAGCAATTTTCAACCATCAAGGATACTCGGAATTATGCCAACACAAATGCATCAGCTATTCGACAATATTCACAAGTTGCCCCAAATTCCGGAAGTCGTCAGGACCATTATCAATCAACTGAACAATCCGCATGCCGAAATGCTGAATATTGCTAAGAATGTTGAGAAAGAACAAG